>NZ_JABDVY010000002.1:0-721068 GCF_019685025.1 Rhizobium sp. NZLR8 | reverse complement strand
ATCAACACCGCCAAGGTCGAGATCGGCGCCACCGCCATCGTCTTCGGTCTCGGCGGCATCGGCCTCAACGTGCTGCAGGGCCTGCGGCTTGCCGGTGCCGACATGATCATCGGCGTCGACATCAACAATGACCGCAAGGAATGGGGCGAGAAGTTCGGCATGACGCATTTCGTCAATCCGAAGGAGGTCGGCGACGACATCGTGCCCTATCTCGTCAACCTGACGAAGCGCAATGGCGACCTGATCGGCGGCGCCGACTATACGTTCGACTGCACCGGCAACACCAAGGTGATGCGCCAGGCGCTCGAAGCCAGCCATCGCGGCTGGGGCAAGTCGATCATCATCGGCGTTGCCGGCGCCGGCCAGGAGATCTCCACCCGGCCGTTCCAGCTGGTCACCGGCCGCAACTGGATGGGCACCGCCTTCGGCGGCGCGCGTGGCCGCACCGACGTGCCGAAGATCGTCGACTGGTACATGCAGGGCAAGATCCAGATCGACCCGATGATCACCCACACCATGCCGCTCGAAGACATCAACAAAGGCTTCGACATGATGCACAAGGGCGAAAGCATCCGCGGCGTGGTGGTCTATTAAGCCATGAAAACCATCTCGACAGAGAAGTCACACGACGGCATCCAGGGGGGTTACGTTAATCGCTCGGAGGTCTGTGATTGCGACATGACCTTTGCTGTCTTCGTGCCGCCGCAGGCGCTCAAGGGCAACTGCCCGGTTCTATGGTACCTTTCCGGCCTGACATGCACGCATGCCAATGTCATGGACAAGGGCGAGTATCGGCGGCTTGCGGCTGAGCTCGGACTGATCGTCGTCTGCCCGGATACCAGCCCGCGCGGTGACCACGTCCCCGACGAAGCCGACAATTGGCAGTTCGGCAAGGGTGCGGGCTTTTATGTCGATTCCACCCAGCCGCCCTATTCGGCGAACTATCGGATGTACAGCTACATCGTCGACGAGTTGCCGCGGCTGCTGGCCGCGGAATTCCCGGTCGACATGGGCCGCCAGGGAATCTTCGGGCACTCGATGGGGGGGCATGGCGCGATCACCATCGCGCTCAAGAACCCGGATCGCTTCCAGAGCTGCTCGGCCTTCGCGCCGATCAGCCGTCCCTCGGTCTCCGGCTGGTCGAAACCGGCATTGCGGAAATATCTCGGGGCGGATGAAACGACCTGGCGGGCCTATGATGCCTGCTCGCTGATCGAAGACGGGTACCGGTTCCCGGAACTGTTCGTCGATCAGGGGACGGCGGATAGCTTCCTGGAGGACGGATTGCGTCCCGATGAGCTCAGGCAAGCCTGCGAAGCGGCGGGCATCGACCTGTCGCTTCGCATGCAGGAAGGCTACGGCCACTCCTACTCTTTCATTTCGACATTCATGGAAGACCATCTGCGCTGGCATGCGCAGAGGTTGGGAAATTAGTTTGGAAGGGCTCGGCCGGGCATAACGCAAACGGCCAGGGAGGGAAGGAGAAAAGCAATGAGCATAGCTATTCATCCGCTAGTGGATTCAGGCTTTCAGGCGACTGACGCTGCCTTTGCAGGCGGAACGCTCGTGTGCAAGTGCACGAGCAACCCCGTAAAGGTCAGGATCAAGGGCGATATCGCCCATAATCACGCCTGCGGCTGCACCAAGTGCTGGAAGCCAGAGGGCGCCGTCTTTTCGGTCGTGGCAGTTGCGCCGACCGACAGCGTCGAAGTGTTGGAGAACGGTGACAAACTTGCCGTCGTCGAAGCCGCGGCGCTGATCCAGCGGCATGCCTGCAAGCAATGCGGCGTGCATCTGTACGGCCCGGTCGAGCGTGAACATGCGTTCCAGGGATTGTCGTTCATCCATCCGGAGCGCTTCCAGGAAGGCGGCTGGGCAAAGCCGGGCTTTGCGGCCTTCGTGTCGTCGATCATCGAAAGCGGCTTCGATCCTGGCAAGATGGACGCCGTCAGAGCGCAGTTGAAGGCGTCGGGCCTCGAGCCGTACGATTGCCTCAACCCCGGCTTGATGGACTATATCGCAACCTGGACCGCCAAGAAGAGCGGAGCGCTCGCCCCGTGATCTAATGGGGACGCCGACCTCGGCGGCCCCAACAAAACCGCCGCCATCAGCGTGATATCCGCAGATGGCGGCGCGCCGCCGTGCCGCGGCCAGCTTTCGACGCCCGATGATTGGCGTTGACGCGCCGAAGGCGCTGATAACCCGCCACGAAGAACTCTCTCCGACGACCGACGCAGGTTTCCAGAAGGAATTGCCCGCGGTTTCGGCCAATCCGCGTATCGGGCGCAAGCCAATCCCTCACCTTGGAATTGAAACGGCGCCGAACCGGCAACGGCTCCGCGCGACTTCGCGATATTGTGTATCCTAGGAATAATAATTGTGTACGCAAAGTACACAATTATTTGACTCCTCCTGAGAGCCGTGCCATCTTCATGACGTAGAGCAACAATGGCTGGAGATCGACGATGGCGAGGACACCCAAGAGCAATCTCTACGAAGATCTGAAACGCCGGATTCTGACGATGGAACTGGACCCGGACGCCGATCTGGACGAGGCCAGTCTGAGCGAAAAATATGGGCTCTCCCGGACGCCGGTCCGCGACATATTCCGCCGCCTTGCCGGTGAGGGCTATATCGATATCCGCGAGAACAGGGGTGCGCGGGTCATCCCGATGAACCACTCCACGCTGCGCAATTTCTTTCTTGTCGCGCCGTTGATCTATGCGGCGATCGGCCGTCTCGCCGTGCAGAATTTCAAGCCCGCCCAGCTTGTCGACCTGAAGCAGACCCAGGAGCGCTTTCGCGCCGCCAGCGAGGACGCAGACGCCCTGAGAATGGTGCTGGAGAACAACCGCTTTCACGAGATCTTCGGCGAAATGTCGGGCAACGTCTATCTGCAGCCGAGTCTCGGCCGGCTGCTCATCGATCACGCGCGCATCGGCCACACGTTCTTCCGACCGAGGAACGAGGACATGAAGCGGCGGCTGCAGGTGGCGGTCGACCACCATGACGGCTTCATCGCCGCGCTCGGCGCTCACGACGAGAATGCCGTCGTCGATCTCGTTTTCGAACACTGGGAATTGTCCCGCGAGAACATGGAGATGTTCATCGCCCCGCAAGGCCTGAAAGCGGACGCCTTCCTCGGCGCTCCGGCCACGCAATTATTGGAGAAGTCACCGTGAAGTTTGAGGGGATCTATACGCCGGCGGTGACGCCACTCGATCAAAATGGACAGATCGACCGGGCCGGATTTACCGCCGTGCTCGAGTCGCTGATCGAGGCGGGAGTGCACGGCATCATCGTCGGCGGTTCGACGGGCGAATACTACGCCCAGAGCAGCCAGGAGCGTTTCGAACTCGCCGCCTATGCGCGAGAAGTCATCGGCACACGGCTGCCGCTCATCATCGGGACCGGTGCCATACGTACCGAAGATTCGGTCGAATATGCCAAGGCGGCGAAGGAAATCGGCGCGGATGCAATCCTGGTGTCGTCACCGCCCTACGCGCTGCCGACCGAACGCGAAAACGCCGTCCATGCGCTGACGGTCGATCGCGCCGCCAACCTGCCGATCATGCTCTACAACTATCCGGCCCGCATGGGCGTGGTGATGGGCGAGGAGTATTTCTCCCGCGTCGGCAAGTCGAAGAACGTCATCGCCATCAAGGAAAGCTCCGGCGACATGGGCAATCTTCATCGGCTCGCCCGGAAATTTCCGCATATCGCGCTGTCCTGCGGCTGGGACGATCAGGCGCTCGAATTCTTCGCATGGGGTGCGAAGAGCTGGGTCTGCGCCGGCTCAAACTTCCTGCCGCGCGAGCATGTCGCTCTCTATGAGGCCTGCGTCCTGGAAAAGAACTTCGACAAGGGCCGGGCGATCATGACGGCAATGCTGCCGCTGATGGATTTCCTTGAATGCGGCAAGTTCGTCCAGTCGATCAAGCACGGATGCGAATTGATCGGGCTGAATGTCGGATCGGTCCGCGCGCCGCTGCGTCCGCTCAACTCCGAAGAAAAGCGAACCCTCCAGACCGTCGTCGCCACATTGAAGCGCACGGTCGCCCAGATCACATCGGGAGCAAACCATGCATGAACCCTTGACCGCCGCCGAATACAAGGCGATCGCCACCGAGCTTCAGTTTCCGACGAATGCCTTCATCGATGGCGCATTCCGTCCGGCAAATTCCGGCAAGACCTTCGCCTCCACGAACCCCGCAACGGGCGAGGTCCTTGCCGAAATCGCCGCCTGCGATTCCAGCGACGTCGACTTCGCCGTTACGAAGGCGAGGGATGCGTTCGATGATGGACGCTGGCGGCTGCGCTCGCCGGGAGCGCGCAAGGAAGTGCTTCTGAAGCTCGCCAAGCTCATGGAGCAGAACAGGCACGAGCTTGCCGTCCTGGAAAGCATCGACAGCGGCAAGCCGGTGCGGGAATGCCAGACGGTCGATATTCCTGATGCCATTCATACGATCCGCTGGCATGCCGAGCTGATCGACAAGCTTTATGACAACACCGCCCCGGTCGGAGCCAACGCGCTGACGATGATCGTGCGCGAGCCGATCGGCGTCGTCGGATGTGTGCTTCCATGGAATTTCCCGCTGCTGATGCTGGCCTGGAAGATCGGCCCGGCGCTCGCCGCTGGCTGCTCGGTCATCGTCAAGCCGGCCCAGGAAACGACGCTGACGACGCTGCGTGTCGCCGAGCTTGCCCATGAAGCCGGCATTCCGGCTGGTGTGTTCAACGTCGTCACCGGCTCCGGCCGCGAAGTCGGCGAACCGATCGGCCTGCACATGGGTGTCGATATGGTCGCCTTCACCGGATCGACCCCGACCGGCCGCCGCTTTCTGCGTTATGCCGCGGATTCGAACCTCAAGAAGGTCGTACTCGAATGCGGCGGCAAGAATCCCGCGGTCGTTCTTGACGATGCCGAAGACCTGGATCTCGTTGCCGAGCAGGTGGTCAACGGCGCCTTCTGGAACATGGGTGAGAACTGCTCTGCCACGTCGCGTCTCATTGTTCATTCCAAGATCAAGGACGAGTTGCTGAAGCGCATCGGCGCCTATATGCGCGAATGGAAGACCGGCGATCCGCTCGATCCGGACAATCGCATCGGCGCACTGGTCAGCAAAGCGCATTTCGAGAAGGTGAAATCCTTCCTCGACGACGCCAAGACGGAGAAGCTAACGGTCGCCCACGGCGGCGAAACGCATGGCGGCATCTTCATCGAGCCGACGGTGTTCGATGGCGTAACGCCCGCCAGCCGCCTGTTCCAGGAAGAGATCTTCGGGCCGGTACTCTCGGTCACAACCTTCAATTCGCTTGCCGAAGCGATCGCCCTTGCCAACGACACCAATTACGGCCTGACGGCGTCGGTCTATACCGGCAGCCTGAGAAACGCCATCAAGCTCGCGCGCGAAATCCGCGCCGGCGTCGTCACCGTCAACTGCTTCGGCGAAGGTGATGCCACCACGCCGTTCGGCGGCTACAAGGAGTCCGGCTTCGGCGGCCGCGACAAGTCGGTCTTTGCTCACGACAATTACTGCGAACTCAAGACCATCTGGATCGACGTATCCGAGCGGTCGGTCGACGAGACCATCCGATGAGCCGCCATGTGATCAAGCACCTGCCGACCGACACCGGCGTTTCGGGATGGGAGGCGACCAGCGAACGCGCCTTTCCCGTAGCGGCGCTTGAGCACGACACTATTGCGGACTGGCTGATCATCGGCGGCGGATTTGCCGGCCTCTCGGCGGCGCGCCGCCTCTCGCAATTGCGCCCCCAGGACAAGATCGTCGTCCTGGAGGCTCGCGAGCTCGCCAAGGGTCCGGCCGGCCGGAATTCCGGTTTCATGATCGACGTGCCGCACAACCTGTCCTCGGGCGAGTATTCGGTGGCCGACGAAGAGGCGACCAAAGAGGAGATTCGGCAGAACCGCCTGGCGATTGCCTTCGCAGCCGATGTGGCGGCCGAAAACGGCCTGTCGCGGGAAACCTTTGACCCATCGGGCAAGGTGAATGCCGCGGCCTCCGACCGGGGCATGGGTCTCAACGACAATTACAGGAAGTCGCTCGAGAAGATCGGCGAGCAGCATCGCGTTCTCGATGCACATCAAATGCGAGAGATGACCGGTTCTCGCTATTACCATGGCGGCCTTTACACGCCGGGCGCGGTAATGATCCAGCCGGCCGACTATATTCGTGGCCTGGCGCGCGGGCTCCATTCGAAGGTCGCCATCCACGAGCACTCGCCGGTGCTGGAGCTTTCGCGCGAAGGCAGGACCTGGAAGGCGAAGACCGGTTGCGGCTCCGTTTCGGCGCCGAAGGTCATTTTGGGCGTCAACGGCCATATTCAAAGCTTCGGCCATTTCCGCGGCCGGCTGATGCACATCTTCACCTACGCGTCGATGACATCGGCCTTTTCCCAGAACGAATTCGCAGGTGACGTCACCGGTGTGGATCGCTGGGCGCTATTGCCGGCCGACCCGATGGGCGCGACGGTGCGCAAGATCACCAAGGACGGGCTTTCGAGGATCGTCGTCAGGACGAGGTTCACCTATGACCCGAGCCTGAAAGTGTCGGAGAAGCGCGTTGCCGGTATCGCGGTCGAACAGCGCCGGTCGTTCGATGCCCGGTTCCCCGGGCTGGAAAGCCTGCCGATGGAATATAGCTGGGCGGGCGCGCTCTGCCTTAGCCGGAACCATGTGCCGGCATTCGGCGAGGTCGAGGAAGGGCTCTTTTCCGCCTGCTGCGAGAACGGTCTCGGCACGGTCAAGAGCACTTTTGCGGGCATGATGGCGGCCGATCTGGCGGCGGGTGCCGGTAGCCTCGAACTCGACAAATACAGCAATCAGCCGGAACCGACGAGATTGCCTCCGGAGCCCATCGCGTGGCTCGGCGTCAACTCGGTCATCCGCTTTCAGGAATTGCGCGCAGGCCGCGAGGGATGATCCCTCTGCCCGCGCAATATGAAGACTGCCGCCCGCAGACTTCAATGAGTATGGGAACGAAAACCAGGAGTAAGAACAATGAAGAGTTTGTGGAAGGCGCTTTGCGCCGCTGCGGTGATAGGGATCAGCATCCTTCCTGCTCGCGCGGAAGAAAAGACGATCAATCTGGGCACGATGTCATGGGAAGACCTGACGCCCATCACCGGCATTACCAAGAAGGTTCTCGAAGATGCCGGTTACACCGTCAAGGTGACCGAGTTTTCCGAATGGGGCATCGCCTATGCCGCTCTTGCCAAGGGCGATATCCAGGCTCTCACCTCGCAGACCGACTACGTCGCTCAGGATTACTGGGACAAGAACAAGAACCGTCTCGAGAAGATTTCGCCGGTGTCGCACGGCCTCTACCAGGGCGTTGCCGTTCCGAAATATGTTCCGATCGACTCGCTCGATCAGCTCAGTGAAAATGCCGACAAATTCGGCGGCAAGATTATCGGCATCGAGCCGGGCGCCGGCCTGATGCGCGATACGGCGAATGCTGTCAAGGATTACGGCCTCAAGCTCCAGCTCGTCGAGGGCAGCACGGCCGCGATGACGGCGGCGCTGAAATCCGCCTATGATCGCAAGGAATGGATCGCGGTCACGATCTGGGAGCCGTCGTGGATGGTCCAGAAGTACGAGGTCAAGTATCTCAAGGACCCGAAGGGCGTATTCCCGCCGCCGCAGAGCTACTACTGGATCGGCCATAAGGGCTTCTCAGAAGAAAACCCGCACGCCCGCGAAGTCATGGCAAGCGTCTACGTGCCAATCGCCGACATCACCACCATCAACGGTGAAGTCAAGGACGGCAAGACGATGGACCAGGCCGTGCAGGATTGGATCGGCAGCCATGCCGACCTGATCAAGCGCTGGGAAAACATCAAGAAGAAGTAATCGCTTCATGGCCGTCCGATCCGTCGGGCGGCCAACCTGAAATGAAGAAGCCAGCGCCGATTGGCTCAAAGGGGATCGCGATGAAAACCGCCAATATCGATGCCGAAGATGTCCTGATCGACTGCCAATCCCTCTGGAAGGTCTTCGGAGGCAAATCCGCCGCAGCGATGAAGTCAATCAAGGAGCGCGGCCTCGGAAAGACAGACGTCTTGAAGGAATTCAATTGTGTCGTCGGCGTTTCCGATGCGAGCATCGAGGTCCGGCGGGGCGAAATCTTCTGCATCATGGGATTGTCGGGAAGCGGAAAATCGACGCTTATCCGCCTTCTCAACAAGCTGATCACGCCGAGTTCCGGCAAGGTGCTCGTCAAGGGACGCGACATCGCCGCCTTGTCGCCGGTTGATCTCAGGCAGATGCGGGCCAAGAACATCGGCATGGTGTTTCAGAGCGTCGCGCTGCTGCCGCACCGGACGGTGCTGGAAAATGCCGCCTTCGGCCTCGAGGTCCAGGGAATTTCCAAGCCGGAGCGAAACAAGACTGCCGCGGCCGCCCTCGAGAAGGTTGGCCTCGCCGACTGGCTCAGCCGATACCCCAACGAGCTTTCCGGCGGCATGCAGCAACGCGTCGGGCTTGCTCGCGCGCTCGCCTCCGACCCCGAGATCATTCTGATGGACGAGCCGTTCAGCGCGCTCGATCCACTGATCCGCCGTCAGCTTCAGGATGAATTCCGCCAGTTGACCAAAGCCCTGGGCAAATCCGCTGTCTTCATCACCCATGATCTCGACGAGGCGATCCGCATCGGCGACCGCATCGCGATCATGAAGGATGGCGTCATCATCCAGACCGGCACGGCCGAGGAGATCATCCTCAACCCGGCCGACGCCTATGTCGCCGAATTCGTCGCGGGAATATCCCGCCTTCATCTGATCAAGGCGCATTCGGTCATGCTTAGTGTCGCCGAATTCCAGCAGAGCACGCCGAACGTCGACATCGCGTTGCTGGCACGCACGACGCCGGACGCCGATATCGACGAACTCATCTCTTTGACGATGCAGTCGGAGCGCGATGCCATCGCCGTCGTCGACAGTGACCAGGTCGTCGGCGTGGTCACGCTGCGCAGCCTGCTGATGGGCGTCAAAGGAACCTCGGCCCACAATCTCACGGCGGCGTGACCCCAACTGGAGCTGATTGACATGGATAGTTCAGCCTTCACCGATGTTTTCGACGAATGGACGGACTCCGTGCTCGAATGGGTGAGCGACAATGGGGAGTTCCTGTTCGACTATATCAGACAGGTTCTCGAAGGGCTCTATGACGGAATCCTCTGGCTCCTGCAACTCCCGCCGTTCTACGTGGTTGCTCTGATCGTGGCGCTTATCGGCTGGCGGCTGGTCAATATCTGGTTCGCTCTGCTCAGCTGTATCGCGCTGGCGCTTTGTTTTTCGATGGGGCTGTGGCCGCAAACGATGAGCACCCTGGCTCTGGTCTTGACCGCAACCTCAATCGCCTTGGCGATCGGCATCCCGATCGGAATCGCCGCCGGCTTCTTCACGGCGCTGGATCGTTTCATGGAGCCCGGCCTCGATCTGATCCAGACGCTTCCGCCCTATATCTACCTGCTGCCGGCGATCGCTCTGCTCGGCTACGGACCGGCCACAGCGCTGATCGCCACCGTGATCGTCGCCGTGCCGCCGGCCATCCGCCTGACCTCGCTTGGTATCCGCATGACGCCCAAAGAGTTCATCGAACTTGGAGAGGCGCTTGGGACCACGCCGACCAAGATGTTCTTCAAGATCCGCCTTCCCTTTGCGCTGCCGAGCATCATGGCAGGCATCAATCAAAGCCTGATGATGGCCTTTGGCATGGTCGTCATCGCCGGCATCGTTGGTTCCGGCGGGCTCGGAGAGACGATCTACGGCGCGATCAGGACACTCGACATCGCCACCTCCATCAACGGCGCGATCGCCATCGTGGTACTGACTATGGTGCTTGACCGAATAACCCAGAGTGCCGCTCGGCTGGGCGCAGGGAGGAAGTCATGAATCCGTCAACCTTTCAGTTTTCGCCTGGCGCTTTCCTGGCTCCATCAGTCGATTGGCTCAACACCAACCTTCACCCGCTGTTTGCTGCCATCAGTTCCGTGGTCGAAGCGGTGCTTTCCGCATTCGAGGGGGCACTCCTCTTTGTGCCGCCCTATGCGCTGATTGCGATCGTCGTCCTCCTGGCATTTTTTGCCGTCAGCCTCCGCGCCGCAATCCTGGCAGGCCTCTGTCTGGGATTCTGCCTTCTTGTCGGGCTGTGGACGGCATCGATGCAGACCCTCTCGCTGGTGACCGTCGCAGTCCTTATCTCCGTGCTCATCGCCTTCCCGCTCGGCGTCCTGTGCTCACGCTACAAGACATTGGAGGCGGTGGTGCGACCGGTTCTCGACGTCATGCAGACCGTGCCGCCATGGGTCTACCTCATCCCCGCGGTGATGATCTTCAGCCTCGGACGGGTGCCGGCAATCATCGCCACCATCGTCTATGGCATTCCGCCGATGCTCCGCCTGACGACGCTGGCCTTCAACCAGGTCCCGAAGGTATTCATCGAACTCGGCAGCGCCATCGGCGCGCCGCCGCGATCGATCCTCTGGAAGATCGAAATCCCCCTGGCCAAGCAGACGCTGCTGGTCGGGCTCAACCAATGCATTCTCCTGTCGCTGGCGATGGTCGTGCTGGCCGGCCTCGTCGGCGCAGGCGGCCTCGGCGCGGAAGTGACGCGCGGCCTGACGCGCATGGAGATGGGCCTTGGCTTGAGAGCAGGCCTGGCGATCGTCGCGGTCGCCCTGCTACTCGACCGGGTATCCCGCGGCCTGCTCGACCGCGACAGGCTGCCGAAGGCGAGATGAGCAAGGACATAACAAGATGAGAAACAGCTTCTTCTGCATCGATGCGCATACCTGCGGCAATCCCGTCCGTCTCGTCGCCGGCGGTGGTCCGCTGCTTCCGCATGTGCCCATGGGCGAGCGCCGGGAGATCTTCGTCCGCGACCACGACTGGGTGCGCAAGGCACTGATGTTCGAGCCGAGGGGGCATGACATCATGTCAGGCTCGATCATTTACCCGGCCTATCGGGAGGACTGCGATTTCGCCGTTCTTTTCATCGAGGTGAGCGGCTGCCTGCCGATGTGCGGCGCCGGCACCATCGGCACCGTGACCGCCGCGATCGAGGAAGGGTTGATCAAGCCGCGCGAAGCTGGAAGGGTCGCCATCGAAACGCCTGCCGGCAGAGTGGACGTCACTTACGAGGAGAAGGGCGGATATGTCGATTCCGTTCGCCTCCACAATGTCGCGAGCTATCTCCATGAGGCCGATGTCGAGGTCGATGTGCCAGGAATGGGCCGTCTGCGCGTCGATATTTCCTATGGCGGCAACTATTATGCCGTCATCGAACCGCAAGAGAATTGGAGCGGGCTCGACGGCATGACGGCGTCCGATATCGTCGGCTGCAGCCAGAAGCTCAGGGCGGCACTTGCGAGTGTCTGCGATCCCGTTCATCCCGACGACGCCAGGATTTCCGGCGTGCATCACGCGATCTGGTGCGATCGCCCTGTGAACGACCACTCCGGTGGGCGCTGCGCGGTCTTCTACGGTGAGAAAGCCATCGACCGGTCACCAGGCGGCACCGGCACTTCGGCGCGCATGGCCCAACTCTATGGGAAGGGGCGGATGTCGGTCGGGTCGAGTTACCGTCATGAAAGCCTGATCGGAACCGTTTTCGAGGGCCGGGTTGAAGCCGAGGCAAGTATCGGATCTTATCGCGGTATTCTTCCGAGCATCGGCGGCTGGGCCCGCGTCATCGGGCACAACACCATTTTCGTTGACGATCGTGACCCCCTGGCGCACGGTTTTCAGATTCGATAAGCGCTGCTCAGCAGCGGCAAGGAGATGACTATGCGACCGGAGCAGCATCGGCAGGCAGACGGCGCCGCGAAACCCGCCCGGCTCAAGGTTGGGTTCGTTCTGGCGCGATCGTTCACGCTGTCGGCCTTCGCGCTCTTCATCGACACGCTGCGGCTTGCCAGCGACGAGCAGGATCGTTCCGGCAGGGTCCTTGCTGACTGGCAGGTGATTGGCAGCACGCGGCACCTGATAAACTCGAGCTGCGGCGTCCAGGTCGCTCCGACGTCCGATTTCGTCGATCCGTCGAATTTCAATTACATTGTGGTCGTCGGCGGTCTTCTGACGGTGGAGAACCCTGTCGACCAGCAGACCATCACCTTTCTCCGGCAGGCGGATGCCAAGAAGGTGCCGTTGATCGGCGTGTGCACGGGTTCGTTCATTCTTGCGGCGGCAGGCCTGATGAAGCGGCACGAGTCCTGCGTGAGCTGGCTGCATTACAAGGAGTTTCGCGAGCGGTTTCCCGACCTCGGCGTTCGGTCCGACCGGCTCTTCAATCTCGATCGCCAGCGTGGATCCTGCGCAGGCGGCAGCAGCGCCGCCGACATGGCTGCGTTGCTGGTCAGGAAGTATATCAGCCGCGATGCCGAGAGAAATGCGCTTGAAGTCCTTCAGATCGAGAAGGCCCGGACGACGGCTGATATACAGCCCCGACGTCCGCTATACGACGACTATGACGACGCCCGCGTCAAGGCGGCGATGATTACCATGGAGCAATTCGTCGACGGCAGCATATCGATCCAGAAGCTTGCCGCCATGGTCGGCCTGTCACGGCGGCAGTTGGAACGAATCTTCCTCGACAAGACGGGAATGTCTCCTGCCAAGGCCTATAATCGGGTTCGCATGGAGCGGGCAAAATCGATCCTCGTCCAATCGAAGGCGCCGCTGATCGAGATCGCGCTTGATGTCGGCTTCGAAAACGCCTCGCAGTTCACACGAACGTTCAAGCGCACCTTCGGGCAGACCCCGTCGCAGCATCGCGCAGCGGCTTCGAGAGTGCACTGAACGCACTTCAAATATCTTCCGCGGGAAACTGTCAGCCGCTCCCTTGGCCATGATCAGAGCCTGCGTTTCCAGTTTGATGCTCTCCGATCCCTTGGCGAGTGACGTCGCCCTCGCTCAGTGTTCAGCGCTCGATGACGAGATCGCTGAGCGGCTTCGAGCAGCAGGGCAGGAAAAAGCCGGCGTCGATTTCCCTCTGGCGGATTCCGCCATTGTGGCTCATGTCGACCGCGCCGGAGGTCAGCTTCGACTTGCAAGTGCCGCAGACGCCATTGGCGCAGGAGGAGGGAATCCTGACGCCCGCCTTCTTCGCGCAGGAGAGCACGCTTTGGCCGCTTGTTACTTCGATGCTGCGGGCCTGCTTGGAGAAGGTGACCTGAAAGGCCTTGGCGGCAGCATCCTGAACCGCGGGGATTTCCGGTTCGTCGATGACCGCGGCGTCGAAGCTTTCCTCGAGATAGTGCGAGGCGGGGACGCCGAGCTCGGCAGAAATGCCGCGCGCTGCCGCCATGAACGGCGCGGGGCCGCAGCACATCACCGTTCGCTCGGCGATATCCGGAACCGCAAGCCTGACATAGTCTGCCGAAATGCGACCGGTAAGGCCTGGCCACGACGCCTCGCCCGCGACGGTTTCCGGGAGGAAATGGAGCCGAAGGGCTTTCAGCCTACCGGCGATGCAGGCAAGCTCGTCGCGAAAGATCAGATCCAGCGGTGTGCGCGCGGCATGCATGAAGACGACGTTGGCAGGTTCGCAGCTGTCTGCGAGTTCCCGCAGAATGGACATGACTGGGGTAATGCCCGAGCCACCTGAAAGCAGCAGAAGCTTACGTCCCGGCGCCTCGGACCGGACGAAGTTGCCAAGCGGGCCGTTCGCCTTGACTGATGCCCCGGGAACGAGGGTGTCGTGAAGCCAGTTGGAAATCTTTCCGTCCGGAACGCGCTTCACCGTAACGGAGAAGGCGTTCGTCCGATGCGGCGAAGAGGAAATGCTGTAACACCGGTTTTCAGCATCTCCATTGTGTTCCAGGTCGAACAGAAAATACTGTCCGGCCTTGAATGCGAACCGCTTGCCCTCGCGTGATGCGAAAGTGAACGTCTTGACATCGTGGGTTTCCTGCTGGACGTCGAGGCAGACGAGCGCGTCGTCTTCCTCGGGATTCCAAACGCCGTTGAGAACGGCGTTTCCGGGCAATTCCTGCGGGTTCCTAGTATCCATGGGTGCGCATCCGGTCGATGTACCAGGTGGCGAACTTGTCGAGGTTCGTCTCGGAGAAGGGGGAGTAGGGCCCTGGCTCATAAGCGGGATCGAGCGTGCCGGCGTGGGAGCGGGCGACCAGGTCCGCGTCCTGATCCGTCGTCGCTACCCAGACATCCGTCAGCTTGTCGAGATCGTAATCGACCCCCTCGACGGCCTCCTTGTGGACCAGCCACTTGGTTCGGACAAGCGTCCTGCCTGCCGAGAGCGGGATGACAATTGCCACGACGGCATGGTCGCCCATGAAGTGGTTCCAGCTGTTGTGCCCCCAAAGATGCATGTCCCCGAGATCCTTGCGGGTCATCTGCCCGAGAAGCTTCGAGGATGCGGCGGTGGCATCATGGGTCTGGGATTCTCCGGCGCCTGATATGATCAGCCGCTGCGTGCGGAAGTTCGTGGCGCAGTCGGCGAGCTGCTCGACGGCGGCCGAAGGGAAGCCGTCGGCCTCCCATGCCTGCGTGCGCTTCTCATAGAGCCGAAAATGCTCCGCGGCCTGTTCACGATCTTCCGGGCTCAGCGTTTCTGGATCGAAGCCGAAGTCGAGATCGACGAAGGAGACGCAGAGTTCCGGGTGGTTGGCCGAGCAATGATAGCATTCACGATTGTTCTCCATGGTCAGCTTCCAGTTGCCGTCCTCGATGACGTCGGTCTGGTGGGCGATCTTGGCGTTGCGGATATCGTAGGGCGCGAGGCGCTCGGTCATCGCCTGCTCGAGGCCGGCAATGTCCTCGGGCGGATTGTCGGACAGGCAGACGTAAATCAGCCCACCGATCGATTTGAAGGTGACCGGCTTCAGGCCGCGACAGTCCTTGTCGAAATCCTTGCCCATATGAGGGGCGTAGCTGAGCTCGCCCGTCAGCTCATAGGTCCAGGTGTGATAGGGACAGACGAGCTTCGAAACGATCGTTTTGCCCGGATCGAGAAGGCGGGAGCCGCGATGGCGGCAGACATTGTGCAGCACGCGGATCTCGCCATCGTCGTCGCGCAGCAGGATCAGGCTCGTCTTGCCGATATCGATTACAGTGGCGTCGCCGGCTTCGGGAACATCGCAGTCGAGACCGACGCAGATCCAGTGCTTGTGGAAGAAGACCTCGATATCAGCGTCGAACACGTCCTCTCTGACATAAAGGCCGGCCGGCAGCGAATGGCCCTCGGAGCGGGAGTCCAGCAGCGCCGAAATCGAGGATGGAAGCCTGTTTAGCATGAGAACCCCTTATGTGATCGTTTCTGTAAATTGCTCTTGTATTGCAGGGGCTTCAACGGCATAAAAAATCACGTTCGCATAAGTTTTTATCATGCGAAAAGGAATTTCAGGATGCAGTTTCGAAGACGGCTCCCGTCGCTGACGGCGCTGGTGACCTTGGAAGCAGTGCTGCGCAGGAAGAGCTTCACCTTGGCTGCGAGCGAACTCGGCGTCACCCAGGCAGCGGTCAGCAGGCAGATTGCGGTGCTGGAGGAGGAGTTCGGCCAGCCCTTGTTCGTGCGCAAACATCGGGCGATCGAACCGACGGCGGCATGCGTCACCCTCGGCGCGACGCTGGCGAAGAGTTTTGCCGATATCGCCGAGAGCGTGGAAGCGATCCAGTCGCACGGCCAGGACGTCGTGACGATCGGGGCAACCGTCGCATTCTCCTCCTTCTGGCTGCTGCCGCGGCTGGCCGAGTTCCGCCGGGCGAACCCCGGCATTCTGGTGCGGGTGATATCGCAGGATAGCCCGATCGCTCTCCACGGCGGAGAGGTCGATGTGGCGATCCGATACGGCCTACCGCCCTTCAGCGATGGCACCGTCATCGCCTCGCGCGGCGACGTCATTTCCCCCGTCTGCTCCCCGGATTATCTCCGGCGTCGAGGCAATGGTCCGCTAGGCTCGGCTGACGAATTCATTGAAACGGACGTTCTCGATCGTTCCTGGTATAGCTGGGCACAATGGATTTCCCTGGCCGGCGCCAATATCGCGGTGAAGCCGTCGCTTCGGTTCAGCCACTATACCGAAACCATCGCCGCCGCCCGCGCAGGGCAGGGGATTGCGCTGGGATGGCGCATGCTGGTGGGTACTTTTCTGGAGGACGGAACCCTCGTGCAGGCCGACAGGGGCGAGCTTGCCGCCGAAGGCAGATACAACGTCATCGTGCCCGTCAAAGCCAAACGAAGCAATGCCCGCGACCTTGCCGCCGCCTGGCTGACGGCATCATTGCACGGTTGATCAAAAGCCCCCATTCACAAACCCAGTCCCACAGACGCCGTTCGGTGCACGCCCTTCGGGACGAAGGCGAAGCGATCGGAGAGGCTGAGGAAATCGGCCGCGAGGTGAATGACAGAAAGCCACATCTCCGTTCCCTGCAGGCTCGGTTCACCACCGTCGGCGAATGGGAAACCTTCGCCATCCCGCCATCTATCCAGAGCCCTCGAGATGAGATTGCGGGCAATCGCCTCCCCTTCGGCCCGTCGGTAGTCGGTCTGGCGGGCAATCAGCAGCAGAGGATGAATCGTATCGAGGAGATTGCACGCATTGTATTTCTGAGCAGCGAAGCCCTTGTGGTTACGATAGTTGAGGTGAACCGTTTCGAGCGAGGCGTACGGATGTGGAAGCGCGACGCCGAACTGGGCATAGGTGCCGCGCGTCAGACGGTAAAAGCCGTTCACCGGTTGCAGCCATCCTTCCAGCGCTGTCGGCTCGCCCCATAGGCCCGAGACGCTGTTGGCATGCCGGCTCAACCACTC
This sequence comes from Rhizobium sp. NZLR8, assembly GCF_019685025.1. NCBI lineage: Bacteria > Pseudomonadati > Pseudomonadota > Alphaproteobacteria > Hyphomicrobiales > Rhizobiaceae > Rhizobium > Rhizobium sp. NZLR8. The sequence continues at coordinate 704,276 of NZ_JABDVY010000002.1, read as the reverse complement.
GAAGAGTTCCTGGCGTGATTGCCTGATGCCGAAATACTTTGCATTGAAGTACATCGCGGTTCCGATGGCATCGACCACGCTCCCAGCCTGCCACGCCCGGGTCGACCAGGGCAGGGCACTCAGCCATTCGTCCAACTCTTTCGCGCCGAGCTCGACCGCGTGGACAGGATTCCTTGGACTGGAGCCAAGCAGCTCAAGCGCATATCCAACCGCAAGGACGTTATAGAGCGCCTTTGGATCCTCCCTCAATGACCCGCCATGCAGTCGCGAATGCTCTTCCGGGAACAGGCCGGCCTCTCGTTCCTGGAGATTTTGGAGAAGCTGGACGGTCTCCGACTGATTGATGTCGGGCGGCAGGTGGCCGAAGCCGGCCGCGATCTCGATTGCATCGCACAGATGCCGGATCGCCGGTCTCCTGATGCCGTCCGCCTCCAGCGATTCATAGGCCTCAGGCGTTTTCCAGCGTGCAAGAATATCAGGCCATTGCTCCTGCGCTTTCTGACCGAGCCTGATCAATCGATCTTCGACGTCTGCAGTGCCAGATTTCCTGGCCGGCGCGCCTCGGCTCCGCAGCACCTTTGCCGGTACGCCGCCGGCAATCGACAGGGCGGGAATGTCTTGCGTGACCACCGCCCCAGCGGCGATCACGGCGCCATTTCCGATGCTGACGCCATCGAGAATGACAGAATTGGCACCGATCCAGACATCGTCGCCGATCACGATGCCGAGGCTGATGACACCTTGGCGATGGATGGGTCGATCAGGATCGTCGAAGCCGTGATTGAAGCCGACAATCGATGCATGCGAGGCAATCCGCACGCCATTGCCGCACGTCACCTTGCCGGAAACACAGGCATAGGGATTGATGGAGCAATCGTCGCCGAGGATGACATCACCCCGAACAAGCGCGCGCCCGGCAATCCAGGACCTCTCACCCATCGCCAGGCTTTCGGTGAAGATTGCGGCATCTTCGGCGATATAGGACGTCTCGGCCAATTCAGCAGCGCAGGCTCGCCGAAGCTCCGCCTTACGGGCGAGATGGGCGGGATGATCGAGGTCCGACGCAATGCGCTCCCAGGGAAGATATTGCAGCCGGCGCGCTTCTCTCTGCTCGTTCGCCGATGCTTGCGAATTATTGGCCTGATCCATTTCGATCCTCGTCTTCGTTTCCGTGGCCGAATGTTGGCTTAGCAAGAGTGTCGGCAATCGTCACTCTTCATGAAAGACTCGACCCGAACTTGTCCCAGCTCTCCTTGACCGTTTCCATCGCGACATTCGTCGAGGTGCTGGCAACGTGGGGCAGTGTCGAGATGCGCTCGCCGAGAACGCGGCGGTAGCGGCCGATATCGCGGGTGCGGATCTTCAGGAGATAGTCGAACCTGCCGGCGATCATATGGCATTCTTCGACTTCCCTGATCTTCTTGATGGCTTCGTTGAAGCTTTTCAGCGCATCCTCGCGGGTATCGGAGAGTTTCACCTCGACGAAGGCGATATGGTCGAGCTGCATTTTCGATGGATTGAGGACGGCCTTGAAGCCTTCGATATATCCGTCGCTGATCAGCCTTTTGAAGCGGATCTGGCACGGCGTCTTCGATAGCCCGACACGCGCAGCGAGATCCGTGATCGACAGCCTGCCGTCCTCGGCGAGTTCGGCGAGGATCTTCCTGTCGAACTGGTCCAATTCACTAAAGATGCCGGTATCGATAGCCATTTGATCTTTCTGGTGTGAGTTAATAAGTTCATACAGCCTGGAAACTGAAAAAATCAAGTGAGATCGCGATTTGCGATTGTGTTAGATTGTCGACGGGCAATGGAGGAAGGGCGAAGCCGCCTGGCAGATTGCCGGGATGGCCGTCTGCGCCGAACCCAAAATGGGGATGATACATGCACAAGGGAGAGCCGGATGACGATCAAAAGCCGGACCTGCTCGTTCACTACCGGCCGCTGGCGATAAGGGCCGTGGCGGCGGCATTCACCGTCAAGCGCGACAAGCCGGATGCGCGCCCGCTTTGCGAGACGGAATATTCCGGCCCAGTTGTCACGGATGATGCCTGGGACGATGAGCCCGGTGTTCCATTTATCCGTTAGATCAGACACCGATTTGATAGGGACTCCCATGTTGAACGCAGCGATCGACCCCGCATCCTCCAGTAATCCCGCCAATGGCGCGCCGTTCTCCGGTTTTGCCCCGCCGATCCGGCCGCAATCCGAGCTTCGCCAGGCGATCACGGCTGCCTATCGCCGCCCGGAAACCGAATGCCTGCCGCCACTCGTTGCCGCCGCGCGCGTCTCCGAGGCGAAACGCTATGACATTCGCAGCACGGCCCGCACGCTGATCGAGGCTTTGCGCGCCAAACACAAGGGCACCGGCGTCGAAGGGCTGGTGCAGGAATATTCGCTTTCCAGCCAGGAAGGCGTGGCGCTCATGTGCCTTGCCGAAGCGCTGCTGCGCATTCCCGATACGGACACACGCGATGCGCTGATCCGCGACAAGATCGCCGAGGGCAACTGGACCTCGCATATCGGCGGCGGCAAATCCATGTTCGTCAACGCAGCCACCTGGGGCCTTGTCGTCACCGGCAAGCTGACCTCGACGGTCAACGACCGCAGCCTGTCGGCAGCGCTGACGCGGCTGATCGCGCGCGCCGGCGAGCCGGTCATCCGTCGCGGCGTCGATATGGCGATGCGCATGATGGGCGAGCAGTTCGTCACCGGCGAAACGATCGAGGAAGCGCTGAAGCGTGCCCGGCCGCTGGAAGCGCGCGGCTTCCGTTATTCCTACGACATGCTGGGCGAGGCCGCGACGACGGCCGCCGACGCCGAACGTTATTTCAAGGATTACGAAAAGGCGATCCACGCCATTGGCAAGGCCTCGGACGGGCGCGGCATCTATGATGGCCCTGGTATTTCGATCAAGCTTTCGGCCCTGCATCCCCGCTACGTGCGGGCGCAGGCCGGCCGGGTGATGAGCGAGCTGCTGCCGAAGGTCAGGGCGCTGGCCGTTCTCGCCAAGACCTATGATATCGGCCTCAACATCGATGCCGAGGAGGCCGACCGGCTGGAGCTTTCGCTCGATCTGCTCGAGGAGCTCTGCTTCGCCCCTGATCTCACCGGCTGGAACGGGCTGGGCTTTGTCGTCCAGGCCTACGGCAAGCGCTGCCCCTTTGTGCTCGATTACGTCATCGATCTCGCCCGTCGTTCCGGGCGCCGGGTCATGGTGCGTCTGGTCAAGGGCGCTTATTGGGATGCGGAGATCAAACGCGCCCAGCTGGACGGTCTCGACGACTATCCGGTCTATACCCGCAAGATCTACACCGACGTCGCCTATATCGCCTGCGCCCGCAAGCTGCTGAACGCACCGGATGCCGTCTTCCCGCAATTCGCCAGCCACAATGCGCAGACGCTCGCCACCATCTATCATCTTGCCGGTCCGGATTTCGCTGTCGGCAAATACGAGTTCCAGTGCCTGCACGGCATGGGCGAACCTCTCTACGATGAAGTCGTCGGCAAGGAAAAACTCGACCGGCCCTGCCGTATCTATGCGCCGGTGGGTACGCATGAGACGCTGCTTGCCTATCTGGTGCGGCGCCTTCTGGAAAACGGCGCCAATTCCTCTTTCGTGCATCGCATCTCCGATCCGCACGTCTCCGTCGAGGCGCTGATTGCCGATCCCGCCGAGACCGTTGCCGCCATGCCGGTCGTCGGCGCCCCGCACGCGCAGATCGCCTCGCCGAAGGCGCTTTACGGCAGTGCCCGCGCCAATTCCGACGGCCTCGATCTCTCGAACGAGGCGACCCTTTCCGATCTGGCGCAGACGCTTGTTTCCTCGGCAGCGAGCCCATGGCATGCGGGTCCGATCCTTGCCGATGGCTCCACGGACGGGGTGACGCGTGACGTCCTTAATCCTGCCGATCACCGCGACATCGTCGGCACGGTCACCGAGCTGAAGGTCGAGGAAGCAGCCCGGATCGTTGCCATGGCTGCCGAGCATGCGCCGCAATGGGCCGCCGTATCGCCCGCGGAGCGTGCCGCTTGCCTGGAGCGGGCGGCCGACATTATGCAGGCCCGCATCAAGACGCTGATGGGCATCATCATGCGCGAGGCCGGCAAATCGGCGGCCAATGCCGTCGGCGAGGTGCGTGAGGCGATCGACTTCCTGCGTTATTACGCCGAGCAGGCGCGCAAGACCCTCGGGCCGTCCCATGCGCCTCTCGGCCCGATCGTCTGCATCAGCCCGTGGAATTTCCCGTTGGCGATTTTCACCGGGCAGGTTGCCGCAGCCTTGGTGGCCGGAAATCCCGTGCTTGCCAAACCCGCCGGTGTCACGCCGATCATCGCTTCGGAGAGCGTGAAGATCCTCCACGAGGCGGGCGTGCCTGTGGCCGCCTTGCAGTTCGTGCCCGGCAGCGGTCGCCTCGGCGCCGGCATGGTGGGTGCCCCGGAAACAGCGGGTGTCATGTTTACCGGCTCGACCGAAGTCGCCCGGATGATCCAGGCGCAGCTGGCTGAACGGCTGTCTTCGACCGGCAAGCCGATCCCGCTGATTGCCGAAACCGGCGGCCAGAACGGCATGATCGTCGACTCCTCGGCCTTGGCCGAACAGGTGGTGGCCGATGTCATTGCGTCGGCTTTCGACAGCGCCGGCCAGCGGTGCTCGGCGCTCCGCGTCCTCTGCCTGCAGGATGATGTCGCCGACCGGACCCTCGCCATGCTGAAGGGCGCCTTCCGCGAGTTGACGATCGGCCGCACCGATCGGCTGAGCATCGATGTCGGACCCGTCATCAACGATGGCGCAAAGGCGGAGATCGACCAGCATATCGAGCAGATGCGTGGCATGGGTCGCAAGGTGGATCAACTGCCGCTGCCCGAAAGTGCGGCGGCCGGCACCTTCGTTCCGCCGACGATCATCGAGATCAAGTCCCTGTCGGACCTGACGAGGGAGATCTTCGGGCCGGTCCTGCATGTCGTCCGCTTCAAGCGAAACGGGCTCGACCGCCTGATCGACGACATCAACGCATCGGGTTACGGCCTCACCTTCGGGCTTCACACCCGGCTTGACGAAACGATCGCGCATGTGACCAGCCGCATCAAGGCCGGCAACCTCTACGTCAACCGCAACATCATCGGCGCTGTCGTCGGCGTGCAGCCTTTCGGCGGCCGCGGCCTGTCGGGCACCGGTCCGAAGGCCGGCGGTCCGCTCTATATCGGCCGGCTGGTGCAGCGTGCTCCGGTGCCGCCGCAGCAGGATTCCGTTCATACGGACCTCGCCCTTCGCGACTATATCGTCTGGCTCGACAAGAAGGGCTTGCCGGGCGAGGGAGAGGCAGCGCGTGGCTATGCGAGCCGTTCAGCGCTCGGACTTGAGCGTGAACTCACCGGCCCCGTCGGCGAGCTCAATCTCTATGCGCTCCATCCCCGCGGCCGCATTCTTGCCGTGCCGCAGACCGAAAGCGGGCTGCATCGCCAGATCGCCGCAGCCCTGTCGACCGGCAACCACATCGTCGTGGATGCGGGCTCCCTATCGAAATCGGTCCTGGCGGATCTCCCGGCGGCTGTCGCCGGCCGGGTTTCCTGGACGTCGGATTGGGAAAAGGAGGGGCCGTTCTCGGGCGCGCTCGTCGAAGGGGATCACGACAGTGTTCTGGTCGTCAATCGGAAGATCGCTGCTCTGCCCGGCCCGCTTCTGTTGGTCCAGGCCGCGACGATCGAGGAATTGGCGAGCGATCCCGAGGCCTATTGTTTGAACTGGCTGCTGGAAGAGGTGTCGACCTCGATCAACACCGCCGCTGCCGGCGGCAATGCCAGCCTGATGGCCATTGGCTGAGGAAACCGGATGGGGGCGTAGACAATGCGCCCTCTCCGCATGTTCCGCCAAAACTCGACACCATTGACCATTGTTTTAACAGTCGTGACTATTGTGGTGCGCTGAGGCGCGGCAACCCAACAGAGGGCTGCCGGTAAAAGTGCCTATTTTCCTGGGGCGGGGCTTCCTTATGGCGTTGATTGATCGACTGTTGCAGCGTGTGCGGATCGTGACGAAGGTCCTCTTCTTCGTGGTGCCGCTGATCGTCCTCATCGCCGGCATCGGGCTTTTCGGCTATTTCACCGCCGGTACGCTGAACGGGCAGATGACCCTGACCCGGCAGACGATCGAAGCTCTTTCTAGCTTTCAGCAACTGCGATCGGCTCTGACCGCCTTTACCGATCTTCCCACTGCCGCCACCCGCGATCGTCTGATCGCCAGCATTTCCGATCAGAATAAGGGCGCTGCGACGCTCGATGCGATGCTCTCCGATCCCGCGCAGAAACAGCAGATATCCATGGTGCGTGAACTAGGGGGCAAGATGCAGGGCGGCGCCGACGCGCTCTGGGCGGTGGCGCAGGAGCGCGCCAGTAACGAACAGGCGATCGACGACGCGGTCGCCCAACTGTTCAAGGAAAGCCAGACCGCCCGCAAACAGCTCGACGTTCTCCAGGATCAGGCGAATGGCAAGGAGGCCTTTGTCCGGGCGCTTCTTCTCGACGCCTCGGCCTATAAGAATCTGGCTGGACGCATTACAAAACTGCGCAAGGCGACCGGAGGGGCGACCGATCCCCAGAAGCTTGCCCAGGCGATCGCCAGCCTCCTGCCGCCGCTTGTCAAGGAGACGGGCGAAAGCGAGGCGCTTGCCTCCGAGAAAGCTCAAAGCCAGATTGCAGCGCTGAAGCCGATGCTGGACAAGCTCGCGGTCATGGCCAAGGACAGCAGCTTGTCGCTCGAGAGTTACGCTCCCGTCGACCAGGACCTGCAGGGCTTTCAGGAGCAGTTTGCAAAACTCGCCTCCGGCAATGCGGACACCGCGATCGAGCGCTTTGCCGGCATGGATGCGAGCATATCAACGCTTCGCTCGATGGTGATGATCGTCAACGCCGCTTTCAAATCGATCGACGATCTGCGCCTGCACCTGAGCGAACTGAACAGACGCGTCGACGCCGAGGCGCGGGATGCGGCTCTCGCCGATCTCAAGGCGCTGCGCGAAAGCGCCGCGACGCTTGCGCCTTTGAGCGGGCGAAATGCCGCGCTGCAGGATCTCGCGAAAGAGATCGAGCCTTCGCTTGCGGCGATCGAAAAGGATACGTCGCTTCTGATTTCGATTGCGGATCGGTGGCGGGCAGAGAAGGGGGCGGCCACCGAGCTCGTGGCCTCGGCAAGCCACACGCTCGAGCAGTTCGTCAGCACGGCGCAGGAGAGCGGCAAGGAAATCAGCCAGCGCTCGGCGACGATGTCGCTCGCGGCGATGATTGCGGGCACTGTGCTTGCGATCATCGGCGGCCTCATGCTGATCGAAACCCTGCGCGGGCCGCTGAAGCGGATTACCCAGACGATGATGCGGCTTGCCGACGGCGATCTGAACGTGCCGATCGGTGACGGCAAGCGCGGCGACGAGATCGGCGACATGATCCGATCGGTCACCGTCTTCCGCGATCAGGCGCTTGAGAAGACCAGGCTGGAAGAGGTGGCCGAAGCAAACAGGGCGCGGGACGAACGGGAGCAGGCCCGCCGCGCCGCCGAACAGGCGCGTGTCGAGGCTGAACAGAGCGAGGCTCTCAATGCTCTGTCGGACATGCTCGGCAAACTTGCCAATGGCAACCTTGCCGCCGAAATGAGCGAGGATCTGGCCGCAGATTATGTCGCCATGGCGAAAACCTACAATCACGCCATCGATGCGCTGCGCCTGACGCTCGCCGAGGTCCGCAACACGACCTACGAGATCGCCGAGGGCAGCACCAACCTTTCGGGAGCCGCCGACGATCTGGCGCGGCGCACGGAACAGCAGGCCGCGTCCCTCGAGGAAAGTTCGCGGGTACTGGGCGAATTGACCGTCAGCGTGCGGACGACAGCCGAAAACGCCCGTCAGACCTCGCTTTCGGTTGGCGAAGCCCACCGTCAGGCGGAGCATTCCGCGGCCGTCGTCGCCAAGGCCGTCGACGCCATGGGCGCCATCAATCGCTCATCCGAAAAAGTCAGCAGCATCATCGGCGTGATCGACGAGATCGCCTTCCAGACTAATCTCCTCGCCCTCAATGCCGGCGTGGAAGCGGCGCGCGCAGGAGAGGCCGGCAGAGGTTTTGCCGTCGTCGCCCAGGAGGTGCGCGAGCTTGCGCAGCGCTGCGCAAAGGCTGCCCGCGAGATCAAGGATCTCATCTCCACCAGCGCATCGCAGGTCGGCGCGGGCGTCAGGCTCGTCGAGGAGACCGGCGAGGCGCTTTCCTCGATCATGGAGCACTTCACCGCGATCAACGGGCTGGTGCAGGTCATCTCGACTGCGACGACCACGCAATATAAGGGGATCGATGAGGTGAACAACGCCGTTCGAGACGTCGAGCACATCACCCAGCACAACGCCGCCATGGTCGAGGAAAATACGGCGGAAATTCATCGGCTTCGGCAGCAGGTGGAAGTATTGAACGAAAGAATCTCTCACTTTCAGACGGCCGACGGTCGCAAGGCCGCCTCGCCTGCCAACAGTCCGCGGATGTCCGTGGCCTCCTGAACACTTGCTATCCCCGGTCTTTTTGAGGCGACAGATGAGTCTCCTGTCGGGATCGACCCATTCACAACCGAATTTGTGGGCGTTTCATGAAGCTCTCTTTCGGCCGAGCCGCATTCAAAAATCGGCCACTTTGCCCCAGGCGGACGTTCCGAATCGGTCGGGATTGTACGGCCGGGGATCGACGATCGGCTCGTCGCCTGTGACGATATCGGCAATCAGATGACCGGCGCCTGGCCCGATGCCGAAGCCATGGCCGCTGAATCCCGCAGCGAGGATGAAACCCGGAAGCGTGGCGATCTCGCCGATCCCCGGCACGCCGTCCGGCGTGCTGTCGATATAGCCCGCCCAGGCCGCGCTGATGCTCGTTTTTTTCAAGGCGGGCAGAAGCTCGAGTGCCCGTGAATGCGTGAGGGCAATGGTGGCCTGGTTGACCGCCGGGTCGAGGATGCGCATGCGCTCCATCGGCGTCGGCCTGTCGAGCCGCCAGCGTGCCAGAGACTCGTGACCGGAGCGAAACCCCTCCAACCCACCGGGTGCGAGACTGCGCCAGCGCCGGGCGAACATCGGCAAGAACTGCGACGCGAAGCGGAGCTGCTGCGCCGTGGGATCGACGCGGCCGCGGCCGCTGATCGCCAGCGTGTAGCCGCCATCGCTGCGGCGCGTGACGGAGACCGCAGATGTGTGCAGTGCATCCGGCAGGCCGCTGGCGCCCGGTGAAACGGAAAGGATCGACGAACGGATCGATGCCTGCGGAAATCGAATGCCCAGCTGGCGGCAGAAGGAGGAGGCCCAGGCGCCGCCGGCGAGGATCGCGATTTTTGTCCGGATCGTGCCATGCTCCGTGACGACGCCCGAGAGCCTGCCGCCTTCGACGGCGATGCCGCGGGCCGCACAGGACTGATGCACCGTGCCGCCGAGCTTCAGGATCGCGCGCGCGACGGCCGGCGCGGCACGTGCCGGATCGGCAGTGCCGTCGGTCGGCGAAAATACCCCGCCTTTCCACGCGGTGCCGGTGGCGCGCCCGCGTTCGGTCGCTTCTACGCCGCTCAGCATATGCGTCGTGACGCCGACCGAGCGCGCGAAATCCCGCCAGCGTGCCCAGCCGGCCAGTTCCTCGTCGCTATTGCTGAGATAGAAGAGGCCGCAGCGGCGAAAACCCGTGTCCTCCCCGGTCTCGGTGGCGAAGCGCTCCCAGAGATCGAGGCTCTTCGTCGACATCGGCAGTTCACGGGCGTCGCGGTTCTGCTGCCGGCACCAGCCCCAGTTGCGGCTTGATTGCTCCGCACCGATGAGGCCCTTCTCGACGAGGGCGACTTTCAATCCGCGCCGGGCCAGATAATAGGCCGCGAAAACACCGACGATGCCGGCGCCGATCACCACCGTATCGGCGGCGGTGGGCAGCTCCGGCGTGGTGTCGATGCGATCGAGTGGTGCGGGCATGGCAGGGTCTCCGTTTCAGCCTGTAGTCTAGCGGATCTGGCGCCACGCCTTTGCCGCAGTTGAGATGGCGGCAGCAGAAGATTCCGTCTTGCGGGGAGCCCGGCAGCCATTCGTGCTTCCGCCTATGTCGGAACGTGGTCAGCGTCGCCTCATCGGTTGAGTAGTCGATGTCGGAGAAGCCGCATCGCTATCTTCCGCGTCCTTAGCGATCTCAAACGGAGAAGGTGTAGGATCAGACTCGATCGGAACGAGGTAAGATCCTTTGCGGATTGCAGAAGAATGGCCGGTTCACGAATGCCAGAACAGGATGATTTTAGGCCGAGTCGGCCTAAAATCTGAATCCTGTTCTACATTATAGAGTTAGAGCATGATGTCGTCCGAAAACCGCTCACACTTTTCGGCATCATGCTCTAAACGTTGCCGGACAAAACGATCAGCACGCCGACCCTTATTGCCGACAATAGGCCCGCACCAATTCCGGATCCTGCTGGAGCCCATCAAGCCAGGCCGGATCAAGCGTCGGCACTGATGAGAAGAGCAGTTGCGAATAGGGGTGCGTCGGCGCCTTCACCGTCGAGTGGGTGATTTCCTCAACCTTCCGGCCCCCATACATCACCACGATCTCGTCGCAGATCGCCTCCACGACCGAGAGATCATGGCTGATGAAGATGTAGGAGAGGCCGAGTTCGCGCTGCAATTCCTTGAGCAGGTCGATGACCGCGGCGGCAACCACGGTGTCGAGCGCCGAGGTAATCTCGTCGCAGAGGATCAGCTTTGGATCGGCGGCGAGCGCCCGGGCGAAGTTGACGCGCTGCTTCTGCCCGCCCGAAAGTTCTCCCGGCCGGCGATGGCGGAGGTTGCGGGGCAGGCGAACCATGTCGAGCAGTTGATCGATCCGGGCGTTTCGCGCCTGCCGATCCATGCGGTGGTAAAAAACCAGCGGCCTCGCGAGGATGTCCTCAACCGATTTTGCCGGGTTGAGAGCGGTATCGGCATATTGGAAGACGATCTGCATCTCGCGCAGCTGGTCGCGCGAGCGCTCGCGAGCGCTGCGGCGCAATTCCGTTCCGTCGAAGACGATCTTGCCGACTGCGGCCGGCAGGATGCCGGCGATGGTGCGGGCGAGCGTTGATTTGCCGCAACCGGATTCTCCGATGATGCCGAGATTGCGCCCTTTTTCCACCTTCAGGCTCACGTGCTCGACCGCGCGAACGAGGGGCAGGCCGTCGGCCTGGCGTTGTCCATAACCCGCAACGAGATCGTCGATCTTCAGAAGCGGCTCCGTCGCGCTTCCTATAGCGCCTGCTACGCCACGCGATTTCGGCTCAAAGGCTGCGAGCAGCTCTCTGGTATAGGGGTGCTTCGCGTTATTGAGGATTTCCTTGGTCGTGCCGGTTTCCTGGGTCTCCCCGCCTTTCAACACGACGATGCGATCTGCGATCTGCGCGACGACGGCAAGGTCGTGCGAGACATAGACACCGGCTATGCCGCCCTTCTTCATGACCGACTTGAAAGCGCGCAGCACTTCGATCTGGGTGGTCACGTCGAGTGCCGTCGTCGGCTCGTCGAAGATGACTAGGCTCGGGTCGCCGATCAGCGCCATGGCCGCCGCCAGACGCTGCAGCTGGCCGCCGGAAACCTGGTGGGGATAACGGCTGCCGATCGTCTCGGGTTCGGGCAGCGACAGCGCCCGAAAGAGCTCGACTGCCCGGGCGCGCGCATCGTCCGGCGACATCAACTGATGAATACGCGTGACTTCAATCACCTGGTCCATGATCGATATGGCCGGGTTGAAGGCGGCGGCGGCTGATTGCGGGACATAGGCGACTTCGGTGCCGCGCACCTTGGCGCGCTGCTTCTCGCTAAGCGTGACCATGTCCTTGCCGCCAACCGAAACACTGCCGCCGCTGATGCGACAGCCCGTACGGGTATGGCCCATCAGGGTCAGGGCGATGGTTGTTTTGCCCGAGCCGCTCTCGCCGATCAGCGCGACGATCTCGCCCTTAGCAACGTCGAGGCTGACACCCTTGATGATCTCGACGCGTCGGCCGGAATCGGTGGTGGCCTCGACCTTCAGGTTACGGATTTCAATGAAATTGCTCATGACACGCTCCGGTCGCGAATTTTATGCGGCAGGTTGTCAATCAGCAGGTTGACGCTGATCGTCAGGCTGGCGATGGCAAGTGAAGGAAACATCACCGCCGGCGCACCGAACGGCAGCCCGCCGATGTTCTCGCGCACGAGCGCGCCCCAATCAGCATAGGGCGGCTGGACGCCAAGGCCCAGGAAGGAAAGCCCGGACAGCAGCAGAACGATGAACACAAAACGGATCCCGAGGTCGGCAAGCACCGGTCCGACGATGTTAGGCAGGATTTCCGAGCGAATGAGATAGAGGGTGCTTTCTCCACGGATGCGCGCAACCGTGATAAAATCCATCGCATTGATGTTCACGGCAAGCGCCCGCGCGAAGCGGTAGGCGCCGGGGATGTAGATCACCGATAGCGTTATGACCAGAACCGGGACTGAGGAACCGACGGCCGCGACGACCACCAGGCCGAACAGCTTGCTCGGGATGGAATTGAGGGCGTCGAGGAGGCGGCTGAGGATCGTGTCCAGCCAGCCGCCGGCCACCGCCGCGATCATGCCGAGCACGACGCCGCAGAAGCAGGCGATCGTTACCGCCACCAGCGAGATGCCGACCGTGTAGCGGGCGCCCATCAGAATTCGCGAGAGCATGTCGCGGCCGAGATAGTCGGAGCCGAGCCAGAGTTCCCGGCTCATTGGGCCGAAATAGTCGAGATCGACAATCTCGCCGACGGGGTGGGGGATGACCAAGGGCGCGAAGATCGCGACGAGCGCCCAGGAGAGGATGACGGCAAGGCCGATGGCTCCGACGATATTGAAGCGATAGCCAAGCCGGGTTCCGGACAGCCGGCCGGACGTGGTTTCGGAACTGGTCATGGTCATCGGAGCCTCGGATTTGAAAGGATGGCGATGATGTCGGCGATGGTGATCAGCAGCAGATAGCCCAGGCAGAAGATCATCGCGCAGCTCTGGATCAACGGCAGGTCGCGGGTGGCTACCGCATCCAGCATCAGCTTGGCGATACCGGGATAATTGAAAATGGTCTCGACGATGATGACGCCTCCGAGCAGATAGGACAGTGAAAGCGCAACGGCATTGACGATCGGACCCAGCGCATTGGGAAGTGCGTGGCGAAAGACGATGCGTGGCCGCGAGGCCCCCTTGAGTAGCGCCATCTCGACATAGGGTGTGTTGAGCGTCTCGATGACAGCCGCGCGCGTCATGCGGATCATCTGAGCCGAGACGACGAAGGTCAGGGTGATCACCGGCATGGCATAGACGCGCAACATGTCGGCCAGGCTGTGAATTTCATTGGCGAAAGATAGCGCCGGCAGCCATTTCAGATAGACGGCGAAGATCAGCGCGGCGGAGGTCGCGACCATGAACTCCGGTACGGAGATCACGCCGATGGTGATCACGGTAACGATCCGGTCGTAAACAGTGCCACGCAGCATCGCCGCGGTGATCCCGAGCGCCAGAGCAATCGGCACGGAGAAGAGCGCGGTGACGCCGGCGAGTTTCAACGTGTTGACGAAGCGGCCGGCAATGAGGTCGGCGATCGGCATTTGGTTGGCATAGGACGTGCCAAGGTCGCCCTGCAGCAGTCCGACGGACCAGCGCAGGAAACGAAAGAGCGCCGGCTCGTCGAGATGCATGGCCGTGCGAAGACCTTTGATGGCTTCAGGTGTGGCCGCCTGGCCAAGCAGGATCGTCGCCGTGTCTCCCGGCAAGAGCGTTGTTGCGAAGAACACGGCGAATGAGACGATCACCAGGGTGATCAGGGCGATGAGCAATCTGCTCAGCACAAGGGATAAGACCTGGTTGTTCACGCGCGGCTCCCTTTTGGCGTTCGAATTGAGCTTAATCAACGAAAATGGAAGCCGGGGGCGCGATTGCAGCCCCGGCCCCCGGTGCTTTATCAGGCTTCGAGCCAGACATATTCGGCAAATGCGTATCCCATCTGGCCGCCGAACGGGCTGGGTTCCAAACCCTTGAGCTTGGCTGTGGTGGCGTCGACATTCGATATATAGGCTGGAATGATGGTGCCGGCTTCCTGGGCGACCATGACCTGCATCTCATTGTAGATCGCCTTGCGCTTCTCCTGGTCGAGCGTACCGCGAGCCTCGATCAGCATCTTGTCGAACTTCTCCGACTTGTATTGGCTTTCATTCCACGGAGCGTCCGAGGTGTAGAGCAGGGAGAAGAGGATGTCAGGGGTCGGCCGTGGGTTGATATTGCCGAAGTGGATCGGCGCCTTGAGCCAGTAGTTGTCCCAGTAGCCGTCGGATGGCACGCGCTGGACATCGAGCTTCATGCCGATTTCAGCACCGGCGGCCTGGATGATCATCGCCATGTCGATCGACGAGCTCGCCGCGTCGGAAGCGATGATCGGAATTGATTGGCCGAGGACGCCTGCTTTTTCGAAGTGGAACTTCGCCTTCTCGGGATCGAAGTCCCGGGCTTTCAGGTCCGCATTATGATAGAAGTTTGCTGGTGAAACGGGTTGGTCGTTGCCAACCTCGCCGAGACCGCGCAACGCCGATTTGACGATCTGTTCGCGGTTGACGAGAGACTTCATGCCTTCGATGAAGTCCCGCTTGTTACCGGGCTCCATATCCAGCCGCATATTGAGGTTGGTATAGTTGCCGGAGGTCGTCTTCGACAATGTGAACCCGTCGCCCTGAGCCTCGATGAGGCGCATGGAGCGCGGATTGATCGTGGCTGCGAGGTGGATATCGCCCGCAAGCAGGGCGTTGACGCGGGCATTGTCGTCGCTGATCGCGAAATATTCGAAGGAATCGACGTTCGGGCCCGATTTCCAGTAGTTCTTGTTTTTGATCCCGACCGAGCGAACGCCGGGTTCGAAGACCTCCTTGACGAAAGCGCCGGTGCCATTCGCCTTCGAAAAGTCGGTCGTCCCGTCGGCAACGATCATGAAGTGATGGATCGACAGGATGGTCGGCAAGTCGGCATTTGCGCTGGCCAGCGTGATCTCGACGGTCTGTTTGTCGACCGCCTTGAAGCCCGTCATTTGGGCGGCGATCTTGGCGACCTTCGAACCGACGGAGGGGTCGAGATGGCGCTTCAGAGAGAAGACCACGTCGTCGGCGGTCAGCGGCTTGCCATCGTGAAATGTGACGCCGCTCTTCAGCTTCACCGTCCAGGTCTTCGCATCCTTGGAATCGATCGCCTCGGCAAGCTCCATCTGCGGCTTACCGCTTTTGTCGAGGATGGTAAGGCGGTTGTAGAAGGAGCAGCACCGAACATAGTCGGTGGAGAGCGACGCCTTGGCGGGGTCGAGCGTATCGGCAGTGGAGGACGACCAGCCGGCCGCCTTGAGCGCGCCGCCGGAAACGGGCGTCGCCGCAAGCGCCTTGCCGGCGCGGCCAAGCACGAGCCCGCCTGCGGACATGGCTACGCCGCCGGCGAGCATCATATGCAGCAGCTCGCGACGGGTCGCGCCATGACGGATGGCGGTTTCGACCATGGCGTCGTCGGAGCTGGTCCAATTGGTAATCTTGTTGTTCATCTCATTCCCCTTTTTTCTATGGCGGGCTGCCCGTTTCGGGCAGGCCCGATCCGGTTTTAAAGTCAGGCGCGTGCAGCAGCCACGGCATCTGTTAGGCCTGCCATGGACGTGAAATGGAAATCGGGTTTGGTGAACTCGACCGGCTCGATCGTTCCGCCGTAACCCTTTTGGGCTTGTCGCCGCTCGATCCAGCAATTGGCCAGCCCGAGTTCCCTGGAAATCCCGATATCGTGGTACTGGCTCTGGGCGACATGCAGGATGTCGTCCTTCGAATGGCCTTCCGAGGCAACGTAGGCGAAGACCGTCGCGAAGAACGCGGGATCGGGTTTTTCGGTGCCCGTATCGTCGGCCGTGAAGGCAGCATAAAACGGATTGCCGAGTTCCTTCTCGAACAAATTAAATGCCCAGCGGCGGGCATTGGTCATCGCAACGAGGCGGTAATCCTTCCCGAGTTTGGCCAGCGCTGCGGCGCTGTCAGCGAAACCCTTCCAGCTCTTCACAGAGTCCCGTAGTCGTTCGCCATATTTTCGATCAGCAGGCAGACCGAGCTTCGGTGCGATCGCGAGGTAAACGCGCACGAGGTCGTCGGGAAATAGGCCGGCATCCTCGGAGTAGCGGGCTGCGCGATAGAGGCTAAGCGCCTGCTCGCCATCCACCGTGCTTCCCACCTCGGCCGCGATCTCGGCGAAACAGGCCTTGATGCCGCCCTCGAAGTCGATGAGCGTACCGACGACGTCGAATGTCATGTATCTGAATTCCGGAAGGCTCTTGCTCACGTGAATTCCCCAGTGTTCGGCTCCAGCGGGAGCGCGGTTTCTCGAAGAAGAATATTCTGTTCCCGCAGGCAGGATCATTGTCCCGCTCTTATGTGGAAGGCCCCGCATTTGCCGGGATCCGAGCCCTTCACCGATATTAGTTTGTCACCTGCACTGCGCCGGAATCTCCTGAAAGGCGCTATATGGCGGCACAAAATACCGAATCTGCCCCTTTCGCGATATTCTCGCGCTTGCATCGCCGGTGCACATCCGATCGGTCACAGTCTCGTCCAGCGTGAAGCATGTGCGCCGGACGGAGCTTAGCGTTCCGGTGCAGCCGGTGGCAGTCTATCGATGAACGCCGTCGCGCCCGCTGAGAAAAGGAGGGTGCTTTCAGCCCAATCGAAGATGCCGCGACTGCCGATGTTCGCTGAGCGGCGCCAGCCCCGCATCAGTCGCGCATCGCTCTGATGCGGACTCAAGCCTGCGCCAACCCGGGATGAGCCGCAATATCGATCGAGATGAACTGATTGCGCTCAGGCTATCCTTGGGTATGCAGAAGTAGCGTGTGAAGCGGGTCGCAAACGATCGGTCGAGTCGCGTCTCGACCCGACGCCTAAGATGGCGCCTGGAGGGTGATGTGCCATAGCCGATTTCAAAGCCGCGCTGGCCAAGCGTAGAATTCGCGACAAGTCCAAGAATTTCTGCAAGCCCCGGCTTGGGGTATCCTGCATGCGCGGGACACACCTCAGTGCATCATCGCCAGCGCTGCCGCAAAGAAATCCTCGCCTCCAAAGTTTCCCGACTTCAACGCCAGAAGCATGTCGCCCTGGGTATTGCCGACCGTGCGCAGCACCGGCACGCCGGGCGCAATCTCCGGTCCGATCAGAAATGCCGGAATGGCGAGCCTGTCGACGGCTGCCCCCGAGGTTTCGCCGCCTGCGACCACGAGGCGCCGCACGCCTCTTGCCACCAGCTCGGCGGCGATGATCGATGTGGCGGTCTCGATCGCGTGGCCGGAGGCCTCTCGTCCATAAAGTGATTGCAGCCGAGACACGGTTTCGGGTGCGGCGCTCGCGGCGACCACGACGGGGCCGGCGGCGATGCGGTCTCCCGCCCAGGAAATCGCCGCGGCGATCTCATCCGGGCCGGCAAGCAGCCGCTCCGGGTCGAGCCGCAGGACGGGCATCGACCGTTCGGCGACGTCGAGCTGGCGCAGCGTTGCCTTGGAACAACTGCCGGCGACGATCGCTGAAAACCCGCCAACGGGGCGAATGGCATCCGCCGGCGCTGCACCGCCGGACGATATCCGACCGGAGCGGACGAGCGCGCGGGCAAGGCCGAGACCGAGGCCGGACGCACCGGTGGACACCGGCGTTTCGAGTGCGATCTCGCCGAGCGTTTCGAGATCCCGCTCGAAAATTGCATCGGCGATGGCGGCGGTGACGCCTGCATTGCGCAGGGCGTCGAGCCTCGCCTTGATGGCGCCGCGTCCGGCCGCAATGGCTGCCAGATCGATCAGCCCGACAGCGCCACGCGATTGTCGGGTGAGGACCCGCACGAGATTGGCATCGTGCATCGGATTGAGGGGATGGTCTTTGAGCGGACTTTCGTTCAAGGGCTGTCCGCCGACGAAGAGATGGCCAAGATAGACGGTGCGTCCCGTTTCCGGGAAAGCTGGTGTAACCAGCACGACGCCGCCGCCGGCCGCATCGTTCAACGCCTCTGTGACCGGACCGATATTGCCGGCATCGGTGGAATCGAAGGTCGAGCAGATCTTGTAAAGCACGTGACCCGCGCCGCGCCGGCGCAGCCATCGCTCGGCGCTGGTCGCGGCCGTCACGGCGTCCGAGGCCGGGACCGAGCGGATCTTCAGGGAAACGACGACGGCGTCGACATCCGGCAGCATGAGCGACGGATCGGGAATGCCGACCGTCTGTACCGTGCGCAGACCGTTCTTCGTCAGCGTGTTGGCGAGGTCGGAGGCGCCCGTATAGTCGTCAGCGATTGATCCGAGCAAAATAGCCATCGTCTAGCTCCGTGCAAAAGGTCTGAACCAGCCGAGGCCGTCCAGGGTGTGGCCGCGCGGGACGTATTCGCAGCCGATGAAACCGTCGTAACCCAGGCGGTCGATTTCGCTGAACAGATAGGGATAGTTCAGTTCCTCCCCGTCCGGCTCGTTGCGGGACGGCACGCTGGCAATCTGGATATGGCCGATGATCGGCAGCAGGCGTCGCAACGCCATCGTGACGTCGCCGTGGATGATTTGACGATGATAGATGTCGAACTGGAGTTTCAGGTTCGGCAGACCGCATTCGGCAATCAGGCTTTCCGCCGCGCCGAAGTCGCTGAGGAAATATCCCGGCATGTTTCGCCGGTTGATCGGCTCGAGCAGGAGATCGATGCCTCTTTCCGCGAGCCGTCCGGCAACGTAGGTGACGGAGCGCCGGTAAGAGGAGGAGGCGTCTTGGCCACCAGGGTCGGCGATGCCTGCCATCAGGTGCAGCCGCTTGACGCCGGTCGCCGCCGCATAGTCCAATGCCCGCTCGACATCCGCCTTCAGCGCATCGAACCGTCCGGGAAGAGCCGCGATGCCGCGCTCGCCTGCTGCCCAGTCGCCCGGCGGCAGGTTGAACAATGCCTGCTGCAGATTGTTGCGGGCAAGCCGTTCGGCGATTGCGTCCGGCGCCGCGTCGTAGGGAAAGAGATATTCGACGGCGGAGAAACCGGCATCGGCTGCGGCGTCGAAGCGATCGAGGAATGCCCATTCGTTGAACATCATCGTCAGGTTGGCGGCGAAAACCGGCATGATTGGAGTTCCTTTACAGGCTCTGCGGGTTTTTGGTGGAACCGGGCAATTCCGCGCCGGAAAGCTGGGCATAAAGCCGCGCGAGCGAGGAATCGTCGTCACGGCCCATGCCGGCGCCGGCGGCGGCCAGATACATTTGCAGGGCTGCTGCCGCGAGCGGCACCGGATAACGCTCGGAGCGGGCCATGTCTTGGACGATGCCAAGATCCTTGACGAAAATCTCGATGCTGCTGAGCGGCGTATAGTCTCCGGCCAGTACATGCGGCACGCGGTTTTCGAACATCCACGAATTGCCGGCCGAGGCCGTGATCACCTCATAGACCTTGTCGAGGTCGAGGCCTTGCTTGGCGGCAAACGTTATCGCTTCACAGGCGGCTGCGATGTGTACCCCAGCGAGAAGCTGGTTGATCATCTTGAAGGCCGCGCCCGCTCCGGCCGCATCGCCGAGTTCGTAGACCTTGCCGGCCATGGCGTCGAGACCCGGACGGGCGGTGTCGAAGGCCTGTCTGGAGCCGGACGCCATGATCGTCAGTTCGCCCAGCGCCGCCTTGGCCGCGCCGCCCGAAATCGGCGCGTCGAGATAGTGCAGGCCGAGAGCCTCGACCCGTTGTGCCAGATCGCGTGCGACCGCAGGATCCATGGTTGCCGACGAGATGAAAACGGCCCCGGGCTTCATCATCCTCGCGACGCCTTCGGGGCCGAACAACACGGCCTCGGTCTGCGCGCCGTTGACGACCACGGAGACGACGATGTTGGCGCCCTTCGCCGCGCCGGCTAGGGTCGCCGCGCCACGTCCGCCATCGGCGATGAAGCGGTCCACTGCCGCTTGCGTGATGTCATATCCAACGACATCGAGCCCCGCGCGCTTCATCGACCGGGCCATTCCGAGCCCCATGGAACCAAGGCCGATGACGGCCGCGACGACGGCAGGCCCCGAGTTTTCAGCAAATGGCGACATCAGGAGGTTCTCCAGTCCAGTGAGAAAAAGTCTGTGCTCCGCCGGGTGCAATCCCGGAGAGGCTTTAGAGCGCAGTGCGTCTGTAAGACGCGCCAAGGACACAGAGCCATGATTTTCTCCTCCGATTGTTGCCGCGGTCTCCTGTCGGTCCTCCCGCAGCACGCCAAGCCATTTGTGGCAGCGCTGCCATTTGCATTAGTCTATTTTGGCAGCGCTGCCAACACCAAATTGGTAGCGCTGCCAAAAAAACCTTGCTTCTTGGCAGGGGCAGTGAAAAATGGTGACAGCGCGGTGGTTGCCGGCCGACATCTAGCAGCCATCCCAAAAGCGTGAGTTCAGACATACCATGGAATTCAAACAGCAGGTGACGATAACGCTTGCCGAAGTCGCGGAAGCGGCCGGTGTTGGCGAGAGTACGGTGTCGCGTGTGCTGCGCAATCACGGCTCGTTTTCCGGCAAGACGCGAGAGCGGGTGATGGCCGCTGTCGAACGGTTGGGCTATGTGCCGAACCGGATCGCCGGGACGCTGGCCTCCACCGGTTCGCGTCTCGTTGCCTTCGTCATTCCCTCGCTGTCCAACATCGTCTTCCCCGATGTGCTGCGCGGCGCCAGCGCCGTCCTGGAGGAAAACCGTTATCAGGCGGTGTTCTCCGTCACCGACTATGATCAGGGCAAGGAGGAAGCGCTCGTCGCCGCGATGTTGGCCTGGCGGCCGGCGGCGGTCATGCTGGCCGGATACGAGCATACCGACGGGACAGTAAAGATGCTGCGCGCCAGCGGGTGCCGGGTCGTGGAACTGCTCGATCTGGACGGAGACGCGCTTGATATCGCGGTCGGCTTCTCGAACCGCGCGGCCGGGCGGGGGAGCGCTGCCTTCCTGCTTAAGCGGGGCTATCGCCGGATCGGCTATGTCGGTCACGACCTCAATCGTGATACCCGCGCCGGCAAGCGGTTTTCAAGCTTTTGCGAAACGCTCGAGGCCTCTGGCGCGCCCCTCGTCGCGCGCGAAATTCTCGCCGGCGCTTCGTCTGTGGAAAACGGCAGGCTGGGGCTGGAGCGGCTGCTTGGCCGGACGACCGATCTCGATGCGGTTTATTTCTCCAACGATGATATGGCGCTGGGCGGCTATTTTCACTGTCTGGCTGAGGGGATCTCTATCCCCTCGAAGCTCGCCATTTTCGGCTATAACGGCCTCGATATCGGCCGGGCGATACCGCAGCCCTTATCGACCATCCGAACACCGCGCGTGGCGACGGGAGAGATAGCCGCACAACTGGTCGTCGCCAACGCGCCGTCCCAGGCCGTCGATCTCGGTTTTGAACTGATCGAAGGAGCAACCGCGTAATATGGAGGAAGT
This sequence comes from Rhizobium sp. NZLR8, assembly GCF_019685025.1. Classification (NCBI taxonomy): domain Bacteria; kingdom Pseudomonadati; phylum Pseudomonadota; class Alphaproteobacteria; order Hyphomicrobiales; family Rhizobiaceae; genus Rhizobium; species Rhizobium sp. NZLR8. The sequence goes on along the minus strand of NZ_JABDVY010000002.1, from coordinate 682,809 downwards.
GTCATGTCCGACGCGCGCCAGCGTGAAGAAATTTGCCGATACGGCCGCTCGCTGTTCGAGCGCGGACTGACGCCCGGATCTTCGGGCAACATATCGTTGCGGCTCGATGACGGTGGCTGGCTGGTCACGCCGACCAATGCCTCGCTCGGTTTTCTCGATCCGGCACGGATCTCCAGGCTCGACGCCGAAGGCCGGCTCTTGTCCGGCGACAAGCCGACCAAGGAAATTCCGCTGCACACTGCTCTCTACGATACACGCGGCAGCGCCCGCGCCATCGTCCATCTTCACTCCACCCACGCGGTGGCGCTGACCATGCTGCCGGAGATCGATCCGCGCGCCGCCCTGCCGCCGATGACGCCATATTATCTCATGCGCGCCGGTGAAACCGCTCTGGTGCCGTATTACCGTCCCGGCGATCCAGCGGTGGCCGACGCCATCCGCGGACTGGCGGGCAAGTATTCGTCGGTGCTTCTGGCCAACCACGGACCTGTCGTTGCCGGTGACAGTCTGGAGGCGGCGGTCTTTGCGACCGAGGAACTGGAGGAAACGGCGAAGCTCTATCTGCTGTTGCGCAATCTCAATCCCCGTTACCTCAGCCCCGGGCAGGTGACCGATTTGGTCGACACGTTTGGCCTCGACCTTCCTTCGCATCACGATCACGACGACCATTGAACGGCTAGAACAAGATTCTGAGTTTAGGGCGCGAAAACCGCTCACCCTTGTCGGTACTCTGCTCTAATCGAGCGCAGACAGCACCGATGCCGTGATCGCGTCCGTCTTGTCCTTGCCGGGAATTGCGCCGATGCCGCGTGCCGTCGTCGCCTCGATTGCGGCCATTACCTCTCCGGCAGCAGCCGTTTCTCCCAGATGCTCCAGCATCATTGCGCCCGACCAGATGGCGGCAATCGGATTGGCGTTGCCGAGATGGGCGATATCCGGCGCCGAGCCGTGCACCGGTTCGAACATCGACGGCGCCGAGCGATCGGGATTGATGTTGGCGGAGGCCGCGAAGCCGAGCCCGCCCTGGATGGCGGCGCCAAGGTCGGTCAGGATATCGCCGAACAAGTTGGACGCGACGACCACATCGAGGCTTTCCGGCGCCATGACCATGCGGGCGGCCATGGCGTCGATATGGTAGCTGGTCACCTCGACATCGGGATATTCAGCGGAAAGCCTGTGGGTGATCTCGTCCCAGAAAACCATCGAATATTTCTGCGCGTTGGACTTTGTCACCGAGGCAAGCTTGCCGCGGCGCGCACGGGCTTGTTCGAAACCGAACCTCAGGATGCGCTCGACCCCTTTGCGGGTGAAGATCGAGGTCTCCACTGCCACCTCGCTGTCGGTCCCCTGATGAACACGGCCACCGGCGCCGGAATATTCGCCTTCGGTATTTTCGCGAATGCAGAGGATGTCGAAGTTCTCCGACCGCAACGGTCCCTGCACACCCGGCAGCAGCCGGTGTGGGCGGATATTGGCATATTGCACGAAAGCCTTGCGGATCGGCAGCAGAAGCCCATGCAATGAAACGGAATCCGGCACTTTGCGAGGCCATCCGACCGCCCCGAGCAGGATGGCATCGAAGGATCTCAGCGTTTCGATGCCATTGCCGGGCATCATGCTGCCGTTCGCCAGATAGTAGTCGCAGGACCAGGGATAGCTGGTTGCATCAAGAGAAAATCCGTTCGATTGAGCTGCCTTTTCGAGTACGGCCCAGGTTGCTTCCGTCACGTCGTGGCCAATGCCATCTCCGGGCAGAAGGGCGATCTTGTAGGTCTTCATCGCAGGTCCTCATAGGCTGATGAGCACACGCTTGCTCTTGCTGTTGGCGAACTGGGCTTCGCGGCCGGGACCTTGCCGATCCCAGACGGCGTATTGCGGTCGCTCGGCAATGACTTTAGAGGGAGGCTCAGGCTTTATTTGCCGAAAGTGACCGAGATTTGGTCGATTGTTGTGTTTGCGCCGGCCTCGCCAGTGAATTGTATCGAGCGGCCTGTTCCGGTCCGGGCGGAAAAGTTTCCGAGCGCACGATACCGCCAATAAGGCTGCAGTGTCCCCGTTGAGGCCGGGCGGCTCAGATAATCGAACGCAGCCCGAGATAGGTCGCCAAACTGACGGCGGAGAGGGCAATCGTCAGCTTGGGCCTTGCATCGTCGAACATGGCCGCCAATAAAAGGCCGAGCATCACGATGACAAATTTTGCCCAAAGATCCTGATCGGAGACAGTGAAAGCGATTGTCGCCAGAAAGACGGCACTTGCGACGATTGTCACAGGGGCAGCTTTCTCGGCGAGATCGCCGCCTGGGAAATATGGTAGAAGGAAACGCCGCATGCTCAAGCCTGAAGCGACGCTCAAAAGAAGACAGGTCAAGACAAGGTGCAACATGGGGTCGTCGCCGATCGATCTGCAGATGGACTTGCAGATGCAAGCGCCATGCCAGCCGCAATCGCCGTACGGCAGGGCAGTGCCGCTGCTTAATGGCTATTTCCGCGGCGTAGCGATCCTTTTTTCGGCATTCGCCTGCTTGGTCGGTTCGCGGATGGCGTGACATTCAGTGGCGATCGCGTTGGGGATTGGAGCGTGGACGATGAGCCCTCAAAACAGGCCATCCGGATTTCCGGCTCGCTTTTTCGTCCGATGCCGAAACCGGCTTGAGCTGGGACAATGATTTTTATATAGAGAATTATCCTTCTCCTTAATTCTGGAACAGAGATCTTTCATTGGACCTTTCCTCGATCGAGATATTCCTCGCCGTTGCCGACGACCGCAGCGTTACCAAGGCCGCCAAGGCCGTCGGCCGGGTGCCATCGAATGTGACGACGCGCATCCGGCAATTGGAGGACGACCTCGGCGTTTCCCTGTTCAGCCGAGACGGCAAGAAGATGACGTTGACGCGGGAAGGCGAGACGTTTCTTGCCTATGCCAACCGGCTGATGGCGCTGGCACTCGAAGCGCGCCAGGCCGTTCGGCCTCTTGCCCCATCGGGGATATTGCGGGTCGGCACGATGGAGAGCACGGCGGCAAGCAGGCTGCCGGCGGCGCTGAGGCAGTTCAACCGGATGTGGCCTGATGTGTCGCTTCATCTGACGATGGGGGCGTCCCGCGATCTCGCCCGCGCCGTTGTGGCCGATGTGCTGGACTGCGCGCTGATTGCCCGCCCGCCCAAGATAATGCGCGGGGAAGACGTGGGTTTCGAGGCTGAACTCAAGGCGCTGGAGATGGAGCCGGTCTTTGTCGAAGATCTGTTGATCGTGCTGCCGTCCGGGCATCCCGCGGTCAAATCCGCTGCCGACCTGCGCGTCGGGTCGATTGCCGCTTTGGAGCCTGGCTGCACCTATCGCAGGATAGCCGAAAACTGGGCGCGCAAATCGAGCGCCCTGCCGACGAGCGAACTAGGCTCCTACCACGCGATCTTGGCGAGTGTGGCGACCGGGAATACGGCGGGTGTGATGCCGAGATCCGTTCTCGACCTCATGCACTGGCCGACGTCTGTTCAGACCCACCAGCTGGGGCTAGTCGAAACGCTGCTCGTCTACCGCAAGAATGATCGGCCGAGTGCGTTCAATGCATTCTATGAAGTCCTCAACGCGACAAAAGGCAGAGATATCAGGCTGGCAGCACACTAGCCCGCCCCTCTTCTTCTTCTTCTCTCAGTCCGCCAGATAATCCTCGCTTGAAAATTGGTGTTGTCATGCCGTATCCCGTTTCCCCGAAGGTGGGATTAAGCCGCCTCCGTCGCTTCCGGTTGTTTTCACCAATTCTGGCCGGCGCGACCTTACGAGAGCGTTTGATTGCATGTGTCGGCGCTTTGCTGGCCATTGGTTTTACCGGCGTCATCAGCGGTTATCTGTTCGGGCAGGGGCCGCATCTTCCCTTGATCGTCGCGCCGATGGGGGCGTCCGCGGTGCTGCTTTTCGCGGTGCCTGCAAGCCCGCTTGCGCAGCCTTGGTCGATCATCGGCGGCAATACGATTTCCGCCCTCATGGGAATCATTGCCGCCTACTTCATTCACGATCCGATCATCGCGACCGGTGTCGGCGTTTCGCTTGCCATCGGCGCGATGTCCTTTACGCGCTGCCTTCATCCGCCTGGCGGAGCGGCGGCGCTGACCGCGGTGCTCGGCGGTCCTGTCGTTGCCGGCTGGGGTTTCCTCTTTCCCTTCGTGCCCGTCGCTTTGAACTCCTGCATTCTCGTCGGCCTCGGCCTGCTGTTCCACAAGCTTTCCAAGCGGAATTATCCGCACGTCGTTCCGAAGCCGGCGGAGAACACCCATCAGACGATCGATCTGCCATCGGCCGTGCGGGTGGGTTTTCGTGAGGAGGATGTCGATGCCGCCCTCGAAGCGCTCGACGAAACCTTCGATGTCGATCGGGCGGACCTCGGCCGGCTGCTGCAACAGGTCGAGCTGCAGGCAGCCATCCGCTCCAACGACAAGATCAGTTGCGCGGATATCATGTCGCGTGACGTAATCGCTATTGGCGAAGCTGCAGAACCGGTTGCCGCGCGGCATCTTCTCTTGAAGCACAATATTCGTACCCTGCCGGTGAAAGATCCAGAGGGTCGCCTCATCGGCACCGTCGGCTTGCGGGAATTATCCGAAGGTACGGAGACCATCGCGCGCGCGATCTCGAGGCCGGCGGTAGCGAGACCTTCGGATGCCGCTTTGTCGCTATTGCCCGTTCTGAGCGACGGCCGTACGCATGCCGTCATCATTGTCGATGACGATTACCGCATCCTTGGCCTGATATCGCAGACGGATCTCTTAAGCGCAGTGGCGCGGCTGCTACCGAAGGACAGCGCCCCGATCCCGGCCGTGGCCTGGGTGGCGGCGCAAACCGGCTGCTATCGGGCAGCACAGTTGGAGGATAGCCGGTGCTGATCGAGCGCGATCCGAATGGGAATTTCATTTTGGAATCAACAGAACTGGCGGAACGGTTCGGGCTGTCGCTGGCCGACCTGCGCCGTCACATGCGGCATGGCTCCGTTGTCAGCACCGTGGAAATCGGCACCGCTGAACATGAGGGCACCAGGCGGGTATCGGTTCGGCTCGGCAACAGGCTTTGGCGAGCCGTTCTGAATGATGAAAATGAAGTGCAGCAGGAGCAAATGACCGTTCTTCGGGGAAAACCCTCTGGACGGCACCCGCGCTGACACCGGTATGCATCGTGCGTGACGCGTAGATGTCGGACCGCGTCACGTATCCGACCTGTTTCACCGCGTTCGCCTGTCGTAACAGTCATGCACGCCTTCAGGGAACCGATCATCGACTCCGGCGTTCGAAATAAAGACGATAGTTGAGTTGCCCCCGGCCCAGGCGAATGGTGCCGTGTTGAAAGGCGAGTTCAAGCTGCGCTCAGGCTCGAATCCACATTTCAGCGCTATTAGCTCCCGGTGATCGAGGCTCGATGAGCTCGGTTACTGACCCATGTCTTTTGGCCGATGTCTTTTGGCCGATGTCTTTTTGACACACGTTTTTGGAGTGAGTGATATGGAAGAGAAGACCAACATAATCAAAGACCTCAGCATTGAGGAACGCGAGGAAATCTTCGTCGATATCGCTCGTACGCTGGAAGACACGGCACGTGAGGCCTTGTCGAGGGCGATGCGCAGTTTGCAGAACTTTCCATCAACATGGCGGAAGCGATCCGGGTCAACGCCGATGAACTGGCCCGTGACGATCCCGAGAATGCCGAGCGCGTGCTGCTCCAGGCCACGGCGATGATCTCGCAGTTCGAGGCTGTGCATCCCTATCGGATGGTGAGCATGGCCGTTCATTGATGGCCGGATTACCAGCCGTGTGCTCCTGCTCGATCATCCGCTCAAATCATTGCCAATAGGCGGGAACTCTCGCTACCCGCGAGGGTTATCGGATTGCAACATCCTTTGAATGAATGGGAGGACAAGTGGTATGGTATCCAGATCCGCAGTGCCGCCGGAAAGCGGCACTGACGACGCGCGCTCCGCCGATACGCAGCAGGCCGCGAACGATCGTCGCAGGACATTGGAGAGTGCCCGCAGCAATATAAGCGCGGTGATAGACGAAGACAGCGACACCGAAACCCCAAGCCTGAAGCTTGCGAAGAAATATCTCAGGCTTGGCGGTCGCCGCCGGTCAAAAATTGACGACAACATCACCGATGTCCGCCAGTGGGATGAGGATCCGCCGGAGGCTGAGCGTTTCTGGAAGGAAAGGGTGGAGACCCTTTCAAAGGATGAGCGCAAACAGGTAGAGGATTTTCTTCCTACCATAAACACGCCCTAAGCGGCAGTCCGGCCGTATATTCGAACGGCTCACTCGAATGCGCTCGGAGGAAGTCATGGCTACAGACAAGCACGAGCAGATACGTCGCCGCGCCTACGAAATCTGGGAGGCCGAGGGCCGGCCGGATGGCGCGGACCAGCGCCATTGGCTGCAAGCCTGCGATGAACTGGCCGGCGAGGATGAGCACGAGACACTGCAAGACCTGCTCGATGAAGACGACAGGGATGATGCGGCGCTGCTTCAAGGCGCCGGTGAGAGCGGCGATCTCGATCGGCAACCACCTAAGCCCGGCCGGGCCGCCGAGACTACCATGCCTGATATCGAGATGACGACAGGCGAAAAGCCGTCTCAGCGGAAGATCAGGAAGGCCGAAGGGCCGTAATTCCATGCAGCATCTCGACCACGCCATCCAAATCGCTCTCGAGGCGCATGAAGGGCAGGCTGATAAGACCGACCGGCCGTTCTTCGAGCACTGCCAGCGGGTAGCGCTTCTGGTTTCCGGCGACGAGACGCGAACGGTCGCCTACCTTCACGACGTCGTCGAGAAGGGAAGTGGGTGGACGCTCGACAGGCTGAGGGAGGAAGGCTTTCCGCCGGGGATTATCTCCGCGGTGGATGCTTTGACGCGGCGGACGGACGAGCCGGATGACGACTTCGTCAGACGTGCGGCATCAAACCCGCTGGCCCTGCCGGTCAAACAGGCCGACCTCGAAGACAATCTCAGTCAAGCCGAACAGGCCGGCAAGAACGCGGAAAAATACCAGCGCGGCCTGGATCTCTTGCGCGAGCTGAAGAGCAGGTAATAAATTCGCCCGGTTCGCTGGCAATTGCCACCCAGCTCGGCAATCGGCGGTAGCGAATGATCGCTCACGTCAGCCATGCGACAGAACGGGCCCGCGGCTTGTGTCCGCGAGTGCCAACGTCCCGAAGTCTTCAATCCATTTCACGTTTTGTTGGTAAACCACACCGTCGGGGCGCCGAGCACGCCTCCCGTGCGCATCGCCGTTTTCAGCTCGTCAAGCTTGCTGAATGCCTGAGCCGCTTCCAGCGTGGCAAACTCGTGGGTGACGGTAATATCGTTCGGATTGTCGATCGCGCGATAAACGGCTTGCGCCATCACCCCGTTGGCCTTCTGCACCGGAGAAAACCCATCATATATCTTGCGCCAGGCGGCGTAGTCGGAGACCTCGTGCCGCACGAATAATGTCGTCATATCATCCTCCCGCGTTGAATTTTTCAGGTTTGGTCGGGACGCGTGTTATGATTGAACGAGGAGCACCAGACTCTCGGGCAAGACGCCGTCATGCGCCATCGCGTCGGCAGCTGCCTTGGTCTGCATGAAGGCCATCAACTTTTCCATATCGGCGACGTCCATGACCAGGCCGACGCGGTTAGACGTTTGGGGGTCTATAAACGTGCGAATGTTCGTGACGCCGATCGGTTCGAATACCTGTTTACGCATAGGTGAAGCGAGCCAGTGTTTTGTGTCTTTTACATTGTGATAGGCCATTATTGTAGGCATTGCCTTCTCCTCTGGCATTGGAAAATGAAAGCCGAGTACATCACTACGCTTACTGAGTTTCATTTCAACAATATTGCGTTGAATGGCCGTTTGCGATCGCTGCATCAAAAATATAAATATAATTATCCGGAGTAATCCGAATATACTATGGTCGGCAGCGGGTTTGACTGTTGCGTTAGTTTTCCGAGAATGGCTTGTGGTAGTTCCGGGGTCCGCGACCGCAGCCACGCGTGAGATGGCAGAGGTTCAGAATGATCGAACGCGAACCATTTAATCTCAAAGCCTATGTGCAAGGCATCGGAACAAGGCCATGCTTTATCTGCGGCTTGGTCGAGGATGACCCGGCCTTCTTTCATCATCGCGTTTATGACGACGACGAGACCATCATTTTCCTGAGCAAATATCCCACTCTGCCCGGCTATTGCCTTGTCTGTCCGAAGGAGCACCGTGAGGATCTGGCGCGAGACATATCGGCAGACGAATATCTGCGACTACAGGAGAAGGTTCACATTTTGTCGCGTGCCCTCAAAAGGGTGTTCGATGCCGAGCGAATTTATGTGCTTTCGCTCGGCAGTCAGCAAGCCAATAGCCATTTACATTTTCACGTCGTTCCCTTGCCTTCGGGCGTCCCGCTTGAGGAGCAGCAATACCACGCGTTGATGGCCGAACACGGCGTTCTGCAGATACCCGATGATCAAATGGCGGAACTGGCGCAGCGGATCGCTGAAGCGTACTATTCCGAGCGGACTAATCACAGTTAGCCTTACGACGCTCGAGTGGTCCAAGGATGGTGATGCCTTCGCTATGTGCGGCGTCCGCCATCTTTCGGTCGGCCGTCGCCAGAGGCAGGCCCTGTGTTTTCCCCAGGGCGACGTAACTCGCGTCATATCCCGTCAGCCCGTAGTGGCTCGCCGGCGGGATTTGCAGCTACATCCACAGAGCAAAGGCCGGCACACGCACGCCTTTCTCACGGAAGCACCGCTCCAGCTCGTCAAGATCCGGACCAGCCGGCGGATTGCCCAGCGCCTTTGTCCAGTTTTCGCGGCTCGGCAAAGCCATTGCCGCGGTTGCCAGCAAGGTGGTTCCCGGACTGATTTCGTCGCGTAGCTGCGGCAGCAGGGTCTTGGCGTGGATGAGGTTGGTATTCGGGATCGGGCTCATCGCATGGCCGGCCCTCGGATCGGGCGATAGATCCACGATGGCGCTGACGTCCGTCTGGCCGTACCAGATAGCCCGGCCTTTCGCCTGTTCGGATCGGTCGGCATTGAAATCCGCGCGTTCGATCGCAAAGCCGCCCTCGATGGTGCTCAGTGCCCGCGGCGTGGCGATGCGGTGAATGCGAATGTGCCAGGGGTTTTCGGGGATGAGCCAGGTCTCGACGGTGACATCGCTCCAAGGGTGCCAGCGCGAATAGAGCCGATCGCCAGATATCAGCGCCTCCTCGAGGGTTTCCCGCATGCGGAAGTGGACGCCGTCGTCGGAGAGGCCGAGCATGCCGTCGAAGCTTGCGGCCGAAAAATTCCGGTCGTCGGCTTCGATGTTGAAGGCGTAGCGGGTGGAATAGACGAATTTCGAATATTTCTCGTTTGCGCCGCGCATCTTGTCGTGCTGCTGGCCGGAGGAGAGCACGACGACGTTTCCCGGTGTGTGCATGGCGACCATTCCCGCTTGCTTCAACGCAACCGGCTCCGAAAATTCCGGCTGCGGCGCTTCCTCGGCGGTCCAGAATGGATGATCCCCCGCAAGTGCGAGCGGCAGGAAGAATTTCAACGCCCAATAGGGCGAGCCGGGCGAGTTGTAGCTCTCGCTCATCAGCAGGTTCGGATAGCCATAGCCGATGGAGAGAACGCCGTCTCGCTCCGCAATCGGCATGGCTGACCACCAACGGATATGGCGCATGTAGTAGCCCTTGATCTCAGCCCAGGGCAACGCTTCGACGCCGGCAAAGGCAAGTGCGCCCCAGAAGCCACCGGCCGCGAAGCGGTAGGTCTGGCTACGGCCGAAGGCAAGTGCGGCGCCATCGGGGCCGAACCAATGGCGGATATCCCCGGCGAAGGTCCGGGCGCGATCGCGGAAGCGGTCCTTACGCGCCTCGTCGCCACGCGCCAGCACGGCATAGATCAGGCCGTAAAAATGCATGGCGAAGGGGATGTAATGATCGACCCGCCGCACAGGCCCGTCGCGATACCAGCCTTCGCCGAGATCGAAAGTCTCGAGTTCGTCGAGATAGGTCAGGGTTTTCCCACGGTCGAACGCAACACCCACGCGCTCCAGCCCGAGATCGATGAGGACGCGGAAGAATTTCCAGTTGTTGTCGATGAATTCGAGATCTCGTGCCGCGACGAGATAGGCGGCGACCGTCTTCTTCTGGCTATCGCTCAACGGCTCCCAAATATGTTCAGGCACCAGCGCCAATGCGAAGCCGACGGCAGCCAGCTCGACCAGCCGCTGATTGCGGTCGGCAAGATCGCCCCAATATTCGGGATGATTAGGATTGGTCCCATTAGACAGTCCGCGCCGATAGAGATCCCAATGCGGGAAATGGCTGCCGCCGGCCGCGAGCGGGACAATGCCCCACAGTGGCCGCGCAAATCCTTCGAGATCCGCCGCTGCCCGGTCGAAGATCGCGCCGGTAGCACCGAGGCGCACACGGGCGCCGCCTTCGGAAAAATAGGGCAGAAGCGGTGCGAAGAGGTCGATGACGGCCTTCGCCAGGTCGTCGCGCGTCTTCAGAGGATTGCCGGAAAGCGGGTTGGCCGCGGTGGGATCATATATCATCGTCAGCTCGGAAATTTCCTGAAACAGGATTGGCCGCGGGCCATGTCCTGGTCCGCGGCCGTCGGCATCTCATGAAGTCTACTTGATGGCCTTCACGCCTTCGGTCATTTCCTTCAAGCCGTCGTCGACGGAGGTGTTGTCGGTCATCATCGCGTCATGGACGCGGTTGAGCACGACCTCGATCTTGGCAGCGTTCGGGTTGACCGCCATCTCCAGATAGGCTTTCGACGGTATCAGAGCCTCCTTGCTGGCCGCGTCCTCAGGGAAACCTGGCGTTGCGGCGATCTTTGCGCTGACGTCAGCGGTCTTAAGCGCCGGGAAGGTGCCCGTCGATGCTATGACTGCAGCGCCCTCGGGACCGGTGACGAACTTGATGAAATCGAGCGCGGCAGCCTTGTGGTCGGAATTGGCGTTGACTGCGAGGCCGGAGATCTGGGCAGCCGTGGTGCCGGCCGCTACGCCGTCCGGATGCGGAAACTTCACGATGCCCCAGTTCTTGCTCTTCGATTCACCCGATTTCACCTTGGCGATCTGGGTGCCGACGAACCAGGTTCCCATCGGCAGCATGCCGATCGTACCGTTGAAGAAGAGCGCCGAATAGTGCGTGTTCGATGTCTTCAGGAAGGCGTAGGAAGGAATGGCCCCATCTTTCTGCAGGGTGAGCGCTCGCTCGTACCAAGGCTTCAGGAAGGCGTAGTTGCCATCGACGAGCGTGTGTTTCCCGTCGAGGATGCCGGGCAGCTGAACGGTCGAACGCCAGGTATGCAAGAGCGCGCCATAGGTCTTGTTGGCGCCCATGCCGCCCGAAAGCTTCTCGGCGGTTGCGTCGAACTGCGCCCAGGTCATGTCATTGGTGGGGTAGGGAACGCCTGATTTGTCGAAGACGTCCTTGTTGTAATAGACGATCCAGAAGTCGGAGCGGAACGGCAGGGAATAGATCTTACCGTCGATGGTCAGTTCCTCGAGCAGGCCGCCATAGGGAGTTGGATCGATTTTCTGCTCGGTCACGAAGCTGCTGAGATCGGCGATATTGCCGGCACGCACCAGATTGGTGTAGCCCGGTACGTCCTTGATGGTGACGATGTCGATATCCTTAGAGCCACCGGTCAGCTGCGTCGAAATCATCTGCTGGTAGTCCTGCGAACCGAGATCCATCGGCTCGAATTTCACGTTCGGATGCTTGGCCTGATAGGCCTCGATCAGCGGCTTGTAATAGGCGGTCTTGTCCCAGTCCCACAAAGCCCATTTCAACGTCACCGCGTCCTGGGCAAGCGCTACGCCGGCCGTTGCCGCTGCCAGCGTGAAACCTGCTACGGCAAGTTTCATCGTCCTCCCGAGTTTATCCAAATACATTGCTGTTCTCCTTCCCTGGATCGTTTCTGAATCAGATATCTTATGAAGCGTCTTGTGCATGCGGTTTACGGTGCGGCTGCGTCGCCTCTGGCAAGTCCAGCACCAACACCGCCGCCCGATGGACGCCGAATGCGACGGCGAACATTCCGAGTGAAAAATTGACGGTTGCCGGCATGAAGGCGGAAACCGGATAGAAGAGGATATGCGCCAGCCACAGTGTGGCGACGAAGGTAAGCGCTGCAAGCGCCGGGAACGGACGGAGGACGGAGGCGAGCGCAGCCAACCGCAGCAGCCGGAGAGCCGGCAGATCGCGCATCACCATCAAAACGATGAGGTGACAGGCGAAAACCGCGACGAAGGCGGCGGCGGCGAGCGCGATCGTCAGCGGTGCGGCGAGCAACAGGTCATCCCGCGCGCCGGCGGCATAGGTCATGATCGCATGGATGCAGATCGCAAGAGCGCCCGTCAGTGCCAGGCCCCAGGCGGTGGCGCGCCAGAAGTAGCGCAGAAAAGCTTCGGTGAACTCTCTGAGGAGATAGGTGTTGCGATCCTCCACGAAGGCCACCGAGACGCGGGCCATGGCGGCGAGCGCGGCCGGCAGCGTTACGACGAAGAGCGAAGCCAGGATGAACAGGACGTTCAGCTTGACCATCTCCCACCATTCGCGGGCGAGGATCTCGGCAAACAAGGCAAGACCGGTCCGCTTCGGAGCATCCTTTCGAATGCCCGGCCCCTCCCTCGTCCACATGTCCCGCAACCGCTGCATAGCCTTCTCCCGCAGTCGCCTCAGTAAAGAATCGAGCGTTCCGTTTCCTTGTCGAACAGCTGCGCATTGCTCATGTCGGCGACGAGCCTTGCCGTCTCGCCGATCGCCGGACGGAAACGCGGCGAGACCCGGGCGATGAGATTGCGGCCGCCCGCCACCATGTTCAGGTGCACTTCCGAGCCCATTGGTTCTGCAAGTTCCACGACCGCATCCAGCGGCGCCAGATTCTCTTCCGAGATGTCGGCCGGCGGCAGTTCGTGAAAATTCTCAGGCCGGATGCCGAGCACCAGTTCACGTCCCTCATAGGGTGCGATCCTGCCCTTGTCGAAATGATCAGGCAGCGGCAATTCCCGACCATCGAAGACGGCGACATAGCCGTCGCCCCGGCGCTGAACAGTCGAGGGCAGCATGTTCATCTGCGGCGCGCCGATGAAGCCGGCGACGAACATGTTGACGGGACGATCGTAGAGGTTCTGCGGCGTATCGACCTGCTGGATGTGGCCGTCCTTCATGACGACGATCCGGTCCGCCATGGTCATGGCCTCCACCTGGTCGTGGGTGACGTAGATGAACGTGGCGTTGAGGCGCTTATGCAGCTTGGTGATTTCGGAGCGCATCGTGCCGCGCAGCTTGGCGTCGAGATTGGAAAGCGGCTCGTCGAGAAGGAAGACGGCGGGATTGCGCACCATCGCGCGGCCGAGCGCGACGCGCTGGCGCTGGCCGCCCGAAAGCGCCTTCGGCTTGCGGTTCAGGAGATGGGCGATGTCGAGGATCTTGGCTGCATCCTGCACTTGGGCATCGATGAAGTCTCGCGATACTTTTCTGAGCTGCAGGCCGAAGGCCATGTTTTTGTAGACGGTCATATGCGGATAGAGCGCATAGTTCTGGAAGACCATGGCGATATCCCGATCCTTGGAGGGGACGTCGTTCATCAGGTCGCCGCCGATCTTCAGTTCTCCTCCCGAGATCTCCTCGAGGCCGGCGATCATCCGCAGCGTTGTCGATTTACCGCAGCCGGAAGGGCCGACCAGGATGATGAATTCCTTATCGGCGATTTCCAGATCGATGTCGTGGACGACGGTGAGCGCGCCGTAGGATTTGTTCAGCTCTTTAAGCGAAATGCTGGCCATCGGGTCCTCCTGAATTCACCAATAGGAAGACCAGCGGCGCGAAAGGCGCGTCAAAGCTTCCATGTAATAATAATCTCCCCAGGAGACGCATTCATCGACGCCCTCGCCGCGGCAGGTGTTGAAGGGTGATTTCTTCGAATAGGTGGCGTGCAGCACCAGGCCGTTGGAGATCGTGGGATCCTTGACCGCATAGTGGTCGGCCAGGCTCTTCATCATCCGCCGCGCCAGCGTGCGATAACGCTCGGCGGCTTCGGCTTCGACGAGATCGGCCATCTCCAGAAGGCCACAGGCGGTAATTGAGGCCGACGAGCTGTCGCGCGGCTCGCCGTCTGCGTCCGAAAAGACGAGATCCCAATAGGGCACCATGTCGGCCGGCAGCCGGTTGAGATAGAAGGTGAGCAGCCGGTCGAAGGTCTGGCGATATTCCTCAATCCGCTCGTAACGATAGGAGAGCGCCATGCCTGAAATTCCCCAGGCCTGTCCGCGCGCCCAGGCGCTGTCGTCTTTGTAGCCTTGCTTGGTGGCGCCGCGCACCGGCGCTCCGGTGACCGGGTCCATATAGAAGGTGTGATAGGTGGAATCGTCAGGCCGCACCGAATTGGCGAGCGTGGTGCGGGCGTGGATGAGCGCGATCTCGCGGTATTTCGGATCACCGGTCTCGCGGCTTGCCCAGTAGAGAAGCGGCAGGTTCAAGAGGCAGTCGATGATGTAGCGGTATTCTTCTGCTTTACCCTTGCGGCCCCAGGCCTGGATGAATTGGCCGATCGGCTGAAAACGTTCGATCAGCTGGTCGGCGGCGAGGATCGCAGCCCGGCGCCCATCCTCGTCTCCGACGAGCTTCCAGGCGGCGATGCAGGAGGGCGAATAGAGAAAGCCCATGTCGTGATGATCGGTCTCGATGCGGTTAATGATCCGATGCAGGAACGACTGGACCTGGGTCTGCGCGGCATCTCGGAAAACTGCCTCGCCGCTGTGTTCGAAAGCGAGCCACAGCTCTCCCGGCCAGAAGCCTGCTGTCCATTGGTCGTTGGCGACAGCGGGGTAGAAATTCTTGACGCTCGAATGGTTCTGCGCGGCATGGGTGAATTCGGGAAGGTTGCGCCGGATCTGATCGACAGCGAGATCGAGCGCGGTTTTCACCTCCTCGTCGGTGATCGGCTGCGGGGCGACTGAGGAAATGGCGTTCATGGCCTAACCCTTCAATCCGGTCGAGGCGATGCCTTCGACGAAGAAGCGCTGGAGTACAAGGAAGACGACGAGAACCGGGATGAGCGCGACGACGGAGGCCGCCATGATCAGCCCATACTCGGCCGAATATTGCGAGATGAACATGCGCAGGCCGATCTGGACCGTCTTCAGCTCGGTCTTGGTCAGATAGATCATCGGCCCGAGAAAGTCGTTCCACGTGGTGACGAAGGTGAAGATCGTCAGGGTCGAGAGCGCCGGCTTCGACAGCGGCAGCATGATGCGTGCCCAGATCTGGTACTCGTTCATGCCGTCGATGCGGGCCGCCTCGCAAAGTTCGGTCGGAATCGACATATAGAATTGCCGCATGAGGAAGACGCCGAAGGCGGTGAAGGCTTGCAGGCAGATCAGCGCCAGATGGGTGTTGTTGAGGCCGAATTCGCGCATCAGCAGGAATTGCGGCACCATATAGACCTGCCAGGGCATGGCGATGGTGGCGATGTAGCCGAGGAACAGAGTGTTCTTATAGGGAAAATTCAGCTTGGCGAAGGCGTAGGCCGCAAAGCTGGAGGTCAAAAGCTGCAGCAGCGTGACGATGATCGTCAGTTTCGAGGTGTTGTAGATGAAGAGGGCGAGCGGGATCTTCGTCCAGATATCGACGTAGTTTTGCCATTGCGGTACGGACGGTATCCACTCGATCGGGAAGGCGAACACGTCGCGGCTGAGCTTCAGCGATGCCGAAAGCATCCAGGCAAAGGGCATCAGCATGATCAGCGTGACGGCGATGACGATGGCATAGATCGCGACCGTCCCGACGGTCACCTTGCGTCCGGCGATCCTCATGCCTCGTCCTCCCTCTGGCGCCGGAACTGGAAGACGGTGACCGCGAGGACGAGGAAGAACAGCACCAGCGAAACCATGCTGGAATAGCCGAGATCCCAGGAAATGAAAGCTTCGTTGTAGATGTGGTAGACGAGGACCAGCGTCGAGGTGCCGGGTCCGCCTTGGGTGATCATGTAGATCTGATCGAATACCTTGAAGGACTGGATGGTCAGCATGACGGTCACGAAGAAGGTCGTCGGGCCGAGCTGCGGCACTGTGACATGGATGAATTTCTGCCAGGAATTGGCGCCATCGAGGTCGGCGGCCTCGTAGAGTTCGGCATTGATGCCCTGCAGGCCGGCCAGATAGATGACCATGTAATACCCCATGTTCTTCCAGATGCCGAAGAGGATCACCGTCACCATCGCCCAGTGGCGATCGGCTGCCCATCCCGGCATGTTCTTCGGGTCGAGGCCGAGCGTGTAGAGGGCCATGTTCACCGGTCCCATCTCGGGGTTGAAGATCATGTTCCAGACGACCGCGACGGCGACCAGCGAGGCGACATAAGGGAAGAACATCGCCGTGCGGAAGAAATCGCGCCCGACGATCTTCTGGTTGAGGAGAACGGCGAGGCCGAGGGCGCAGACGAGCGTCGCCGGCACGGAGGCGACCGTGTAGATAACCGTGTTCCAGAACGCCGCGATGAAGGCCTTGTCCTCGAACAGCCGCCAGAAGTTGTCGAGGCCCGCGAATGTGATCGCGTTCGAGCCGTCCCAATGCATGAAGGCGAGCGCGAAGGCGAACAGGATCGGGCCGAGCGTGAAGACGGCAAAGCCGATGAAATTCGGCGCAATGAAGGAGTAGGCGACAAGCGCGTTGCGTATCCTGCGCTGGCGCTTGGACAGGACCGTGACCTTCCGGCCGGAGGCTGCCAGAGCGCCATCCGCTGCGATGACCGAATTCGATAGGGACACCGATGCCTCCTCTTCCTCTCGCATCGACATAGCACAAATCCCCTATTGGTCAAACAAGTTCTGAACGTGTCATATGAATTTTATGGAAATCGCAAAATACATATGATAAGTGGGCGGGAAAGCAGACGTCCATCAATGCTTTTCCGGTACGGGGAGAGACATGTTCAGTCAGATTTCAGGACAGCTGCCGGATGTGCTGGGCGATTTCACGCCCGGGGCGGTCTGCTCCGATCGCGTCAGATGGAATTCCGTGCCGCAGGCGACGCGCGAACTGGTCGTTCGGGAGGCCGAAGAGACTCTGGCGCGGGCCTGGCCTGTTATCACTGCGTCGGACTACCGGGCGTTCACCGCGACGGGCAACCGTTCGCGCTTCGAGGAGCTCTATTTCACACGGCGCCGGATGCTCAACAATCTGGTGCTTGGCGAACTTATCGAAGGTGCAGCCCGGTTCCTGCCGAAGATCGTCGACGGCATCTTCCTGATCGTCGAGGAAAGCGGCTGGCAGCTTCCGGCGCATAATGCCTATGAACGCAGCGGCGCGCGGCTGCCGCTACCCGACAATTCGCAACCGGTCGTCGATCTCTTCGCAGCCGAAACGGCTGCCCTGCTTGCCACTATCGTCGCCTTGCTCGGCGACGAACTCGACGGCATCAGCCCCGAGATCACCGCACGGGTGGACCGCGAGATCGAGGCCCGCATCCTTACGCCCTATCTCGCCCGGCATTTCTGGTGGATGGGCCGCGACGATGAGCGGATGAACAACTGGACGGCATGGATAACCCAGAACGTCCTCTTGACGGTCTTTTCGCTGAAAACAGATCAGGCGACGCGCCACGCCGTCGTCAGAAAGGCACTCGGCAGTCTTGATGCTTTCCTGAAGGACTACGCCGAGGACGGCGCCTGCGAGGAGGGCGTCGTCTACTACCGCCACGCCGCGCTTTGCCTCCACGGTGCATTGACCATCCTCGATACCGTGGCCCCGGGCCTGTTTGCCAGGTTCTGGCAGCAGCCGAAGGTCCGCAACATGGCCGAATATATCGCCAACATGCATGTCGCCGGCCGCTACTATTTCAACTTCGCCGATTCTTCCGCGGTGGTCGAACCCTGCAGTGCGCGGGAATACCTATTCGGACAAGCGGTCGGCTCGCCGATGCTGGCCGAGTTCGCCGCAGCCGACAGGGTCGCCGCCGACAATCCGCACCTGCCCGGGGAATGGAACCTCTGGTATCGCGTGCAGGAACTGCTGGTCGGCCCGACGCTTCCCGCTGCCGTCCACCCGCGTCATGCGCGCAGGCGCGAGATCTTCTATCCCGGCATTGGTCTGTTCATCGCTCGCGACGAGCAGTTTTCGCTTGCCGTCAAGGGCGGCAACAACGGCGAGGGCCACAATCACAACGATGTCGGAAGCGTGACGCTCTATAAGAACGGTCGTCCGTTGCTGATCGATGTCGGTGTCGAGACCTATACTGCAAAGACCTTTTCGGCGCAGCGCTACGAGATATGGACGATGCAGTCGGCTTTTCACAACCTGCCGACCTTCGCAGGCGTCATGCAATCCGCCGGCGAAGCGCTCGGCGCGCGCAATGTCGAGGTCGGGTATGACGAGCAGAGCGCGCGCATCTCTCTCGATATATCTGGCGCCTACCCCGCCGAAGCGCAGTTGCACAGCTACCGTCGCGTCGTTTCCCTGCTGCGCGGCCGCCATGTCGAGATCGTCGACACCTATGACGGCGGCAAGCCGGCCATCCTGTCGCTGATGACTTGCCTGGCACCGACCGTCACCTCGGACAGGATCGATCTCGCCGATCTCGGCAGCATTTTCGCCGACGGCAGTGGGCCGATCGAAATCGATGAGATCGACGTGGACGACATCAGGCTGAGAGCGGCCTGGCCGGAAAAAATCTACCGGCTGCGCCTATCGTTTCCCGGCAGGGTCCTGAGATTGCGGATCGTCTGAGGAGGACGAGCATGAAATTGACGCTAAAGATCACGGACGCCAATGGGTTCGTGCTGGCAAGCTCCACTGGGCAGGACGAGACGTTTCTAGTCTATCGCCAGAGCTATCGCGAGGGCGATTGCGTCGTCGTAGAAGCTTCAGAACTCGGGCATGTGTTCCTGGCGCTGGACAGCGCGATCCAGCCCGGCCTCGTCTATATCAGGGAAAGCGACTATTGCTTCGCCGTGCCCTTCGGCGACAAGCGCAAGTCCTATTCGCCGAACGCCTTTAAGGGTGATATCCATCGGCTTTCAGCAAAAAGCGCGCGGCCCGATGAGATCGCCCAGCGGCGCAATCTCGCCCTGAACCCCTGGGACGATCACGCCAATCGGACGCTTTTTCCGCATGCGCGCGCCAATGTCGAAACCCGAGGGGAAGCGGTCTTTGCGGCGCGCAACGCGATCGACGGCGAAAAGGCCAACGACGATCATGGCTTCTGGCCTTACACCAGCTGGGGCATCAATCGCGATCCTGAAGCCGCGCTGACCGTGGAGTTCGGCAGGCCCGTCCGGATCGATGAGATCGTCTTCTACCTCCGGGCCGACTTCCCGCATGATTCCTGGTGGGAGAAAGCCAGCGTCACCTTCTCGAATGGCAGAACCTCTTCTTTTCCGCTGGTGAAATCCGGCGCCGCGCAGGGTTTTTCCATCGAACCTTGCATCGTCGAATGGGTCGAAATGCATGGCCTGATCAAGGCGGAGGACGGCTCGCCCTATCCGGCGCTGACGCAGGTCGAAATCTGGGGAACGGAAGCGCCGGGCGCCGTCGACCGGAACGTCGCAGCCGTTGCTGCCGAAGGCGAAGCTGAGCACGCCTGATAGCAGAGAAACCGCGTCGCTTCCGTCAGAGCATGTGCCCATGCTAAGGAGGTCGGATGCGACTGCTTGTGGTGGAGGACAACAAGGATCTGGCGGCCTGGCTGGGGAAAGCCCTGCGACAGGCGCAATATGCTATCGATATCGCCCATGACGGCGAGGACGCCGAGCATATGCTCAAGGTTGCCGAGTATTCGGCAATGATCCTCGACCTTGCGCTGCCCAAGCTTGACGGCTTAACGCTCTTGAAGCGATTGAGGCAGTCGGGAAGTAAGCTGCCGGTCATCATCTTGACCGCGAATGCGAGCCTGGATGGGCGTGTGGCCGGGCTCGACAGCGGCGCCGACGATTATCTCGCCAAGCCTTTCGAAATCGCCGAGCTCGAAGCGAGAATCCGCGCAGTGGTGCGCCGCGGGCAGGATCGCGCATCGTCGGAAATCACCGTCGGAAACCTACGTTTTTCCGGTGGGACGCGGCAGTTTTTCGTCGCGGATGAGCTGTTGCAACTGACGCCGCGAGAATATGCTGTCCTTGAGCAGCTCGTCATGAAGCTTGGCACCACCGTCTCGAAAGCCACGCTTTCTGAAAGCGTGTTCGGTTTCGACGACGAGGCGGATCCGAGCGCCATCGAAATCTACGTCCACAGGCTGCGAAAGAAGCTCGAGAGCAGCTCGGTTCAGATCGCGACGTTGCGTGGGCTCGGTTATCTCCTCAGACATGTCCAGTAGCGTCGTCACAAAGGTAGGGGCGACGATCGCGCGGCTCAGCCGGAGCCTGAGGGTGCAACTGCTCTGCTGGGTGCTGCTGACCCTGCTCGGCGCCATCGGCTTCAATCTTTACGACAGCTTCTGGACGGCCGACGCGACGGCAAAGCTGGTGACGGATCGAACGCTTCTGGCCTCGGCCCGGGTCATCGCCGAGGCCGTCCGCGTCGACGAGGGCGGCAATGTTCAAGTGGACGTGCCGCCTTCCGCGCTGGAGATGTTCGATACAGGCTTCGGTGACCGGGTGTCCTATCAGGTGATCACTGCGTGGGGCAGTCTTGTGAGTGGCGTTCCCGACCTGCCGTTGCCGGCCATCCATCGCGCAGGTGAGGATCGCGCGTTTCATGGCGCCGATGTGCGCGTCATAATGCTCGACCATCCTGTCGTCGGGCTGCCCGATGACGGCACCATCTCCGTGACCGTCGCCGTGACCCATAACAGCCAGTACGCGATGCGACGGCAGCTGTGGCTCTCGGACTTTTCGAAGCAGTTTGTGCTCCTCTTCGTCGCAAGCCTGGTGACCATCCTCGGGCTTCAACGGGGCCTGGCGCCGGCTCTGCGACTGCGGGACGCTGTGCGACAGCGCGGTCGCAACCGTCTCGATCCGCTGCCGCCGGAGATGGTGCAGAGCGAACTGCAACCGCTCGTTCACGCACTCAACGACTACATGGAGCGCGTCCAGAACCAGATGGCCGCGCAGCGACGGTTCGTATCGAATGCTGCTCATCAGCTGCGAACGCCCTTGGCGCTGATTTCGACCCAGGCGAGCGTGGCGGCCCGCGAAGACGATGCGGGTCGCCGCGACGAGGCGCTCTTTGCGCTTCGCACCAGCACGAAGCAGATTTCGCGTCTCGCCAGCCAGCTCCTTACCTTGTCACGCGCCGAGCCCGGAAGCCGGCGCCCACGCAGCGACGCTGCCGACCTCAGCAAGGCAGCCCGTGAGATTTTGGAGGCGCATGCTGAAGAGGCGCTGAGGCGCAACATCGACGTCGGTCTGGAAGCGGATGGTCCCGTCATCGTCGAAGGCGACGGGACGATGTTGCGCGAGATGCTGGTCAACCTCATAGACAACGCGATCCGCTATACCAGCCCGAACGGACGGGTGACCGTCACGGTCGGGCAAGCGGACGGCAACGCCGTCGTTACCGTCGAGGACAGCGGGCCGGGGATTCCCCACGGGGAGCGGGAGCAGGTTTTCGAACGGTTCTACCGGATCATGGGGACCGAAGCGGAGGGCAGCGGTCTTGGGCTTGCGATCGTCCGGGAGGTCGTCGAAGGTGCGGGAGGTTCAGTCTCGCTCGATGATGCAGATGGCGGCGGTCTTGTCGTTACCGTGCGGCTTCCGCTGACCTGAACCCGAGGCGAGGTTCCTTTCAAGATTGACTGCATCAATGAAAGAAGGCCGGGCATGGCGCCCGGCCTTCAGTACGATCTGCCTAGGGAGGATCGATCTGTTTACTGCGTGTCGAGGTGCTGCTGCGGCCGCCACTTCGCCAGACGGTTCTCGACCAACGTCATGATGTATTCCGCAACAAGCGTGACGACCATGACGAGGAGGATTGCCGCGAACATGCCGGCCGCATCGAACGTACCCTTGGCGATCGAGATGAGCTGACCGATGCCAAACCGGGCGCCGACGAATTCGCCGACGATTGCGCCGATGATCGCGAAACCGAAGGACACGTGCAGACTGGCGAAGATCCAGCTCATCGCCGAAGGAATGATCACCGCGCGGGTCACCTGCCAGTCCGAGGCCCCAAGGATGCGGGCATTGGCGATCATATTGCGGTCGGCCTCGCGCACGCCCTGGAAGGCGTTTGCAAACACGACGAAGAACACCATGATGAAGGCGAGAGCGACTTTGGAGGGCAGGCCGAGGCCCATGATCATGATGAAAATGGGGGCGAGAACGACGCGCGGTATCGAGTTGATCGCCTTGATGTAGACGGAGAAGATGTCCGACAGAAAGCGGTTGCGGCCGAGGCCGACGCCGACGAAAACGCCGGTGATCGAGCCGGCGAAGAAGCCGATCAGCGCCTCTTCCATCGTCACCCAGAGATTGTACCACAGCGAACCTTCGGTGGTGCCTTCCGTTGCCCATTCATAGAGGCGCTGAACGACGCCGCTCGGGCTCGAATAGAAGAACGGGTCGATCCACTGCATATTGGAGGAGAGTTCCCACATGCCGATCGCGAAGACCAGGATGGCGATCTGCCAGAAACGCACCAGAAATTTCCGCTGACGCATCGCCTTCAGCGCCGACGCCTCGATTTCTGTATCAGACGTGCCCGGCCGAAACATGGTGGCCGAACCGGCCTCAAGAGTGGTGTGTGCCATGATATCCTCCCTCAGGCCGCTTCGCTTGCGCGGCGGTAGCTGGTCTCGACCTCTTCGCGGAGGTCCTCCCAGATCGTCTTGCAATAGTCGATGAAGCTCTGCTCGTAGCGGATTTCCGACACGACGCGCGGGCGTGGGAGATCGATCGTGTAGACCGACTTGACCGTCGCGGGGCCGGCGGTCAGCACATAGACTTTATCCGCGAGCGCCACAGCCTCTTCGAGATCGTGGGTCACGAACACTACCGAGGCCTTTCGCTCCGCCCAAAGCTTCAAGAGCTCTTCATGCATGACTGTGCGGGTCTGCACGTCGAGCGCCGAAAACGGCTCATCCATCAGCAGGATTTCGGGCTCGTTGATGAAGGTCTGCGCCAGCGAGACGCGCTTGCGCATGCCGCCCGAAAGCTGGTGGGGGTAGTGATGGAGAAATTTCGAAAGACCGACACGGGCGATCCAGTCGCGGGCGCTCTTTTCCGCCTCGGCGCGGGACTTTCCGCGGAACAGTGGACCGGCCATGACATTGTCGATGGCGTTCTTCCAGGGAAAGAGCGCGTCGGTCTGGAATACGAAGCCGACACGCGGGTCAATGCCGGTGATGGGCCCGCCCATCAGCCGGACTTCGCCGGCACTTGGGCGTGCGAGACCGGTCACGAGGTTGAGCGTCGTCGATTTCCCGCATCCGGTAGGACCGACGACGGCGACAAACTCTCCGCGGGCAACCGTCATGTTGAAATCGCGCAAGGCTGTCAGGGATTTTCCGGTCGGCGAGACGAAGCGCCGGCTGACGTTGATTAGCTCGATCGCCGGGATCTGCTTGTTGTCATGTTGCATGATGATACCTGAGGCGTGCCTTAGGGCGCGTGCACGCAATGCCCATGGATCGATCGGAGGCCGCTTCCGGCTGAAGCCGGAAGCGATATCACGCGTTACTTGACGTTCTTGACGAATTCCGTCGTGTAGGTCTTGGAAAGGTCGATCTGCTTGCCTTTGACGTTCTTGGAGAATTCCGAGAGCACGGCAAGCACGGTCTTCGGACCGTCTTCCGGCATGACACCATCAGTGGTGAACATGCCCTTGCCGTCGTTCAAAGCCTTGATGTAGCCGTCCTTGTCGCCGACGTAAAAGTCCTTCGGCATCTTGTCTGCGATCTCGGCGGCAGAATGCGTGTTGATGTAGCGCAGGGTCTTCACGAAAGCGTTGGCGAGCTTTTGTGCCTCGTCCTTGTGCGCATCGACCCAAGCGGTTTCCATATAGAGCGAGGCGGCCGGATAGGTCCCGCCGAGCGCCTTTCGGGTCGATTCGACCGTGCGCATGTCGACGAGAACGCTGGCTTCGCCGGTTTTGATCAGGCGCGAGATCGTCGGTTCCGTCGTCATGCCGGCCTGGATCTGATCCTGTTGCATGGCGGCGATGAACGTGCCGCCGGCACCGACTGGAACGGTGACGACGTCGCCCGGCTGCAGGCCGGCCTTCGACGCCATGAAGAGCGTCAGGAAGTTGGTGGAAGAGCCGAGGCCGGTAACGCCGAGGGTCTTGCCCTTGAAATCGGCCGGCGATTTGATCTCCGGATGCTTGCTCGAGACCATCTCGACCTCACCCGGCGCCTGACTGAACTGGACGAGAGATTCGACGAACTTGCCCTTGGCCTGCAGGTCCACGCAATGGTCGTAGAAGCCGACAACACCCTGGACGGCGCCCGCCAGCAGCTGGTTTTCGGCATCGACGCCGGCAGCTTCATTCAGGAGTTCGACGTCGAGGCCTTCGTCCTTGAAGTACCCGAGCGATTCGGCGAGCTTGGCCGGCAGATAGATCTGCTTTTCATAGCCGCCGACCATGATGGTGATCTTGTCGGCTGCGTTTGCGGCGCTCGCAGCGAAAGATGCTGCAGCGAAAAGCGTGGAAAGGGCTACGGTTTGAAAAAGGCTGCGTGAAGAACGCATGGAAATCTCCTCCTGGTGCTTGCATCGTCGTCTGGCCACCTTGACCGTGCTCCTCCACGATGCTGCCCTTTCCTATGACGTCGAAGCTTTCAACTAGCTTTCAGCCGCAGAAGGGTCAAATAGCGCGTCCAATCCATGCGACACGCCGAAAAACGCGTTGCGCGCGCTTCCATACAATGGAGGAGCCTGCTCAAATTGCCGGGAAAGTCGCTTTCGGCGTCGATTTTTGGATGGGTTGGTCGTGACTGTCGAAAAGCCTGCCGTGCGGCGGGAGCTTCTCGTTGGACTCAGGTCGCAAAACTCCGCAGGTCCTTCAGCAGGTTGCGGTACCTCGTCTGACTGCCGACCAGGTGCTCACGCATGGCGTTGCGGGCAGCCTGCTCGTCCCTGTCGGAGATCGCAACGATGATTGCTTCATGTTCCCTGTGGATCAGCTTTCGGTAGGCGGTCTGCTCGGCAGTCCTTGTTTCCGGGACAAGTCTCGATTGCGGGATGATCGCTGACCCCTGGGATTGAAGGAAGTGCTTGAACAGTGGATTGTTGGTCGCCTCGGCGATCGCGACATGGAGTTCGAGATCCGCCTCGCGGATGGATTGATCCGTCTCGATGCACTGGAGGATCTTCCGGTGGCATTCGAAGATCGCTTCCTCCTGCGCCGGCGAGCGGCGCAAGGCGGCAAGTCCGGCCGCCTCGATTTCGACGGGGGTTCGGATTTCGAGCACTTCCAAG
The DNA here is from genome assembly GCF_019685025.1 of Rhizobium sp. NZLR8. NCBI lineage: Bacteria > Pseudomonadati > Pseudomonadota > Alphaproteobacteria > Hyphomicrobiales > Rhizobiaceae > Rhizobium > Rhizobium sp. NZLR8. The sequence goes on along the minus strand of NZ_JABDVY010000002.1, from coordinate 657,439 downwards.
TCGGAGGCGACACGGGCCTTGTCGTTGCGCCCGGAGAGCGCCGCGCCCAGATCGGCGCCAACCACGAAGATGCCGGCGCCCTGGCGTACTTCGACGAGCCCGTCGGAGCGAAGTGCGGCCACCGCCTCGCGCACGACGGTCCGACTGACGCGATGTGTTTCGGTCAGTTCATGCTCACTCGGGAGCTTGTCGCCGGCAGAATACTGGCCGCTCAATATTGCCTGTCGCAGGCTCTCGCCGACCCGTGAGACCAGCGACCCCGAGCCCTTACCGCGATCCTTCACCTGCATAGCCACGCCTCGCCCCTTGCATCGGCTGGATCCGGACGCCGCCGAGTTTGGTGGCATGCGAAATCTCGATTCATCACACATGTATGACAAATCGTATCGTCTTTCAATGAAGAACGGCACCCGTTGCTTGCCTGTTTTGCCGGGTAGGGTGCTGCGACCCAGAAGATCTCTTCGGCGTTAGCGAGGTATCCGCCCGCGCACCGCGTCTTCCTTCGCCTCACTAAGAGAGTTCAGGGAGGGGCGATTCAGAGGCGCTTGGTCGACTCCCCGCGCACGAATCTCGGCGTCAGGATGAAATCCTGCGGCGGCTCTGCGGCGGCCTCGGGGCTGGCTATTCTTGCCAGCAGACGCTGTGCGGCCAGTTCGCCGAGCTTCGGTGCATCCTGAACCACCATGGTGATGCGCGGCGTGATGACGTTGCTCCAGGGCACGTCGTCGACCATTGCCAGCGACACGTCGTCAGGGCAGCGGAAACCCATCTCCTGCATTACCTGCAGGGCCGCCAGCCCCGTCATATTGTTGGCGCCGATGATGGCGGTCGGCCGGTCGCGGCGGGTTAAGAGCCGCATCGCCTGCGCATGGCCGCCGGTCCTGGTGTAGCCGCCCTCGACGACCAGCGAAGGGTCGATGTCCGCGCCGGCGCCGGCCATCGTATCCATGAAGCCTTTCAGGCGTTCGTCGGCGGTGTGCAGGCCGCTTGGGCCGGAGATGAAGCCGATGCGCCGGTGGCCGAGCTGCAGCAGATGTTCGGTCAGGATAGTTGTCGTCAACGGATTGTCGGAGCCGACGAAATCGCGTTCTGCGCCCTCGACCTTCTGGTCGAACATCACGATCGGCGTCTTGAAGTCGCGCAGGAAGGTTGCGTACTCCTCGCCGCGCCCGTTGGCTGCCAAGGCAATGCCGGCAATCTTCTGTGCCTCCAGCCGCTCCAGCAGCGCCCGTTCAAGATCGGCCCTGCCGGAGGAGTCGGCGATCAGGACGAAATAGCCGTGATCGAGCGCCTGGTGTTCAATTTCGCGGCGGATGTCGCCGAAGAACATGTTGCCGAGATTGGCCGAAACAAAACCGATCAGCGAACTGCGTCCGCGCGCCAGCGTCTGGGCCACCGGATCGATACGGTAGCCGGTCGATTTTATCGCCTGCTGGATGCGATCGAGCGTCTCGGCGCCGACCCGCTTCGGACTGTTGAGCGCGAGCGAGACGGTCGAGATCGAAACCCCCGCAAGACGCGCTACATCACGTATGGTGGTCATTTTTTGTCGAACCGGTTCTATAGGTTATTTATGGCAGATTTTATTTGTCGGTGCAACACGTTGACGGCAAAAGCGGCAACGTGCGGGCGAGATTCCGACTTGAACTAGATGGATTTCGGCTTGACAGCTCGAAACTCGCGGCGGATGATCTGGCCACCGAACCGGTTCGATGATGTAACGAACCGGAAACAGGGAGGAGAAACCTGTGACGATAGCGGCACGCCAGCTGGAAAATTCGGCATCGGACAAGCACGCTTGGTTCAGCCAGGACCGCTTGGGCATGTTCATCCATTGGGGCCTCTATGCGCTCGGAGCCCGCCATGAGTGGTTGAAAAACCGCGAGGAGCTGAGCGACGAGCACTACCAGCGCTATTTCGACAATTTCGATCCCGATCTCTACGATCCCAAGGAATGGGCTCGACGCGCCCGTCTGGCCGGTATGAAATATGCCGTGGTGACGACCAAGCATCACGAGGGTTTCTGCCTCTGGGACAGCAAGGTCACCGATTACAAGGCGACGAACACACCTTGCGGCAAGGACCTGCTGACGCCCCTGGTCGAGGCGTTTCGCGCCGAGGGGCTGAAGATCGGCTTCTATTATTCGCTGCTCGACTGGCACCACCCGGACTTTCCGATCGACGTCCACCATCCCTTGCGCAACCATCCTGACGCCAAGGCGCTGAACGCCGACCGCAAGATCGCCAACTACGCCGCCTATATGCGCGAACAGGTGCGCGAGCTTCTGACCGGATTCGGCCGCATCGACATCATCTGGTTCGATTTCAGCTATCCCGGCCGCGAATATCACGGTCTGCCGGGCAAGGGGCGTGCCGATTGGGAGAGCGAACAACTGATCGAGCTGGTGCGCGAGTTGCAGCCCGAAATCATCGTCAACAACCGCCTCGATCTGCCACCGGGCAAGCTGCCTGATGTAACGACCCCAGAGCAATATACGCCGCGCGTGGCGCCAGCTATCGCCAGCCAGGGGGTGCTCTGGGAGGCATGCCATACCTTCAGCGGCTCCTGGGGTTATCACCGTGACGAGGATACTTGGAAGAGCCCGGAACAGATCATCCAACTGCTGATCGATTCCGTCGCGCTCGGCGGCAACCTGCTGATGAATGTCGGTCCGACTGGGCGCGGCGCGCTCGATGCGCGCGCCATCGATGCGCTCGAGGTTTACCAAAACTGGATGGCCGTCAACGGGCGCTCCATCTATGGGGCCGGGCCATCAGAGCTGCCGGTGCCTGCCGGCTGCCGCTACACCCAGCGCGGCAACCGCCTTTATCTGCATGTCTACAACTGGCCCTACCGCCACGTTCATATCGAGGGCCTCGCGGACAAGATCGCCTATGCGCAGTTCCTGCACGATGCCAGCGAAGTGCGCTGGCTCAGCCACACGAGGGATGTGGATTCCAATATCGGCGTGATGGTGCCGGAAGGCATGATCATGCTCGAACTGCCGGTCCGGCGACCTGATGTCACCGTTCCGGTAATCGAGATCATCCTCAAGGTGTGAGCTCGGTCGCATCCGCACGTTCATTGCGTCATGGAGGGAGGAGAAACCCATGAAGGTTCTGAAGAAAACGCTTTTGCTCGCCGCAATCGGCGGCAGTCTGTTGGCCACCACCGCATCGGCCGAGCAGGTGAACCTGACCTGGCAGATGTGGACCGGTTCCGATGCCGACACCAAGGGCTGGCAGCACCTGGCCGACATGGTGACCACCAAATACCCCGATATCAAGGTGACGCTGACGACGACGGGATGGGTCGACTACTGGACGCGGCTGCCGGTGCTGGCGGCATCCGGACAGCTCGCCGACATCGTTTCCATGCAGTCGCTGCGCATGCCGAATTTTGTTTCGCTGCTCGAGCCTCTGAATAAGCGGATTGCGGCCGACAAGTTCGACGTCGGCGCCTTTACGCCCTCGATCATCGGCGGCATGTCTGTCGACAAGCAGCTTTACGGCTTGCCTTACGACGTCGGTCCGTGGGTCATCTATTATAACCAGGACGCGCTCGAAGCTGCCGGCGTTCCGTTGCCGAAGCCGGGCTGGACGCTTGCCGAATTTACCGATGCCGCCAAGAAGTTGACCAAGGACGGTAAATACGGCTTTGGCATCACCCCGACCAATTATTCGGTTCTGGCCGCCGCCTGGGGCGATAAATATGTCAACGACGCAGGAGAGCTAGACCTCACCAATCCGAGTGCCGTTGCTGCCGCCGATAGGGTGATTGGCTTTGCCGCCAAGGACAAGGTCGCGCCGCTGGTGCCGTCGAGCGCCGATGCCGGCACGGTCATCCAAGGTCGGTTTTATTCGGGCAATGTCGCCATGTATATCGACGGTCCGTGGTCAATCATTGGCATGAAGGACAAGGTCAAGTTCAAAATTGGTTCTACCTCCCTGCCGCGCGGAGACGGCGAGCTTACCGCCGTCACGGCGGGCTCAGGTTTCGGCATCGCCACGACGAGCAAGAACAAGGATGCGGCGTGGAAAGCGATCCAGGTGCTGACCAGCCCGGAGGCGCTGCAGTATCTTGCCGAGCAGGGCCGTGCGCTGCCGGCGCGCACGGCTTCGCAACCCTCGTGGTACAAGGTAGCGGCCAAGGACATTACCAATGGCGGCGAGGCCATCGACTATTCCCTGGCGCATTCCGTGCCCTACGTGATCACCAACAACTGGGCGGCGGTCGAAAACCTGTTCAACCAGTATTTCCCGCCGGCCTTCGGCGGCAGCGCCGACGCCAAGCAGACGATGGAGTCCATCCAGAGCCTTGCGCAACAATAGAGCGCCCGCGCGTCTGAGAAGACGCGCCGTCGCTTTGGATCTGCGCATGATCGTTCGGACAATTGATTTCGATTTACGGGTCATGCGCCAGCTCTCGCCGCGGCAGGATTGTCACGCATGGAGGAAGACATGTCGCAAAGCGCCGTCGCCGAAATTCCGCTGCAGCCCGGTCAGCCACGGCGCTTTCTGATGCCCGAGACCCAGACCGCCATGCTGTTCCTGCTGCCGAGCTTCCTCGGCTTCATGATCTTCATGGCTCTGCCGATCCTGGCGTCGCTGGCGCTGAGCTTCACCAATTGGCAGCTGATCTCGACGCCATCCTTCGTCGGCTTTCAGAATTACATCAAGCTCTTCACCGTCGATCCGGCGTTTTACACCATCTTGCGCAATACGCTGTTCTTCGCCGTCGAATACCTGGCGCTGAACATTGCCGTTTCGCTGACGCTTGCGGTCTGGATATCCAGCCTGAAGCGCGGCAAGGCGATCTTCCGGGTGATCTTCTTCCTGCCGACCTTCACGCCGACGATCGCCGCGTCGGTGGTGTGGCTGCTAATCTTCACGCCGGACGGATTGGCCGACGCCGTCATCCGCGCGCTCGGCCTCGGCCTGCCGAATTTCCTGCTGAACCCGACCTGGGCCATGCAGGCGATCATCCTGGTCACGCTGTGGGCGAATGTCGGCTATAACGTCGTGATGTTCAACGCCGCGCTCGATCTGGTGCCGAAGCATTATCTCGAAGCGGCGACGATCGATGGCGCCAATGCCTGGCAGCAATTCTGGCGCATCCGCCTGCCTCTCATCTCGCCGACCGTCTTCTTCGCCACCGTGATGACGGCGATCACTTCGCTGCAGGTCTTCGACGAGATCTTTGCGATGACGCGCGGCGGCCCAGGCTCGGCGACGGCCACACTCGGCTTTGCCATTTATCAGAAAGGCTTCACCAACTTCCAGATGGGTTATGCCTCTGCTCTTGCCTGGGTGATGTTCGTCATGATCATGGCGCTCACCATTCTGCAGTTCCACATGCAGCGCAAATGGGTGCATTATGACGACTGACCCGACCTCACGGCATCCGCATTCCGTCTCTGCGGATCGGCAGCGCATCCTACGGCGCGCCGGCACCTTTATGAGTTATGCGGGAATTTCGCTGGTCGCGCTGCTTTTCCTCTTCCCATTTTTCTGGATGGTGTCGAACGCGGTGCGCTCCAACGCCGAAGTGATGGCCGTGCCGGTCCACATTCTGCCCGAGGAGTATCAGTGGGGCACCTTCGTCGATGCCTTCGTTTCGCTTCCGTTCGGAACCTTCCTGTTGAATTCCATTATTGTCGCCTGTGGGGTGACGGCGATCGTGGTCGCGGTTTCATGCCTTTCCGCCTACGCCTTCGCTCGGCTGAGGTTTCCCGGGCGGGAAGGGCTGCTGCTCACCTATCTGAGCACGCTGATGATCCCGCAGGTGATGCTGGTCATCCCGCTCTTCCTGCTGGTCAGCAAGCTCGGCTGGATCAATACCTATCACGGCATGATCCTGCCGGTCGCCTTCTCTTCCTTCGGCACGTTTTTGCTGAGGCAGTTTATCCTCGGCATTCCCAAGGATCTCGACGAGGCGGCGATGATGGACGGCGCTTCGCGCCTGCGTATCCTGGTCACGGTGATCGTTCCGCTTGCCATGCCGGCGATCGGCCTGCTGTCGCTCTTCACCTTCATCGCGCAATGGAAGAGTTTCCTCTGGCCGCTGATCGCTACCAGCGGCGTCGAAAAAGCCACGCTGCCGCTCGGGCTCACCCTGTTCCAGACGCAGCAGGGCACTTCGTGGAATTACATCATGGCGGGTGCGACGATTTCCATGCTGCCGGGCGTCATCCTAGCCATCGTGATGCAGAGGATAATCTACAAAGGCATCTCCGTCGGGTCCGGCTTCGGCGGACGATAATTTATATAAAAAACAGATTAGAGCGTGCCGCGTCAGGTTCGACGCGAAGCTGGTCAAGTTCGGCTGGTGGCCGCCGAAGATGGCGCTCCCGCGCCGCAAAATACACTCGCGCTTAACTTTTGCTTCGCGTCGAAAAGTAAAATTTAACCAAAATTTGAAATAACGCAGTTCTATCCGACTTGCCCAGGGGAACTCATGAAAACGGCCACGCTTGCATCCATCGCCCTGGCGATATCGATCTCTGCCGCCAATGCCCAGACGATCGGGGTTTCGATGTCCGATCTCGACAAATTCAGAACGGCGCTTCTAAACGGTGTCGTCGCGCATGGGCAGACGATATCCGGCCTCAAGCTCGTCACCGAGAATGCCAAGGGCGACAACGAGCTGCAGAAGAAGCAGGTTCAGAAGCTCATTGCCGACAAGGTCGACGCGATTATCCTTGCGGTCTCCGATGGCGACCTCGGGCCGCAAATGACCAAGATGGCCGCAGATGCAGGCATTCCGCTGGTCTATATCAACAACGTCCCCTCCAACCTGCTGGACCTGCCGGACAATCAGGTGGTGGTCGCCTCCAACGAAAAGGATTCCGGAACGCTGGAGACGAAGCAGGTCTGCTCCCTCCTTAAGGGCAAAGGCCGCGTCGTCGTGCTGATGGGCGAACCCTTCCATGCGGCCGCCCGCGCACGCACCCAGGACATTTCCGACGTCATCGCCACGCCTGACTGCAAGGGCCTTCAGATCGTCGAACGGCAGGCCGCTTACTGGTCAAGCGATTATGCCGACCAGCAGATGCAGGAATGGCTCGCGGCCGGGGTCAAATTCGATGCCGTCATCGCCAACAATGACGAAATGGCGCTCGGCGCGATCCGCGCCATGAAGAAGGCCAATATCCCGATGAAGGACGTCGTCGTCGCCGGCGTCGACGCGACCGACGACGCGCTGGCCGCGATGGTGGCCGGCGATCTCGACGTCACCATTCTCCAGAGCGCCGTCGGGCAGGGGGCGACGGCTGTCGATGCTGCCGTGAAGCTCGTCAATAAGGAAAAGGTGCCGCGCGAAAACAACGTTCCCTTCGAGCTCGTCACACCTGAGACCATTGCCCAGTATCTGCCGAAGAGCCAGTGAGCATAAGAGGACTATGATGTTGCATTTCTGGAATAAATTCGGCATTCGCGCACAGATCACCTCCGGCTTCGTGCCGCTGATCCTATTGATGAGCCTGCTCACGGTCAGCGCGATCTCTGGCATGAATGGGCTCGCCTCGATTTTCGCCTCCTATCGCACCACGGCAGGCCAGAGCCTCGCCATATCGGACTACAGCGACCAGCTGAACGAGATTCAGATGTCGGCTGAAGCTTTCCGCTCTACGCCGACGCAGGATGTCGTCGACCGCTTCCGTGCCGGCGTGAAGGCGTTCGACGCCGACGACCCGCGTTTTGCCGGCAACAAGGACCTGCAATCCGGCCTTGCCGCGATCCGCCAGGACATTGCTGCCTATGGCAAGGCTTTCGAACAGATCGTTTCTCTTCAGGCCCGGCGTGACGCCTTGATCTCCAAGGTCACCGAATTTGGCCCTTGGACCAGCATTGCTCTCAACGACGTCGTGCGAAGCGCCTGGCGCCAGAACGATGTGGCCCTGTTGCAAATGACGGCGGCGACGCTGGAGGCCTTGAACCGCAGTCTCTATTTCTCTGAGCGCTTCGTGCATTCCAACGATTTTGCGGCCTATGACACGGCGCAAGCTGCACTTGCCGAAGCGGTCAGCCTCAATGAAGCCGCCGCCAAGGCCGCGAAGAACGAGCTGCAGAAGAAGCGCCTGATGGGCGCCGGCCAGCTCATGCAGAACTACACCGCCCGTCTCGGCGACATGAAGGACGTCCTGCAGGCCTCGGGCAACATCCGCCAGACGCAGCTCGGCGTGCTTGCACCGAGAATATCAGGCGGTTTCAAGGACCTGCAGGCAACTGTCGCGGGGGCGCAGAAGACCCTGGATGGTTCGGTGGACGCAACGGTTGCCTCCGCGACCAGCACGACGCTGGCCATCAGCGGATTGTTGATCGTCATCGGCCTCGTGCTTTCCTATTTCGTCGGCCGGCTGATTTCCTCGGCGGTCCGCAACATGGCCCAGTCGATGGAGCAGCTTGCCCGCGGCGAGGAAGGGATCACGATAACGGGCGTCGAGCACCGCCATGAGCTGGGCGCCATGGCGCGTTCGCTGAAGGTGTTCCAGGAGACCGGCCGCGCCAAGCTGATCGCGGAAGCCAATGCCGAACGGGCTCGCCTGGCCGCCGAAGAAGAGCGGCTCCGCCAGGAGGCCGAGCGGCTCAGCGATGCGCAGGTGATGGAACATGCCTTCCGCCAGATCTCCGTCGGCCTCGATGCGTTGTCGAAGGGTGATCTCACCGTCCGCGTCGGCGAAGTCGACCATCGCTACGTCAGGATCCGGGATCATTTCAACAACTCGGTCGCGAGCCTCGAGGAAGCCGTCGACTCCGTCATTCGCGCGGTCGCCACCATCCGGTCCGGTCTGTCGGAAATCTCCACGGCCTCCAACGATCTCGCCCGCCGCACCGAGCAGCAGGCAGCCTCCCTGGAAGAAACGGTCGCAGCACTCGGCGACGTCACCCGCGGCGTCAACGGCACGGCGGAGGGCGCAGGCCGCGCCCAGGCTGTCGTGGCGACGGCCCGCACCAATGCCGAAAAGGGCGGCGAGATCGTCGCCCGCGCCATCGACGCGATGACGGAGATCCAGAATTCGTCCTCGAAGATCGGCAACATTATCAGCGTCATCGACGAGATCGCCTTCCAGACCAACCTGCTGGCGCTGAATGCCGGCGTCGAAGCCGCGCGCGCCGGTGAAGCAGGCAAGGGTTTTGCGGTGGTCGCCCAGGAAGTCCGCGAACTCGCCCAGCGTTCTGCCAATGCGGCAAGGGAGATCAAGCAACTGATCTCGACCTCCTCGGCGCAGGTCAAGACCGGCGTCGAGCTGGTCGGCCAATCCGGCCTCTCGCTCGAACAGATCGTCGAGCAGGTCACTGCGATGAATGCGACCGTCGCCGAGATCGCCGTTGCCGCCCGCGAACAGGCGACGAGCCTGCGCGAGGTCTCGGCCGCCGGCGACCAGATGGACAAGGTGACGCAGCAGAACGCCGCGATGGTCGAAGAAACCACGGCGGCCGCCCAGAGCCTGACACAGGAAACCGAAAGCCTTGCCCAGCTGCTGCTGCGGTTCAGGACGAGCAGCGGCCGGGCATCGGACCATCGCCACTACGCAATGGCATCGTGATGCTCTGCTGATGCAGATAATCTAGGAGCGCCGCTGGAAGGGCGGCGCCGCTCCTGCCTATTTCGGTGGACGCGGTGTGGTAGGCCCGGCGTCAGTGGCTTTCGGCTGCCGGGCCGTGCGGCGCACCGGCGATGCTCCTGCGCACATGACGGACAGCGGTCCAGACGGCGAAGAGCACGAGCGGGATAGCGCCGAGAACAGCGAGTTTTGTCACGTGCGGATCGACGCCCAGTTCGGAAATGCTTTCGAGGCAAATCTTCGCCAGGCCGACGGTGTAATAGGTAATGGCAATGACGGAGAAGCCTTCGACCGCCTGCTGGATATGCACCTGGATGCGGGCCCGCTCTTCCATCGACGTCAGCAGCGAGGCGTTCTGATCTTCGAGCTGAACCTGCACGGTGGTTCTGAGCAAGTCTCCGGCCAGGCTGACGCGTTCGGCCAGTTCATCGAGGCGCCGCTCTGCCGCATAGACCGAGCGCACAGCCGGTTGGAAGCGCCGGTCGATGAACGTACCCAGCCGTTGCCTCTGTTCGACCCGCTCTTCTCTGAGCTCGGAGAGCCGGCTCGCGACGATCTCGGCATAGGCTTTCGTCGCGCCGAAGCGGTGGCGGGCGAGTGCGGAGAAGTTCAGCACGTCGGAAGAGAGCCTAGTCACCTCGGACAGCAGCGCCTTGTCGACCTTGATGGCGCTCTGCATATGCGCGATCAGCAGATCGAGGCGCCGGTCAAAAGCTGAGAGCCTCGAGACGGTCTCGCGCGCCATCGGTAACGCCAGCAGCGCCATCATCCGGTATGTCTCAATTTCCAGGAAACGCCGGACCATGCGGCCGGTGCGATAGGCGTTGAGGTTGCGGTTGAAGAACAGGAATTCGACGAACCCGCTGTCGGTCAGGCGGAAGTTCGAATGCACTTCCGCATCGCCGCCGCCGACCTGGGATGCGACATAGTCCAGCTTTGGTTTTTCGAGACGCTGTCCATCCTTCTCGTCGCGCACCAGCACTCGGATGGCCGCCATGACCTTTCCTTCGATCTGACGGTAACAGGCCTGAAAGGCTTCCGGCGGATTGCTGCCGGGTTCGGACGAAGCGGGAACGACGAAGGTGAGGGTCAGGAACTCGGTATGCGCCTCCCACTTCAGCCGACCGGCGCCGACGCGGCCGATGCCGTGGTTGCCCCCGAGGGTCATAGTGACATCTTCCAATCCCGGCAGGCGCTCCAGGATCGAGGGAGGGGCATTGTCGCCGACGATCGCGACATGCCAGACATCGGTGTCGCCATCGAAATAAAGCGACGGCCGGGCATGCAACTCGTTGTGAAGCTCCCTGCGCAGCGGATGCTCGGAACCCATCGGCATGGAGATGCACCTCTATACGGTAGACAGTCGCTGGGTCGCCGGCGTAATGACCGGGTGCCGGCGCTTATGATTTGACATGGCGCCTGGGGCTGGCCAAGGCTGACAACGCCTATAGCCTCTCAGGAGGCTCGTGTCACGACGCCTTCGCACCAGTCGCCCAGCCGTGCGTTCAGAGTGAGCGCCAGGCAACGAAGCTCCCCAGTAATTGTACGCCGCCGCCGGCCGACATCGCGACGATGAAGCCGGTTTCGGCTTCTCCCAGGAAGGCGAAAATCGCTCCGAGTAAGGCGACGCCTATCGTCGCGCCCACCATGCGGGCAACGTTTATCAGGGCGCTCGCCGTGCCGGCGCGATCGGCGCTCACGGTTGAAACCGCGACCGCGGTCAGAGGCCCGGTCGCCATGCCCATGCCGACTCCGGTCAGCAGCAGTCCGATCTCTTCGGCGATGAACCAGTCGGCCAGGAAGGACGCGCCGAGCAGGAGGTTGCCCATGCCCATCAGCGTCAGCCCTGCCGATATGGTGCGTTTCTTCCCCAGGTGCTCCGAGATCGAGCCTGAGAAGGGTGAGATCGCGATGAAGCTGAGGGCCATCGGCAACAGCGACAGTCCTGCTTGAATCGAGGCCAGGCGGCCGAGGCCCAAGGAGGCAAGCGGAAAGAGAAACAGCGTGCCATACATGCCGAAGGTCATCGCCGCCGTTCCGGCCATTGCGCCGCGGAACTGGCTGTCCTGGAACATTGAGATGGGAACGAGGGCCGTCTGCTCCAGGCGCTTCTCCACCATGACGAAGAGCAGCAGGAGAGCCGCGCCGCCGATTGCCAGGAGCGCAGTCCATAGTGGCGGCAGATGCGATGATTCAATCGCGGTGAGGGTAAGGGCGGTGAGGGATGCGATCCCCAGCAATTGACCCGGCAGGTCGAAGGACCTGCCTTGCCGATCCGCGCTTTCCGGAATGAAAAGCCGCGCTCCTGCCGCCGCGATCAACGCGATCGGGATGACGACGAAGAAGACGGATCGCCAACCGAAATCGTGGATCAGGACGCCGCCGAGAGTCGGACCGAAGGCAAGCGACATCCCATTGCAGCCGGCCCAGATTCCGAGCACCTGTGCGCGGACCTTCTCATCCCGGTAGATGACCCGGATCAGCGAAAGCGACGCGGGCAGGAGGAGGGCGGAGCCGAGGCCCGTCAAGGCCCTGGTCACGATTAACATCGCGATGGTCGGGGCAAAGGCGCAGGCGAGGCTCGCCAGGGTAAAAACAGCACAGCCGATGACGAACATCCGGCGCCGGCCGTAGAGATCGGCAAACAGACCGCCGCTGATGAGAAGTGCTGCGTAAACGAGGTTATAGGCGTCGACGACCCATTGCAATTGCGTGACCGACGCCTTGAGGGCGAGGCCTATCGGCTGGACCGCCAGATTGACGACCGATGTGTCGACCTGCGCCACGATCACGCCGAGGCAGAGAATGGCGAGAGCGGCAGGTTTCAGGTCCGAGCGGGACCGTGAGTTTCGTTCGATGACATTCATGACGCTACCTTTCCATCGGCAAGACGTAGCGTGATTCAGGTCATCGACAATTCGAAACCGATCGAACTGTTAGAGACGGCAATGTGAGCAGAGCAAAAAAAACGATCAGCCACGGCCCGTTGCGAGACCGTGGCTGTACAGCGCGCATTCTGCGGAGGGCGCAGGCGCGGCCGGTTACTTGTTGGCAGCGAGCGCCACGTTGACCTTGTCGACGTCTGCACTCATCGCTTTGAATGTCTCGTCGAGGGAAAGCTCGCCGACAATCAGCTGGCTCATGCGCTGGACGATGAGCTGATAGATGGCCGAAGATCCCTTGAGGCGTTCCAGGTCGCGGGCTGCCTTCGGTGCGCTGGCACGGCTTGCAAGGAAGACGGCCATGGCGTCCTTGGCGTTCTTGCTCTCGAGCTTGTACTGCGGGTCCTTGATGTCGGCGCCGGTCAGGATGACGTAGTTTTCGGCGATTTCACGCTGGACCTTTTCAGAGCCGAGGAACTCGATGAAGGAGGCTACGGCCTGCGGGTACTTGGTGCGTTTGAAGCCGACGATCGCGGTGCCGCCCGGCATCGCATAGCAACCGGCATCGCCGCAGGGTGCGTTGATCGCCGTCCAGTCGAAGGCGTCGCCGATCTTCTTCTGGAACGGATTGACCATCCAGTTGCCGGCAACATAGGTCACGACATTGCCGTTGACGAACTCGTCACCCATGTTCTTGTACTGGGTTCCGCCGGCCGCCCCCCACATTTCCTTCGGGAAAGAGCCGTCCTTCGTCCAGTTATAGAGATCGGTGATGTAGTGCTTGGCGGCGTCGTCGGGGAAGGCGAACTTGCCGTCCTTGACGTAGTTCGAGCCGTAGGAGAAGGCCGCGCCGGAAAAGCGGTGGCCCGAGCGGTCCATCGTGAAGGGGATCTGGGCTCCGGTCGCCTTGGCGACGCGCGCGGAAGCTTCGACGATGTCCTTCAAGGTGGCGGTCGGCTTCGGAAGCGGTTCCTTAGCCTGTTCGAAGAGCGTCTTGTTGACGAAGGGCAGGTTGAAGGTCTGCGACGCGACATAGCCGTTGATTGAGTTCGGATCGTTGACGCCCGGGAAACGAAGCGTGTTCAGGCTGTCGCCGTGCAGCTTGGCGAAACCATCCGGGTCTTTCATCAAGGGGCGCATATCGAGATAGTAGGGCGCCAGCTGCCAATCGGTGATCTTGGCGATATCCGGGCCTTCGCCGACGGCAAGCTGCACCGGCAGCTGCTTGGCGACCGCATCATAACCCGACGAGACGAAATTCACCTTGATGTCTGGATGCGCGGTCTCGAATTCCTTGCTCAGCGCTTCCATCCGCTCGACGTAAGCCTGGTCGTCGTCGGTGAAGAGAAAGGTGATCGTCTGGGTTTCGGCCATGGCCACGCTGGACCATGCAAAAGAAACGGTGGCAAGCGCCAGTGCGAAAGCCCCTGAAAGGCAGGTTTTCATTTTCATCCTCCCATGAAAACATTTTCATCAATCGCGGCATAAACCGTCGATAGGCGAATTTCATATACTTGACATTCATTCCGTCAAGCTATTTTCTATGCCAATAGCGATGTTTTTGAGCAATTTTCAAAAATCAAGCACTCGAATAACATAATGAAAATATTTTCATTTGATTGCGGAGGAGGCGATCTGTGAAAACGGAAAGCATCAAGCAGCCGGGTGACGTGGCGCCGGCTTATAGCGTGGCCGAGGGCCAGACGATAACGGCATGGGCCGTTTCGGGCCTCATCGCCAGCTATTTCCCCGGCGAGCCGGCGCTCGCCGAAGATCGCGTGAACTATCGCTTCATCAACGGTTTCGTCGACGTCGGCGACCTGCCGTGTCGCAAGGCCTTCTGGTCGACCATGGTGGGGCGGGCGCTCATCGCCGACACGTCCTGGCCGACCGAAAGCCTGTATCTCCCAGGCTCGAACCGCCGCGTCGAGTTTACCAGCTTCTGGCATGTGCCGACGCATATCAGGCGATGGCTGAAGGGCACGTTCAGGACGGAAGCTCCGCGCACGCTCAATCTCGCGCTCAAGACCTGCGGCGGCGTTCGCATCTGGGTCAACGGGCAGGAGACGGTGCGCTTCGAGCCCTTCAAGCGCAACACCGAAAGCGCAACTGAAATAGCGCTGTCGCTCGATGCCGGCGACAATGAGATTCTCGTCCATACCGAAGATCTTGCCGAGCGCGACACGACCTGGTTCTTCGAGCTCGAAATGCTGGACAAGGAGCCGCTCTGCGTGCTGCTGCCGGTATCGCTTGATCAGGACGAGGTGCGCGAGCTGGAAGCGCTGTCACGCGGCGTGCGGCCGGCCCGCGACGTCTTCGTCAACCAGCCGCTGGAGATCATCTTCGACACGGCGCCCGAGCGCGACCTGCCGGTGGAACTCAAGGTCGTCGGCCATGGCCACGAGCGGCCCGTTCTCGCCCATTCGAAACTGACCCTGCGCGCCCATCAGAGCCGTCTGATCGCCGAAGATATCTGCGGCATTGCCGACGGTTATCACGGTATCCACATGACGATCGGCTCCGGCCCGGGTTCGGTCAGCCGCGTCATCGATGCCGCGTTCATGAGCAGCATTTCGCCATTGCCGCCCGAGCCGTCGCTTGCCGCCCGCAAGCAGCAGGCGTTGGAATACAGCGCCCGCTTCGGCGCCAACCGCGCCGGGCGCCTGATCGCGATGATGGAAATCGGCCATCAAGACCAGGAAAGCTTCGACCGCATCGTCGACGCGACACTTGCCTCGATCGAGGCACGGGAGGATTGCTCTGATTTCATTATGGTGCCGCTCTTGTGGCTGCTCGGCGCCTATGGCGACCGGATGCCCGAGGCGACGGTCAAGCGCATCCGCCGTTCCGTTCTCTCCTACCGTTACTGGGTCGACGAGCCGGGCAATGACGCGATGTGGTTCTGGAGCGAGAACCACGTGCTCTGCTTCCATACCAGTCAGCTGCTGGCCGGGCTTCTTCTCCCCGACGCGGTATTCTCGGCTTCGGGGCGGACGGGACGGCAGCAGGCGGAACTCGCCGTCACGCGCCTCGGGCGCTGGTTCGACAGCGTCGAGGCCCATGGCCTGGCGGAGTGGAATTCGGCCGCTTATTACCCGATCGATTTCATCGGCCTGCTCGCATTGGAACGTTGGGCCGAGAGCGAGATCGCCGATCGTTCTCGCGGGCAGATCGACCTCATCTTCCGGATGATCGCTCTTCATACTCTGGCCGGCGTTCCGGCCGGTTCGCAGGGCCGCGCTTACGACAAGGAATTGCGCGCCGGCCCGCTGACCGAGCTCGCGCCTTTCGCCCAGGTCGCCTTCGGAACTGGTTGGCTGAACAACGGTGTCGCCGCGTTGACCATGTTCTGCGCCGGCGGCTACGAGCCGCCCGCCGATCTCGCCGAGCTTGCAGCACTTTCGCGGGGCAGAAGCGTCGAGGCGCGTTACAGCCAGGGGCTTGAGAGCGGCAAACTCGTGCTGTTCAAGAACGAGGCGGCGCAGCTTTCGACGGTCATTGATCACAAGACTGGCCAGAAGGGGCACCAGCAGCATGTTCTCGATATCAGGCTGGCCGGCCATCCGATGGCGAGACTCTGGGTCAATCATCCCGGCGAGGACGATCCCTGGGGCAATCAAAGGCCATCCTATTGGGCCGGCAACGGCATCCTGCCCCGCGTCGCCCAGCATCGCGACGTCGCCCTCCTGATCGAAGATACTTGCGACGCACGGCATGCATGGATGCATGCCTATATCGGCCGCGATGGGCTCGACGATCTCATCATCGAAGACAAGTGGCTGATCGCGCGATCGGGCAGGGGATTTTCCGCCCTCTGGGCCTCGAACGGGTTGGAACTGATCACCGACGGCCCGACCGGCGGTCGCGAGGCGCGCTCCTATGGGCCGCTCTGCGGCTGGGCGGCCATCGTTGGGTGCGGCAATGGCGACGCCTTCAAAGCCTTCCTCGAGCGCCTGTGCCAGACGACGGTATCCTTCGATCCCGCGCTTCGGTGCCTTGCGCTGACGCCGCCGGGTGGCCCGGCGATCTCTCTCTCCTATGCCGACGGTCTTTCGATCGCCGGCCAGCCCCGGCCGTTCACGCATGATCAGCCGCACCCGATCCTCACCCACGACAGTGCGGCCTCCGGCGCCGGCGCTGACAGACCGTTCTACTCCTGAAAGATAGGGCTCCCGCATGAACACTACATCTGTCGACAACGCCGCCCTCCTGACGACGATCGATCGGGTGGCGACGGCTTTCAGCCGGCTCAGAGGCATCAAGGAAGGTCTGGTGACCGGAAGCTCCACCTCCGGGATCCAGTTCGACGAATGGGACTGGGAAGTCGGCGTCGGCCTCTACGGCTTCCTGCGGCGGGCCATATCCACCAATGACCGGAAGGCGCTGGAGGAGCTCGTCGCCTGGTATGCCGGCCAGATCGAACGCGGTCTGCCGCCGCGCCAGATCAACAGCACGGCGCCGATGCTGCCGCTGGCGATCCTCGTCCAGCATGTCGACCGTCCGGATTTTCGCGCGCTCGTCGAGGACTGGGCCGATTGGCTGGTCAAGGAATTGCCGAAGACCGAGGAGGGCGGCTTTCAGCACGTCGTCAAGGAGCGCCTCAACGACGGCGAATTGTGGGACGATACGCTGTTCATGGCCTGCCTGTTTCTCGCCCGAGCCGGCGTGCTCTGCGAGCGCAACGATTGGATCGACGAGGCCGTCTATCAGTTCGTGATCCACACCCGCTACCTCTCCGATCCGGTGAGCGGTCTCTGGTATCACGGCTGGACCTTCAACGGCCGGCACAATTTCGCCAATGCCTTCTGGGCGCGCGGCAATGCCTGGATCACCGTCGCCATTCCCGAGCTCTTCGATCTGGTTCCGACGCTTGGCGAAAAGGACCGGCGGTTCCTTTCGAACGTTCTCGTCAGCCAGGTGCGCTCGCTGAAGGAGTACCAGAGGCCGGACGGGATGTTCACGACCCTTCTGGACGACCCCTGGTCGCCGCTGGAAACCTCGGCCACGGCTGGCATTGCCTATGGCATATTGCGCGCCGTCGATGCCGGCATTCTCGACGATAGCGATAAGGCTTATGCGGAGCGCGCGCTTGCGGCGGTGCTGGCGCAGATCGACGAAGAAGGCATCGTTCACGGCGTCTCGGACGGCACGCCGATGGGCCATGACCTCGATTTCTACCGGCGCATCCCGAACGTGCCGACGCCTTACGGCCAGGCGCTGACCATGCTGCTGCTGACCGAAGTCATCCTCGAAAACGGTCGTCGCCAATGAGCGCTGTATCTCTCGTCGCGATTGAGGCGGTCGATGGCGACAACACGGCCCGCCTTCAGGCGGCGATCGATGCTCTATCGGCTTCCGGCGGCGGACGGCTGGAACTGCTTGCAGGCATCCACATCTGCCGGGGGCTCCGCCTTCGCTCCGGTGTCGATCTTCATCTCGCCGCCGGCGCGATCCTGCGTCCCGTTCCGGATTATAGCGCCTACGCGCATACGATTGTTTCGGTGATCGCCGAGAAGTCGGACCGTGGCATGATCGTCGCCAAGGGCGCGCAGCGGATCAGCCTGACGGGGGAAGGGCGTATCGAAGCCGGCGGCGACAGCTTCATCATCGGAGATGACGAGACGGTGGGAACTTTCACCCCCGCCGAATTCCGTCCCCGCGTCGTCGTCTTCGAGAGCTGCGACGAGGTCGAGATCAACGCGCTGCATATCAGCCGCTCGCCTATGTGGACGCTGCATTTTGTCGATTGCACCGATGTCAGAGTCCGGAACGTGACGATCGACAACGACCGCCGCCTTCCCAATACGGACGGCATCGTGCTCGACGCCTGCCGCGGCGCCGTCATCGAGGACTGCACGATATCGACGGCCGATGACGGCATCTGCCTGAAGACCAGTATCGGTCCTGATGGTGTAGCGATCGGCCGATGCGAAAATATCCTTGTCCGCCGCTGCTCGGTTCAGAGCCTCAGCTGCGCGCTGAAGATCGGCACGGAAACCCATGGCGACATCACCAATGTCGCTTTCGAGGATTGCAGTGTCTCATCATCCAACCGGGCGCTCGGCATATTTTCGCGCGACGGCGGCCGGATATCGAACGTCCGGTTTTCGCGGATCGCGGTAGAGTGCCGCGAAACGCCCGATGGGTTCTGGGGATCCGGGGAGGCGCTGACCGTTAATGTCGTCGACCGTGTCACCGAGCGCCCTGCGGGCGCCATCGGGAACCTCATCGTCGAGGACGTCAGCGGGCAGATGCAAGGGGCGATCACCGTCATTGCGGCCGCACCGGCCGGCATCCGCAACGTATCGCTGAGACGCATCGGCCTAGAACAGCAGCCGGGGCAACTCGGCACCGCTCAATCCTACGACCTGCGCCCGACCAGTGCCGATCTTGCCCCGAAGGTCGACGGCGGTGGCCGCGCAAATGCCTGGACGCGCGGCTCGGACGGGCGGGTGATCGGTCTTGAGAATTATCCGGACGGAATGCCGGCCATCTATGTGGCGGGGGTTGCCGGGATATTGATGAACGAGGTGCGGATCACGAGGCCGACACCGCTGCCGCAAGGCTGGAACGCAATTGACGTCGTCTTCGAAACGGCGGCACCCGATGGGAGTGGGGCATGGCAGAACTGAAACTTTCCAACGTCAACAAATCGTATGGCTCGGTCAAAGTCCTGCACGACGTCGAACTCGATATCAAGGACGGCGAGTTCGTTGTCTTCGTCGGTCCGTCGGGATGCGGCAAGTCGACCCTTTTGCGCGTCATCGCTGGCCTCGAAGAGGTCACGTCGGGGGCAATCGCGATCGGAGGCCGGGACGTCAGCGCACTCTCGCCGGCCGAGCGCAAGATCGCCATGGTCTTCCAGTCCTACGCGCTCTATCCGCATATGAGCGTTCGCAAGAACCTCGCTTTCGGCCTTGAAAATCTGAAGTTCAAGCGCGCCGAGATCGAGGCGCGCATTGCCGAGGCCGCCAGGATGCTGGCGATCGAACCCTATCTCGACCGGCGCCCGAAGCAACTTTCGGGCGGCCAGCGCCAACGTGTTGCCATCGGCCGGGCCATCGTGCGCGAACCGGATATTTTTCTCTTCGACGAGCCGTTGTCGAATCTCGACGCGGCGCTGCGCGTCCAGACCCGGGCTGAGATCACCAAGCTCCACCGCGAGATCAAGACGACGATGGTCTATGTGACGCATGACCAGGTCGAGGCGATGACGATGGCCGACAAGATCGTCGTGCTGCGCGCCGGGCGGGTCGAGCAGGTCGGCGCGCCGCTGGAACTCTTCGACAACCCGCGCAATCTCTTCGTCGCCGGCTTCCTCGGCTCACCGCGCATGAACATCATCAGGGGCAAGGTCTCGGCTATCGGTGAAAGCGGTGTGGCCATCGATGTCGACAACGGCGGCAAGATCGTCAGCGATGTCGACCCTGCCGGCATCGCGGTCGGGCAGGCCGTTCTTGCCGGTATAAGGCCTGCGCATTTTTCACGCGTCGGAGAGCAAGGACTGCCATTCGTCGTCCAGTATCACGAGGGCCTCGGCACCGAGACCTATGTCTACGGCAACCTTGCCGGCCACGACGAGCAGATCATCATTCATGAGGCCGGCCATTTCGCGCCCACGCAAGGCGACCTGATCTCGATCGACGCCGCTCCGGAACGGGTTCATCTGTTCGATCCCGAAAGCGGCCTGGCCTTTGGCCGGCGGCCCGGACAGGGGAGACGCTGAAGATGGCGGCGCTCAAAGCAGGTGCATTGCTGTCGCAGACAGGAGAAACGGCAATGAGGGTGGTCGAAGCCCCGATTAATGTGATTGAACGCATCTTCGGCCGCAAGCGCATGCCATGGCTGTTCCTGGCGCCGAACCTCGTTCTGTTCGCGATCTTCACGTTCCTTCCGATCGCGATTGCAGTGGGTTACGCCTTCACCGGCGGCACCAATCTTTTCGTGTCGGAGCGGCCCTTCGTCGGCCTGGACAATTTCCGGACGCTGCTTTCCTGCGGCAATTACCTGCAGCCGGGAACCTGCCGGGAATCGCTGTTCTGGACGGCGGTGTGGAATACGCTCTGGTTCGTGTCGTTCAACGTCGTCGCCACATTGCTGGTGGCGCTGATCACCGCGCTGATCCTCAACCGGGCGATTTTTGCGCGCGGCTTCTTCAGGGCGATGTTCTTCTATCCCGTCTTGCTGTCGCCCGTCGTCATCGGCCTGATCTGGAAATGGTTCCTCGATCGCAACGGGCTGCTGAACGCCTTCTTTCAGATGATCGGCGTTCCCCCGGAGATTTTCCTGCTGGATGTCGGCTGGTCGCGTTTCTTCGTCGTCGTGGTGTCGGTCTGGTTCCATATGGGCTTTTACACGCTCATCCTGCTCGCCGGCCTCCAGGCGATCCCGAAAGAACTCTACGAAGCAGCCTCCATCGACGCCGCTTCGCCGCGCCGCACGCTTTTCAGGATCACGCTTCCGCTGTTGGCCCCGAACCTGCTGGTCGTCTTCATCCTTCTGATGATCAAATCCGTGCAAATCTTCGATGAGGCGTGGGTTCTGACCAACGGCGGTGGCCCGGGCACGGCCAACAGCTTCATCGTCCAATACATCTACCAGATGGCGTTCAGCAGCGACCTTCGCCTCTTCGGACTTGCGTCGGCCGCATCGGTTCTCATGGGACTGGTGCTTCTGGTTCTCACCCTCATACAGCTGCGCCTCGGCAAGCGAATGGAGTCCTGAGATGACCAGCTCTATGAACCCGATCAGCTTCATGACGCGCACGCGCCGGGCCGGACGCATAGACATCACCGATATTCTGTCATGGGTCTGGCTGATCGGTGGAACGCTGGCGGTGCTCGTTCCCGTCGTCTGGGCGGGCCTCTCTTCGCTGAAGCCGGCGGCCGAGATCACCCGTTTTCCGCCGACGTTGCTTCCGCGCGCCGCCGTGGAGCAGACGGTGCCCGGCTTCGACAAGCCGCTCAGTCTCTGGCAGGTCACTATCGACGGTCAGCAGCGCGAAATGGCCATGGTGCGGCGCATCGGCCTCAAGGCGCAAGTGGTCGATCCGGCAAATCCGGGACCACCGGTCAGCGTCGACGTGAAGGGGATGACGCCGGTGCAGCATCTGACTATTGCCACCGAGAACTACACCGATCCGCTGACGCGCTTCAACTTCCTGACCTTCCTCAAGAATTCGGTGTTCGTCACGGTGGTTGCGACGCTGCTGACCCTCGTCGTCAATGCGATGGCGGCTTTTGCGCTGTCGAAATACAAATTTCGTGGCGACACAACTGTTTTCGTCATCATCATTTCAACCTTGATGATCCCGCTCGCCGTCGTCATGGTTCCGGCCTATCTCGTCATCGTCGGGGTCGGGCTTGCCGACAACCTCTGGGGTGTCATCCTGCCGACAGTCGCCTCTCCGACGGCCGTCTTCCTGCTGCGGCAATATATGCTGACCATACCCGATGAGCTGATCGAGGCGGCGCGCGTCGACGCGGCGAGCGAATTCTGCATTTTCTGGCGCATCATCCTGCCGCTGACGGCGCCGGCGCTGGCAGTGCTGGCGATCTTTTCGGTGCTCTGGCGCTGGAACGATTTCCTCTGGCCGCTCATCGTCCTCAACAGCCGCGAGAATTTCACGCTGCAGGTCGGTCTCAACGCATTTCAGGGAGAGTTCTCGGTGCAGTGGCACTATATCCTGGCGATGACCTTCCTCAGTCTGCTGCCTGTCACTATCGTGTTCCTGTTCCTGCAGAAATACATCACCACCGGCATCGCCGGAACAGGGATGAAGTGAAGGGCGAGGCGTGGAAATAGACCTGCGCCCAACATCGAAGAACCATACCCGTACCTCCCGGCTGAAGCGTGTCGCATCGAACGTGATTCATGCGGTGCGCTTTGGCCGTTGGTTTGGTCATGGTTCCGAAGGTCTGCGTCATCCAGGCACTGCTGGCAAAGGTATCACAAAACAGTTTCAAATAGCGGGATCAAGGCCGCGCCGATTGCGCCTGGGGCATCGATGATCTGTGCCACCGCAAGGCTGGGAACGTCGCGCAACACGCCGTGCCGAGGCAGATTGTTGAATTCGGTCCGTTCGATAAGCATTCTCGCGAGTGAATGCGGAAGCTCGCCGCCAAGGACGATCAGTGCCGGGTCGAATATCGCGCTGATCGCATTGATGGCGCGATTGTGGGCCGGAGTGACGCGGTCGACCCATTCGCGAACGCCATCCCAATCCACCAGGTTTTCGTTCTTCAGATCCTTGAGGGTCAAGTCGGAGCGACCTTTGCTGCGTAGGTATTCAAGCAATTGGCCGAGTGCAGGACGGTCGCCGTAATCCTGACGCGCGAAGAGAACGGAGAATTCACCGGCGTTACCGAAACTGCCGCGAAACGGCATGCCCCCGGAAACCAGGCCGCCGCCATAGCCATGAAGATGAGCGATATAAGCGAAATCCGCGGCATCACGGCCAACGCCGAAGATCGCTTCCGCCAAAGCTGCGGTCCTGGTGGCATTGTCTGCCCAGACCGGCAAGCCGAGCTGCTTCCCAAGCAAAGGCGCTAGGTCGATCAATGACCAATGAGCGAGCGGCAGAGGACAATTGAAGGCCGTTTCCAGCATACGGTGGCCGGCGACCGCCAGGCCGACGCCGAGAATGTCGCGGCGTTTGGCGCCCCGGCGAGCCAGAATGTCTTCGACCGCCGCTTCGATCTGTTCCAGCTCAGCCGACAGCGAAGTGCCCGCCTGCTGGATTTCCAAGTTTTCCAATGGTTCCCCAAAGCCCATGAGGCAAAGGCCGATCGAGCCGACGTTGACGGAGATTCCAAGTGTCAGACACCAGTCCTTTCGAAGGGTCAGCTCCGGGCTGGGCGGACCTGACCGTCGGCCTTCAGAATGCGAAAAGACGATCATTCCTCGCTCATGAAGCCGTGCGACGATCCTGTGCAGGGATTGCTGGGTGAGATCGAGCGGCTCGGTCAGGTCGGAGCGCTCGATCCCTGGGGATTTCCAGATCAGCCGCAAGAGGTCCCGTTCGTTGCGGGACGCCACTCGGGCCGGTTGTGCATCTCGCAAAAAATGCGCGGCAACATGTTTTAGCGGATCATACTTCATTTGCAGTTCGTTTTGATTTACACTGTGAGTGTGAAGCAGATTGCAGGTGCATGTTGCTTCTGTCAAATGAGGGGATTCGATCCCCTGTTTGCCGAGCTTGCTTACCTCATCAAGATTGGCCAAGCCAGCCGAGATGAGTGCATTTCAGGGACTCGAAGAGCGGGTCCGTGCGTTTGGAGGAACCCATTCGCCATCACTGCAAGCTCGAGCGAGATGGAACGCTCGGCCTTGCGGCAGGCGGGTGCTGAAAGAGAGGATCGAGCAACATGATTTCCTCGCGATACGAGAATACGGCGCGCGCTCCTGAGCGCGAGAATTATGGGTTCGCACCGATGCATCAAGGCCGCGACTTCGAGTCGATGGTTCAAACACTGTCGGCGGGTTATGGGGTTTTCGCCGCACAGCCGCTAGGCAACGATCGAATCTTCCCCTGGGCGGCAGACTTGAGAAGAGGCAATGGATTTACGGTTCTTCACTCCGTCTTTCAAAGTTCTTGGACAGTTCGAACGCTCAATGAGACGCCGCAACACCTTGCCTTCTACCTTCCGCATACCGGATCCTTTCGGGTGTCCATTGGAAAAAGGTCGGTTGAAAGTGGAGCGGGTCACCTTCTCATGGCCAATAATCATGAGGCCGATGATCGTTTCGTCCAAGGTCCGCACACTTCGGATGTACTCTTCCTCGACTGGGGAGTCGTGAAGCGAATGCTCGTTTCACTTATGGAAACACCGCTCTCCGAGTCGCTCGACCTTGAGCCCGTTCTGGATCTTGCGACACAGTCGGGCCAGCTTATCGGCAATCTGGTACAGACAATCGTCCAGGGTATGCGCAACGGCGGTCCGCTTTTGTCCTCCCCTCTCGCCATGGCGACGATGAGCGAGACCCTCGCTCACCTCGTGATCCGATTTGGCCACCACCGCCTTTCAGGTCAAATGGAAAAAAAGAAAATATCGCTGGTTGCGCCTTGGCATGTCCGACGGGCCATCGACTATATGCATGCCAAGATCGCCGAGCCTCTCACCATGGCGATGGTTGCGGATAATGTCGGCGTTTCACTTCGCGCGCTGCAGACGGGATTCAAAGCTTTCAGGGGGACTTCTCCGGCCTGTTATCTGCGCTCCATCCGGCTGCAGGCAGCCCGCGAACAACTGCGGGATCCAACAAACCAACGATCCGTCCGCGAGATCTGCGCGATATGGGGTTTTGCGCATGCGGGCAGGTTTTCCATCATCTACCGCGGCACCTTTGGCGAGAGCCCGCGGGATACGCGACTGCGGGCAGAGCGTTTGCGTTAATTCAAGCCTTTGGGATTTGAGGCCTTCCGACAGGTTCTTGACGCGGCGGCGCGACGCTGCGGCGCAGGACGAGATGGCATCCGAGTTCCAGGCGATGGGCCGGGCGCTGCGGGTCGTTGGCGATCAGCCTTTGTTCGATGAGTGCCAGTGCGGCGGCGCCGAGCTTGTCGGTAGGAACGCTGACCGTTGAAAGCGGCGGACGGCTGAATTCGCCGGGGACGATATCGTCGAAGCCCAGCACAGAGATCGCTTCCGGCACGCCTATGTCGCGATCGGCCAATGCCTTCAGGCAGCCGAGCGCCAGATTGTCGGCCGCGCAAAAGACGGCGGTCGCCCCTTTCAGCGTAGGATCGCGGTCGAGCAACGCATTGATGGCAGCCTCGCCGTGTCTCGGCTCATATCCCTCGGCCTCCAGAATCATATCGTCCGGCACGGGAAGCTGGGCGGCGAAATAGGCATCGGAAAAGCCGTCATATCTCCGCTGGATCGTCGTGCGGCCCTTCCAGGTCAGGTGCAGGATGCGGCGATGCCCGAGCGCCAGCAAGTGCGCGATGCCGAGCCTTGCTCCGAAGCGGTTTTCGGGTGTCACCGTATCGACCAGCATAGCGGGATCCTCGCCGTTGACGATGACGACCGGCATGTCAGGGGAGGCGAGGCTGCGGATGAGTTCCGGCTGATCGTCGTTCAGGACCACGATGCCGTCGGCACGCTCCGAAAGCGCGATCTGCCTGACATGAGCGCCGTCGATGCGCCGTCCGGTGCTGACGAAGGGTACGATCCGGATGCCGCGACGCTCGCACTCCCTTCGAAGACCGTTGAGGATCGTCCAGCTCACTAGGTTAAGGTCGCTCTCCGGCGCGGCATCATCGGGAATGGCGAGAAGCAGAACGCGCAGCGCCGCAATCGTCGCCTTCTTTCGCCGGCGGTCGAGGTAACCCAAGCGTTTGGCCGAATCCAGAACCCGTTCGCGCACTTCTATCGTCAGCGGCGCGGTTCCGTTCAGAGCGTGCGAGGCCGTGCTCAGCGATACATCAGCGTCGCGCGCGACATCCTTGAGATTGACTTTGCGTTCCACTTTATTCCGTCGCGAATTGAGGTCGTGCCTTCGAAGGCACAAGCTAACACGATGTTTTCACATAAAAACTTCAGAAAATCTACGTGCGCTGCAGCCTATTTTTCCTCTTTCGGCGAAAACCGGCCGCAGCGCTGCCGCAAATGAGCGATGATCGCGGGCGCTGGAACCATTGGCGATCAGTGAGGCTTGGCGAGCAAGCCGTTGAACAGCAGGTCGAAATAGGTCCGCAGGAAGGCCTCCTTGTTGGGAGTGGGCACGCGGCGGTCGTCGAATATCAGTCGCAGAACCGTCGTCGTCAGGATGGGCGCGACCACGATGTCGGAAAATTCCACCGGAACCTGACGAAACTCCCCCGAGGCCATGCCCTCCAGAATGAGAGCGTCGATCTTGGCGATGATCGGCGCAATGAACTGATCGTGGTGGCGATCGATCAGGTCGGGAAAGCGCTGTCCCTCCGAAATGACGAGTCGCGTTAACTCGCGCGTCGCGCGGTCCTCGGGAATTTGCTCGTAGAAGAGTCCCAGAATTGAAACCAGTCTGTCGGTAGCGCTGCCGCTGAGCCGATCGGCGATCACGACCAGTTCCTGAAACGGCACGGAGAAGTGGTTGATCATCGCTTCGAATAGCTTTTCCTTGGTTTCGAAATAGACGTAGACCGTGCCCTTGGTGACGCCGACCCGCTCGGCGATGTCTTCGACCCTCGTTCCGGCAAAACCGCTTCTGACGAATTCCTCGAAAGCGGCATCCAGGATCTGGATGGGTCGCAGCGCTTTCTGTTCTGCGCGTGTGAGTTTCTTCTGAGCTGCCATTTTTCTCGCCTTCCTTTGTCGTGCGCGCCCTCGTTCCCTCCGGCGCAAAGTTTCATTGACTAATGCGTCAGTCAATTATATAGGAGCTGCCGTTGAGAGCAAGAGGTCTATTATGAGAACCATTCAGGTCGCCGCAGCGATCGTATGCGCCATCGGTCTCGGGTCATGCAGTGATGACAGCCGACCGGCCGGACCAACCCCGCGGCAGGTCGGTGTTGTCGTCGCCAAGCCTGAGCCGCTGGTCCAGGGCGGTGCGATCACGGGAGAAGTCCGCGCCCGCGTTCAGACCGATCTGTCCTTCCGCGTCAGCGGCAAGATCGTCGAACGGCTGGTGGAAATCGGGCAGTCCGTGAAGGCGGGTCAGCTTTTGGCCCGCATCGATCCGGAAGAGCAGAAGGCCGATCTGGACGTGGCGGCGGCCAATCTTCAGTCGGCGCAAGCGCAGCAGACCCAGGCGCAGCTGGCATTCGATCGCCAGCAGAGCCTGTTTCGAACGCAGGTGACGACCCGCGCTGCGCTCGATCAGGCGCAGGAGGCGCTTCTGACGGCCCGGGCATCGACGAAGTCGGCGCAGGCGCTTTTCGAAACCGCCCAGGACACCCTGTCCTACACCGAGCTGAAGGCGGACGTCGACGGGGTGATCACCGCCCGCAATGCCGAGGTCGGGCAGGTGGCGCAGGCCGCTCAGGTCGTCTTCACCCTTGCTCATGACGGCGACCGGGACGCCGTCTTCGAGGTGGTCGAAAGCGCCTTCCTGCGCCCGATCGCAGGCGACGGGACCGTGGCCCTCCTTTCGGACCCGACGCAAAAGATCACGGCGAAGGTTCGCGAGATTTCGCCGACGATCGATTCCTCCACCGGCACCATCAAGGTCAAGGTCGCGATCTCGAGCGACGCTCCCATTCCGCTGGGCGCTCCCGTCGTCGGAAGATTCAACTACGTCTCCCAGGACGTCATCCAGCTTCCCTGGTCGGCAATGACCGCCAAGGACGGCAAGCCAGCCGTCTGGATAGCCGATCCCGCATCGTCAGAGGTCTCTGTGCGGGCCGTCGATGTCACCGGCTACGAGACCGGCAGCTTTATCGTGAAATCGGGCGTGTCGGCAGGAGAGGTCGTGGTGACTGAAGGAACAAAGTTCCTCAGGCCCGGTGAAATCGTTTCTTATGTCAAGGAAGCTTCCAAGTGAGTATTCGTCCCAAGATAGTCGCACTAATGATGGGTACGGCCCTGATCTCCTCCTGCACGCGGCAAGAGGATAACAACGAAGAAGCGCCGCGTCCCGTGCTGTCGATGACAGTCACGCAGACGCCTGCCACCAGTCTCAGCCTGACCGGTACAGTCGAGCCGACGATCGAGACCGAGCTCGGCTTTAGGATTCTCGGGCGGATGATCGCCCGCAACGTCAATGTCGGAGATGTCGTCAAGAAGGGCGATGTCGTCGCAGCCATCGATCCGCTGGCGCTGGAGCTTGCCGTGCGCAGCTCCCAGTCCGATGTGGAAAACAGCGACGCCCAGTTGAGGAACGCGGTGACCACCGAGCAGCGCCAGCGCGCGCTGGTGGAATCGCGCTCCGGTACCGAAGCCTCGCTCGAAGAGGCCGAGCTGGCGAGACGATCGGCCTCGGCCGCGGTCGCCAAGGCGCAGGCCAATCTCGACAAGGCCAATGAGCAGCTCGGCTATGCGCAGCTTCGCGCGGAATTCGACGGAGTGGTGACGGCGGCCTCGGCCGAGGTCGGGCAGGTGGTATCAGCCGGCCAGACGGTCGTGACCATCGCGCGGCCGAACAAGCGCGACGCCGTGGTCGACGTGCCGCAGGGCACTGCCCAGAAACTGAAGATCGGCGCGCCCTTCGAAGTGACGCTGCAGCTCGATCCTGCAATTCGTGCGTCAGGGGTCGTGCGCGAGATCGCGCCGGAGGCGGACGCCTCCACTCGCACGAGCCGAACGAAGATCGCGCTTACCGATCCGCCGGAGGCCTTCAGGCTCGGTGCCGTTATATCAGCCTCGGCCACCATTGCCGCCGATCCGGAGATCGTGCTGCCGTCTTCGGCAATCCTTGCCGGCGCCGAGGGCCCGAGCGTCTGGATCGTCGACGTGCCCGGCAAGAAGGTATCGCTGCGCCGCGTGAAGATTGACGGCGACGTCGTCGGAGGCGGCAGCGTCCGCATCGCAGAGGGGCTTGCCCCCGGAGACAGGGTGGCCGTGGCAGGCGTGCATAAACTTGAAGATGGCCAGGCCATCAGGATCGACCAGGAGATCAGCCAGTGAAGTCCTTCAACCTTTCCGACTGGGCGCTCAAACACCGTTCGCTCGTCTGGTACTTCATGATCGTCTTCATTCTCGCCGGCGCCTTCTCCTATTTGAACCTCGGCCGCGAGGAAGACCCGAACTTCACGATCAAGACAATGGTGATTACGGCGCAGTGGCCCGGCGCTTCCGCCGAAGAGATAACGCGGCAGGTGACGGACAGGATCGAAAAGAAGCTTCAGGAATTGGAGTCGCTTGACTACACCAAGAGTGAGACCGTCGCTGGCCAGACGACCGTCTTCGTCGAACTGCTGCCGACCACCAAGGCTGGGGATGTCGCGCCGACCTGGCTGCGCATCCGCAACATGATCGCCGACATTAAGGGAGATTTTCCGAGCGGTGTCGTCGGACCTTTCTTCAACGATCGCTTCGGCGACGTGTTCGGAAACATCTACGCCTTCACGAGCGATGGGCTGACCCAGCGGCAGCTTCGCGACCTCGTGGAAAACGCCCGCTCCGAGGTTCTGACCGTGCCCAATGTCGGCAAGGTCGATGTGGTCGGCGCTCAGGATGAAGCGATTTACCTCGAATTCTCCACGCGCCAGATCGCAGCACTCGGCATCGACCAGCAGTCGGTGATCAGCACCCTGCAGGCGCAGAACGCCGTTACCCAGTCCGGCTTTGTCGATGCCGGGCCGGAGCGTATCGCCTTGCGGGTGAGCGGACAGTTCACCTCCGAGGAAAGCCTGCGGTCGATCAACCTTCGGATCAACGACCGCTTCTTTCCGCTGACCGACGTCGCCACGATCAAGCGCGGTTATGTCGATCCGCCGTCGGCGCTGTTCCGCTTCAATGGCGAACCGGCGATCGGACTTGCGATCGGCATGAAGCAGGGCGCCAATCTGCTGGAGTTCGGCGAGGCGCTGGACGCGCAGATGAAACGTATCGTTGCCGATCTTCCGATCGGCGTCGATGTCCACCGCGTTTCCGATCAGCCGGCCGTCGTCGACGAAGCGGTTTCGGGCTTCACCCGCGCGCTCTTCGAAGCGATCGCTATCGTGCTTGTCATCAGTTTCATCAGCCTCGGCTTGCGCGCCGGCATGGTGGTGGCGATTTCCATCCCTCTTGTGCTCGCCATCACCTTCGTGGTGATGGAATATTCCGGCATCTCGCTGCAGCGTATTTCGCTCGGCGCGCTCATCATTGCGCTCGGACTGCTCGTCGACGACGCCATGATTGCCGTAGAGATGATGGTGGCCCGTCTGGAAGCGGGCGACGATCTCAAGAAAGCCGCCACTTACGTCTATACATCGACGGCTTTTCCGATGCTGACGGGAACGCTCGTCACCGTCGCGGGCTTCATTCCCGTTGGTCTCAACAACAGCGCCGCAGGCGAATTCACTTTCACGCTTTTCGTGGTCATCGCGGTTTCGCTGGTTGTCTCCTGGATCGTGGCGGTGCTGTTCACGCCGCTTCTCGGCGTCACCATCCTGCCGAAGACCATGAAGTCGCATCACGAGAAGAAGGGCCGCTTCGCCTCCTTCTTCTCCTGGCTTCTGGGGCTGGCGATGGGCTGGCGCTGGATCACCATCGCGCTCACCGTCGCCGTGTTCGGCCTCTCGGTCGTCGGCATGGGGCTGGTGCAGCAGCAGTTCTTCCCGAACTCGGACAGGACCGAGCTCGTCGTCGACTGGAACCTGCCGCACAACAGCTCGATCGCCGAGACCAACAGGCAGATGGCCAAGTTCGAAAAGGAGATGCTGGCCGGCAACAAGGACATCGATCACTGGACCACTTATGTCGGCCAGGGCGCGCCGCGCTTCATCCTCTCCTTCGATGTGCAGACGCCTGATGTCTCGTTCGGACAGACGGTGATCGTCACCAAGGGGCTTGACGTGCGCGACAAGGTGCGGGCGGACCTGCAGGGCTATCTGACGAAAACCTTTCCCGGCACCGACGCCTTCGTCAAGCTCCTCGATATCGGCCCTCCGGTGGGCAAGCCGGTCCAGTACCGGGTCAGCGGCCCCGATATCCAAAAGATGCGTGACATCTCCCAGCAATTTGCCGGCATCGTCGGTACGCATCCGCTTCTCGCCAACATGGTCCTGGACTGGAACGAGCCCTCCCGCGTCGTCAAGGTCGATGTGCTGCAGGACAAGGCGCGCCAACTCGGCGTCTCCTCCGAGGATATCGCCACCGCCCTTAACGGCATCGTCGAAGGCTCGACGGCGACGCAGATCCGCGACGACATCTACCTGGTCAATGTCATCGGGCGGGCCAGGGCATCGGAGCGCGGTTCCATCCAGACGCTGCAGAACCTTCAACTTTCCACCTCCAACGGCAAGGTCGTGCCGCTCTCAGCCGTCGCCAATTTCCGCTACGAGCTCGAGCAACCGACGATCTGGCGTCGCGACCGGCAGCCCACCATCACGCTCAAGGCAGCCGTTATCGGCTCGACGCAGCCGGCCACGATCGTCGACCAGTTGAAGCCGAAGGTGGAAGAATTCCAGAAGAGCCTGCCCGTGGGATACAAGGTGGAAATCGGCGGCGCGGTCGAATCCAGCGCCGAGGCGCAAGGGCCGATCGCGGCGGTCGCTCCGATGATGCTGTTCGTAATGGCGACGATCCTGATGATCCAGCTGCAGAGCTTCAGCCGCCTGTTCCTGGTCTTTGCGGTGGCTCCGACGGCTCTAATCGGTGTGGTTGCGGCGCTGTTGCTGAGCCATGCGCCGATGGGCTTCGTCGCCATCCTCGGCGTGCTGGCGCTGATCGGCATCCTGATCCGCAACTCCGTCATCCTCGTCGTGCAGATAGAGCATCTGCGCGCCGAAGGTGTCCCGGCCTGGCAGGCCGTCATCGAGGCGACCGAACATCGCATGCGGCCGATCATGCTGACGGCAGCGGCCGCCACCCTCGCGCTGATCCCGATCTCGCGCGAGATATTCTGGGGACCGATGGCTTACGCCATGATGGGCGGCATCGTCGTCGGAACCGCGCTCACCCTGCTGTTCCTGCCGGCGCTCTACGTCGCGTGGTTCAGGATCCCGAGGGATGAAGGCGCCCAGGCCGGTGCCGCGGCAGAGGCGTGAGGAAGCTAGTGGCTATTTCATGCCGCCGTGGCTGCAACACGGACTGGAACGCAATGCGTGGGATGGCACAAGCGATTGCCATCCCACGCGGGAGCAGGAATCGCACTCCGAGTGACGACATGGGCAAAACCACACTCGTGACCGCCAGCGACCTTTGGAAGAATGGATCGATGGCGGAGCGGCATTCCCGAGAGGTGTCGAAGGGAACTCCTGCTGGTCCGCCGAGCATCGCTGCGGCCATCACCGTTGGCATCGCCCTGGCGATGCTTGGCGGCTGCGCCACGCGGCCATCGCCGGATGTCCTGCAACCCGTGCATCTCGATAAGCCCGTTTCGCTGAACAAGCAGGTTCATGGCGAGAAGGCCCCGGATCGGGTGAGGGTCCTCGCCGCCACGAATCGAACCCCCGACAGAGTGCGCGGCGGTTTCGGCAGCGCATGGGCCGAGACGCTCACCTATGAGGAGTATGAGTTTTCGGTTCCTCCCGACCGAAAGGATACCGCGATCACCTATCCGACCGCGACGCCGGATCCCGAGCGGCAATTTGCGGTCATCGAGCGCGAGCAACTGCCGAAGGATGCCTTCGTGCAACAGGCGCTCGGTTCCGTGCAGGCCGACGGCACCGTTGGCATCTTCGTGCATGGCTACAACTACAGTTACCAGGAGGCGCTTTACCGCACCGCGCAGATCGCCGCGGATGCGAATATACCGGGTGCCCCGATTCTGTTCTCCTGGCCTTCGGCCGCGGCGGTCGCCGGCTATGTCGCCGACCGCGATGCGGCCCTGTCTTCGCGCACCGAACTCGCCTCGCTCGTCACGTCGCTCTCGGCTTCGGGCAAGGTGAAGCGTATTGTCCTTTTCGGACACAGCATGGGCGGGTTTCTGGTCATGGAAACGGTGCGCCAGCTCAAGCTGCAGCATCGCGACGATGTCATCGGCAAACTGGCGGTGTTGCTTGCCGCCCCCGACATCGATGTCGACGTTTTCCGCGCCCAGCTGAAGGACGTCGGGCGGATGCCGATCCCGATATCGCTTCTCGTTTCGAAGGACGACCGGGCGCTCGCGGCCTCGAGTTTCATCGCCGGAGAGCGGCCGCGCGTCGGGCGCCTTGATATCGACGATCCCGTCGTCGAGGAGGCTGCCGTGAGGGAAAGGCTTCGGGTCATCGACATCACGTCGATCCAAGCGTCCGACGGGCTGGGGCACGACCGCTACGCATCGCTCGCCAGGTTCGGCGCGCAGCTCGCCTCCTTCGAGAGCGGCAGGCGTTCGACCGCTGGTGACGTCGGCGCTTACGTCTTCGACGCCGCAGGTGCCGCGGTTGCAAGCCCGTTTCGCCTGGCTGGGCGTGTCGTCGGCTCACAGTGAACGCTTTCGCCAAGGACCGATCCGGCTCCGGCGATGGCTAATTCTCAGGCATCGCCAAGAGATGTGCATAATATGACTATTAAATGGTCAGATGCACAAAGGAGGAGCAGACTTCCGGCTGTGGTCGATTTGACCTCAGGGATATGGGAGGGCATTCATGAGCATTCGAAATCCGTCTCCCTCGTTGTACAACGAGGATCTTGCACCCGCCGAGGAGCCTAAATGGGGTGCATTCAGTATCTTTAACGTCTGGACATCCGACGTTCACAGCCTGTGGGGCTATTATCTGGCGGCGAGCCTGTTCCTGCTGTGCGGCAGCTTCGTCAATTTCGTCATCGCTATCGGCATCGGATCGCTGGTCATTTTCGTGTTGATGAGCTTGGTCGGCAATGCCGGCGTGCGCACCGGCGTACCTTTTCCGGTGCTGGCGCGCGCCTCCTTCGGCACATTCGGGGCGAATGTTCCGGCCCTTGTCCGGGCCGTGGTCGCCTGCTTCTGGTACGGGGCGCAGACCGCCGCTGCATCCGGCGCCATCGTCGCCTTGCTGATCCGCAACGACAGCCTGCTCGCCTTTCATCAGAACAGCCATATGCTCGGCCACTCGACCCTCGAACTCATCTGCTATGTGATCGTCTGGGCGCTGCAGCTGCTGATCATTCAGCGGGGGATGGAAACGGTTCGCAAGTTCCAGGATTGGGCCGGTCCGGCCGTCTGGATCATGATGCTGATCCTTGCGGTCTATCTGGTCGTCAAATCAGGCACCTTCTCCTTCGGTGCCGAAATTCCGCGCGACGTGCTGATCGAAAAGACCAAGGATGCCGGCGTGCCGGGCGAGCCAGGCTCGGTCGCAGCGCTTGCCGCCGTGTCCGCCACCTGGATCACCTATTTCGCGGCGCTCTACCTGAACTTCTGCGATTTCTCGCGTTACGCAACGAATGAAAAGGCGCTCAGGAAAGGCAATCTTTGGGGGCTGCCGATCAATCTCCTGGCATTCTGCCTCGTCGCAGGTGTGACGACCACCGCCGCCTTCACCGTCTACGGGGAGGTCCTGCTGCATCCGGAAATGATATCGGCGAAATTCGAAAGCTGGTTCCTGGCGCTGCTTGCGGCGCTGACATTTGCGATCGCAACGCTCGGCATTAACGTCGTGGCGAATTTCGTGTCGCCGGCCTTCGACTTCGCCAATGTCTTCCCACGCCAGATCAACTTCAAACGCGGGGGATATATCGCCGCAATGATCGCTCTCGTGCTTTACCCGTTTGCCCCCTGGGAGACAGGTGCGGCGCATTTCGTCAATTTCATCGGATCGACCATGGGACCGATCTTCGGCGTCATGATGGTGGACTACTATCTCATCCGCAAGAGCCAGCTGAACGTCGAGGCGCTTTACCATGAGAATGGCGAGTTCCGCTTCCAGAACGGATGGCACGGCAATGCCTTCATCGCATTCGCGGTCGGCGCGCTTTTCTCCTCGATCCTGCCGACCTTCACCAGCATCCTGCCGGATTGGTGGGGTACCTATGGCTGGTTCTTCGGCGTCGGAATCGGCGGGGCGATCTATTTCGTGCTGAGAATGGGCGCGCGGCGCAATCCAGCCTTCGCGTCATGACAAACGAAGGGCGCCCGGCATTGCCGCGCGCCCTTTATCGACTCCTGTTGCCGATAGTTCAGCGGCGTGCGGCAACCGCATGCACCGTTGCGCGGGCCATTGGTTGTTCCATTGTTCTAGCGGTGGAGCGAAGGGCTGAGGATTGGCTAGATGCGGCGTCGTCGAGCCTGAACTGGCTGATGAGTTCGCGCAGCGTCTGGGCCTGCTGGGCTAGCGAATCGGAGGCAGCGGTCGATTGTTCCACCATGGCCGCGTTCTGTTGCGTGGTCTGATCCATGCGATTGACGGCGACGTTGACTTCGCTGAGGCCGACCGACTGCTCTTTCGCCGAGGTGGCGATCGAATCCATATGGTGATTGATCTGGCTGATGAAGCCACCAATGGTCTTCAGGGCCTGGCCGGTGTCGCGCACAAGCTTGACACCGCTTTCCACCTCTTTCGACGAGTTCTGGATAAGACCCTTGATCTCCTTGGCAGCCGTTGCGGAACGCTGCGCAAGTTCGCGCACCTCCTGGGCGACGACGGCAAAGCCCTTGCCGGCCTCGCCGGCTCTTGCCGCTTCCACGCCGGCATTCAGCGCGAGAAGATTGGTCTGGAATGCAATTTCATCGATGACACTGATGATGTTGGAAATCTGCTGAGACGAGGTTTCGATCCGCCCCATTGCCTCCTCGGCGTGGGACACGACCTCGGCGGAGATCCCGGCGCTGCGATTTGCCTCGGTGGCGACCGTGCGCGTCTCCTCGGTTCGCTTGCTGGAGTTCGACACATTCGCCGTGATCTCTTCCAGCGCAGCCGCGGTTTCTTCGAGCGACGCTGCCTGCTCCTCCGTGCGTTTTGAAAGATCGCCCGCACCTGAGGAGATCTCCCGCGAGCCTTCGTCGATCGTGCCGATGCTTTCGGAAATCGCTCGAAGCGTTGTGCCAAGCTGCGTGACAGACTGGTTGAAGTCACGGCGCAGCGCCTCGAAGTCGGGTGCGAAGGCCTCGTTGAGCTGGAAGGCCAGGTCGCCTGCGGCCAACCGCTTTAGACCGGCGGCGAGGCCCGAGGTGGCGATGCGTAGCCGCTCCGAGGCGTCGGCTTCGGCCTGCCTCTGTGCGGCAACGCGGTCGGTCTCCGCTCTATTGCGATTCTCCTCGGCTTCCATCGCCATCCGCTTGTTGGTGATCGCGGCCTGGCGGAAGATTTCGACCGCCTCCGCCATCGACCCGATTTCGTCGGCGCGGTCGGCGAACGGGATCTCCGAACCGGTGTCCCCGTCGGCCAGCCGTCGCATCGAAGCGGTGATGCCGGTAATCGGATTGGCGATGCTCTTCAGCACGAAGGCGACAGCGCCGAGAACGAGCAATCCGGCAACACCGATCGTTGCAAGCAGGTAGAATTCTATGGAGGCGAAGGTCTCCTTGCTGAGGTCGGCAGCCTTCTTGCTGCCACTGACGTTCAACTCGACCAGGGCCGCTGTGGCTTCCTTGAGCTTGTCCGAATAGGAGCGCATCTCCCCGCCGAGATATTTCCCGGCTTCTTCGGTCTTGTTGGCGCGGGAAAGATCAAGCAACTGCGCGCTACTGGCGATGTAGCCTTCGACGCTTTCCTCGATCGTCTTGATCAACTCGCGCTCGTGGTCGGATGAAGCCAGAGGAAGGTAGGCGTCCGCCGATTTGCGAATCGCATCCTCGGCGACCTTGATGGCCTCTTCGCGTGTTTTCTTTTCCGCCTCCGTCTGCGCAATGATGTGATCGCGGTAAACGAGGCGCAAATTCGTCATGGCGAGATTGATCGCCTGGGAAGCCTGTACGCTCGGCAACCAATTACTGGCAATCTCTTCCGTCGATCCGTTCGTCTTCCGAAGACCATCGACCGCGAGATAGGCGACAAGGCCGAAAAGAAGAGCTATGACACTGAAAATCAACAGCAAACTTGATTTGATGTTTGGGCGGCGCATTGAAAGTCCTCGATCGAACTTCCGGCTTCTGACCGGACTGGATGAGGAGTTTCTAACAAAAACAATTTAACGATTTGCTCAATATGTAAAACGCCGTTTACCACCTTTTTGGAAAGCCTATGTCGCTTTTGCGCTCAGGGGGCTGTCTACGCACGCCACTACGCTCTCAACTGGCTGATCGGCTACATGGATCAGGACTGGGACGATATTTCCACGGATACGTGATTGCACGCGCCTTGCCACGATGAAGGCGCTGGGTCAGCCCTCCACATCGAGGCAGATGCATGTTTTACGAAATAGCATTATGATGGGCTGACCGCCTGACCGGCAGACGGATGGCTGCGGATATGTGATCCGTGCGGGAGTGGAGGACGGCAGGATTTGGAACAGCTGAAGAATCTGGACAGCATTTCCCCGCGGGCCGGCAGCGGTTCGACATCGCCGCCCTATGAACGTCCCGGCGTCGTGGCTGCTGCCGTTTACCAGCATGGGCAACGCATTCGCGACATCAGGATAGAAGAGGCCGGTGAATGGCGAGGCCGGGAGAATGCCGTCGTCTGGATCGGCCTGCACGAGCCGGATGAAGTGCTGCTGCACCAGGTCCAGGCCGAGTTCAATCTCCATGCCTTGGCGATCGAGGACGCGGCACAGCCCCACCAGCGACCGAAGCTGGAGACCTATGGGGACGCAATGTTCATCGTTGCCCGGACCGCCCATATGAAGGATGACGAAATCGTCTTCGGCGAAACGCATTTGTTCGTCGGTCGCGGTTATGTCGTCTCGGTCCGCCACGGGGACTCGTCCTCGTACCTGGCGGTGCGGCAGCGGTGCGAGGCGACGCCGACGGCGCTGGCCCACGGCGAGAATTATATTCTTTATTCCATCCTGGATTTCATCGTCGACAACTACATGCCGGTGATCGAGGTCGTGCAGGAGGAGGTCGAAAAACTTGAAGATCTGGTGCTGCGCGAACAGCTGGCAAAGTCCGACATCGAACGGCTTTACCTCTTACGCCGCAAGCTTCTGCGGCTGCGCAATGCCGTGGTGCCGCTCGTCGACGTCTGCCGGCGATATGAGCATGTCGATCTTCCCGGCATGGATCCGACGCTGCAATCGCTGTTTCGCGATGTGACCGATCATGTGCGCCGGGTCCAGGAGGATATCGACGCGCTGCGCGAGGTGCTGGCCTTCGCCTTCGAGGCCAGTGTGATGATCGGCCAGACGGAGCAGACGGCGATTGCCCGCAAGCTTGCCGCCTGGGCGGCGATCCTCGCCGTTCCCACCGCGATCGCCGGTATCTACGGCATGAATTTCAGCGATATGCCGGAACTGAAATTCCAGTATGGCTATTTCTTCGTGCTGGGTGTCATTGCCGTCTTGTGTCTGGGTCTGTTCGGTTTTTTCCGCCGAAGGAAGTGGCTGTAATTGCCAGAGGCGCGTCACCGCAGCGCGCGCAGCAGCCGATCTCGATGTTTGCTGATGTAGTCGATGTCGTTTAGATACAGCCGATCGTCTCCTGCGGCCACGTCCTCCACGAAGGTCTCGTCTCCGGCCGAGGCCCTTGTTTGCATGAAATTCACGAGCGCCTGAAGCCGCCTGCAGATCGTCTCCGGCAGCTGGCGCCGCTCTTCTGCCGTCGTGCCGTAAGCCATGCAGAAGATTACCGTCCGCCGCAGCTGCTCATCAAGGCCTGATATCACGCCGGGATTGGAAGGATCGGACAAGGGCCCCCAGCGGTAAACAGCATAGGCCAGATCCCATAGGCGCGGCGCGGGATGGGCGGCGTCGAAATCGATGACCCCGACAGCCTCATGTTCTGCGGTTGCGACATTGTAAGGCGCATAATCTCCGTGGCAGACGATCTCGCGCGGTTCCTGCGGCGGCAGCATCCATGTCTGGACCTCGCCATCCCTTGCCAGAAACCCTTGAGACGCCGAGTGAAAATCGTGCAGAAGCCTGGCCGCGGAAATCAGCATGGTCTCTGATCCGACAAATGGGTCACGCAAGTCTTCGCAGACGCGCCCGGAGACGTAGCTGACGATCTCCTGGCCTTCCCCTGTGATGTCGATCGGCACCGGCGCTCCCAGAAAGTCTCTGGTCCTGAGATGGCGCAAAAACCGATGAACCGTCGGCGTCCATACGCCTGATGGTCTGATGACGGTGTTGCCGTCACGCCAGATCTGCCCGGCTCGCCCGCCCTCCAATGGTTTCACGTCATGGTCTCCTGCATGCTATCCCCTATGCGTGATTCCGTTTTTCGATATGGGCCTGAACCGTGGCGCCAAGATTTGTCTCGTGGCAGTTCCGGTAGAATGTCACCGTATCCAAAGGCATCCCGTCGGGAATGATGACGAAATCTTCAAGCCGGAAGTCGCTTGAGCGGCTGAGTTGTCCATCCGCCAGTTGGTTTTCGCTCAACCCATCGACACGATCGGCCAAGGCTTCGAAATAGACGAGGTTCGCATTCACCGTTGAAGGTGAAGACGTCTGGCCATGCGCGGGGATGACCAGTCTCGCATCGAGGTCACGGATACGCTCCAGCGAGGAACGGATCAGGCGAAGGTCTTCGGCACTTTTGCTCCAGACTTCGGGAATGGGGTATTCCACCGCATCGACCGCCAGGCAGATGCGAAGTTCGGGGATCCATACGGCGATATGGTCGGGCGTGTGCCCGGGCGTATGGATCAGTTCGAGCGTGAGATCGCCGCCGTTGAGAACCATCGAGCCGGAGAAGGTGATATCGGGACCGATGAGCTCGACATTCCGAAATCTCGATTCCTGACTGGCCTTGTCTCTGAGGATCTGCTGCGCGGAGGGATCACGCAAGCGGTCGAGCGCCGCGGCATGCGCTATGATGGGAGCGCGGCCCGCAATGGCGGCATTTCCCCAGAAATGATCCCAATCCATGTGCGAGTTGATGACCATCAGCGGGCGAGCTGCAGCCTTCTCTTCAAGCAGATCCAGCGCCATTCGGCATAGCTCGGGCGTCCCGAGCGTATCGATCAGGACGTTGAACCTCTCGGTCCGGACAAACACGCCATCGACTTCGTCGCCCGCTCGAACGATCACGATCCGGTCGTCAAGTTCGGGATAGGAGCACAGTTCTACCGATACATCCACGTCTGGTTGTCTCTATTGCAATCGAAGTGTTTTCATTCAGTACATCAAATCTTGCTCAGGTGCCCGCCCTTAAGGATGGTGCGACTTCCGCTCTACGGGAACATGCCCATCCCAAGTTTTCATCACGGTGTTCGGCACCGCGGCTGCGCAAATCACCATGACGCTGGGTTTCGAACGGCCGAGGCTCGTCGGCGTCCATTGTGTTTGGAGCGGGACCGCGCATCGAGGAACCAGCACCTTGGCGTTGGGCTCCAACGCTTGCCATTGCTCGCTCCCCTTGGCGTTCTCACCCGAGATGAAACGCCTGGCCTCCTCGCGGATCTCAAACAGGCCGTGCTTGTGAGGAGTCGAACGATCGGTATCGATGCTCCAGGAGGCGAGGGACGAGACGCACGCTGCAAGCGTTGCAGTGACGAGTATCGTTCGAAACACCGATGCGCCGTCAACAGCCAAATGGGTACCCTCCTGGGAGAGGCGAGACTACCCAAAAGCGGCATGAATCCTCAAGCACTCTCTGCATCATTGAGCGCCGTTGATGAGCGAACGTCGGTGCGATCGGTGATCGTCGCGCATCGCGAATTGGCGGTTTCGGTGGAACAACCACCGCCAAGGGAAGTTTGCATGGAAAGCAACTCGAGGCGGCGGCCGATGCCATTTTCTACGAACCAGGGTGTGTTGAGCACCCCACCCCGGATCTATTATGTCAATCCGCTTCTACTTCAGGGCATCGACGCATGGCGCGAGGTTTTCGACCATGCGGCGGATACGGGTTTCGATCGTGTGCTGACGGCGCCTCTCTTCGACCGGGGCGGGGAGTGCAGCGTCTTTGCCCCGCGGGACTTCGATCGCCTCGATCCTCCGCTGTCGCTCGGGAGCGCGGTCGAGGATGGGGTAGCGCGCTTGGCGGAGGCTGCCGGCAAGAGCAGTGTCGCCTTGATGATGGACCTGATGCTCGATGGCAAGTCTCGGGATCCCGAAGCGGGCTTTCATCCCGTCGACCCCCGTCGCTCACCATTAGACCCGGCGGAGCCGATGTCCGCGATGGCGGCGGAGTCTCAATCCCGGCTATTGGAAGAATGGACCGAACGGCTGCGAAGACTGGCCCCTCTAGGCCTCTCCGGCTACCGGGTGCTCGGGATCGATCGCGCCGCGCCGACGCTCTTCAAATCGCTGATTTCGGCGGTGCGCGAGAAGGCGGACGCGCAATTCTTCGCCTGGACCCCCGGCACCGATTTCGGCGCGAGGGAAGCGGTCAAGGATGCAGGCTTCGATGGATGTTTTTCATCGATGGCCTGGTGGGATTTCGACGAGAGATGGTTTATCGAAGAACACCGCGTGCAGGCGTTATTCGGCCGGCAGATCGCCTTTCCGGAGCCGCCATTCTCCCGGCGGATCGCGCACGGAACCGAGAGCCGCGAAATCCTCGAACGGCGCGCCGTCCGTGCGCTGCGCCTTGCCGCCGCGCTCGGTGGTGGCGTGATGGTTCCGATGGGCTTCGAGTATGGCGCAGCCACGCCGCTCGATCCGACCCATGGGAATGGAACGGGCTTGCGAGGCCTGCGCCATGACCTCGCTTTCGATATCTCCTCCCAAATTCGCCTTGCGAACACGGAAATCGGCAAGAACCCAGATGCCTTCGCTGCAACGCTTCGGCTCATCCGCAACGCCAATGGCCCGGTCTCAGCGCTTCTGCAATCCGAGGCGGAAGACCTTCGCAGCACGGAGAATGTGCGCTTCATCTTAATCAACAGGGACCTTCGGAAAAGCGCGCCCGCTCCGGTTACGGCACTTCGCGAAGCGGCTTCGGGTTTTCTTCCCGTGGCTGCCGGCAGCGCGGCTCTACGGCTGCGGGCAGGGGAGACCCTGGTAATCGAAGGCAAAGCGCCGGCACCGATCACATCCCGGCCCATTCTCGATATCGAGCAGGCGACGGCGTCGCCGCGGCTCGCCATCGAAAACATCCTGCCGCGCGTCGATGAAGGGCGCTTCCCAGTCAAGCGAGTGGTCGGCGACATCGTCACCGTCGAGGCAGATATATTCGCAGACGGCCACGACCCGATCGCCGCCGTCCTGCTCTGGCGGCCGCTCGATGCGGCGGACTGGAACGAGACGGAGATGCAGCTGGTCGAAAACGACCGCTGGCGCGCCGAATTCCTGTTGGAGCGGACCGGCCGCTATGAGTTTGCCGTCGAGGCATGGAGGAACCTGTTTGCGATCTTTCGCTACGAACTGACGAAGAAGAACGATGCCAGGCTGGACCTGAAGCTCGAGCTGCAGGAGGGGGTGAATCTCGTCCGCTCGGCTGAGACCCAGGCCAGCACAGCGCTCAGCGCGGAATTGAAAGCCCTTGCCGACCGTCTCGAACACGCGCCGGATGCCGAGCGCGCGGCGATCCTGCTTGATCCTAAGACATCGGAACTGATGAACAAGGCCGACAGGCGGCCGTTTCGGCTTTGCTCGGCGGCAAGCGCCGTCGATGCCGAACGCAAGGCCGCCGCCTTTGCCAGCTGGTACCAGATCTTCCCGCGCTCGCAGAGTGGCGATCCGGACCGGCATGGCACGTTCGACGACGTCATCGCGAGATTGCCGGCCATCCGCGATATGGGCTTCGACGTGCTCTATTTCCCGCCAATTCATCCGATCGGTTCGACCAACCGCAAAGGCCGCAACAACAGCCTGAAAGCCGCGCCGGATGATCCCGGAAGCCCCTATGCCATAGGCTCGGAGGATGGCGGCCACGATGCCATCCATCCAGAACTTGGCGAGTTCGAGGATTTCCGGCGGCTGATCGAGGCGGCGGGCCGGCATGGCCTGGAGATCGCCCTCGACCTCGCAATCCAGGCGTCGCCGGATCACCCCTGGCTCACGGAGCATCCTGGCTGGTTCGACTGGCGTCCCGACGGCACGATCAAATATGCCGAAAACCCGCCGAAGAAATACGAGGACATCGTCAACGTCGATTTCTACACCAGGGATGCGCTACCTTCGCTATGGGTGGAGCTCAGGGATGTCGTCCAGCTTTGGGTGGACCAGGGCGTCAAACTTTTTCGCGTCGACAATCCACACACCAAGCCCTTTCCGTTCTGGGAATGGCTGATCGGAGACATCAGGGCGCGTCATCCCGATGTCGTCTTCCTGTCGGAAGCCTTCACCAAGCCGAAGGTCATGTACAGGCTGGCAAAGATCGGCTTTTCCCAGTCCTACACCTATTTCACCTGGCGCAATGCCAAGTGGGAACTCGAGCAATATATGCGGGAGCTGACGGAGACGGCGGCGAAGGAATTCTTCCGCCCGCATTTTTTCGTCAACACCCATGATATCAATCCGGATTTCCTGCAGAACGCACCGCGCCCGGCCTTCCTGATCCGCGCAGCCCTTGCCGCCACCCTCTCGGGCCTGTGGGGCGTCTATAACGGTTTCGAACTTTGCGAGGGGCGCCCCGATGCCAAGCGCAAGGAATATGCCGATAGCGAGAAGTACGAGATCCGCGCCTGGGACTACGACCGACCGGGCAACATCATCGCCGAGATCAGCATGCTCAACCGCATCCGGAGTGAAAATACCGCGCTGCATTCACATCTCGGGCTGACGCTGCTGAATGCACGAAATGGCAATATCCTGTTTTTCGAGAAGGCAAGCCGTGCGCGTGACAACGTCCTGCTGATCGCCATCAGCCTCGACCCCCACAATTTCCAGCAAAGCGATGTCGAGCTGCCGCTCTGGCAGTGGTCGCTCGGGGATGGCGGCACGCTGGATGCCGAAGATCTGATCGGCGGGCATCGTTTCAAGTGGACTGGCAAATGGCAGAGCATCGGGCTCAATCCCCACGTCCTGCCCTATGCGATCTGGCGTATTCGCTCAAGGGAGGCATGAATGGACACGACGAATACCGATGGCTCGCATCAGCCGCTGTGGTACAAGGATGCGATCATTTACCAGCTGCATATCAAGTCGTTCTACGACGCCAATGGCGACGGCGTCGGCGACTTTGCCGGTCTGCACCAGAAGCTCGATCACATCGCAGCGCTCGGCGTCAACGCCATCTGGCTGCTGCCGTTCTTTCCCTCTCCGCGCCGCGACGACGGCTATGATATCGCTGATTACGGCAATGTCAGCCCCGACTACGGGACGGTGGAGGATTTTCGCGCCTTCGTCGATGCCGCCCACCGGCGCAATATCCGCGTCATTATCGAGCTCGTCATCAACCACACCTCTGACCAGCATCCCTGGTTCCAGCGCGCGCGCCAGGCGCCAGCGGGGTCGCCGGAGCGCGACTTCTACGTCTGGTCGGATACCGATCAGAAGTTTCCGGAAACGCGCATCATTTTCATAGACACGGAAAAATCCAACTGGACATGGGATGCTGTCGCCGGCGCCTACTACTGGCACCGCTTCTATTCGCATCAGCCCGACCTGAATTTCGACAGCCCGCTCGTCATGGAGGAACTCCTGAAGGTGATGCGCTTCTGGCTGGAAACCGGCATCGACGGGTTTCGCCTCGACGCGATCCCCTACCTCGTCGAGCGTGAGGGGACGATCAACGAAAACTTGCCGGAAACCCACGCAATCCTCAAACGCATCCGCGCTGCGCTCGATGCCACCCATCCCGGTGTGATGCTGCTTGCCGAGGCCAATCAATGGCCGGAGGACACGCGCGAGTATTTCGGCGAGGGTGACGAATGCCACATGGCCTTCCACTTCCCGCTGATGCCGCGCATGTATATGGCGATCGCCAAGGAGGACCGGTTTCCGATCACCGATATCCTGCGGCAGACGCCTGAGATTCCCGACAACTGCCA
This sequence comes from Rhizobium sp. NZLR8, assembly GCF_019685025.1. Classification (NCBI taxonomy): domain Bacteria; kingdom Pseudomonadati; phylum Pseudomonadota; class Alphaproteobacteria; order Hyphomicrobiales; family Rhizobiaceae; genus Rhizobium; species Rhizobium sp. NZLR8. The sequence continues at coordinate 612,539 of NZ_JABDVY010000002.1, read as the reverse complement.
ATGGGCGATCTTCCTTCGCAACCACGACGAGCTGACGCTCGAAATGGTGACCGACGCCGAGCGCGACTATCTTTGGGAGACCTATGCATCCGACAAGCGTGCCCGCATCAATCTCGGGATCAGGCGGCGCCTGGCACCGCTGATGGAGCGCGACCGCCGGCGGATCGAGCTGATGAACGCGCTGCTTCTCTCGATGCCGGGAACGCCGGTGATCTATTACGGCGACGAGATCGGCATGGGCGATAATATCTACCTCGGCGACCGGGATGGGGTCAGGACGCCGATGCAATGGTCTCCGGACCGCAATGGCGGCTTCTCCAGGGTAGACCCGGCGCGTCTCGTCCTGCCGCCGGTGGCCGACCCGCTCTACGGTTTCGAGGCCGTCAACGTCGAGGCGCAGAGCACGGACGCGCATTCGCTGCTCAACTGGACGCGCAAGATGCTGGCGCTGCGCGGCAGCCATCCGGCCTTCGGCCGTGGTTCGTTGCGGTTCCTCGCACCGGAGAACCGCAAGATCCTCGCTTATCTCAGGGAATATGAAGGCGAGACCCTGATGTGCGTCGCAAATCTCTCACGGCTGCCCCAGGCCGTCGAACTCGACCTCTCGAGTTTCGAGGGCCGCGTGCCGATCGAATTGACCGGCATGTCGCCCTTTCCGCCGATCGGCCAGCTGACCTATCTGCTGACACTGCCGCCCTACGGATTCTTCTGGTTCCAATTGGAGGCCGATGCCGACCCGCCGGCATGGCGCACCGCGCCGCCGGAGCAGCTTCCCGATCTGGTGACGATGGTAATCCGCCGCGGCCTGCTCGATCTTGTCGATGAACCCAAGCTTGCACGCGTCCTCAGCAATGAAATTCTGCCTGCCTATCTCGGCAAGCGGCGGTGGTTCGGGGCGAAGGATCAGCCGCTTCAGGCGGCGCGCCTGATTTCCGCAACGCCGATACCGTTTGCCGACGGGATCGTTCTCGGCGAATTGGAGGCCGTGCTGCCGAACCATAGCGAATCCTACCAGCTGCCGCTGGCAGTCGCCTGGGACGATGCGCAACCCTCCGTACTGACCCAGCAGCTCGCGCTCGGACGGATTCGCCAAGGCAGGCGGGTCGGCTTCCTGACGGACGGATTTGCTGTGGAGGCGATGGCGCGCGGTATCCTGCGCGGGCTTGGCGACCGCTCGCGCATTACCGGCCGCACCGGCACACTTGAATTTCTCGGCACGGAGCGGCTCGACCGTCTGGCCGTCACCGACGACCTTCCGGTCCATTGGCTCTCGGCCGAGCAGTCCAACAGTTCGCTGATCGTCGGCGACCTCGCGATGATCAAACTGATCAGGCACATCTTTCCTGGAATCCATCCGGAGGTCGAGATGACGCGCTATCTCACCCGCGCCGGCTATGACCACACCGCCCCCTTGCTGGGCGAGGTCGCGCACACGGATTCCAGCGGACGCCGTTCGACATTGATCATCGTCCAAGGCGCGATCCGCAATCAGGGGGACGCCTGGAACTGGATGCTGAACAACCTGCGCCGTGGGGCAGACGAACTCGTGCTCAACGATCCGGCCGTCCAGCCCGGCGACGACGTCTTCCAGCCGCTGATCAGCTTCGTCGCGATGGTCGGCATGAGATTGGGCGAACTGCATGTCGTGCTCGCCGGCGAGACCGGGGACGAAGCCTTTAGCCCCGTCGTCGCCGGCGACAGCGAGGTCGACACGATGAAGAAGGCGGTTGCCGGCGAGGTCGCTTATGCCATGTCGAAACTTGCCGAACGCGAGGAGAATGCCGATCCCGCGATCGGCCTGCTCGCAGCACCGCTTCTTGAGCGCCGCACCGAACTCGCCGAGCTTGCCGCGACGCTTGCGGAGGCCGCACGCCATACGCTGATGACTCGCACGCATGGCGATTTCCATCTTGGCCAGATCCTCGTCAGCGAGGGCGATGCCGTCATCATCGACTTCGAGGGCGAGCCTGCTAAAAACCTGGCCGAGCGCCGCGCCAAGACCAACCCGCTGCGCGATGTCGCCGGGCTTTTGAGATCGCTGAGCTATCTCGTGGCCACCGCCCAGCTCGACAACGACGCCGTCATCGAACACGAGAACGAAGTCCGGCGCGACGCCATCGCCCGCTTCGGGCGCCAGGCAGAGGAGGCGTTCCTCGGCGCCTATTCGCAGGCGGTGTCGGCATCGAAGGCGCTTTACATGCCGTCCGGTCAACGACGGAGGGTTCTCGATGCCTTTCTTCTCGAAAAAGCCGCCTATGAGATCGCCTATGAAGCCCGCAACCGGCCGAAATGGCTTCCCATTCCGCTCTCCGGCTTCACCGAAATCGTTTCGCGTCTGGCGGGGGTCCCGGCATGAATGTTGAGCGCTCGGAACTGCTGGCGGGCATCGGACAGGATGAGCTCCAGGCTCTGATCGAGGGACGCCACGGCGATCCTTTTTCGATCCTCGGCCCCCATGAGAGTAGCGGCATGGCGATCGTGCGCGTTTACCTGCCCGGCGCCGACGCGGTCGATCTCATCGAGGCGGCGAGCGGTCGAGTGGTGGCGCCTTTCAGCATCGCCCACCCGTCCGGCCTGTTTGCGGCGGCGACGGTCGCCAGGGCGGGATACCGCCTGCGGATCACGTGGCCGGATGCGGTGCAGATCACCGAGGACCCCTATAGTTTCGGCCTGTTGCTCGGAGAACTCGACCTCCATCTGATCTCGGAGGGCACCCACTATAGTCTGAGCCGGACGCTCGGCGCCGTGGCGATGTCGATCGACGGCATATCAGGCGTTCGTTTCGCCGTGTGGGCCCCGAACGCGCGGCGCGTCTCGGTCGTTGGCGACTTCAACGCCTGGGACGGTCGGCGAAACCCGATGCGGCTGAGGCAGTCGGCGGGTGTCTGGGAGCTGTTCATTCCCCGGCTGGCGCCTGGCGAACGATACAAGTTCGAGATCGTCGATGCTGCTGGAACCTGCCTGCCGCATAAGGCCGATCCGGTGGCGAGGGCGAGCGAGGCCGCCCCATCCACAGCGTCCATCGTCGCATCGTCGACGCCATTTCGATGGAGCGATGACGGCTGGATGAAGGGCCGATCCCGGCAGGCGAGGCTGGAGGGCGCGGTCTCGGTTTATGAGGTGCATGTCGGCTCCTGGCTCCGCGACCAGAAAGACGGTAACAGGTCGCTCGACTGGGTTGAGCTCAGCCAGCGGCTTGTCCCCTATGCTCGTGACATGGGCTTTACCCATATCGAGCTGCTGCCGATTATGGAGCATCCGTTCGGCGGCTCCTGGGGCTATCAGCCGCTTGGCCTGTTTGCCCCGACCGGCCGATATGGGACGCCTGAGGATTTCGCCTATTTCGTCGACCGCTGCCATGGGGCGGGGCTTGGCGTCATCCTCGACTGGGTGCCGGCCCACTTTCCCACAGACGTCTGGGGACTTGCCCGCTTCGACGGCAGCGCGCTCTACGAGCACGAGGATCCGCGCGAGGGTTTTCACCGCGACTGGAACACGCTGATCTACAATCTCGGCCGCAACGAGGTCAAAGGCTTCCTGATCGCCAGCGCGCTGGAATGGCTGGAGCGCTACCATATCGACGGGTTGCGCGTCGATGCCGTGGCATCGATGCTTTACCGTGACTATAGCCGCAATGAAGGCGAGTGGGTTCCCAATCAATATGGCGGCCGCGAAAATCTGGAAGCGGTCGAATTCTTCAAGCACCTGAACAGCATCATTCACGAGCGCTGCCCGCATGCGATGACAATCGCCGAGGAATCGACGGCCTGGCCTGGTGTCACGAAGCCACCCGAGCAGGGCGGCCTCGGTTTCGACATCAAATGGAACATGGGCTGGATGCATGACAGCCTGAGCTACATCGAGAAGGATCCGGTCTATCGGAGTCATCATCATGGCACGATGACCTTCGGCATGATCTATGCCTATTCGGAGCGCTTCATACTGCCGATTTCCCATGACGAGGTCGTCTATGGCAAAGGCTCGCTGCTGACGAAGATGCCGGGCGACGAATGGCAGAAATTCGCCAATCTGCGCAGCTATCTCGCTTTCATGTGGGGACATCCCGGCAAGAAACTGTTGTTCATGGGCAGCGAAATCGCCCAGCCGGGCGAATGGAACCACGACGCTTCGGTGACCTGGGATGTACTGGATCGGCCCCAGCATGTCGGCATTCAGCGCCTGGTGAAGGATCTGAACAGCCTTTACAGGGACGAAGCCGCATTGCAATTCGGCGACTTTCATCCCGAGGGCTTCGAATGGGCGGCAGCCGACGACGCCGTCAATTCCGTCCTCGGCATGCTCCGTTATGCCCCCGATCGCACTTCCTCTCTCCTGGTCGTCTCGAACTTCACACCGGTGCCGCGTTACGGCTACCGGATCGGCGTGCCGAAGGATGGAGTGTGGGTCGAAGGGATAACGACGGATGCGCGGGAATATGGCGGCTCCGGCCTCGTCAACGGTGCGCTGTCGAGCGAACCGGTCCCCGCCCACGGCAGGGCAGCCTCCCTGTCGTTGACGCTGCCGCCGCTGGCGACGATCTTTCTCAAGGGACCATCGTCTTGATGGGCATCAATCGGCGTGCGGAGCCGGATGAATGAAAGGCCAGGGGCTCGCCTCTGATCCCTTTTCGATCGGAACCTCGATGAGAACCGGTTCGTCGAGAGACAGAGCTTTCTCGATGGTGGCTTTCAATTCGCCGGGGCTCGTCACCTTGAATGCGCGGATACCGAAGCTCTCGGCAAGAGCGACAAAATCAGGATTGGTCAGGTCCGAGCCGAGATAGCGGCCTTGATATGCCTGCTTCTGGTCTCGCAACACATTGCCATAGGCGGAATTGTTGAAGACGATAGCGACGACATTGATCTTGTGCTGGACGGCAGTGGCAAGCTCCTGAACGCCGAACATGAAGCCTCCATCGCCTGAAACAGAGACCACAGCTTTGTCGGGATTGGCGACTTTTACACCCAAGGCCGTGTTGAAGCCGAAACCCAGATTGTCTTGATAACCGCATGTCACATATTGGCGCGGACCATAGACCGGGAAGGCAAACCGGGCGGTAAAGCCCACCTGGCTGACCTCCTCGACGAAGAAGCCGTCCCTCGGCAGGGCTTGGCGAATGGCATGGAGATAGGCAAGCTGCGGCTGCACTTCCGAGAACCGGGACTTGGCGCCTTTGTTGAGATCGGCAAATTCGCGGGTGCGATCCTTGCTGGGGGATTCTGCCAGGGTATCGAGCAGAGCTTGCGTCGCTGCCTTGGCATCGGCGACAATGCCGACATTCGGCTTGAGGCGGACCATCTCGGTCGGATCGATATCGATGCGGATCACCTTGAGGCCCTTGGGGAGCCACTTCCATCGCATGAACTGCAATTCGAGCCGGCTGCCGATCCCGATCAGCACGTCGGTGTTCTTCCAGTATTCATAGGCGGCGACAAAATTCAGGGAGTTCGGGTGGTCGTCGGCGACGATGCCCTTGCCGGAACGATGGGAGGTGACGGGCGACTGCAGCAATTTTGCAAGCGCGGCGATCTCGGCGCCGGCATCTACAGCACCGCCGCCAACCATGATCATCGGGTTCTTGGCGCCTGATATCAGCGCGGCTGCGGCAGCGACCTGATCGTGGTTGACTGCTGGGTGAGGGGCTCTCGAACCGATGGGAAGTTCGATTTCAGGGCCGGATTGGCCAAATACATCCCAAGGGGCTTCGACCGCTCCCGGACCCTGGCGGCCGGAAAGCATCTTGCTGACGACGTCGGCCATGACAGGACCGGCCTCCGACAGGTGATTGATGCGCTCCGCCGTCTTGGTAATCCCGCGCATCGTCGCGAGTTGATCCGGCAGCTCGTGCAACTGTCCTCTGCCCTGACCGATCAAATGGGACATGATGTTGCCGGTGATGCAAAGCACCGGCGAATTGGCGCCGTAAGCCGTGCACAGAGCCGCGCCGGAATTGAGGACGCCGGGGCCGGGCACGACGGTGTAGGCGCCGATCCGGCCGGTGGATTTGGCATAGCCGTAGGCCATATATCCGGCGCCCTGTTCGTGCCTGGTGTGGATGAACCGAACTTTGTCGCTGGCACCGTAGAGGGCATCGTTGAAATCATACATATGGGCGCCCGGGATGCCGAAGACCGTGTCGATCCGATGGCCGATGAGCGAACGGGTCATCGCCTGGCCGGTCGTTTCTTTCCTGCTCATTTTAAAACCTCAAAGGCTTGAGTTCGCTTAGGCCGACATCGATGATTTTAGGCAGCCTTCAGCGCGAAGTGCGGCGACGATGGCGCAGGCATCGTCCGGCTGCATGCCCGCAAGGTTCATACGACCGGAATCGGCCATATAGATGCCGTGCTTGGCTCGAAGCGCTACTGCCGTTTCTTTCGACATGGAGAGATTGGAGAACAGACCGCGCTGCTGGCTAATGAACGCCAGATCGGGAGCAGCGGCGGCAAGCGCCGCACGATTGCCGTTGACGCGCTGGCACATCTCCTCGAGTTCGGCGCGCCACATTGCCGACATTTCGTCACTCTCGAGGATGGTTCTGACGATCGCGGCGCCATGGTCGGGCGGCATAGACCAGTTGACACGGGCAAGGGCCGCCATGTTGCTTTCGGCCTTCCCGGTGTCGTCGACATTGCGGGCCATGACATAGAGCGCGCCGACACGCTCGCGATAAAGGCCAAAGTTCTTGTCGCAGGAATAAGCGATCAGCGCCTCATCGACGGCATCGAGGATCATGCGTGTCGGCGCGGCGTCACGTTCCAGACCGTCGCCGAGCCCCTGATAGGCAAGATCGATGAACGGCACCAGCTTCTGTGCAACAAGCAGTGCGGTAATCTGCCGCCACTGCTCCATGGTGAAATCGATGCCGGTCGGATTATGGCAGCAACCGTGAAGGAGCACGACGTCGCCTTCCCCCGCGGAAGACAAGGCTTCGATGACGCTTTCGAATTTCACCTGCTGTAACGTCAGGTCGACAAAGGCGTACGCCTTGACCGGCAAACGCGCTGCGCCGAAGATCGGCGCATGGTTTGGCCAGCTCGGCGTCCCGAGCAGAACCTTCGCCGACGGATTTGCTGTTTGGATGAGTTCGGCGCCTAGACGCAGCGCACCGCTTCCGCCCGGTGTCTGAATGCCGACAAGGCGATGACCGAACGTCGGTGATTTTCCGAAAATAATAGGCTGCAGCAGGCGCACGAATTGCAGATCGCCTTCCGGGCCAAGGTATTTCTTGCTGTCCTGGGTCTCGAGAAGAAACTGCTCCGCTGCCTTCACGGCACGCATCACCGGCGTGCGTCCCATGATGTCGCGATAGACGCCGACGCCGAGGTCGACCTTTCCGCTGCGATCGTCGGCGTGAAAGGCCTTGATCAGGGCAAGTAGACTGTCGGCTGGCCGGCTATTCAGTTGGTCAAACATAAGTCCACCTCCGTTCCATCTCTTGGTCGGAGATTAACTGAACTCCTGCGGCGAATTTCTGCGATTATCTCCCTGCTTCAACATAAATATGAAGATAATCGGCGTGTCGTAGCTATAATGCGCAGAAATTCACCTCTTTTGGGGATCGTGACCATGCTTGACCAGTTCGACATCAAATTGCTTGCCGCGCTCCAGCAGAACAGCGAGATGACGCAGAGCGAGTTGTCGCAGCAGGTCAATCTTTCTGCGACCCAATGCGCGCGCCGTTTGGAAAGGCTGCGCAACGAGCAATACATTCAGAATGTCGTTGCCATCCTCAATCCCGCAAAGTTGGGTTTCAGCGTCGTCGCTCATACTCTTGTCAGCCTCAGAGCGCATACGGAAGGCGGAAACGAGCGGCTTCATCGCTTCATCGAGACGGCGCCGGAGATTCTGGAGTGCTATTCGCAGACGGGGGACGCCGATTTTCTGATGAAGGTCATGACGCGCGACCTCGACCATCTCAGCCAGTTTCTCGAAAGAATGATCCGGGTCACCGACAATCTGGCGTCGGTCAAGTCAAGCATCGTCCTCAAGACGCTGAAAAAGACGACCGCTTTGCCGCTGCAGATCGTGACATGAGAGCGGCTTCAGCTACTCTCATCTGAGATAGTGGATGTGCGGGCGGGAATGATGGGGTGAGGCTTCGATGCGGGCCTCGACGGAAAAGACATCGCGCAGGAGGTTTTCGCTCAGCACGTCCTGCGGTGCGCCGGAGGCGACGATCCTGCCCCGCTGCATGATGATCAGCTGATCGCAGAACATGGCGGCATGGTTGAGATCGTGCAGCGCGACGATGCTGGTGATCGGCAGGCCGGAGACGAGCCGCATCAGGCCGATCTGGTGCTGGATATCGAGATGGTTCGTGGGCTCGTCGAGGATCAGCTCTTGGGGCGACTGGGCGAGCGCCCTTGCGATATGGGTGCGCTGTTTTTCACCACCCGACAGGCTCTGCCAGCGATCGTCGCGTTTCTCCGCCATGCCGGCGCGCGCCAGCGCGCCTTCGACCGCCTCTTCGTCAGCCCTGGCCCAGCCTGAGAACATCGACCGATGCGGAAACCGGCCGAGCTTGACGACGTCGACGACCTTCAGATTGGCATTTGTCGTGGCATGCTGCTCGACGAAGGCGATGCGGCGGGCGATCGAGCGGCGGCTAATCGCGCCGATATCATTGCGGTCGAGCGTGACGCGGCCGGCATGCGGCCGCTTCAGGCCGGCGAGGAGCCGCAGCAGCGAAGTCTTGCCCGAACCATTGGGGCCGAGCAGACCGAGCATCTGGCCCGGCTGCGCCTCCAGGGAGACGCCGTCCAGAATGGTCTTCCTGCCAATTTTCCAGATGAGGTTGTCGGCCTTGATGCTCATGACGCGCGCTGGAACCGGTAGAGGATGATCGAGAAGAACGGAACGCCGACCAGTGCCGTGACGACGCCGATCGGCAGGATCTGGTTGGGAATGAGGGCGCGCGCGGCAATGTCGGCGAGCACCATGAAGATCGCTCCCGCGATGGCACAGGCCGGCAGCAGGCGAATATGGAGCGGCCCGACGACAAAGCGGGCGACATGCGGAACGACGAGGCCGACGAAGCCGATCGAGCCCACCATGCTGACGATCGTCGCCGTCATCATCGCCGTCAGCGCGAAGAGCACCATGCGGGCGCGGCCGACATTGACGCCGAGCGAGGATGCCGCCTCGTCGCCGAAAGCGAAGGCGTCGAGTACGCGGGCGTAGAACAGACAGGCGGCGAGGCCGATGCCGACGACGACCGAGACCAGCGCGAATTCCGGCCAGCGCACGCCGCCGAAACTGCCGAGCAGCCAGAACATCACGTCACGGGCCTGCTGTGCATTGGCCGAGGTCGTGACGATATAGGAGGTGGTGGCGTTGAAAAGCTGCGAGGCGGCGACGCCGGCAAGGATGGTGCGGTCGGCCCCGCCGCGCGTGCCGTTCGAGAGCAGCGCCACGAAGAAGAAGGCGGCGAAGGCGCCGGCAAAGGCTCCGGCCGACAATGATACCGCGCCCGCGCCGAGCCCGAGGATGACGATTGCCACCGCGCCTGTGGAGGCGCCGGCGGAGATGCCGAGCACATAGGGTTCAGCCAGCGGATTGCGCAGCAGCGACTGCATGGTGGCGCCCGACAGCGCCAGCCCGGCGCCGCAGAAGGCGGCGACGAGCGCCCGGCTGAGGCGATAATCCCAGATGACCGTCTCGTGGATGCGGTTCAGCTCGACCGCGGTCCATCCAAGCCGGTTGGTGACGGCCGAAAACGTCGTTGCAAGCGGGATCGGCAAGTCGCCGATCCCGACGCTGACGCCAATGGCGACAGCGACGAGGCACAAGGAGGCGAGGAGCAGCGCGACGGCGGTTCCCAGCTGCCGGAAGATACGGCCCGCTTCCGTCACTTCAACAGACCGAGAGCCTTCAACCGGCCTGCAACCTGCTCGGCGCCGTAGATCGTACGGACGGTGGGGTTCATCGCCTGGCCGTCCATAACGACGATCGCCTTGTTCTTGACGGCAGTGATCTGGCTGACGGCCGGATCGGTGTTGAGGAAGTTGATCTTGGCCTCCGGCTTGTCGAGCTCCCAGCGGTTGCGGTCGAGGCTGGCAACGACGATGACGTCGGGATTGGCGGCGATGATGGCTTCCCAGCCGAGCGTCGGCCATTCCGCTTCCGCTGATATCGCATTGTGTCCGCCGAGCAGGTCGGCGATGAATCCGGAGGCGCTGTTCTTGCCGCCGAGATAGGCGTCGGCGGACGGGCTGGGGCTGGAGAACCAGAAGACGTAGGAGAGGTTCTTGCCGTCCTTCGAGACGCTGGAACGAAGCTTGGCCTCACGCGCCTTGAAGTCGGCGATCAGCGCCTGGCCGCGATCGGCGACGTTAAAGATCTGCGATAGTTCGTCGATCTCCTTGTAGAGAAGATCCATGTTCCACAACTCGGCGCGGCTGCCATACTGGTCCTTCACGTCCTTGGTGCTGAGGCAGGTGCTGGGCGAGAGATAGGTGACGACGCCGATCTTGTCGAAATCCTCGCGCTTGGCGACCTTGCTGTTCGGCCCGACGAGGCTCGGCAGGGCCGCCGCCACGAAGTCGGGGTTTTCGGCGAGGATCGATTCGAAGGTCGGCATCTCGACGGTCAGAAGCTTGACCTTGGCATTGGCTTCGGCAACCTGCGGCAAGACCTTGCTCGGCCAGAAAGCGGTGCCGGCCATCTTGTCCTCGAGGCCGAGCAGCAGCAGAATTTCAGCGCTGTTCTGGCCGAGGCCAATCGCCCGCTCGGGCGCCTTCTTGAACGTTACCTCAGCGCCGCAATTTTCGAGCGTCAGCGGGTAAGTCGTCGAACCGGCCAGTGAGGGAGTTGCGGCAAGGCCGATCACGGTTGAGAGGCCGCAGGCGGCCAAGAGTGATTTGAGGCTGGTCACGTAAGGATCCCGGTGCGTGAGTGTATGCGGCCGCCGTATAGCCACGGGACGCGTCCAAAACAAGACTGAAAATATCAACTTATTGCAAAATCGCTGTAGTGACACTGCTGACAATATAATAGGTGGCCGCTGTCTATCCCCAAACCGTGCACGTCGAACATGTTCAGGTGAGCTTACCCACGAGCTTTGCATAGTCCGAAAAGGTGAAGCGCTCGCCTCTTTTGTTTGCCTCGTCGGCAAGCATCAGCACACGGGTGGGAAACAGGATGGCGGCGCGGTTGGAATCGGATAGCTCGTTGTCGTCATCATCTTCGACGGCCTTTCTGGCTTTCGCGCGGCATTGACTTCCTGATGGGTGAGCAGTTCTTTCTCGACGATCGCGTCGCATATCGAGGCTATTGCCATGATCAGGCCCTTGAGCTGCAGGTTGGCCGTATTCATGAGAGCTCCAATGAAAAGAGGGGCATTTAATCCAGTTCGACCGGTCGGATCGTGTCGACCGAAACTACACCGTCGACGATCCCGCGTTTGACGTCGCGTCTATCCCGATCGATCTCGATGACGGTGTAGAGCTTGTCGTCGCGGAAGGCGCTGGCATTGACCGTGGTGACATCTTCGGCGGGAGCTGCATCCACTTCCATGAAGTCGAGCTCACGAGCCGCGGCGACGATCCTCGCATCGCCCGGCGTCCGGGCGGCCACCACGATGATGCCGTGTCCGGGAGCGTTGGCCCATCTGGGATCGTCGGGCTTGGCGATCGGTTCAAGCCGGTAGATGTTCAGCATTTCGCCACTGGCGTCCGACGAGGCTTGCGCGGCCGCATCCTGCATCTGCGCTTGGCTCTCGACCGACCTCCCGAAGGTGGTCGGGCTGGTCGCGTTGTTGATCTCTTCCTTGCCTGTCCTTGAGACGTTCGACATGTCGCTCTCCATTATCAGGTTGGAAACGACGGCCGGCCGGAAACTGTTCCAGCGCAGGCAAAGTTTGACGGCTGATGCCCATTACGTCGATCTCTGCAACCGCGCGCCTCAGCCATACCCTTTTTCCACTTGAGCACTAATTTAACTCCAGTCGAACAAGGGGGATTTCGTGAGCAAGCAGACCAGTGAATTTTCGCGCGATGTCGTTGCGGTAGACGGCGTCAATGGGCACGACCATAAAACCATGGCATTCGACGATGCCAGCGCGCTTCTCGAAGTGCTGGTCGCCGTCAGGCGGGGCGACTTTTCCGTGCGGATGCGAGCGGATCTGACCGGCGTTACCGGCAAGGTCGCCGACGCTCTCAACGACATCATCGCTGCCAACCAGCGCATGGCCCAGCAGCTCGAGCATGTCGGCGAAGTCGTCGGCCGGGACGGGCGGACGAGCACGCGGGTGCGCTTCGGCCTGTCGGACGGTTCCTGGTCCGAGATGGAAGGTTCGATCAATGGTCTGATTGACGATCTGCTGTGGCCGACGACCGCCGTCACCCGCACGATTACTGCGGTCGCCAAGGGGGATCTGCTGCAGACCGTGCCGCTCGATGTCGACGGGCGACCGCTGAAAGGCGAATTCCTGCGCTCGGCCGATATCGTCAACACGATGATCAAGCAACTCAGCGTCTTCACGTCGGAAGTGACGCGCGTGGCGCGCGAGGTCGGCACCGACGGAAAACTCGGCGGGCAGGCGCAGGTGCCGGAGGTGACGGGCGTCTGGAAAGACCTCACCGAGAGCGTGAACTCGATGGCCTCGAACCTGACGGCGCAGGTGCGAAATATCGCTGAGGTGACGATCGCCGTCGCGAACGGCGACCTTTCGAAGAAGATCACCGTCGACGTGCGCGGCGAAATCCTGCAACTGAAGGAAGCGATCAACACCATGGTCGACCAGCTGAGGTCCTTCGCCTCGGAAGTGACGCGCGTCGCCCGGGAGGTCGGCACCGAGGGCAAGCTCGGCGGCCAGGCCCTGGTGCCCGGCGTCGCCGGCACCTGGAAGGACCTGACCGACAGCGTCAACGCCATGTGCGGCAACCTGACCGCCCAGGTCCGCAACATCGCCCAGGTAACGACGGCCGTGGCGCGCGGCGACCTGTCGCGCAAGATCACCGTCGACGTCTCCGGCGAAATCCTCGAACTGAAGGAAACCATCAACACCATGGTCGATCAGCTCAATGGCTTTGCCGGCGAGGTGACGCGCGTAGCGCGTGAAGTCGGCACCGAAGGCCGGCTTGGTGGACAGGCGCAGGTGCCGGGTGTCGCGGGCACCTGGAAGGATCTCACCGACAACGTCAATTCGATGGCGTCGAACCTGACGGCACAGGTGCGCAACATCGCCGAGGTCTCGACCGCGATCGCCAATGGCGACCTGTCGAAGAAGATCACGGTGACGGTGTCGGGAGAAATCCTCGAGCTGAAGGAGACCATCAACACGATGGTCGATCAGCTGAACGCTTTTGCCTCGGAAGTCACCCGCGTTGCCCGTGAAGTCGGCACGGAAGGGCGGCTCGGCGGCCAGGCCAATGTACGCGGCGTTGCCGGCACCTGGAAGGATCTGACCGAAAACGTCAACTCGATGGGCGGCAACCTGACGGCGCAGGTGCGCAATATCGCCGAAGTCTCGACTGCGATTGCCAATGGCGATCTGTCGAAGAAGATTACCGTCGACGTGAAGGGTGAAATCCTTGAGCTGAAGGAAACCATCAATACGATGGTCGATCAGCTGAACGCCTTTGCTTCGGAAGTGACCCGTGTGGCCCGCGAAGTCGGCACAGAGGGCCGGCTCGGCGGCCAGGCCAATGTGCGCGGCGTTGCCGGCACCTGGAAGGATCTCACCGACAGCGTCAATTCCATGGCTTCCAACCTGACGGGACAGGTGCGCAACATTGCCGAAGTCGCCACCGCCGTCGCCCAGGGAGACCTGTCCAAGAAGATCACCGTCACTGTGTCCGGAGAAATCCTCGAGCTGAAGGAGACCATCAACACGATGGTCGATCAGTTGAACGGCTTTGCCGGTGAGGTGACGCGGGTGGCACGCGAGGTCGGCACCGAAGGGCGGCTAGGCGGCCAGGCCAACGTGCTCGGTGTTGCCGGCACCTGGAAGGATCTGACCGACAGCGTCAATTCCATGGCGGGCAATCTGACGGCGCAGGTGCGCAACATCGCCGAGGTCTCGACTGCGATTGCCAATGGCGACCTGTCGAAGAAAATTACGGTGTCGGTCTCGGGTGAAATCCTTGAGCTCAAGGAAACGCTGAACACCATGGTCGATCAGCTGAACCGGTTCGCCTCGGAAGTGACGCGCGTCGCGCGCGAGGTCGGGACGGAAGGCAAGCTCGGCGGCCAGGCGCAGGTGCCAGGTGTCGCCGGCACCTGGAAGGATCTGACCGAGAACGTCAATTCCATGGCCTCCAACCTCACCGGCCAGGTGAGAAACATCGCCGAAGTAACAACGGCCGTGGCGCGTGGCGACCTGTCGCGCAAGATCACCGTCGACGTGAAAGGAGAAATCCTCGAACTGAAAAACACCATCAACACCATGGTGGACCAGTTGAACGCTTTTGCCGGTGAAGTGACGCGTGTCGCCCGCGAGGTCGGCACCGAAGGCAAGCTCGGCGGCCAGGCGCAGGTCTCCGGTGTGGCCGGCACCTGGAAGGACCTGACCGACAGCGTCAATTCCATGGCCGGCAATCTGACGGCGCAGGTGCGCAATATCGCCGAGGTGGCGACCGCGATCGCCAACGGCGACCTGTCGCGCAAGATCACCGTCGATGTGCGCGGCGAAATCCTGCTGTTGAAGGATACGTTGAATACCATGGTGGATCAGCTGCGATCCTTCGCCGGCGAAGTGACGCGTGTGGCGCGCGAGGTCGGGACCGATGGCCGGCTCGGCGGCCAGGCGGTCGTTCCGGGCGTTGCCGGCACCTGGAAGGACCTGACCGACAACGTCAACCTGCTCGCCGCCAATCTGACCACCCAGGTTCGAAACATCGCCGAAGTGACGACGGCGGTGGCGCGCGGCGACCTGTCGCGCAAGATCACCGTCGACGTGAAGGGTGAAATCCTCGAACTGAAGAACACCATCAATACGATGGTGGACCAGCTGAACGCTTTTGCCGGAGAGGTGACGCGCGTCGCCCGCGAAGTCGGCACCGAAGGCAAGCTTGGCGGCCAGGCGCAGGTGCCTGGAGTGGCAGGCACCTGGAAGGACCTGACCGACACCGTCAATGTCATGGCCGCTAACCTGACCGAGCAGGTCCGCGGCATCGTCAAGGTGGTGACGGCGGTGGCGAACGGCGACCTCAAGCAGAACCTTACCGTCGCATCCAAGGGCGAGGTGGCGGCGCTCGCCGAAACCATCAACAACATGACCAACACGCTCGCGACCTTTGCCGATCAGGTGACAACGGTGGCGCGCGAGGTTGGCGTGGAAGGCCGCCTCGGCGGCCAGGCGAATGTTCCGGGCACGGCGGGGACCTGGAAGGATCTGACCGGCAACGTCAACCTGCTTGCCGCCAACCTGACGACGCAGGTGCGCGCCATTGCCGAAGTGGCGACCGCCGTCACCAAGGGCGACCTGACGCGCTCGATCAAGGTCGACGCGCGCGGCGAAGTGGCCGAGCTCAAGGACAACATCAACACGATGATCGACAATCTGCGGCTGACCACCGAGCGCAACACCGAGCAGGACTGGTTGAAGACCAACCTGGCGCGCTTCACCAATATGTTGCAGGGACAGCGCGATCTGACGCTGGTCGGCAAGATGCTGCTCTCGGAGCTGGCGCCGCTGGTCGGCGCGCATCAGGGGGTAATCTACCAGGTGGATGCCGATGAACGGCAGCCGGTCTTGTCGCTGCTCTCTGTCTATGCGCAAGGGGTCGAGGCGGCGCACCCGGCACGGCTTGAATTCGGCCAGGGACTGGTTGGTCAGTGTGCCAGCGACGCCCGCCGCATCCTGGTCACCGATCTTCCCGACAATGTCGTTCCGATAAGCTCCGGCGTGTTCACGACCCTGCCGAGAAGCGCCATCGTGCTGCCGGTGCATTTCGAGGGGCAGGTGAAGGCGGTGATCGAGCTTGCCTCCGCCGGCGAATTCACCGAGCTGCAATTGTCATTCCTCGACCAGCTGACGACGTCGATCGGCATCGTGCTCAACTCGATCGAAGCGACCATGCAGACCGAAGGCCTGCTCAAGCAGTCCCAGCAGCTTGCCGCCGAGCTGCAGACGCAGCAGCGCGAGTTGCAGCAGACCAACGAGCAGCTCGGGCAGAAGGCGCAGCAGCTGGAAGAACGCAACGTCGAAGTCGAGGCGAAGAACCAGGAGATCGAGCAGGCCCGGCGCGCGCTGGAGGAAAAGGCAACCGAGTTGGCGCTGACATCGAAGTACAAATCCGAATTCCTCGCCAATATGTCGCATGAGCTGCGCACGCCTTTGAATTCGATCCTCATCCTCGGCCAGCAGCTGGGAGAGAATCCGGATGGCAACCTGTCGGGAAAACAGGTCGAGTTCGCCAAGACCATCCACGGCGCCGGAACCGATCTCCTGAACCTCATCAGCGATATCCTCGACCTGTCGAAGATCGAGTCCGGAACGGTCTCGGTCGATGCCGAGGAGATTTTCGTCAGCAACCTGCTTGAGATGATGGCCCGGCCATTCCGGCATGAGGCGGAAAATCGGAGCCTGTCATTCGCGGTCGAGGTCGGTGGCGATATTACCAAGAGCATCATTACGGATTCGAAGCGGTTGCAGCAGATCCTCAAGAATCTGCTGTCGAACGCCTTCAAATTCACCGCGCAGGGCGGCGTCACGCTTCGTGTCGGGTTGCCGGCGAGCGGCTGGTCGCCCGATCATCCGTCGCTCCGGCACGCGCCCTCCGTCATCGCCTTCGAAGTGGTTGACACCGGCATCGGCATCCCCCCGGAAAAGCAGCGCATCATTTTCGAGGCGTTCCAGCAGGCTGATGCCTCGACAAGCCGTAAATATGGCGGCACCGGCCTTGGCCTGGCGATCAGCCGCGAGCTGGCAAACCTCTTGGGGGGTGAGATCCAGCTCCGCAGCACGCCCGGCGTCGGCAGCACCTTCGTCCTCTATCTGCCGCTCACCTATGTCGGTGCCGGGGCGGTTGCGCCGAAATCCGTCCCACCGGCAAACGTCGTGGAATTTGCCGAGGCCGCGGCAATCCGCCGTGCCGAAAAACCAACCGAACATGTTGAAGACGATCGTCATCGGATAGCGGCCGGTGACTCGGTGCTGCTCATCGTCGAGGATGATCCACATTACGCCCGCGTCTTGGCCGATCTCGCCCGTGACAATGGATTCAAGGTTCTGGTGGCGATGCGTGGCGGCGATGCGCTGGCACTCGCGCAGGACTACAGGCCGGCGGCGATCTCGCTCGACATCTTCCTGCCCGATATGCTCGGCTGGACGGTGCTCAGCCAGCTCAAGCAGAACCCGCAGACGCGGCATATCCCAGTGCAGATCATCAGTCTCGATGAAGATCGCCAGCATGGGCTGACCCGCGGCGCCTTCGCCTTCATGAGCAAGCCGACGACGCCGGAGGGCCTCGGCAAGGCGCTGTCGCGTTTGAAAGCCTATGCGCAACCGCGCCGCAAGCATCTGTTGCTCGTCGAAGACAACGAGGCCGAACGGTTGAGCGTCACTGCCCTTCTCGGACATGACGACATCGACATCACCAGCGTCGGCTCCGGATCGGAAGCACTCGACGCTCTGAGGCAGGATCCTCCGGATTGCGTGGTGCTCGACCTTTCCCTTCCGGATATGTCCGGCTTCGACGTACTGGAGAAAATACGCGACGACGCCGAGATCGGTGAGGTTCCAGTGGTCGTATTCACTGGACGGGAGCTTTCCCCCGAGGAGGATGCGACGCTACACAGCATGGCGCGAAGCGTCGTCGTGAAGGGCGTGGAGTCTCCGGAACGTCTTCTCGATGAAACTGCGCTGTTCCTGCACCGGGTCTTCGCCGACCTGCCGCCTGCAAAACAGGCGACGCTGCAGGAATTGCACAGCTCGGACGAGGATCTCGTCGGCGAGACAGTACTGCTCGTCGACGACGATGCTCGCAACATCTTCGCGCTGAGCAGCGTGCTCGAGCGCCGGGGAATGCGGGTGCTGACAGCAACGACCGGCAGCGAAGCCATCGACGTCATCAACAATGAACCCTCTGTCGCAATCGTGCTGATGGATATCATGATGCCTGGAATGGACGGCTACGAGACGATGCAGGTCATCCGTTCGGAGCCACGATTCCGGCGGCTGCCGATCCTGGCGTTGACGGCCAAAGCGATGAAGGGCGACCGCGAGAAATGCCTGGAAGCGGGCGCTTCCGACTACCTGGCGAAGCCGGTCAATACCGAACAGCTTCTGTCGGCCCTTCGCATGTGGCTGCACCGCTGAGGACCTGGCCATGAACCCCGTCAACATCCTCCTCGTCGACGACCAACCCGCCAAGCTTCTGAGTTACGAGGTCATCCTCGACGAGCTCGAAGAAAACCTCATTAAGGCGCAGTCGGCGCGCGAAGCCTTCGAGCATCTATTGCGCACCGAAATCGCGGTGATCCTCGTCGATGTCTGCATGCCTGAACAGGATGGGTTCGAGCTGGTCAGCATGATCCGGCAGCACCCACGGTATCAAGATACGCCGATTATCTTCGTTTCCGCGGTGATGCTGGCCGAACCCGACCGGTTGCGCGGATATGCGGTGGGCGCGGTCGACTACGTCTCCGTGCCGATCGTGCCCGAAGTGCTGAGAGCCAAGGTCAGGGTCTTTGCCGATCTCTACAGGAAGACACGGGAACTCGAGCGCCTGAATGCGGAGCTGGAGGCCCGGGTTCGCCAACGCACTGCCGAACTCGAAGCCTCGGCCGCCCAGTTGCGGGAGCTCAACGAGGAGCTCGAGCACCGGATCGATCAAAGGACGCGGGAGCGCGAGGAGGCGTTGGCGCAACTGTTCGAGGCGCAGAAGCTCGACACCATCGGCCACCTGACCGGCGGGGTGGCGCACGACTTCAACAACCTTCTCATGGCGGTGCTCGGCAGCCTTGGCCTTCTGAAGAAGCGGCTTCCGGTGGATGAACGCAGCGAACGGCTGCTGACCAATGCGATCCAGGCGGCCGAGCGCGGCACGGCGCTGACCCAGCGCCTGCTTGCCTTCGCACGCCGCCAGGAGCTCAAGCCGCAGGCGGTCGACTTCCTCAGGCTGTTCGAAAACGTCGAGGATCTTCTCGCCAAGGCGGTCGGGCCGCGCATCGAAATCCGCAAGCGCATCCCGGCAGATCTGGCGCCCCTTCTGGTGGACAGCAACCAACTGGAATTGGCGCTGCTCAACCTGTTCGTCAATGCGCGCGATGCACTCGAAAGCGGCGGAGCCGTAACGGTTGCCGCGGCGGCCGCCGAAGAGGGCCGGCCAGCCGGTCTCGCCGGCGGCAACTACATCAGAATATCGGTGTCGGATGATGGCGAAGGGATGGACGAAGCAACGGTCTCGCGTGCCGCCGAACCGTTTTTTACCACCAAGGGAGTCGGCAAGGGCACCGGTCTCGGCCTATCGATGGTGCATGGTCTGGCGGCGCAATCCGGGGGCTCGATCCAGATATCGAGCGCCAGGGGCAGCGGCACGACCGTATCCCTTTGGCTGCCCGTCGCCGAGACTTTCGTCGAGGTGCAGCCGGTCGTCGAGGCTCCGGCGACGGAGCCTCTGAAACCGGCGTCGCGGCCGCTTGCCATTCTCGTCGTCGACGACGACGCGCTTGTCCGGACGGGAACCGTGGCGATGCTGGAGGATCTCGGGCACCTGCCGCAGGAAGTGTCCTCCGCTTCCCAAGCCTTGGAATTCTTTGCCGGCGGACAGGATTGCGATCTCGTCATTACCGATCATGCCATGCCGGGTATGACAGGCGCCGAGCTTGCGCGCCACCTCCGCTCGGCTTTCCCGGGCCTACCGATCATCCTCGCCTCGGGCTATGCCG
Organism: Rhizobium sp. NZLR8; assembly: GCF_019685025.1. Classification (NCBI taxonomy): domain Bacteria; kingdom Pseudomonadati; phylum Pseudomonadota; class Alphaproteobacteria; order Hyphomicrobiales; family Rhizobiaceae; genus Rhizobium; species Rhizobium sp. NZLR8. Next base: position 592,703 of record NZ_JABDVY010000002.1, on the reverse strand, counting down.
AATTTTCCGAAGACCATGGCCTCGGCCGGATGCTGCGGATGAAGAAACCATTCACGCAGGAACAGCTTCAGGCGGCCATGGATCAGGCGCTCTCCGGCAAGGTCGCGGCGGCCTGACGATCGAAGCGTAAACATACCAAGGCGAGCAGTGCGGTCATCCCCGCGACCGTTGCCGCTTTCGCGTGTCCAATTGCGGACGAAACTTTTTGCTCCCGCAAAAGTTAAATAAATCTATCCCCACTCACCGAAGGCTTTCCCTTGACCAAAATGACGTTCGGCCCCGCATTCACCGAAGACGGCATTCTGTTTCGCCTCTGGGCTCCTCTGCATGACAGCGTGTCGTTGAAGATCGAAGGCGCCGATCCGCGTCCGATGCAGGCGGCGGAAGATGGCTGGCATCGGTGCATAGTTCCGAATGCCCATGCCTGTACGCGCTATCGCTTCGTCCTGCCGGACGGTCTCGAAATTCCCGATCCCGCCTCGCGGTTCCAGCCGCAGGATGTGCATGGTCCGAGTGAGGTGGTCGACCTTTCCTCTTATCGCTGGAAGACAAGCGACTGGCCTGGCCGGCCCTGGGAAGAGATGGTTATCTACGAGATGCACATCGGCTGCTTCACGCCGGAGGGCAGCTTCAGGGCGGCGATCGAGCGGCTCGATCATCTGCGAGAGCTGGGCATCACGGCGCTGCAGATCATGCCGCTCAGTGAATTCCCGGGTCGTTACAGCTGGGGCTATGACGGTGTGCTTCCCTATGCTCCCGACAGCAGTTACGGCCGGCCGGAAGATTTCATGGCGCTGGTGGATGCAGCGCACCAGCGCGGCATCTCGGTGTTCCTCGATGTGGTCTACAATCACTTCGGGCCGGATGGGAACTATATCCCCTCCTATGCGCCGCTCTTTACCGACCATCACAAGACGCCCTGGGGCCATGGCATCAACTACGACGGCGACGGATCGCAGATGATCCGCGAATTTGTCATTGAGAACGCCATTTACTGGATCACCGAATTCAGGCTCGACGGCTTCCGCTTCGATGCCGTTCACGCGATCAAGGACGACAGCGACGAGCATCTTCTTTACGAGCTTGCCCGCCGCGTCAGGGCTGCGGCCGGCGATCGGCATGTGCATCTGATCATCGAAAACGAGGAGAATGACAGCGACCTGTTGAAGCGTGACGAAAAAGGTGAAGCGAAGCTGTTCACAGCCCAGTGGAATGACGACGTCCACCACGTGCTGCATATCGCGGCGACCGGCGAAACCTTCGGCTATTATGCCGATTACGCTGGCGACGCTGGCAAGCTCGGCCGAGCGCTGGCGGAAGGTTTCGTGTTCCAGGGCGAACATATGTCGTATCGCGGAGGAGGCCGCGGCAGACCGAGTGGCCACCTGCCGCCGACCGCCTTCATTTCCTTCATCCAGAACCATGATCAGATCGGCAATCGGGCGCTCGGCGATCGGGTTCTGGCCTCGAGCCCGGCCAATGCCGTCAAGGCCGTCATCGCCATCTATCTGCTGGCGCCTGAGATACCGATGCTGTTCATGGGTGAGGAATGGGGTGCGGAGGAGCCGTTTCCTTTTTTCTGCGATTTCGACGAGGATCTGAACGAGAAGGTCAGGAAAGGCCGTCGCGAGGAGCTTTCGCGTCTGCCGGGCTTCGACGCCGACGACCTTCTCGACCCGACGGCGCCATCGACCTTTGCGGCCGCCAAACTGGATTGGTCGAAACGCACTACCTCTGACGTGCTTGAGTATTACCGGACACTTCTCGACCTCCGGCATCGGAAGATCGTTCCTTTGCTGAAGGGTGTGGCCGGCGGAAGCGCGGTCTACCGCTCGGCGGGAAACGCGATCGCGGTGGATTGGACCCTTGCGGAGAGCCGGCACCTTCATCTGCGCGCCAACCTAGGCAGCGAGGCGGGACGGCCGCTTGACCCGCAACAGGGTGACGCCGAGACGATATTCCGTCTCGGCAGCGACGGCGGCGATCTCGCGCCCTGGACGGTGATCTGGAGCATGAGCAAAGCGTGACGGCGGTGCGAGGAAAGGATCGACTGATGAAATCCGCTGAGCTCGATAAGCTCGCCCGGCTCCACGGCATCAGCCCGACAAGACCCAGCCCCGAGAACCGGGAAGTGGCGATTTCCGCCGAGACCAAGCGCAAGATACTCTCTGCACTGAACATCGAATTGACGAGGACGGGTGAGACTGGCGCGCCGCGGCGGGAAGCGAAGCCGGCGCGCGGGAAGATTCCGGTGTCATTTCTGCCGGATTTCCTGTCCGACACACGGGTCTGGGGCGTGAGCCTGCAGCTTTACGAACTCCGGTCGGCACGCAATTGGGGCATAGGAGACTTCAAGGATCTGGCTGATATGGCCGATCTGGCGGGATCGCTGGGGGCCGATTTCATCGGACTCAATCCGCTTCACGCGCCGTTCCTCGCCGATCCCGACCGTTGCAGCCCCTATGAACCCTCAAGCCGTCAGCATCTCAACCCGCTCTATATCGCAGTCGACCAGGTGCCGGGGTTTGCCAGCAGTCGCGAACTCGAACGGGAGTTGGAGCGCCTTCGCCAATCCGATCTCGTCGATTACATCGGCGTCGCGCGGACCAAGCTTGGAGCGCTTCGTGATCTCTGGTCGGCATGGCGCCAGGGTCGTGTCAGTCGCAAGGCCGCCTCTGACGGCCCGGCCGATTTCGACGCCTTTGTCGCGCAAGGCGGCGACAGCCTGCGGCTGCATGCGCTGTTCGAATGCCTCTCGTTTTACATGGTCGAGCGCGGAGCGGGCGCCGGCTGGCAACGGTGGCCAGCCGAGTTCCAGCGCGTCGACAGCGCTGCCGTCACCGATTTTGAACGCGAGCACCCGGACGATGTTCGTTTCCACATGTGGCTACAATGGCTCGCCCACCGGCAATTGATGCAGGCAGCAGATCGAGCGCGCAAGGCCGGGCTGCGCATCGGGCTCTATCTTGATCTTGCCGTCGGGGAAGCGGTCGATGGCTCGGCGACATGGAGCGAGCCGGATATCTATGTCTCCCAGGCCACCATCGGCAGCCCTCCCGATCCATTCGCCGTCGACGGCCAGGACTGGCACCTCGCTGGATACCTGCCTTCAAAAATTGCCGCAGGGGAGATGTCGCCGTATCGACGCATGGTCAGCACCTCCATGCGCTACGCGGGCGCCATTCGCATCGATCACGCGCCGGCAATCCGTCGCCTTTTCCTGGTTCCATTGGGCGACAGGCCGGAGAGCGGCGCCTATGTCCGCTATCCCGAGGATCGGCTGCTGCAGATCCTCGCCGAAGTTTCCGCCGAACACCGATGCCTCGTCATCGGAGAGTCCCTGGGAATGATCCCGGAAGGATTGCAGGAAGATCTGGCCGCTGCCGGCATTTTCTCCTACCGGATCCTTTCCTACGAACAGGACGACAAGGGCTTCAAGCCGGCCGATGCCTATCCCGTCCTCGCGCTCGCCTGCATTTCGACGCATGACCACCAGACCCTTGCCGGCTGGTGGCGCGGCGCCGACATTCGGGACCGTTGTGAACACGGTATCGTACCGCCCGATCTCACCGAAGAACATCTCAAACACCGCAAGCACGAACGGAGGAACCTGAAGGTCACCTTCAAGGTTGCCGGCATCGATTTGCCGGCCCGCCTTGCTGCCGCAAGGGTAAGCGAGGAAACGCTGAGGGAACTGACCGTCAGCGCCTATCGCTTCATCGCGCGGACTCCGTCGTTGCTCGTCGCGGTTCGGCTTGCCGATCTCACCGACGAAAAAAAGCCGACCAATGTTCCAGGCACCAGCGACAGCTATCCGAACTGGAAGCCGAAGCTATCGGTTTGGCTTGAGGATTTGACGACTAGTCCGCTGCCCGAGATCGTGGGGGCGGTGATGCGAGAGGAAAGGCCGCGGGAGTGATCGAGGTCGAATGAACCGCCAGCTTCGCCATTGTCGTTCGATCGGGCCTGCCGCGCGTATGGAAATCGATCGGGCAGGGAACGAATACGAAGCCGGCGAATTTTCAAGGAATAAGGACAGGGATCGCCGAGATAAGCCTGTCCGCTTTCGCCGCTTCAGATGCGGCGCGACCAATATGATGGAAACAAGACCATGACGACCGCATTCATCCTTATCGCATTGGCTCTCATCATGATCTACGCCGGTCCGACGTTGCTGTTCATCTGCTTCGGCTATGCCGACTATGTGCTGGAGCGGCGAAGACATATGATGGCTCTGAAGCACGCCGTGAGACGTCGCAGCGATGAGCTTTAGAGTAATTCCTGGAAATCGCTTCCTTTCCCGTGCGAAGTGGTCAGCTTTCGTCGGTCTTGGGCATCGGAAAGGGAACCGGCTTTTCCGGCGTGGCGCGGATTGTCAGGCTTTTCGACCCGTCTGAATAGGTTGACGGCATCCGATTAAGGTAATCGGAAAAGTCGACGACGAAGTTCAGCCGGCCGTATTTTTAAAATTGAAAGCGTATTCCATCGACGGCGCTCTCCCGGCTTTCGAGTTCCCAGCTGCCCCCATCATCGTCACGTGCCGTCGAGTGTCATCAAGCCTAGTTTCTCGATGGGATATGGCAGTTGTCGCCTTCAAACTAATATATTTGTATTTTAGTGTGGACGCCGGGCGAGGGATCGAGATAAGACCGTCAGATCGCGCGACCGACAGATAGCGATGCCCATCCCTGATGAGTTGAGCGATCCTGGCACCTGCACGCCAGGAAGGCTCTTATTTCTGATGGATTGCTGGTTCAACGCGCTGCCGTATCGAACGTCCGATATTGGCAGAGCCCACATCGTTCAATCAGGAGAAGCGTGATGCAGCCCGGTCGCACAGGCCTTGCCGTCTGCATGATGGTGGCCGCCGCCTTTTTGAATAGTCTTGACGCCATCATTGTGCGCTTGCTGGCCGGCGACGTGCATCCCTTGATGATCTGCTTTTTCCGCTCGTTTTTCGGACTTCTTGTCGTCTCGCCGTGGATCGTGTCCCGAGTCGGTCTGAAAGCCTCTCCCTATCGTGTTCTGCACGCCGTGCGTGCGGGTCTGAAGCTTGCCTCACTGGTTGCTTTGTTCATCGCCTTTGCGCACGCGCCACTGGCCGATGCCACGGCGATTAATTTCACCATGCCGATGTTTCTCGTTCTCGGTGCATGGCTTGTCCTCAAGGAGCGCGTCGGCGTCTCCAGCGTCGCCGGCATCGCCGCAGGCTTTATCGGCGTGATGATCATCATTCGCCCCGGAGCGTCAGATTTCAACCAATGGCTGCTTTTTGCCCTTGCAGGAGCGGTCTTGACGGCGGCTAGCCAGTTGATGCTTCGGCGCATGGCGTTGAGGGATAGCGCGGACCGGCTGGTTGCGTGGAATCTCACTACCACGGTGCCGCTTGGCCTGATCGTCATGGTGCCGGTTTGGTCGATGCCGACCTGGAGCCAACTCGGGCTGCTCGCCATACAAGGGGCGCTCGGCGCATTCAACATGACGCTGATCACCCGCGCCTTCGGTATGGCGGCTGCAAGCGTTCTGGCCCCGCTCGACTTTCTCCGGCTGCCGGTCGTAGCACTCATAGCTTTCCTGTTTTTCTCGGAGGTTCCGGCCGCACAGACATGGATTGGTGCCGCGGTCATCATTGGCGCGACCATCATTGGAACGGGCGGTATGGCGTGGCGGCGCAAGCCGCCGTTTGATAAGAGCTGACGATTTTGAGAAAGGGGGTTCACAAAAATTCTAGATGAACTAATATTTTAGTTCACGCCTGTCGCCGGAAAGGGCATGACTGGGCGGGCTTCGAAACACGCGAAGACCAGACCTGACGGTCCGTATGGGTTTCACTCGGGAGGAGTGGCATGAAGAGTTTTATCGGCAAGCGTGCGATCGCCAGTGGCGTATCGCTCGTGGTGCTTATCGTCATCGTCTTTTTCCTCTCCCGGCTGACGGGCGACCCGACCGACCTCTATCTGCCGATCGACGCGACCACGGAAATGCGCCAGCAATTCCGTGAGATGAACGGTTTCAACGACCCATTGATCATCCAGTTCGGCCGTTATGTCGCGGATCTCGCCCAAGGCAATTTCGGTCAGTCCCTGCGCCAGGCCCGTCCGGCCATGGATGTCGTGCTGGAGGCCTTCGTCTGGACCTTCTGGCTGGCTGTCATCACCATGGCGCTGGTCACGGTCGCTGCGATCGTCATTGGTTCGCTCGCGGCGTTTCGCGTCGGCGGGGTCTTCGACCGTCTTGCCACTTTCTTCTCGCTGATCGGCGCTGCCGCCCCGGATTTCTGGCTTGCCATCGTGGCAATCGTCATTTTCGCCGTGAAACTGCATGTCCTGCCGACATCGGGAACGGGAACGTTCTGGCACTGGGTCCTGCCGGTCAGCGTGCTGTTCATCCGGCCCTTCGGCCTGATCCTGCAGGTGGTGCGCGGCTCGATGATCAGCGTGCTGTCTTCCGCCTACGTGAAGACGGCGCGCGCCAAGGGCGTGCGTTCGAACTCGATCATCTTCATTCACGGACTGCGCAACGCCATGCTGCCGGTGATCACAGTGATCGGCGATCAGGCGGCGGCCATCTTGAACGGTGCCGTTGTCGTCGAGACGGTGTTCGGCTTTCCCGGAATAGGCAAGCTGATGATCGATTCCATCCTGCTTCGCGATTTCGCCGTCGTGCTGGCCGTCATCATGGTCTCGGCATTGGCGATCTTCATCATGAACCTGTTGATCGACATTGCCTATGCGCTGCTCGATCCGCGTATCCGGTATTGAGCGATGACGATGACCGACACACAAATCCTCATCGAGAAAAAACCGAGCGGCCCGATCGGGCGTTGGCTGACCATGCTGTGGGCCGACAAGCTCGCATTCTTCGCCGCTCTATTCCTCCTGATCGTTCTTCTCTGCGCGCTGTTTGGCCCGTTTCTGCTGGAGGGCATCGCCACCAAGCAGAACCTGCGGGGCCGAAACGCGCCGCCCTTCGATATTACCCGCGGATGGCTTTATGTCCTTGGAGCCGATGCGCTGGGCAGGCCGCTGCTTGCCCGCGTCGTCGTCGCGGCGCAAAACACCATCCTGATTGCTGCGGCGGCGGTGCTTGCATCCTCTATCGTTGGCACGGCGCTCGGACTGGTGGCGGGTTATAGCCGCTCTTCCGCCGCTCAATGGATCATGCGCCTCGGCGACGTCATCATGTCCTTTCCGTCGCTGCTTCTGGCGGTGATCGTGCTCTATATGCTCGAACCCTCGGTCACCAATATCGTCCTCGTCCTGGCGATCACCCGCATTCCCATCTATCTGCGCACCACCCGCGCCGAAGTGCTGGAAGTGCGCGAGCGGATGTTCGTGCAGGCGGCGAAAGTCATGGGAGCATCGTCCCGGCGCATTGTCTTTCATCACATCCTGCCGGTGATCTTCCCGACGCTGGTCACCATTGGGACGCTTGATTTCGCCTTCCTCATGCTGGCGGAATCCTCGCTGTCGTTCCTTGGGATCGGCATTCAGGCGCCGGAAATCACCTGGGGCCTCATGGTTGCCCAAGGGCGGCCTTACCTTACCAATGCCTGGTGGCTGTCCTTCTGGCCGGGCCTTGCAATCATCCTGACGACGCTGTCGCTCAATCTTCTGTCAAATTGGCTGCGCATCGCGCTCAATCCAACGCAACGCTGGCGCCTTGAAATGAGGGGCAGGAAAAATGGCTGAACATCTTCTGGAAGTGCGCGACCTCTCGGTCGAGTTTCACACCGCCAGTGGCTCCGTCAAGGCAGTGCAAGATGTCAGTTGGCATCTCGATCGCGGCGAGACACTGGCAATCCTCGGGGAAAGCGGTTCGGGCAAGTCGGTGTCCGCCTCGGCGATCATGAACCTGATCGATATGCCACCCGGCAAGATCACCGGCGGCACCATCCTCCTCAATGGGCGCGATATGCTGAAAATGACGCCTGAGGAGCGGCGTTCGATCAACGGCGCCAAGATCGCCATGATCTTTCAGGATCCGCTGGCGCATCTCAATCCGGTCTACACGGTCGGCTGGCAAATCACCGAAATGATGACCACGCATGGTCAGTCCGCTGAGCAGGCCCGTGCCAGGACGCTCGAACTCATGCAGCGAGTGGGCATCACCGATCCGCAGGCGGCGATGCGAAAATACCCGTTTCAGTTCTCCGGCGGGCAGCGGCAGCGGCTGATGATCGCCATGGCGATCGCCTGCAAGCCCGAAATCCTGATTGCGGATGAACCGACCACCGCGCTTGATGTTACGGTGCAGGCACAAGTGCTCGAACTTCTGCAGGAATTGCAGCAGGAAACCGGAATGGGCCTGTTGCTGATCACGCACGATCTTGGTGTCGTTGCAGAGATCGCCGACCGGGTCGTGGTGATGAATTCCGGCTGCGTCGTCGAAACCGGCAATGCCGCCGAAGTTTATCGCAACCCGCAGAACCCCTATACGAAGAAGCTGATTGCTGCCGCACCTGGGAAGGGCGCGATGGCGCAAGAGCGTGACCGGCAGGGCGAACCGCTGCTGCGCGCCATCGGCTTGAAGAAGAGTTTTGGCGCATTCCAGGCACTGAGAGGCGTGGACTTCGTCATCATGCCCGGCGAAACGGTCGCTGTTGTCGGCGAGAGCGGTTCCGGTAAGTCGACGCTTGCCCGGGCGATCGTTCGCCTTGACGACCCACAGGAGGGTCAGGTCCTCTACCGCGGCAATGATCTGCTTGCGATGAGCCCGAGGGAAATATTCGGGCTGCGTCGGGATTTGCAGATGGTCTTTCAAGACCCGACGCAGTCGCTCAACCCGCGGATGACCGTGTTCAGGCTGATTTCCGAGGCCTGGGTCATTCACCCGGATATCCTGCCGAAAGCGAGATGGAAGGAGAGGGTGGCCGAATTGCTGGTCAAGGTTGGCCTGAAGCCGGATATGGCGGACCGGTATCCACATCAATTTTCGGGCGGCCAGCGCCAGCGCATCGCCATTGCCCGCGCGCTGGCGATGGAGCCGAAACTGATCATCTGCGACGAGGCGGTTTCAGCGCTCGACGTGTCGATCCAGGCACAGGTGATTGCCTTGCTCGAGGGTCTGCGTCGCGAATTCGGCCTGTCCTACCTTTTCATTGCACACGACCTGCCGGTGGTTCGCGATTTCGCGGATCGTGTCATCGTCATGAAGGCCGGCGAGATTGTCGAGGAGGGGCCGGTGGGCCAGATATTTAACGCGCCATCCCACCCCTACACCCAGGCGCTGCTTGCCGCCGGCCTCGATCCCGATCCCGAGGTCCAGGCCACCCGACGCGCCGCACGTCTCACACAGGAAGGACTCGTTTCCGTATGAAGCCCGATGTCATCGTCGCCTATCCGCTCCGGTCCCGTCAGATGGCGGTGCTGGAGGAGACCTATACGCTGCACCGGCTGGATCTTGCAGAAGGCGGGCAACGCGATGCTCTCCTGGCCAAAGCCGGCCCGATCTGCACGGCTCTGGTCTGCAACGGCCATGTGACGATCGATGAAGCCCTGCTTGCGAAATTGCCGGCACTGAAGCTGGCCGCCTGTTCCTCGGCCGGCTACGACCAGATGGACGTCGAGGCGATGACGCGGCGCGGCATCAAGCTCACCAACACATCCGAGGTGCTTTGCGACGACGTTGCCGACATGGCGCTGCTTCTGATGCTGGCGGCACGCCGGCGCCTGCCGGAAGGTGATCGCTATGTGCGCTCCGGCGACTGGGGGCACAAGGGCATGATGCCGCTGACGACATCGACGTCGGGCAAGAAAGCCGGGATCGTCGGTCTCGGCCGCATAGGCATGGCGATTGCCAGGCGATGCGAAGCTGTCGGACTGGCGGTCGGCTATTATGGGCGGACGAAAAAAGCCGACAATGATTTTGCCTATTTCGACGAGCCGGTAAAACTGGCGGACTGGGCCGACATCCTGATCGTCGCGACACCGGGCGGGCCCTCGACCGAAGGGTTGATTTCGGCAGAGGTGCTGAATGCGCTCGGACCAACGGGCAGCTTCATCAACATTGCCCGCGGCACCGTGGTCGATGAGCCGGCCTTGATCCGCGCCTTGCAGGAAAATCGGATCGCATCTGCCGGCATCGATGTCTACCTCAACGAACCCAATCCCGATCGGCGCTTCGCAGCACTCGATAACGTTGTGCTCTATCCCCATCACGCCAGCGGCACCGAGGAAACGCGCGACAGGATGGCGCAACTCACGCTCGACAACCTTGCCGCCTTCTTCGCAGGCAGGCCGCTGCTGACGCCGGTCAATTGACCCCGGCGGAAACCTGCGGCGCGGCAGGTTCAGACGAAGTAGTCCGGGAACTCCTTCCTGAGCTCTTCTACTTTTGCGACTGTGCGGCTGAGATGCTCGCGGACCGCATCGACGGCCCCCTGTTCGTCGCGAGCGGCAATCGCGTCGATGATGGCGTGGTGACCATCGAGGATGCTCATGATCTTGCCCTTTTCGGGCAGATGCAGACGTCGAATGCGCTCGAGATGGCCGGACCGCTCGCGGATCAGTTGATGGAGGCTGCTGCGCTTGGCGCCTGCGAACAATGTCTGGTGAAAGAGCTCGTCGAGCTCCTGGAAGATGGCAATCTGATCGACGTCATCGGCGACCGCCGACTGCATTTTTATGATCGAGCGGGCGCGCGTGATGACGCTCGGATCCGGATCCGGGTCAGTCGCGAGGCGGCGGCAGACTTCCGATTCCAGCGCGACACGAAGGAAATGCGCTTCGTAGATTTGCAGGACGTCTATCCTGGTCACCACAGTGCGGGACTGCGGGTAAATGCGAACCAGGCCCTCCTGTTTGAGAAGCTGTAACGCGTCACGAATGGGCGTCTGGCTGACTTCGTAGGTCTCCGTCAGCTCGGTGCGCGACAGCGTGGTGTCCGGCGGCAACTGAATGGTGATGATGCGCTTTCGCAGATCATCATAGACCCGCTGGACGGTGCTGCCGGCCGCGACTGGAAAGCCGGGTGCGGTCAGGCCGAATGTGGAAGCGAACTGAGAATTCATGTGAGGCAAATCCTTTTACACCATTCATAGCTTTACGTGACCTAATGCACAAGAATGCAAAGTTGCGGTTGATATATATGGCAAACTAAAATATTAGTTGGAGAAATTCGTAGAGCAGCAAGCAAAATGGTGGGAGAAAGCCGTGACCGCGAGGAAAACGTACGAGCAACTGCGGTCGGCCCGATGGATGCTGCCGGATGATCAGCGCTCGTTCGGTCACCGGTCGCGGACCATGCAGATGGGGTATGCGCCGGAGGATTGGCAGGGAAAGCCGATCATTGCCGTCATCAACACCTGGTCCGATGCCCAGCCCTGCCACATGCATTTCCGCGAACGCGCCGAATGGGTGAAGCGCGGCATCCTTCAGTCGGGCGGGTTTCCCATGGAGCTGCCTGCTCTTTCTCTTTCCGAAAATTTCGTCAAGCCGACCACGATGCTCTATCGCAACATGCTGGCGATGGAGACCGAGGAGCTGTTGCGGAGCCATCCTGTCGACGGCGCCGTTCTGATGGGCGGCTGCGACAAGACGACACCGGGCCTTGTCATGGGTGCGGTCAGCATGGGCATTCCCTTTGTTTATCTCCCTGCCGGCCCGATGCTTCGCGGCAACTACGCCGGCAAGACGCTCGGCTCCGGCACTGACGGTTTCAAATACTGGGACGAGCGGCGTGCCGGCACGATCACCAGAGAGGAGTGGCAGGGCATCGAAGGCGGAATTGCCCGCAGCTACGGCCATTGCATGACCATGGGCACGGCGTCGACGATGACAGCGATCGCCGAAGCTATGGGATTGACACTGCCGGGCGCTTCCTCGATTCCGGCAGTCGACGCCAACCACCAGCGCATGTCGGCCGCCTGCGGTCGCCGCATCGTCACTATGGTGTGGGAGGATCTGACGCCGGACCGGATCATCACGCCGGCGGCCGTCGACAACGCCGCCACGGTCGCCATGGCAACCGGTTGCTCCACCAATGCGATCATCCATCTGATCGCCATGGCGCGGCGCGCCGGCGTGCCGCTGGAGCTCGATGACCTCGACCGCATCGGTCGCACGACCCCTGTTCTTGCCAACATTCGGCCTTCTGGTTCGACCTACCTGATGGAAGATTTCTTTTATGCGGGCGGCCTGCGGGCGCTCATGAAGCAGCTCGGTGACAAACTCGATCCGACCGCGATAACCGTTACGGGCAAACCCCTGGTGGACGGCCTCGACCAGGTGAAGATCTACAATGAGGACGTTATCCGGCCACTGTCGAACCCGGTCTATCACGAAGGTTCGCTGGCAGTGCTCAAGGGGAACCTGTGTCCTGACGGCGCGGTCATCAAACCAGCGGCCTGCGACCCGAAATTCCATCGCCATTGCGGCCCGGCCCTGGTCGCCGACAGTTATGCGGAGATGAAGAAGATCATCGACGATCCCGATTATCCGCTGACGCCGGACACGGTGCTGGTGCTGCGCAATGCCGGCCCGCAGGGCGGGCCCGGCATGCCGGAATGGGGCATGATCCCGATGCCGAAGGCGCTGTTGAAGCTCGGCCTGCGCGACATGGTGCGCATTTCGGATGCGCGCATGTCCGGAACGAGTTTCGGCGCCTGCGTGCTGCACGCCGCGCCGGAATCTTACATCGGCGGGCCGCTGGCATTGCTTAGAACCGGGGACATGGTCGAGCTCGATATTCCGGCACGCAGCCTCAATATGCTGGTTTCCGAAGAGGAGATCGCAGCCCGACGGGCCGCCTGGGTGGCGCCGACGCGACATTACGAGCGCGGTTACGGCTTTATGTTCTCCAAGCATATCGAGCAAGCCGACAAAGGCTGCGACTTCGACTTCCTGACGACGGAATTCGGTGGCAAGACTCCGGAACCGGCTATCAATTGAGGAACCACGATGTTTGATCCCAATCGACGCTCGATCCCCGCACAACCGCCTAAGGCTGGCTTCGCCGCCGGCCCGTCCAAGCTGGACGCCATCCGATCGGTCACCCTGTCGCTCGCTTATCTGCCGTTGGCGCGGCCGATCAGCGACGCCAAGGTTTTGACGGGCCGGCAGAAGCCGCTGACGGAGGTGGCGTTTCTGTTTTGCGAGATCGTTTCCGAAGCGGGCCATAGCGGTCTCGGCTTCAGCTACTCGAAACGGGCGGGCGGACCCGCTCTTTATGCACATGCCTGCGAGATCGCCGACAACCTGATGGGCGAAGATCCCAATGATACCGCACGGATATGGGACAAGCTCTGCTGGGCCGGGGCCTCGGTCGGCCGCTCCGGCATTGCGACGCAAGCCATTGCCGCCATCGACATCTGCCTCTGGGACCTGAAGGCGAAACGGGCCTGCCTGCCGCTGGCAAAATTGCTAGGCGCCCATCGCGACAGCGTCGCCTGCTACAACACTTCAGGCGGCTTCCTGTCGTCGAGCGTCGAGGAAATCCGCGATGCTATCGATCACTCGATCGCCGCCGGTATCGGCGGCATCAAGATCAAGGTCGGACAGCCGGACCCGATGGCCGATCTTCGCCGGCTTGATGCCGTGACCAGCCATATCGACGGCCGTGTGCCGCTGATGGTCGATGCCAACCAGCAATGGGACCGCACGACGGCATTGCGCTTCGGACGGCTTGTCGAGCCGCTCAATCTCGAATGGATCGAAGAGCCGCTCGATGCCTATGACGCCGAGGGCCATGCGGCACTGGCGCGCGAACTCGCCACGCCGATCGCCACCGGCGAGATGCTGGCAAGCGCCGACGAACATATGGCCCTGATCCGCGCGGATGCGGTCGACTTCATTCAGCCGGATGCGCCGCGTGTCGGCGGCATCACGCCCTTTCTGCGCATCTGCGCGCAAGCCGAGGCGAAACGCCTGCGCCTGGCGCCGCATTTTGCCATGGAAATCCATTTGCACTTGGCTGCTGCCTATGCGCACGAGCCGTGGGTAGAGCATTTCGATTGGCTGGCGCCACTGTTCAACGAGCAGCTCGACATCAAGGACGGCCGGATGATCGTGCCCGCACGTCCGGGGCTTGGCTGCAGCCTGACGGGCAAAGCCCGTGACTGGACAGTGGAAACGCGCAGCTTCGGCGGCTGAATTTGAACGAGGAGAAGGAAATATGAACCCCGCAACCCGTGAAAAGCTGATGGGCGTCTCGGTCGCGACCCTCTGCTCGGCGCTGTTCAAGCGCGGCTTGAGAAATCAGACGGTCCAGGATGTTCGGCCCGTGCAGCCGAAGGGCCGCAATATGGTGGGGCCGGCCTTCACGCTGCGCTACATGCCGGCGCGCGAGGACCGCAACGCGATGAACGTCTTTCGAAACCCGAAACATCCGCAACGGCTTGCCATCGAGACGTGCCCCGACGGCCATGTTCTGGTGATGGACAGCCGCAAGGATCCGCGAGCCGCCTCCGCCGGCGATATTCTGATTACCCGCCTGATGATGCGCGGCGGTGCCGGCGTGGTCACCGATGGCGGCTTCCGCGACGCCGTGACGATCGGTGGTCTTGATATTCCCGCCTATCACAATCGTCCCTCCAGCCCGACCAACCTCACGCTCCACGAGGCGATCGACATCAATGTGCCGATCGGTTGCGGCGATGTGGCGGTCTTCCCGGGCGACATCATGGTTGGCGACGACGACAGCGTGATCGTCATCCCGGCCGAGATCGCCGACGAGATCGCTGACGAAGCGGTGGAAATGACCGCTTACGAGGATTTCGTCACCGAGCGCGTCAAGCAAGGACATACGATCATCGGCCTCTATCCGGCCACCGACGAAAGCAACCTGACGCTCTTTGCCGAATGGCGGAAGGTGAATGGCCGCTAAGGCCGGCATCTTGGACAACGGATCACCGCATCAGGACGGAGCGAGGCTCCGCCGAGGAGGATAACAATGAGCTGGACCCCTTCAGGCAGACATTTCATCGGTGGCGAGTGGATTGCCGGAACGACGACATTTCGCTCCGAGCCGGCGCACGGGCCGGCCCATGACTTCGCTGTCGGTACGACGGAACTGGTTGACCGCGCCTGCCGCGCTGCAGAAGCTGCTTTTGCGGCGTTTGCGGCGAAGACATGCGAGGAGCGCGCTATTTTCCTCGAGACGATCGCCGAGGAGATCGACAGACGCGGCGAGGCCGTCACCCTTATCGGCACCGAGGAAACCGGGCTCCCAGAAGGCCGGCTTAACGGCGAGCGCGCCCGCACGACCGGCCAGCTCAAGCTGTTTGCCGAGCATATCCGCAGGGGCACGCATCTTGACGCTCGTATCGATGCGGCGCAACCCGATCGGCAGCCGGCGCCGCGGCCCGAGATCCGGCTGGTGCAGCGGCCTATCGGCCCGGTCGCCGTCTTCGGCGCCTCGAATTTCCCTTTGGCATTCTCGACGGCCGGCGGCGATACGGCAGCCGCGCTTGCTGCCGGCTGCCCGGTCGTGGTGAAGGGACATTCAGCCCATCCAGGCACCGGTGAGATCATTGCCGAGGCGATCGCCGCTGCTGTCGAACGCACCGGAATGCCGGCTGGCGTCTTCAGCCTGATCCAGGGCGGGCGCCGTGACGTCGGCACGGCTCTGGTGACGCATCCCGCCATCAAGGCCGTCGGCTTTACCGGATCGCTGGTCGGTGGTCGTGCGCTGTTCGATCTTTGCGCCCAGCGTCCAGAGCCGATCCCGTTTTTCGGGGAACTCGGCAGCGTCAATCCGATGTTCCTGCTGCCGGCCGCGACCGCTGCCCGGGCGGAGGCGATCGGTTCAGGCTGGGCCGGCTCACTGACGCTTGGCGCCGGCCAGTTCTGCACCAAACCCGGTATTGCCGTCGTGGTCGATGGGCCGGAGGCGGACAGGTTCGCCGGCGCTGCCAAGTCGGCGCTTGAAAAGGTGGCGCCGCAGACGATGCTGACTCAAGGCATCGCCACCGCCTATCACGACGGTGTCGATCGGATGCGGGCAAGCAATGCAGTCGCACCGGTTCTCACTGGAAAGAGCGCTGGCCGGGATGCAGCCCCGAACCTGTTCGAGACCAATGGCTCGGCCTGGCTTGCCGATCATTCGCTCAGCGAAGAGGTGTTCGGCTCTCTCGGCCTCGTGGTGCGCGTCGGCTCGCAAGAAGAGATGCTCTCCCTTGCCGAAAGCTTCCAGGGACAGTTGACCGCGACGATCCATATGGACGACGCCGATCTTGGTCTTGCCCGCGAGCTGCTGCCGATCCTCGAAAGGAAGGCGGGCAGATTGCTGGTTAATGGCTTCCCGACCGGCGTCGAGGTCGTCGATTCCATGGTTCATGGCGGCCCCTATCCGGCCTCGACCAATTTCGGCGCGACCAGCGTCGGGACCATGTCGATCCGCAGGTTTCTGCGCCCCGTTTCCTACCAGAATTTCCCCGCCGGCCTGCTGCCCCAAGACCTGCGCAACTGAAACCGGGGAAAAGCAAATTGATCGCGCCGCGACGGAACTTCGCAAGATCATTCGCCGGCTTCGAGGCAGATCAATGCCTGCGCCGCCGACCGATCTTACCGATGATGAGGTCGAGATGTCGCGCGGACTGTTTGTTTCGGCCGGCTAGAAATCGAGCGTTTCAGACAGGGTGGGCGCCCGTGTTTCGGGTGTCGCGCTTGATCGCTCCTCTCAACTAGTATATTAGTGCACTTATGCATTAGATCGGCTTTTGCAGGAGGAGGCGAGGGCCGCATCACCGGAAATGGGACGAAGATTCGCTTGAGGAGCGCCGACGGCGCATGGGAGGAGAACGAAATGAAACTGCATTTGCTAGCTGTCTGCTTTTCAACCACGATGATCGGGCTGAGCGGTGGCTCGGCTCACGCTGAGGATGCCAAGAGCAACGTGACTGTTGTGCTTGCCGAAACCGTCGATGTCGTCGAGCCTTGCATGGCGGCGCGCCAGGACGTCGGCCGGGTCATTTCCGAGAACGTCAACGAGATGCTGGTCGAATTCGACTACGTCAACGGCGGCCTCAAACCCCGTCTGGCGACGGAATGGTCGAAGATCGACGACGACACCTGGGAATTCAAGCTGCGCCCGAATGTCAAATGGCACGATGGCAAGCCGTTCACCGCCAAAGACGTCCAGTTCACGATCGAGCGCAACAAGAACAAGAAGCTCAGCTGTGAGACCGGCGGCAAATATTTCGGCGGCACGGAATTCAGCTTCGAGACGCCGGATGCCAACACGATCCGCATTACCACAAAACCGGCGCAGCCGATTCTTCCGCTGCTGATGACGGTGATGGCCGTGGAATCAGCCGAGGCGACACCAGCAGACGAATTCACCCGCAAACCGATCGGCACTGGCCCCTATACGTTCGACAAATGGGATATCGGCCAGTCGATCGTGCTGAAGCGCAATCCGGACTATTGGGGGGAGAAACCGCAGGTGGAACAGGCGACCTATCTGTTCCGCTCCGACAGCGCGGTCGCAGCCGCCATGGTCGATGCCGGCGAAGCCGATATCGTTCCGGCCGTATCGGTGCAGGATGCCACCAACAAGGAAACAGATTTCGCTTATCCGAATTCGGAGACGACATCGCTGCGCATCGATACGCGCGCGGCACCCCTCAACGACCGGCGCATTCGCGAGGCGATGAACCTCGCCATCGATCGTCAGGCAATGCTCGGAACGCTGTTCCCTGAACAGGCGAAGATCGCCACACAGCTCGTCGTACCCACAACGATCGGTTACAATGCCGATATTCCCGTCTGGCCCTATGACCCGGAAAAAGCAAAGGAACTGGTCAAGGCGGCGAAAGCTGACGGCGTCCCGGTCGATCAAGAGATTCGCATCATCGGCCGCAACGGGCAATATCCGAACGCCACCGAAGCGATGGAAGCGATGATGGCCATGCTTCAGGACGTCGGTTTGAACGTAAAGCTCGATATGTATGACGTTTCCGTGTGGAACGGCTACTTCGTGGCACCTTTCGTCGCCGATTCCGGTCCGACGCTGACGCAGTCGCAGCACGATAACGCGACCGGCGATCCCGTCTTCACCGCCTTCGTGAAATACGCGACCGACGGCTCTCACTCCATGGTTCGGGATCCCGCAGTCGACGCCCTCATCGCCAAGGCGACCTCAGCCACCGGAGACGCGCGCACAAAACTCTGGAAGGAGCTTTTCGCCAAGGTGAACACCGAGATCATCGCCGATATCCCGATGTTTCACATGGTCGGATTCACCCGCGTTTCGCCGCGTCTCGATTTCAAGCCGACGATCGCGACGAATTCCGAGCTGCAGCTATCGCAGATCCGCTTCAAGTAAGCCGGTTTGCGGATTGACGCGCGGGCCGCCTTCCCTGAATGGCCCGCGCTTTCGATGACATGACGGATGGATGCCTATGCCGCTGATTGACCGCATTGACCTCACCCAATTCGCCGAGCAGATATTGATCCGCGCCGGGATGGAACCCGACAAGGCCAAAATCACAGCCGCCGTCCTGGTGGAAGGCGACATGATCGGCCACGAAACGCATGGCGTCAGCCTTTTGAACTGGTATGTCGAAGCGTTGGAAGATGGTTCGCTGGCGAAGTCGGGTAGCTACGAGGTGGTCAATGACCGCGGCGCAGCCTTTGTGTGGGACGGCAAATCTTTGCCCGGCGCATGGCTGCTGACCAAGGCGATCGACCAGGCCTGCGAACGCGTACGCGATCATGGCGTCGTCACCGCCGCAATCCGAAACTGCCATCACACCTGCGCACTGTCAGCCTTCATGCGGCAGGTTACCGAACAGGGCCTCATCGTTCAGCTGTCGGTATCGCATCCCGCGGCAAGCCGAGTCGCGCCCTATGGCGGCACAAAGCCGCTCCTGACCCCCAACCCGATGGCGGCCGGCTTTCCGACATCCGAGGATCCGATTCTGATCGACGTCTCCGCCTCGATCACCACCACGACGATGACGCAAAACCTGGCGAACGCCGGCAAGAAATTCCCCGAGGCCTGGGCCTTCACCGCCGCGGGCGAGCCGACCGATGATCCGCGCGAGGTGACCGAACGTGGCGGGACAATGATGCCCCTCGGCGGTCAGTTGAAGGGACACAAGGGCTTTGGGTTCGGGCTGATCGTCGAACTGCTGGGGCAGGGGCTTTCCGGCAAGGGACGGGCGAACGCGCCGCCCGGTGTGTTTTCGCAAAGCGCATTTATTCAGGTCATCGACCCCGCCTTTTTCGCCGGGCTGGACGCCTTTACCGCGCAGTCCGATTATCTCGCCTCTGCATGCCGCAGCAACCCATCCGCGCCGTGGAACGATGGCCCGGTCCGCATGCCGGGTGACAGCGCAGCCCGCAGGCGACGCGCGGCGTTTGAAGAGGGCGTGTCTGTCGGCGATGTGCCTTGGGAAAAGCTCTGCAAACATGCCGAGCTCCTTGGCCTGCGCATTCCGGATGTCGCCGCGTGAGGCACGCCTCCAAGACTGTCCTTGATCTAGCGATGCCAGTCCCACGTGCGATTCTCGCATGGCGAGCGTTTTGACGTCTCGGGAGACGTGTTCTGACGTCCCCAACCGAATTGTGGAACAATGTCGGTCTTCCCTGGTTAACGACCATAAAGATGTGTGACGCGGAAAACACGGAACAGCGGGAGGTTCGATGAAGCGGAGCATAGGATTTGGGCTGGTTTTTGCCGTTGTTCTGACGGGCTGCACGACCGGCGCAGGCAATTACGCGTCGGCGGGACTGGCCCCCATTCCCGGCAGCATCACCTATCATGGGCAGCCTCGCACGAAGCTGACGAAATCGCCCGTGGGTTCTTCTTTCCCGCATAGCTTTACAGATCAATGGGGACGCCAGGTCGAGGAAATTTACATCATCCGGCCTGACCGGAGCTTGCTGATCGCCGAGCGCCACTATCGGCCGGTCTTCTCGCTCGACGATAACTAGAACAGGATGGTTTTAGCCCCAGGGAAGGAGAATTGATGATGCCGCGACGCAAGAGCACTGAGACGATGACCCTCGACACCAACGGAGCCAAGATCGGCGAACCGGTGCCGAAAGCCATCATCGATACGAACACGGCCTCGGTCGGCATTCCCCGGCAGCCTGATCAGGGCCTGCGTGAGGAATTGAGCGCGTTGCGACAGCAAATCGACGCGCTCCAGCGGCAGGTGTTCGATGGTGCCCGATCGTTAAAGGGAGGCGCCCGGAAAGCAAAGCGGCAGACGGAAGCGGCTGTGAAGCTCTATCCGGCTTCGACGCTCATCCTCGTTGCGGCCGTTGCGGGTGCGTTCGCCTTCGCTGGACACCGCGCTTCTCTGCCGCGCCATCGCCATCAATCGCTGCGCGAGTTGAGGGATCTTTACGACGCGATCCGCGAGCGCATCTGACAAGATTTCAGGATTGTCAGCATCGCGATTATGCCCGACACTTGCTCATCGAAGCGAGGGCAACCGCATGCTCGACATCATTATACGGAGCGCTCTTGATATTGTTCAGCGTACGGAGCGCCTGATCGTGGCAAGCAAGCAGCTGCTGAAGAGTGAAGACCTTGACGAAGTCGAAGTGTATGAACTCGATTGCGAGATCGAACGGCTCGGGGATGCGGTTTTCGTCGTGGACGAAGCCATTCGGTCACTTGCACGCGCCGTCGAATGTTGGCCGCAGGCCGCACGGGCCTACGGCATAAACAGAACATTGCATTGATGGGCTGTCGCTGCCTTGGGCAGAGCTGACAATTCACGGAGCCCGTTCCGGACGTGTTTTCGAGCCGCGATCTGCGTGTCACGCCGATGTCACGCGACCATGGAAACAATATGTGCTTGATCGGCATGGTTGGGATGAGGCTGAGGTCTCAGACCTAGCGATTGCCGTTCTGATGGCGGGAACCGGCCGCTCTGTTGTTTGATCGATTTTTAAGCGCATTGGAGACACTCGATGAGGGATGTGCTGCCGACTATCACGCGTGTCCTGAGCCGTGGACGGCTGGGGCAATCCTCCTTTTGTTTCGATGGGGCATCACGATGACCTCGAAGACCTCCCGGCGAAAATCTCAGCCCCACGAATTCATCTTTCCGGTTCACACACGCACGATCGCAGAGATCAGATATGACAGCCTCAGCCGAGTCATGACGGTGGTCTATCACGACGGCCGCTCGACGACGACGACCGGCATACAAGGCCCGGCGATGCTGAGGATTCTCGCCCAGCGTCCGCTGGAGCGCTCTCCGTTCCTGTTGCAGACGGTCATCTGACCTGGAGAAACCGTCGCCACCTCTTGTCTCTGCCGCGTGACAAGGCATCCGCTGGCTAAATCGGCATGATTGTGCATCCATTTCCCGCAGGCTGCGTTCCTCTCCTACAGTTAGACCTAATGGAGTGAATGCCGATGACCTTTCCACCGCCGAAAACCGAAGCTCCCGCGCAACGCTTTGAACAGGCAACCGAGGCCGCGCGCGACGCATTGGAAAGACTGATTGCCGTCGCCAATGAGTCCGGATGGGCAACCGGAGAGATAACCGCGGCGCTGCTTAAGGCCGCGCAATTTCTGAGCGACGCCAACAAGAAAGATCCCGATCCGGCTGATGACCCTGTCATCAGCGATGCTTCCGCTAGGCAAGAGCAGATTGGTCATGGCGAGCTGTACGACTAAGCATGTCGCGCAAAAGTGCGCAGCGGTTTTGCAGCAACGACATGCGTAAAGACAAAACCTAAAGCGCGACGCGCTTTAACCCAGATTTTACCGGCCGATCGTCGCAACGGAGCCGCGCACGACGAGGCTGGTGGCAACGCGCAGACGTTCGACGGCAAGCGGGGTGCGTTCGATGCGGGCGACGAGCCGTTCGCCGGCGAGTTTGCCCAGTTCGTAGACGCGCTGGTCGACGATGGTGATCGGCGGAACGGTGACGCTGGTCCAGTCGGCGTCCAGAAACGAAATCATCGAGACATCCTGAGGGATCGACAAGCCGAGCGACTGCAGTGACTTGAAAATGCGCAAGCCCACGAGACTGTCGGATGCCAACAGCGCCGTCGGCGGCGATATCTCCGAGAGCAGGCGTTTTATCACGGCGTTTGTCTGCTGCTGGTTCGTGGCGCCGAGCCGGATGTAATGAAGAGGGTTCGGCAAACCCGCCTCGGTCAGAGCGCTGACGAAGCCTTCCATGCGTTCGCGCACGGCGGAATTTGATATCCGCCCGAGCTCAGTGAGCCCGCCGTCCTCGGCGTCCATGGCGGAGATATAGGCGAGGCGGCGATGGCCCTGGCCGATCAGATACCTTGTCGCGGTGAGTGCCGCATCCCTGTCATCCCCGGTCACGGCGTCGACATCAAGCTCCGGGATGGCCCTGTCGAATAGAACCAATGGCACGCCGGCGCGGCGGACGTGCTGCAGGTGATCGAGGCGATCGCAGCGGGCCGGCGTGACGATCAGGCCATCGACGCGTTTACCGATCAGCAGGTCGACCGCCGATTTTTCCGCATCGATCTGTTCGCCCGAATTGGCGATGATGACGTTGAAGCCCGCAAGCCGGGCTGCATCGGTAATGCCGCGCACTGCGAGGCTGAAGAAAGCATTCTCGATATCGCCGACCACCACGCCGATAATGCCTGAGCGTCCCGTGCTCATGCTTCGGGCGAGCTCGTTCGGGCGGTATTCGAGCGCGGCGGCGGCCGCCGTCACCTGATCCTTGATCTTGTCGCTGACGACGCCATAGCCGCCGAGCACGCGGGCTGCCGTCGCCTTCGAGACCCTTGCTGCCTTCGCGACGTCGGCAACCGTGACTGAACGTTTCGGGGCAGCGGAATCTTCCATGGCGCAGCACTACAAGAGTTGTTGACGGCCGGTCAATTGACAGATATCAAATATGTCGTGAGACCGGTCTCTTTATATAGAAGACCGGTATCTTGTCCAGAAGTCTTCGTCGCACGGGCGACGAGACCGGATGATAACGAATGCCGACAAGAGCATCCCTTCAGAGCGGAGAACGAACATGAAGCCTTTTGAATCTTTCGCGGCCGTCGCGGCTCCATTGCGGGCTGGCCTTCTGACGTGCCTTCTGGCGATGGGGGCCGGCTCTGCGGCCGCGGCCGACAATCCCTATAGCCTCATCGAGCCCGGGGTGATCAGCGTCGGCACGATGGGCGATGCCAAGCCCTATACGTTTGCGACGGCGGACGGCCAGTTCACCGGTTTCGATATCGAGTTGTTTCTCAACGTCGTCTCCCGCCTTGGCATTCCGAAAGACAAGGTCACGTTCACGGGCCAGGAATTCTCCGCACTTCTGCCGTCGGTGGCAAACGAACGGTTCGATGTTGCTGTCGCGGCGATCGGAACCACCGAAGCCCGGAAGAAGACCGTCGACTTTTCCGACGGCTATCTTGCCGGTTATCTCTCGGTCCTGACGGCGGATTCCGGCATCAAGGATGCCGACGGCCTCAAGGGCAGGCGTCTCGGCGTCGTGCAGGGGACCTTGCAGGAAGTCTATGCGGCCAAGAATTTCGGTGAGGCCGATCTCGTGAAATTCCCCGACAACAATTCCGCCGTGGCTGCCCTCAACAACGGAACGGTCGATGCGCATTTTCTCGACTACGAGGCTGCCAAACAATATGGCGAGCGCTATCCCGCGCTGAAGATTGCGGTCAACATCCCGTCCTTCGATGCGCCAGCGGGCTTCGTGATCCGCAAGGGAAATGACGCCTTCCGCACGGCGTTGAACACAGCTCTTCACGACGCGATGCAGGACGGCACCTGGAAGACCCTCTATGAAAAATGGTTCCCCGGTTCGCCGATGCCGGACCAGTACCTTCCCAAGAAGTAACGTCGTAAGCCGTCCGCTCCGGCGGACGGTTTCATGCCCGGCTTGGGCTTCGATGAGGATCTCGATGAACTGGCTTGAAAATCTGCGCCGCAGCTTCCTGGACTGGGACGCCATGGCCGAAGTGCTACCGAGCATGATCAGCGTCGGCCTGAAGAATACCCTGATCCTGGCCGCCGCCTCGACCGTGCTCGGTGTCGTTATCGGCATGGCTCTCGCCGTCATGGGTATCTCGCAGTCCCGCTGGCTGCGGCTGCCCGCGCGCGTCTATACCGATGTCTTCCGCGGTTTGCCGGCGATCGTCACGATCCTGATCATCGGTCAGGGTTTTGCCCGGATCGGACGGGAGATCTTCGGTCCGTCGCCATTTCCGCTCGGCATCCTGGCGCTCAGCCTGATTGCCGGGGCGTACATCGGCGAAATCTTCCGATCAGGCATCCAAAGCGTCGAGCGCGGCCAGATGGAAGCCTGCCGGGCGCTCAGCATGAGCTACGGGCAGGGCATGCGCTTGATCGTCATCCCGCAAGGCATCCGGCGGGTTCTGCCGGCGCTGGTCAATCAATTCATCGGAAACGTCAAGGATTCCAGCCTCGTCTATTTTCTCGGATTGCTCGCCTCCGAGCGGGAGATCTTCCGCGTCGGGCAGGATCAAGCTGTCGTAACGGGCAATCTGTCGCCCTTGTTGCTGGCGGGCGTCTTCTATCTCGTCATCACCGTGCCGCTCACTCACTTGGTCAATTACATCGATGTGCGACTGCGCCTGGGAAAACAAGGCCGCAGCTCGGGTGTTGCGAGTGGATTGGTCGAGGTGAGCGAAATGCGCGCCGCCGGTCCGCAACCCCCGGCAAAATCTGTCGAGCAGACCGAACCGCGCTTCAAGGGTGGTGCCCTGAACGTCCGGGATCTCACCATGGCCTATGGTAATCTCGATGTGCTGAAGGGTGTCGATCTCGACATCGCCGCCGGTACCGTCACCTGCATCATCGGTCCTTCCGGCTCGGGAAAATCGACGCTGCTGCGCTGTATGAATAGGCTGGTGGAACCGAAAGGCGGCGACATCCTGCTCGATGGCGCCAGCATTCTGGCCATGAAACCAGAGCGGTTGCGCCGGCGCGTGGGCATGGTGTTCCAGCACTTCAACCTGTTTCCCGATCACACCGCGCTTGAGAACGTCATGCTTTCACTGACGAAGATCAAGAAGATGTCGAGGCAGGAGGCGCGACGCATTGCCGAGGCGCGTTTGGCCGAGGTCGGTCTTGCCGAGCGCAGAAATCATCGCCCGGCAGGTCTGTCTGGCGGGCAGCAGCAGCGCGTCGCCATCGCGCGTGCTCTTGCGATGGATCCGGAACTCATCCTGTTCGATGAAGTGACGAGTGCGCTCGATCCCGAATTGGTGAAAGGCGTTCTCGACTTGATGGCAGCTCTCGGCCGCCAGGGCATGACGATGGCCGTGGTGACGCATGAGATGGGATTTGCACGCAGGGTGGCCGACCAGGTCGTCTTCATGGATGAGGGCCGCATCGTCGAAGCCGGCTGCCCGGGGCAAATCTTCGACAATCCCCACAGCGAGCGGCTGAAACGCTTCCTTGCGGAAGTCCTCTAAAGCATGTCGCGCAAAAGTGTGCAGCGGTTTTGCGGCAACGACATGCGCAAAAAACAAAGAGCCAAAGCGCGAGGAGCGAATCTGAAAGATCGCGACGCGCTTTAGCCCCTGACGCGAGGCATGCCGCTGAGGGCTCCTACGACGGATGCATGGAATTCGTTCGACATAGCAGGAAACAAGGTTATCGACATGAATGCTTCCCCCAAACCTTCGAAGGTCGTCGTCATCGGTGGCGGCATATTCGGCGTCTCGACGGCTGTCCATCTCGCTCGCCTCGGGATCGCCACCGTGCTCGTCAGCGATGGGCCGCTTGCCAATGGCGCCTCCGGCCGTTCGCTCGCCTGGCTCAATTCGGCCCGGAAACGCTCTGATGCCTATCACCGGCTGCGCCTCGCCGGCATCGACCGTTATCGCACCCTTGCTGCCCGATATCCGGATGCGCCCTGGCTGCGTTTCGATGGCGGCCTGACCTGGGATGCCGATGACGCCGGCAATGAGATAGCCGAGGTCTTCGACTTCGAGCGCGACCTCGGCTATCACGCGCAATGGCTGGCCCAGGAAAACATTCCCGGCGCGACGCCCGGCGTCGACGCCGGTGCGGTGACGCCGCAGGGCGCGATCTTCAATCCCGGAGAAGGTTGGGTCGATCTTCCCTCGCTGATCGGCCTTCTCGCGGAGGAATTCCGTTCGCTCGGCGGCGAGGTCGTGACGGACGCCGGGCGCGCGGCGATTGATGTCGAAGGCGCCCGTGTCTGCGGCGTGAGCGCAGCGGACGGCAGACACTGGGACGCGGAGTCTGTGCTGCTCGCCGCGGGCGGCGCCGTTCCGGCAATCGTTGCCGAAGCCGGCCAGCATATCGACGATGCAACGCCGGTCGCGCTTCTCGTCAGGACCAAGCCGATCCGCCATTCGCTGAAGGCCGTGCTCAACACCCCCCGCGTCGCCATCCGACCCATGCCGAATGGCGGCTTCGCCCTCGATTCCGCCTGGTCCGAGGAAGAGGTCGAAGTGAAGCCGGACGGCGGCTATGAAGTCAGACAATCGACGTTGGACGGGCTGCTGCGCGAGGCGTCAAAAGTTCTCGAAGGCAACCCGACGCTCGAGATTGAAGATTATGGGGTCGGCCCAAAGCCCATTCCGGGCGATGGCGAGCCGGTCTTTGGCGAACTGCCGTCGATCTGGGGTTACTTCGTCGCCTTCAGCCATAGTGGCGCCACCCTCGGCCTGATCGCCGGTGAACTGCTGGCCGACGAGATCGCCACCGGACGCCGTCATCCGCTGCTGGCGGAGTTTCGGCCCGAACGTTTCAGCGCGTCGCGAGGATGACGGTCGTGGAAGGAGCGGAAGTCCGACTCGGCGCCGTTGCGAACCGCGACCGGCGTCCGATGCATCCTTCTGAGCCGTCGAGCGTTCTATCGCCAGGAACAACTGGAGATCCATCATGTTCAAGGACGAACTCGGGGACATCGGCACAAACCTGGACAGGCGCGACAATACCGGCACCGCACCGGCTGCTTTCGAAGATGCAAACGCCAATCCCGATCTCATCAGGCGTGAGGGCTTCGCGAGCGAGGCCGAATATCGGGCTTATATCGCGACGCTCGGTGGTCATGCTCCGGTTGGAGGCACCTTTGAGGAGCCTCTCCTGGCCTCTGACAATCATGCCCTGGAAGGCCGTCTGCGAGAACTGAGAGAAGAACTCGAAAACCTCCGCGCCCGCCTTCAGGTGATCCAACATCAGGCTGCGACCGTCGTTGCGGCGAACGTCCGCTGGGCCGATGCAAGCGCCCACGCGCAGCTTGGCAATCAGCCCTGGCTCAAGCTGGCCGGCGCAATGGCGGCAACATTCGTCGTCACCAGAGGCATCACGCGGCTGCCGCTCGGAACCGTGGCGACGACGGCGCTACCGTTGGTGGCGGCCGCGATGAAACGGAAGTCCGTCAGGTGAACATCGTCCTCTAACGGGACATCGGGCACGGCACACTTCTGCTTCAATCGCCTTCTCTCGGCGTCCGTTTAGGCGAAACCAATTTCCGCAAGGAGAGGCAGGTGATCAGAGGCGACCCTTGTCAGTCGGTTTTCCAGGACCGTCGCCTGTTTGACGACGAGATCGTCGGAAACGAGAATGTGGTCAAGGCGCATCAGCGGATAGCGGGAAGGGAAGGTTGCTCTTGGTGTGGCCTTGCCTTCGCGCTGAGCATCCTTCAATGACTGAGTGGCAAGTCGGTAAGTCGCCGATGCCGGAATGGCGTTGAAGTCGCCGCAAAGGATGGTGGGGAGAGATTCGCCCGCTGTCCCGCGCAGCCAGCCCGAGTTCAACAGCGTCGTCATCTGCCGCATGCGCTCGCGGCCGCGAAGGCCAAGATGGGTGTTGACGACCAGCAGTTTTCTGTCGCCGACCAGTATTTCGACCGAAAGGGCACCGCGCTGTTCGCCGATGGATGGCAGCGGGCCGGCCTTGACCGCGCCAGTCGGCAGCGCGGTGATGATCGCATCGCCATACTGCTCTTCGGCAATCGACAGCGCCGGATGAAAATGAGCCTGCATCTCCAGAAGCGCGGCGATCGTATGGGCCTGGTCGATGCCGCCGGTCCTGCGCCTGAGGACATCGACCTCCTGAAGAGCGATGATGTCGGCTTCCGCCTCGGCGATGACTGAAGCAATGCGTCCGGGATCGAGCTTGCGGTCGTTGCCGATACAGCTGTGCACGTTATAGGTTAAGAGTTTGATCGTTTTTTCCGACATGAGTCCGCTGAAGCTTGTCCTTGGGGACATGGATCTCGTTCCCCAGGGGAACACAAAACTCATTTGATCGTTCCAGATTATCGAACCATCCCGTTTGCACTCCTGAGGACAATCGATGAGCTTGAAAAACATGATCTGGAATGGACTGCTCGTTGCTGCCCTTTGTTTCGCGGTCTTCCTTCTTTACCGCATCTTCCAACAGTACAGCCTCGAGCAGATCGTCCAATCGGTTCGCAGCATACCTTTTTCGAATTTCTGCGTAGCCCTGCTGTTTGCGGCGGCATCCTATCTATGTCTTGGCTGTTTCGATCTCCTGGCGATCCGTTCACTCGGCAAATCCTTGCCTTATCCCAAAATCGCGTTGGCTTCGTTCATCAGCCTGTCGCTCGGCCACAATATCGGTTTTGCCGGACTGAGCAGCGGCGCCTTCCGCTACCGTTTTTATTCGCGCTGGGGGCTGACGACCGAGGATGTCGCCAATATCATCGTGTTTTGCGGCATCACAGTCGGGCTGGGGCTGATCACGCTTGGCGGCCTGGCGATGATCATCAATCCCGGCGACGCCGGGCGCCTGCTGCGGCTCGATCCGGCCGGTGTGCGCATCTTCGGCTTGCTGGCGCTCATCGTGCCGGTCGTCTATGCGGGGCTGGCGTTTTTCATCCGCAGCAAGTTGCGGCTTTGGCGCTGGTCCTTTCAGTTGCCGCGATTTTCGATAGCGGTCGCGCAAGTTGGGGTCGGCACGATCAACTTCGGGTTCGTTTCTGCCTGTCTCCACCAGATGCTCTCAGCCTTCGGCGATGTTGCCTTCTTCAGATCGGTAACAGCCTACGTGCTCGCCAACTCGGCAATTCTTGCAACGCATGTTCCAGGTGGTCTCGGCGTGCTCGAGGCGACCGTCTCCTATGCGGTGCCGAAGGAAGCATCCATCGGCGCGCTGATCGCATTCCGCTGCGTCTATTTCTTCATTCCGCTGGCGCTTGGCGCAACGCTACTCGCAATCAGCGAGGTCGTCTTTCGCCGCCGATCACGTGGAGCGAACGAGACGGCGGACGAAGGCGCCGAGGCCCAGTCGGCTTAGCAGTGTGGTGGGCCGACCCGGGTCGAAGAGCGCGGTTCCCATGACTGGCTTGGTGCTGCCGGCCATGTCGACTGCAAACTCGCGCAAGCCGCGGCGACCATCATTCAGCGTCTCGATCGCTTCGATCACCGATCCTGTCCGAGCGAAGGCTGCAGCAAAGGTCTCGGCCGCCCTTCCTAGGTATTCCGAAAGCAGGCGGTTGCGAAGATCCACGATCCCCCGGCGTTGATCCTCGCCGTCGGCCTCCAAGAGCATATCGCATTCGGTATCAATTGCTTCCGAGCGGTTGTTGATGTTGGACGAGCCGATGCGCACCAATTTGTCATCGGCAATTATCAGCTTGGAGTGGACGAGCACCTCCACTTCTGTGCTCGACGCCAGCGGGGCTCGCCCAGGGGCAGTGGCTTTGGGCATGACCGGCCCCGGAACAACGGGATAGTAGATGCGCAGCCGATGAGCGCGATCAGCGCGTTTGAGGCGACGGATGACACGGTCGCGATTATTGCCCATGACAAGCTTTTCGATCAGCCCGTGAGAGCTGCGCGTACAGATGATGATGACTTCAGGCCCGTCTTCCTCCTCAAGCCCGGCGGCGATGGCCTCCGCGACGCGGAAGGAGGCGAGGTATTGTGCTTCGATGTAAAGTGATCGCTTCGCCCGGGCGATCACATCAAGTGTCATGTCGATACCGTCGCTTACGCCGGTCCGCAAGGCCGTCGAGGGTTCCGTCAGCGCGAAACTGACCGAAATATCTCCGATCGAAACCGGCAGATCATCGGGCCAGACGAAAGGCGCGCTCGCGACCAGCGGCGAGTGGCTTTCGCCGGTGGCGTCTTCCCAGCGCCGCCTGGCGATATCGCCGATCAGCTTGGCCGCGTCGCCCGTGACCATCGCTTGAACATCGTGCAGGGGGTCGTAGGAAACGCCGGCGGGATCACGTCGCAGTTTGTCTTTGGCGCGATGAAGCCAAGTGTCCCACCGCCGCGCCGTCAGATCCATCCCACCGATGAAGGAGACCGCGTCGTCGATGCAGACGAGTTTCTGATGATGGCAGCCGCCGACTGCCCGCGCAGAATCGAAGCGCAGATCGATCCGGGCATTCTTCGGGAAATTCTTCTTGCGAAACAGCTGCAGGGACTTGTTCGAATAGAGGGGGCCGAGTGCCCAGACGAGGATGCGTATTTCCAGTTCGGGATTTTCCGCCGCGAGACCGTGCAGCAGGTCGGCAAGCGTCTCCTCGGATTTATCGGGTTCCATCAGGATGTCGGGATTGAAATCCCATCCGATGATCCAGACAGTGCGCCGCGCCTGCCGTAGCGCCCGCGCCAGCTCGGCAAAATAGCTGTTGCCGTTGATCAGGAAGGCCGCCTTCGCGGCACTCCCTTGCAGGTCAAACCCACTGCAATCTTGCCTTTTACGGCCGACCAGCGCCGGCAATTTTGCCTGTGTCAGCGTCGGATGATTGAAGACGGTCTCAATTGCGGTCATGATTGCCTCTCTAACTGGGGAAACAAACGCTTGGAATATTTCTGGGTTCCCTGCGGTGGCGGAAGAGGCGGCCGGGCTGACTTCGTCCGGCGATAGAAAGCCTAAGGAAACGCGATGTCACAACGAGCAGGCAGTGCCGATCTTCCGCTTCACGGGGGACGTGTGCCACATTGGCTGGGCGACCGGATGACGCGACTCGGTACGCTGATCACCGAGGCGATCGTTCATCACTATGGCCGCGACGAATTCCTGCGCAGGCTTGCGCATCCCTTCTGGTTCCAGTCCTTCGGCGCGGTCATGGGCATGGACTGGCATTCCTCCGGCATCACCACCAGCGTTCTCGGCGCCTTGAAACGCGGACTGAAGCCGCGCGCCGGCGAACTCGGCCTGCATGTCTGTGGCGGCCGCGGCGCGCAGTCGCGCAAGACCCCGCAGGAGCTGCTGTCGATCGGCGAACGGGTCGGTCTCGATGGGGAGGGGCTGGCGACGACGAGCCGTCTCATTGCCAAGGTCGACAGCGCCGCCCTTCAGGACGGGTTCGATCTTTATCTGCACGGCTTCATCGTCGCCGATGACGGCCATTGGGTGGTCGTGCAGCAAGGCATGAATGGCGACAAGCGGCAGGCCCGGCGCTATCACTGGCTGTCGGAAGGGCTGGAGAGCTTCGTCGACTCGCCGCATGCGGCCATCGAGGGCAGGAGCCAGGGCGAGATCGTCAATCTGGCCGACAGGCGCGCCGAGCGTTCTCGGCGTGGCCAACTCGATCTGCTGGCGACGCTCGGTCCCGACCGGATCGTTCGCGAGGCCGCCGCGCTGCTGCGTGTTGAGCACCCGGCGCCCGAGCCTGCCGAACAACCGATGCTGCCGCACCTGATCATGCCGACCCATCACGACGTTCGCGAAAGTGACATCATCATGAGGCGCCTGCACGGAAATCTGGCCGCCGCAGCCGACCGTGGACCGGCGGATTTCGAAGAGCTGCTGCTGGTTCCAGGTGTCGGTGCCCGCACCGTGAATGCGTTGGCCCTGGTGGCCGAAGTCGTCCACGGCGCGCCTTGCCGTTTTTCCGATCCGGCGCGCTTCTCGATCGCCCATGGCGGCAAGGACCGCCATCCCTTCCCAGTGCCGCTCAAAGTCTATGACGAGACGATCGGCGTGATGAAATCGGCGGTACAGAAAGGCAGGCTCGGACGGGAGGAGGAACTGCAGGCGCTGAAGCGCCTCGATGACCAATCCAGGCAGATGGAACGCTACGTCACCGGTCCAGACCTCAAGGAAATTATCGCCGGCGAATTCCGCCAGTCCGCCGATTTCGGCGGCCGGAGCGTCTTCGGCTGTGAGGAGCCGCCCGCAGAGTAGGGCACCCCTTTGTGCCACTGTCTTAACTCGCTGAGCCGGGTAGGGTGACCTCGCCGTTTTCCTCACCATCCCAGTACCGGATGGAGGACGCCGAAACTTTGATAAGAACGATCCCGGGAGTGTCCACACCTTCAGGAAACCACCGCTGGAGATCGGGCACCCAATGTTCTTCGAACGCCGCCTTGTCCCGCACCAGCGAGGCGAAGCCCTCGACAGCGATGAAAATCCCCGGTTTGCCGAGGAGGCTGGGAGGTGCCGTGAACGTCAGCGAGACGATGTCGATGCCTTCGATCTCCGTGATTTTCCTGCTGTCCTCATACGAAAAGAACCAGGAATCCCCGTCATATTCGACGTCGCCATTATTGCTCATCGGTCGGGCCGAGATGCAGCCCGACCCGGCGTTCGTCGACAGCATGCAGAAATCGATCTTCTTCAGTTGTGAGGATAGGTCTTCGAGGGTCATGGACGCCATTGCGATCTCCCGGGTTTGAATGCTCGGGAGTAGCGTGCAGGCGTCCAAATTGTTCCGTGGAAAGCCTACGTGACTAAGCCTCCATCCTTTTGATCTATTCCCGCAAGGTTTAAGGATGGAAGTATGCAGGAATTCCAGGGGTTACAGCAGCGTCCTATGCAAAGCTGAAGATAAGCGGCGCTATACCCTCAATGGCCGTCGGGCGGGACGGCTTCGACCGGAACCGTCTCTTTCAGGTTCTTCCGGTGGAAGATGAAGAGCCCGGCAAAGACGATGATTGCGGCGCCGATGACGATCTGTGCATCGGGAATATCATTGAAGAAGAAATAGCCCAGAATGATCGCCCAGAGCAGCAGCGTATACTGCAGCGGCGCCAACAGCGATGCCGGCGCGAGCTTCAGCGAGCGTGTGATCAGCAGGTGCGCGCAGGAGGCGACGATCCCGAGCAATAGCATGCCGGCCCAATCGACGAGTGTTGCCGGCTGCCAATGGCCGATGCTCAACACGATGCCGGTCGCCAGGGCGGCGATCGTCTGCCATGTCACGAGCGTCGTATCGCTGGTCGAACGTAGATAGCGGCTCATCACCAGCGACAGCGCAAAGGCAAAACTGCCAACAAGACCGAAGAGCGACGGAAGCGACAGCATCGCCGTCGATGGACGCAGTGCAATGACGACACCTGCAAAGCCAAGCAGAACGGCAAGCCAACGGCGCCAGCCGATCTTCTCTCCGAGAAAGAAATGCGAGAGCGCCGCAATGTAGATCGGCCCGGCCATATAGAAGGTCATGACATCTGCGAGCGGCAGATAGGCGACGGCGGCGTAGAACAGGGCAACATCGGCGGTCGCCATGGCGACCCGGATGAACTGGAGGCCCTTCTGTTCGACGCGAAACAGGGCCATCGGCCCTTGTCGCGCGATCATCGGCCCGAGCACGACGAAAGCGCCGACGGAGCGGATAACCAGCACTTGGCCGACGGCAAAGCTTGCGACCAGCCACTTGCCCATCGCATCGTTCAGTGCAAAGAGCAGATCGCCGAGCAGCATCAGCACGACGCCGGTCATGATCAGGTTTCCGGCATTGGCTGCGGCCGTCTTGGTCTTCATATGGCGTCCTTGCAAGAGGGGCCGCTCAGGCGCGGCCGAGGTCGGCTTCAGCTTTAACACCGCCGATGTCAACGGTTAGTTTCACCCGCAATTTGATTGATCGCCGCCATCGCTGGGGCCGCGGTGCTCCCGTCACGTTCCCTAGCGGGGCGTCCTCGCCGCTATGCCGGACATCTGCGGATACAAATCGGCGTGACCTCGGACATATCTCGGATACATGAAAAAGGCACCGTCTTGGGGCGAAAATTCAACCCTAAAACGGAGTTTCCCTTTGACGTCCCTCCCTCCTGATATTAACCGCCGCAATTTTCTGGCGGCCGCCGCCATCGCCGGCACTGCAACGATATTAAAGCCTGCGATGTCATTTGCTTCCACTGGCGCAGCCCACGAGATTCGACCTTTCAAGGTAAGCGTTCCCGACAGCGCTCTCCAAGAGTTGAAGCAGCGCCTTGCCTCAGCGCGATGGCCCGCCAAGGAAACCGTCGGTGACGACTCCCAGGGCGTCCAGCTCGACCGTTTTCGCGCCCTCGTGAACTATTGGCAGGACGGTTACGACTGGCGGAAGGTCGAGGAAAAGCTCAATGCCATTCCGATGTTCATTACCGAAATCGATGGGCTCGACATCCATTTCATCCACGTCCGCTCCAGGCACGAGAACGCGCTGCCGTTGATCATGACCCATGGCTGGCCGGGTTCGATCCTTGAAATGCTCAAGGTCATCGATCCGCTGACAAACCCGACAGCTCACGGCGGGAGGGCCGAGGATGCCTTCCATCTGGTCGTTCCCTCGATTCCGGGCTTCGGTTTTTCCGGTAAACCGGACGTGCGGGGATGGGGTTCCGACCACATCGGTCGCGCATGGAGCACGCTCATGGACCGGCTCGGATACCAAAAATACGTCTCCCAGGGTGGCGATTGCGGCTCGGTCATCTCGCAGCGCATGGCGCATCAGAACGTTCCCGGTTTGCTGGGCATTCATCTCACCATGCCTGCAATCGTCCCGCGCGAAATCGTACCTCTCCTCGCTGCAGGCGCTGCCGCACCCGAAGAGTTCAACGAGGAGGAGCGAGCTTGTTTCGATAAGCTGGCGATCTTCTACCGAGATAGCGCTGCCTACGCGCAAATGATGGTCACCCGTCCGCAGACCATCGGCTATTCGTTGGTAGATTCACCGGTCGGAATGGCCGCTTGGATGTACGACAAGTTTGCTGAATGGACATTTAGCGACAAGCAGCCGGAAAAGGTCCTGACGCGCGACGAGATGCTCGACGACATTTCGCTCTACTGGTTCACGGAGACCGGTGCCTCGGCTGCCCAAATCTATTGGGAAGACCATACCAACAACTTCAATGCCCTCGACAAGATCCCGACGTTGCCGGTGGCGGTCAGCGTCTTCCCAGGGGAAATTTATCAAGCCCCGAGGTCGTGGACAGAGCGAGCCTACGGCAACCTGATCTATTTCAACGAGGTTGATAACGGCGGACATTTCGCCGCTTGGGAACAGCCCGCGATCTTCACGAACGAAGTTCGGGCGGCGTTCCGTTCGCTACGCTAAGTCGAGTGCTTGATGGCCGTCGCGATTGCGGCGGCCATCGCCTTCAGCCGCAAGCGAGCGCGTCGTCCGATATCCCTTTCGAGTTCTGTTTCAAGCACTTTGCGTTAAGGGCGGGTGTCGTGGTAGGAGTTGGGTATGAACTCACTAAGCGATATAGATTGCCAAAGCTGCGGCGCGTGTTGCTCTTTTTCATCGGATTGGCCAAGATTTTCTACGGAAAGTGATGCTGCTCTCGATTTGCTGCCACCGCGCTTCGTTGCGGCAGATGAGACGGGAATGCGTTGTAGCGGGTCGCGTTGCTCTGCGTTGGCAGGTCGGGTCGGTTTTGAGACATCGTGCCTCGTTTACGATATTCGGCCTGTCGTTTGTCGCGAATGCGTTCCTGGAGATGATGCCTGCCTGATGGCGCGTGAAGCCTTCGGATTAACGCTGCCGCATCAGATCCTCGGGTAGGCCAGCGCTTGAACGGGAACCAAATTCATAGCTTTGCGCGGAAGATAAACGAATTCGGGCGATTTATCCTCGACCTCGAACGCCTGAACCAAGCATTTTAGCGCAGCTTTTCAACGGCGATGGCGAGACACGTCTTGAATGCGGCGAGGTCGGTATAGAGCGCATCCCGAGGCGCGTCTCCGACGATGAGGACGCCACCGCGCCGCTCGATCCCGGCGTGCAGCATGAGATTGTCGGCCAGGCCGAAATCCTCGACGGCAATCCCGTTCGGGTCTCGCAGTCGACCGTCGGCATCATAGGCGAGGGCCCCGCCGTAAAGATCGCTCACCCGTCCGCTGTGATCTCGGGCCACATTCGTGTAGGCGAATACCGGCTTACCACTTGCGCACATGAATCCGAGTTCGAAGGCCGTCCCGGTATCGGCGGCAATGCCACGAAAGGGCGTCAGATTGGCGATGATGGCGTCAGCCTCCATCATCATCTTTTCGTCCACCGCGTTTATTGCCGCTGCGCGCTCGCGCTTCGAGTTCGTGTGCGGGATTTCCAGATCACCGGGCGAGAGTGGGAAAAGTCCCGCCTCGCGCGCAAGCGCTGCCTTCCGGTCGAGCATTTCACGGGCGTTTGGAAGGAAGACCTCCGGACCGGCCAGATAAACTTTTTTTGTCATAGACGAATTGCACCTTAATGGGATGGGCTCGGAATACCTCCCTTGCTGTATAGCCAAGGAGGATCACAATCCAGTGGACGAGAACCGCCCGCGACGCGCAGCGTGTACCAATCAGATCGTTAGCCGATGGAATTGTTCCGTAGCGTGTTGGTCCGGTCGATGGCTCTTCATAGGACTAAAGCCCTATGCTGGAACGAGCCCGCGCAGATGACGTTCAGCCGATAGCTGAAGGAGCTGAAGAGATGTCGATGCGCCGCGATTTTTGGGACCAACCCGTTGAGGTCATCATTGGGGATGGCGACCACCTTAAGAGTATCCGCAGCAGCCGGGACGCGCTCGCATATCTCATGACCTGTTGGCCGCGTGAGAAAGCAGCCTCCTTCGCCGTCGCGAAGAGGATCTGCACGGACGCCGTTGACGGGCGGGCAGATCCATCCGCTGCCGCATTGGCATTCAAAGTTGCGGCTGAGGAAGCCGGCGTCCTTCACCGCTAGCCGTTCTTTGCGTCGAGGAAAAGCGATTGGGCACACAGTCGGACCTTCAGTGATTTCATGTGAAATATATTTCAGCGCGTGAATTTTATTGACAGCTCTCTATCGTTGGGATTACCTGCCCATACCGGACTTCGAGGAGGAACTCCGGTCTTCAATGGATCATCGGCAGCCGCTCAGGTGCCGCCGGATATTTGGGAGGGGCCTCGGCCTCGAGGAGGAAACTTGCGCAGATTTCTAAGCACGACCGCATTGGCGGTCCTCGCATCGACACTATTGGCTGGCGTGGCCAGCGCAGACACGGAAAATCCGTTCCGCTGCAAGCCGGGCGAAAAATACGTCATGAATGTGATGGTCTCGGGCGTCGAATATTGGTTTCCGGTCTATGAGATGTTCAAGCAAGCCGGTCAGCAGCTCGGTTGCGAGACGGCTTATACCGGCACGCCGGAATATGACGTCAACAAGCAGATTGCCACCTTCGACCAGGCGCTGGCCCAGAACCCGGCCGGTATCCTCGTTCATCCGATGAACTCCGACCCGTTTATCGAGCCGATCAACCGGGCTATCGATCAGGGCACGGCGGTCGTTACCTTCGCGGCCGATGCGCCGCTCTCCAAGCGCATTTCGTTCATCACATCGGATAATACCCGTGAGGGCACCTATGCGGCCGACGCGATTGCCGAAAAGATGGGTGGCAAGGGCGAATATGCCGTTCTCGAAAATCCGGGCCAGGACAACCACGACAAGCGTATTGCCGCCTTCATCGCCCGTATGGAGGAAAAATATCCGGATATGAAGCTGGTCGGCCGCGCTGCCTCCAACCAGGACCCGAACAAGGCCTATCAGGGCCTGATGAGCCTGGTGCAGGCACATCCGAACCTCGGCGCCGTCTTCATGCCGGAAGCGAATTCGGCGATCGGCGCTTCGCAGGCCAACAAGGAAAGCGGCGGCAAAATCCTGGTGATGTGCGCCGACGTCAACGCCAACATCCTCGACATGATCAAGGCGGGCGAAGTGTTCGGCTCGATCAACCCGAACCAAGGCATGCAGGGTTACATGGGCTTCATGCTCCTGTGGCTGGCCAAACATCCGGAACTCATCGACCCGATGAACGACGCCAAGCGCGCCAGCTTCAACCCGATGAGTATTCCATTCGTCGACAACGGCCTGTCGATCGTCACGGCCGATAATGCCGACGACTTCTACTGGGATAAGTACCTCAAACGGCGGG
The DNA here is from genome assembly GCF_019685025.1 of Rhizobium sp. NZLR8. Classification (NCBI taxonomy): domain Bacteria; kingdom Pseudomonadati; phylum Pseudomonadota; class Alphaproteobacteria; order Hyphomicrobiales; family Rhizobiaceae; genus Rhizobium; species Rhizobium sp. NZLR8. Next base: position 554,712 of record NZ_JABDVY010000002.1, on the reverse strand, counting down.
GCACCAAAGGCATCGATGAGTAAGCCCACTGCATAATTCCTGAAATCGGAATCGACTTAAGGACAAATTATGCAGCGGACCAAAGCGTTACAGCGACCTTTGCGCGTCTGAAACGACGCGCGGCGCAGTAGGTGCCGGCTGTCCGAGGCATGAATCCCCGGACAGCCATCGCGAGCGTGAAGAGGAGACGATGATGGCGTCCGTGCCGGTTCTGGAAATCCGCAATGTCAGCAAGCACTTCGGTGCGGTGAAGGCGTTGACGGAGGTGAGTTTCAGCCTGGAAAAAGGCGAGGTTCATGCGCTTTGCGGCGAAAACGGCGCGGGCAAGTCGACGCTGATGAACATCATTGCCGGCGTGCTGCAGCCGACCGAGGGGTACGTTCTTGTCGACGGCGCGCCGGTAAAAGTGACGTCGCCGACCGTGGCGCAATCGCTCGGGCTTGGCCTCGTGCATCAGGAAATCGCGCTCTGCCCCGATGCGACGGTGGCCGAGAACATGTTCATGGCCGCTACCAACCGCCGCCGCTCGCCTTTCATGAATTATGGCAAGCTGGCGCGGGATGCGCAGGTCGTGATGAACCGGCTGGCGCCGATCGACGTCCGCCGTAAAGTCGGCGACCTGTCGATTTCCAGCCAGCAGCTTGTCGAGATCGCCAAGGCACTGACGCTCGAATGCCGGGTGCTGATCTTCGACGAACCGACGGCAGCGCTGACGGAATCGGAGACGCAGATCCTGTTCGGGATCATCCGCGACCTCAGGGCGCAAGGTATTTCGATCATCTATATCAGCCACCGCATGGCCGAAATCTTCAGCCTGTGCGACCGGGTCACCGTGTTCCGCGATGGCCGCTATGTCTCGACGGAGAAGGTGGTGGATTTGACGCCGGATGATGTGGTGCGTCGCATGGTTGGACGCGAGATCACCCAACTCTATCCGGAAAAGCAGGCGCCGGCGGAGCGGACCGACGAGATCATTCTAAGCGTCAGCGATCTCGGCGACGGCAGCCGCTTCACGGATGTGAGCTTCGAACTGCGCAAGGGCGAAATTCTTGGTGTCGGCGGGTTGATCGGCTCCGGCCGCACCGAGATCGCCGAAGGTATTTGCGGATTGCGGCCGGTGATTGCCGGCGAGGTTGAACTGCATGGGCAGCGGCTGCAGACGCGGTCCTATGCGCAGGCCGCGCAGGCAGGCGTCGTTTACCTGTCGGAAGACCGGAAAGGCTCCGGCATATTCCTCGATCTTTCCATCGCCCAGAACATTGCCGTTCTCGATCTGAAATCACTGACCGGACCGCTTGGGCTGTTGAATTCCAAAGCCGAGGCGGATCGAGCCCGCGACCTGGTCCGCCGGCTCGGCGTGCGGATGGGTGGCATCGACATGCCGATGTCGTCGCTGTCGGGCGGAAACCAGCAGAAGGTGGCGATTGCCAAGCAACTGGCGGTTAACCCCAAGGTCATCCTGATGGACGAGCCGACCCGCGGCATCGATGTCGGCGCCAAATCGGAAATTCACCGGCTGCTGCGCGATCTCGCACGCTCCGGCATCGGCATCGTCGTCATCTCGTCGGAACTGCCGGAGCTTCTCGGCCTGTGCGACCGGGTGCTGGTCATCCACGAAGGCAGGGTTGCAGGCGAAGTCGAGGGCGAGGCGATGACGGAAGAGGCGATCATGCGGTTGGCGTCGGGGATCGGCGGTCACGATAGTTCAAGGGCATCAGAGCATGCCGCATAGAGAAAAAGCAGGGGCAGGAGACAAGGTCATGGCGGACGCAACGTTGGCAACGGCACATCAGCCACGCGCGCCCGGCTGGAAACGGCTGGGGACAATGCGCGAGGCGGGACTGATCGCGATCATCCTGGCGCTCTGCATCGTCATGAGCATTGCCTCGCCGCATTTTCTGACGCTCGGCAATTTTCGGGCGATGCTGATGTCGTTCTCGGTGGAAGGGATCGTCGTCGTCGGAATGACCATCCTGTTGATTGTCGGCGGCATTGACCTGTCGGTCGGCTCGGTCGTCTGCTTCTCGATGGTGCTGTCTGGCTCGCTGTTCCTGATCGGGCTCGATCCGTGGAGCGCATCCCTGATCGGGATCATTGCCAGCGGCCTGATCGGCTGTGTCATGGGCTTCTTCGTCACGGTCGTCGGGCTCAACCACTTCATCACCTCGCTTGCGGCCATGGTCATCGTGCGCGGCATCTGCCTGATCATTACCAAGGGCACGCCGCTGTCGCTGTTCACCTTGCCGCCCTCGTTCAAGGCGGTCGGGCAGGGCACGTTCTTCGGTGTCCCCTATGTGATCCTGATCTTCGTTGCCGTCGTCGCGCTGTTCGATTTCCTGCTGCGCCGGGCGACCGCCTTCCGCAAGGTGTTCTACACCGGCAGCAACGAGAAGGCGGCGCTCTATTCCGGCATCAAGACCAACCAGGTGAAGTTCTGGGTGACGGTGCTCTGCGCCACGCTGTCCGGTGTTGCCGGGGTGATCTACATGTCCCGCTTCGGCGCCGCGACCCCGACCTTCGGCGTCGGCATGGAACTCAACATCATCGCCGCCGCGGTGATTGGCGGTGCATCGCTGAATGGCGGCTCCGGCACCATCCTCGGGGCAATTCTCGGTATTGCCCTGCTGTCGGTCGTCACAAGCTCGTTGATCTTGCTCGACGTGTCCGTCTATTGGCAAGACATGATCAAAGGCTGCATTCTGCTTGCCGCCGTCTCGATCGACCATTTCCTGCACAAGCGGAAGGCTGCCTGATATGCCGATAGCCAAACTCAGACCCGCAAACGCGCCGCGCGAGGAAATCGTCATCGCCCGGCAGATGCACCAGGCTCTGGTGCTGCATTTTCTCGAAGGACTGACGCAGGCGCAAATTGCCGATCAGCTCGGCATCTCGCACGCCACCGTCAACCGCCTGATCAAGCGCGGCCGCCAGCTCGGCCTGGTCGAGATCAAGATCAAGTCGCCGGTCGAGCCGCTGGTTGATATGGAAGAACGGCTGCTGGCGCTTGGCGGCATCGGTCGTGCGGTGGTGGTGCCGACAGTGTCCGACAATCCGCAGACGGCGCTGCAAGCTGTCGGCGAAGCGGCAGCGCGGTTGCTGGTGGAAGAGATCGTCGACGGCGATACGATCTGCATTACCGGCGGCAAAGGGGTGAGCGCCGTCGTCGCCGGTCTGCAGCCGCCGCGTCGTTTCGACATCGAAGTCATTCCGGCAACCGGGTGCGTGCAGGGTAAGCACTACACCGACGTCAACCATGTCTCGACCTTGATGGCCGACCGGCTTGGAGGACGTTCCTATCAGATCCACGCACCGCTCTTTGCCGACGATGCCGAGCAGCGGGCGATGCTGATCAACATGCGCTCCGTCGCAGACGTTTTCAAACGGGCGCGCGAGGCGAAGGTGGCGGTGGTCGGCATCGGTTCGATCCTGTCGGACGATTCCAGCTATTACGACCTGCATCCCTCCACAAGCACCGACCGCGCCGCGATCGAGCGGTCCGGCGCCTCCTGCGAATTGCTGGCGCATCTGCTCGATGATCATGGCCGGGTCTGCGACTACAGCCTCAACCGTTCGCTGGTGTCGTTGACGCTGGCGGAATTCGCCTCGATCCCCACCAAGATCGGTGTGGCGAGCGGGCCGAACAAGGCAGGCCCGATCCTCAGCGTTCTCAGGGGCAATCATCTGGATACGCTGGTGACCGATGAGGCGACGGGTGCGCAGGTGCTGGCACTGGCGAATGGCGAAGGAAAATGGGCATGAGCGGACAGCAATTGACACGCGAGATCGGCAAATCCGGCGTTTCCGCCTCGGCGGTTGGGCTGGGCACCTGGGCGATCGGCGGCTGGATGTGGGGCGGGACTGACGAGAAAGAATCGATTGCCGCGATCCAGGCATCGCTCGATACCGGCGTGACCCTGATCGACACGGCGCCGGCCTATGGGCTTGGACGGTCCGAGGAAATCGTCGGCAGGGCCTTGACCGGTCGCCGCGACAAGGCCGTCATCGCCACCAAATGCGGCCTTGTCTGGCACACCCAGAAGGGCCGTCATTTCTTCGATCAGGACGGCAAACCGGTCCACCGTTATCTCGGCCGAGATGCGATCCTGCACGAGGTCGAGGAAAGCCTGAGGCGGCTCGGAACCGACTATATCGACCTCTACATCACCCATTGGCAGGACCCGACGACAGCGGTCGAAGAAACGATGCGGGCGATGGAAGATCTGCGCACCGCGGGCAAGATCCGGGCGATCGGGGCAAGCAATGTCAGCCGCGACGACCTCAATGCCTATATCGATGCCGGTGGTCTGGATGCCATCCAGGAGCGGTTCAGCATGATCGACCGCGAGATCGAGGCGGAGCTTCTGCCGCTGACCAAGGTGAACGGGATAGCGACACTGAGCTATTCGTCGCTGGCGCTGGGGTTGCTGTCCGGGACCATCGGTCCGCACCGTGTGTTCTCAGGCGATGACCAGCGCAAGGATAACCCGCGCTTTTCGGTCGCCAACCGCCAGAAGGCAATGGCGTTGGCCGACGCCATCCGGCCGGTCGCCGAAAAACACGGCGCCAGCATCGCCCAGACCGTGATTGCCTGGACGCTGGCGCAGCCCGGCGTCACCTTTGCGCTCTGCGGGGCGCGCAATCCGGCACAGGCCGTCGACAATGCCCGAGCCGGCACCATCCGGCTGGATGAGGCCGATCGCGCGGCGATCGATGCGGCCATTGCGGCGAAACTGACTGATATGAGATAGCGGATCGCCATCATGAAACGTGAAGAGAACTTGGACGGGCTTCGCCAGAGCCCGAAGGTGGACGTGTGTATCATCGGCGGCGGCATCAACGGCATCAGCGTCTTTCGGGAGCTGGCGCTGCAGGGGCTGAATGTGCTGCTCGTCGAAAAGCACGATTATTGCTCCGGTGCCAGTTCGGCGTTGTCCCGCATGGTGCATGGCGGGCTTCGCTATCTTGAAAACGGTGAATTCAAGCTGGTGCAGGAATCGCTGGTCGAGCGCGACCGGCTGTTGCGCAACGCGCCGCATTACGTCGCGCCGCTGCCGACGACGGTGCCGGTGTTCGACATCTTTTCCGGCCTCGGCAATGGCATCGTCCGCTTCCTGGGCCTCAGCCGCCGCCCGAGCCGCCGTGGCGCCGTCGCCATCAAGGCTGGCCTGAGCATCTATGATTTCCTGACGCGCAAGCGGGCGCTGATGCCGCGCCACAAGTTTCGCGGCCGGCGCACGACGCTTGCCAAGTGGCCGGCGCTCAATCCCGCCATCAAGAGTTCAGCCACCTATTTCGACGCCTGGGTCAGCCATCCGGAGCGGCTGGGCATCGAGCTTCTGCAGGATGGTCTTTTAGCCACGTCCGGTGTCATGGCGCTGAACTATGCTGAACTGCGGCGGACCGAAAATGGTCAGTATCACGTCGAGGACCAGATAGGCGGCGCGTCGGTTGCCGTCGAACCGGCGCTGATCATCAACGCCACCGGCGGCTGGATCGACATCGCCAATCAAACCCTGTTTTCGCCGGAAGCACAGCCGGGACCACTGATGGGCGGCACCAAAGGCTCGCACCTGATCATCGACAATGCGGAGCTGCGCGACGCACTTGCCGATCACATGATCTATTACGAGAACGAGGACGGGCGGATCTGTATCCTGTTTCCCTATCTCGGAAAGGTTCTCGTCGGCTCCACCGACATCCGCGTCGATGATCCGGAAACGGTGCGCTGCGAGACGGACGAGCGGGATTACATCCTGCAATCGCTCGCCTTCGTGCTGCCTGATATCACCATCCGTCCGGAGCAGATCGTTTTTCAGTTTTCCGGCGTGCGGCCGCTGCCGGCCAGTACTGACAGTTTTACCGGACGCATCCCGCGCGATCATTTCTGCACCGTGCTGGAGCCGTCCGAGGGCGGGCCGCCGGTGCTCTGCATGATCGGCGGCAAGTGGACGACATTCCGGTCTTTTGGGGAATTGGCGGCCGACATGGCTCTGGAAAGGCTCGGCAGAAGGCGCCGGGCTGCGACAACCGATCGGCCAATCGGCGGCGGGCGGGCATTTCCCGCCGACACGTCCGTCTGGCTTTCGCAGGTGGCGTCCGGCAAAGGCTTTTCCGGCGGGCGTATGGCTGAACTGTTTGCCCGGTACGGCACGGATGCCGAGGCGATTGCCGGTTTTATCGCGGCAGGCCCGGATGCAGCCCTGCCGCACGCAAGCTATTCGGTGCGCGAATTGCAGGTGCTGATCCGCGATGAGGCGGTGGAACATCTCGACGACCTGCTTTTGCGGCGCACCACGCTTGCCGTTTCGGGCGAGCTTTCGCTCGACATGACCGATGCCGTCCTCGACCTGCTGGCGCAGGAAAAGCGCTGGACGCCGGGCCATCGCGCCAGTGAGCGCCACCGCTTTCTCACCCTTCTCAACGAACGCCACGGCGTCGGCGAAGACATGCTTTCCGCAAGGAACGAACCAAGGAGCACAGAATGCGACACAACAGCAAAGTCCGGATGAACCGGCTGTTCGGCGGCGGCCGCTGCCTCGACGTGGCGATCGATCACGGCGTTTGCAATGAGCCATCCTTCCTCGACGGGCTGGAGGATATTCAGGCCGTCGTCAACGCCTTGGTCGCTGCCGGGCCGGATGCGATCCAGATGAATTACGGCCAGGCGGACCTGCTGCAGGACGTGCCCGGCAAGGACAAGCCGTCGCTGGTCATACGCATCGACATGGGCAATCCCTATAACCGAATTCGCCACCGCGACATGTGGGCGGTACTGCAGAACGAGGCCGAGCCATTGATCGGCGCGATCGAAATGGATGCAGCCTGCGTCGTCGTCAACCTGTTCATGCTGCCGGACGAGCCGGACCTGTTCCGCCAGTGCGTTGAGAATATTTCGCGCGTGCGGGCCGATTGCGACAAATATGGCATGCCGCTGATGATCGAGCCGCTGGTGATGCAGCCGGTCACCGAAAAGGGTGGTTATATGGTCGATGGCGATGCGGACAAGATCGTTACGTTGACCCGGCTCGCCCGTGAGATGGGTGCCGATGTCGTCAAGGCGGACCCAACCACCCATGCCGAGGATTTCCACAGGGTGGTGGAGGCAGCCCGGTGCCCGGTTCTCGTCCGCGGCGGCGGCAAGGAAGATCTTCGTGCCGTTTTCGACAAATCGGCGGCCTTGATGCGACAGGGTGCTGTGGGCATGGTTTATGGGCGCAACATCTATCAGCACGCCAATCCGAGCGCCGTGGTGCGCGGGCTGATGGCGATCGTCCACGAGGATGCGAGCGGCGAACAGGCCTTTGCGCTCTATCAGCAGGCTGAATAGCGATTTCGAACCTTGGGAGGGGTTCTGCATGGGAGACTATCTTTTGGGGCTCGACGCCGGAAATACCGTAATCAAGGCGGTGATTTTCGACCGGCATGGCAACGAAATCGCGGCTGCTTCCGAAGAGGGGCACAGCCGCATGCCGAGCCCGGGGCATGTCGAGCGGGGGCTGGACGAACTCTGGACGAATGCACGGCAGGTCATCCGCGCCTGCATCGAAAAGGCGAAGATCCAGCCGGAGGAAATCGCCGCAATCGGTTGCGCCGGACATGGCAACGGCCTCTATGCGCTTGATCGCGACGGCGCTCCGCTGCTCGGCATCCAGTCGCTCGACACGCGGGCGGCCGGGCTGGTCGATGAATGGCGAGAGGCTGGCGTTGGTGAGCGGACCTATCCGATTGCCCGCCAGCGTCCGTGGCCATCCCAGACGCCGACATTGCTTGCCTGGCTTAAGCGTCGCCGGCCGGACCTGTTCGACTGCATCGGTACGGTGTTCTTCTCCAAGGATTTTATCGTCAATCGGCTGACCGGCCGCCGCGTCAGCGAGGTGTCCGACATGTCGGGGGCGGGCTTGCTCGATCTTGCCGCGCGCCGCTACGACAGGGCGTTGATGGAGGCCTATGGACTGGGCGATTGCATGGACCTCTTGCCGCCGCTCATCGAAAGCGCCGACATTGCCGGCACGGTCACGGAAGAGGTGGCGACGCAGACCGGGCTGGCTGCCGGCACGCCGGTGGTCGGCGGGCTGTTCGACGTAGTCGCCTCGGCGCTCGGCTCGGGCGTTTCGTGCACCGGCAGTGCCTCGATCATTGCCGGCACCTGGAGCATCAACCAGGTCATCATCGACGGTCCCGACCTCGACGGGCCGGTGTTCATGTCCTCGACCTTCGATCGCACTCGCTACATGGCGATGGAGAACAGCGCCACCTCGGCTGCCAATCTCGAATGGCTGGTGCGGGAGTTCTTCGAAGGCGAGCATGCGGAAGGCGTTTCCCCTTTCGATGCCTGCTGCGCGCTGGCTGCGGTGATCAAGCCCGCCGCAGACGACCCGCTCTATCATCCCTATCTCTACGGCGCCCAGCAGGACGGCCACGCACGCGCCGGCCTCTACGGTCTTGCCGGTTGGCACACCAAGGGGCATCTGGTTCGCGCGCTTCTCGAAGGTGTCGCCTTCGGCCATCGCCAGCATATCGAGGCGATCCGAAAGGCCGGCGCTGATTTCAACGAAGCCGTGCTGTCCGGCGGCGGCTCGCGCAGCCTGATCTGGCCGCAGATCTTTGCCGATGTGCTCGGCGTTCCCGTCACCGTTGCCCGCTCGCGCGAAACCGGTGCGCTGGGGGCGGCGATTGCGGCGGGAACCGGCGTCGGAATCTTCGCGGACTTCGGCACTGGTGCTGCGGCGATGGTCCAGACCGAGCGGCATTATCGTCCGGATATCTCGCTTGAGGCACATTATGCGCGGCGCTACGCGCTCTATCAGGATATTGCCGAAGCGATGGCACCGCTCTGGCGGCGTCTGACGGCAGTCGCGCCGGCGGCAGCGGGAGTGGCGGCGTGAACATGCGTGTGAATGATGCCGCCATTGATGCGGGAAGCTACGACTACATCATCGTCGGCGCGGGATCGGCGGGATGCGTTCCAACCGGCTGTCGACCGATCCGAAAACCCGCGTCCTGCTGCTCGAAGCCGGCGGCAGCGATCGGTATCATTGGGTGCATGTGCCGATCGGCTATCTCTACTGCATGGGCAATCCCCGCACCGATTGGATGATGACGACGGCGGCGGAAGCCGGACTGAACGGCCGGTCGCTGCCCTATCCGCGTGGAAAAGTCTTGGGCGGCTGCTCGTCGATCAACGGCATGATCTACATGCGCGGGCAAGCGGCCGATTACGACGGCTGGCGGCAGGCGGGTAATTCCGGTTGGGGCTGGGACGACGTGCTGCCCCATTTCCTGAAATCCGAGGACAACTATCGTGGCAAGTCGTGCATGCACGGGGCGGGCGGCGAATGGCGGGTGGAAAGGCAACGGCTCTCCTGGCCGATCCTCGATGCCTTTCGCGATGCGGCCGAAGAACTCGGCGTTCCCAAAACCGACGATTTCAACAATGGCGATAATGAGGGCTCAGGCTATTTCGAGGTCAATCAGCGCGGCGGCCTGCGCTGGAACACCACCAAGGCCTTTCTGCGCCCGGCGATGAAGCGGGCCAATCTGCGTGTGCTGACCAGCGCCGAAACCGAACGACTGGAATTCGACGGCAGGATGGTGACCGGCGTGCGGTTCCGGCTCAACGGGCAAACTCATCTGGCTCGCGCCGGTCGCGAGGTCATTCTGTCTGCCGGTGCGATCAATTCGCCGAAAATCCTGGAGCTTTCCGGGGTTGGCCGCCCGGATGTGTTGTCCGCTGCCGGACTTGATGTCACCCATGAACTTCCGGGCGTCGGCGAAAACCTGCAGGACCACCTACAGATTCGCACGATTTTCCGCATCGAGGGCGCAAAGACGCTGAACCAGCTCTATCACAACCTGTTCACCCGGGCCGGGATGGGGCTTGAATATATGCTGCGCCGGTCCGGTCCGACCGCCGATCTCGAATATCACGTGCAGCCCTTGAGCACCGACCGGCTGGGCGAGCCGCTGCACACATATCCCGCCGTCACCGTTTCGGTCTGCAATCTGCGGCCGGAAAGCCGAGGCACCGTGCATGTTGGCGGCCCGGACCTTTCCGTGGCACCGGAAATCCGCCCGAATTATCTTTCGACCGTCGGCGACCGGATCGTTGCAACAAAATCGATTCGGCATGCCCGCCGGCTGATGGAGGCCGGGGCCATCGCCAAGTACCGGCCACAGGAAATGCTGCCGGGCGCGGAATACCAAAGTGACGAGGATCTGATTCGTCGCGTCGGCGATATCGCCACCACGATCTTCCATCCGGTCGGCACCTGTAAGATGGGCAGCGACACGATGGCGGTCGTCGATTCACAATTGCAGGTGCATGGGCTGGCGAAGCTGCGGGTCGTCGATGCATCGATCATGCCGACGATCGTCTCGGGCAATACCAACTCGCCGGTGATCATGATTGCCGAGAAGGCCGCCGAGAGTATCCTGTCAGGGCAATAACTCTTGGGATTGCCTGAAGTGAATGCGTGAAACGCCTTGCCGTCCCGGTACCCCAAAACGACACGCGCAACGCTTGGTTACCGTCGTGACAGCCTATCGCGCTAAGGCATTCTTGCCTGCGGACTGCGACGAGGAGCCCAACCCGCTTAACGCGGGCTGGGCAATCTTCGACTTTCGATCAGAGGGTTGAGACGTTCTCAGCCTTTGATTTTCCGGTCTTGCGATCCTGTCCGACGTCAAAGCTGACCTTGTCGCCTTCGCGGAGCGAGCCGCCGCGCTGCAGCGCAGACACGTGCACGAACACGTCTTGTCCGCCATCCTCAGGGGTAATGAAGCCGAAGCCCTTGTCGTCATTGAAGAATTTAACCGTACCTGTCGGCATGAGATAACTATTCCTTGTGTCATTCGTCGATTTGCGAAAGCGAAACTATACCGCCGACGCTTCTCTATCAACCTTCATGCCGTTGACGCAATTCAAAAGCAACGAAGGCACTAGCTTCGTTGAAGGTCAATCAGGCTCGTGACAACCGATCGACCTGTGGCGGGGTCGGTATCGACGGTCGTAAGACGCATGCCCGACGCACCGATCTTTTTGATCGTCATCTGCGCACGTCGATCGCCATTTACCTCCTTGGCCCACTTTATCGCGAGGTTTATGGCATCGCCGTTGCGCTTGCCGCCAAGACCCGCGGTGCCGGTTCCCGCCCCGACATAGGAGCCGGTGTAGCTGTCACCGCTCGTCTTGAGATTGGCGCTGATGATGCGGGAAAAGATCATGAGGCTGGTGCAGCGCCCATTGAGTGCGAGGGAATTCGTGTTTGTGTCCGACTTGAAGCGGCACGTGACTTTGAGAGTGGGTGCATTTGTCCGCACTTTCACCGTCCCTTTACCGCTCCAACTTCCCGCAAGTGTTTTTAGGAAGGCTGATTCGTCGGCATGGGCACCGCCGGCCATGACCCCCGACCCGGTCGCAATGGCGACGGAGCATGCAATGACCTGGATCATGTGAGTAATTTTTGGCCCACGGGACATCAGCATCACGACGCTTAGCAAATCGAGGAGAAGGGTCGTCATATAATCGCTCGGCGGTGATTTGGTTCCGTATGGGAAGCATTCAGGCTTGCAACTCACTCCTCTTGCGACGGTGGTGTCATGCGCGCGTGCGTATCAACAGGATCGACGTAGGAATGCTGCCCAAGCGTGCATAAAGGGATTGCGAATCCTTCGCATCAAGTTGTAGATCGGGATTATGCAAGCCGATCAGAATGACGCCAACTCCGCTGCTCGTCATCGGTTGCTGTCTGAAGCTTTACCGGCGCGCGGCGCTGTCACATGAGGGGTCCAACGCCATTGTCTTCGCTTGTACTCCCCAGTCGCCCGCTTTCATTGGCGCGCAACGTCATCTCCACGCCGAACGCCTACTTCTGGTCAACGCCCATTATCCTGGCGTTGGCTGTCTTTCTATTCGTCTCGGAAGCACCGGGCGTGATCCGCGATTTCCAGATCAGCCAGAACCCTTTGGTACTCGAAGATGGTGACGTGCAAAACGGGAAATGCACGACACGCAAGGCAGTCTTCACCGACTGCGAGGCACGCCTTGTCTACAGCTACGGTGGACGAAACTACGACACCGAGGTCGAGGTCATGTTCGTCGATTTCCATACCGGCGATTATGAAACCGGTCTTGTGATTTCCGCCGATCATCCGGAACTCGCGACGATGAGTCTCGGTCTAGACATGCTCTGGAACAGGATTATCACCCTCACTCTGTTTGTGGTCCTGCTTGGCGCCATGAGCCTGGGGATGATTTTTCTCGGTATCCGCATTTGGCGGGTCAAGGGGCAATTGCGCCGGCCCGCCAGGCTGATCCCGGTCCCGGTCGAGATCAGCGCATTCGACCGAAAACGCGGCGTCCTTTCCATCACCTACAATGACAAGATTGCCGCCGACAAAACAGGGCGTTCGGCTTACACGCGGATGAAGAGCGGACAGGAACCGCTGATCGTCGGTGAAGCCAATGGCAAGGCGATCGGACTGGCTGTCCGGCACGGCAATACAGCCCTGCCAGTGCTTCTGGACGATCGTCTGCAGCGGGTCGAGCTCACGGATGCCGAGCGCACCGCGGCTCTTGCACCCTTAGCGCATAAGCAAGCAAGCGATCAGGGTGTGCCGGTGCTGATTGAAGAAGCCAAAAGAACGGTATCGATATGGAAGCGGCTGCAGTTTTTCTTCGGTGTGTTGCTTCTGATGGTCGTCGGTGTGGTCGGCTTCTGGCTTTGGTATGTCACAACCTCCTCGACGCAATTCCAATCGCCTGGAATGGACATCAACAATCTCATGCCGGCGCCGTTAAACGCGTGGGGATGCGAGCAACTAAAGAAGCGGTTTGGTCAGGATCGCGCGCCGTTCGGTTGCGTCGCCGCCGATTACACGAGCTGGAAATGAAAACGGCCTGCGCAGCCGACGCCTATCGTTTGATAAGGAACGCCTGATAGCAGCCTTTGCATCGCGAAGCGCACGAAATCGCTGCGCGTCATCCGGGTTTCCGTGCGTAAAATGTGTTCCACGCTTCGTTGTTACGACCCAAGCGGTATGCGTCCCATTCAAGATCCATGCCGGCGGCCTTGATGCACAGCGCGAAGTCGTCCCGGCGCCAGTAGGTCATATGGTAGGCACCGCTCGTCTCCCCGTCGCCATCACGCATCGTCACCAGGAAGACGCCTCCGGGGCGTAGCGCTGCGACGATCTTTTCAAGGACTTGGCCGGTCTGGTCGCGAGGCACATGGATGAGGACACAGAGAGCGATCACAGCGTCATAGGGGCCGCCGAGGTCGTCGGTGATGACGTTGAGGAACTCGCCCTGCTTGCCGCGCGCCGCCTGCAGTTCGAGAAAGCGTTGCGTGGCATCGGTTCGCCTTACCAAAACGCCCTGGGTCTCAAGGAAATCCGCATCCCATCCGGGGCCGGAGCCAATCTCAAGGATCCGGCCTACTTTGCCGGCGGCGACGGCGACTTGACGCAACGCCGTCTCCAGGCTGGGTGAGGGAAACGGATCAACGATGCGACTATAATCATCCGCACAATCTTCATAGGAATCGATCGTGCGTTGCGTGCCGGCCAAAGTGGCGGAAGAAGTGGGCATTTTGACCTCCGAATGATGGAATACTAACGCCGCTCAGCGCTTCGTATCACCATGCTCAGCGTAAGGCCGCGCACGCACATCAGGCAAAATGCCTAGGCAACGAAAGAATTGAATGCGATGCCGACCTCGTGAGAGCGGCCAATCAGGAGGGTTCAGCCAGGCAATCTCCTGGAAGCTAACATTTAGGCGGGATCAACCATCCGCAGCCGGTGCGCCATCGCGGCTGCAGCGCCGCGGCTGGGGACGGAGAGTTTGCTCAGGATGTTGGAGACATGAACGCTCGCCGTTTTCGAAGAAATGAACAGATTGTCGGCGATCTCGCGATTGCTTTGTCCTGCAGCGACAAGCCGGAGCACCTCGAATTCCCGGTCCGTCAGGCCAAGCGGTGCCTTCGGCATACCGCCGTCCGTCCCACCTCGAAGATCAATACGAGCCTTTGCGGCCAGCGTCTCGATCTGATCGCAGAGGAGGCGGGCGCCGATCGAATGGGCAAGATCAGCACCTTGCCGTAAATGACCCGCACCCCTGGCGCGCTTGCCGGCATTCACCGCAGCGCCACCGGCCTGCATAAGGGCATAGGCCTGCCGAAAGGGCTGGCTCAAATCAGCCCAGTTTTGGGCAAGCGCTTCCCAGCCATCGAGGTCGGACCCCGCGGTGCGCGACATCTCGGCCGAAATGCCCAGCCTCTCGGCCTCCTCCACTATGTTGCGGCACGGCGACCGAGCGGCAAGGTCCGCGAGCTGCCGGGCGGCATCTTTCTGACTCGTATCGACGGCAACACGCATGGCCGAGGCCAGCAGCGGCCATGAGACGCTTCCTTGCTTCTCGATATGGGTCGAAGCGGATCTTATCAGTATCGCAGACTGATCCGTATCGCCCGCCAGCGCGCAGCTTTCGATATCGAATCTCAGAAGATTGGCCGCCATGCGGCTCGCAACCTGAGGACCCGGTGGCAGAGCGCGCAAGGAGCTTGCGGCTGCGGCAATTCGATCCGAATCCCCTAACACCAGGGCAATCTCCGCCTGGCATTCGAAAACATGAACAAGCCCAAGCGGCAGCGGATCCAATGCCGCCATCCGTTCGCACGTCTCAATGGCTTCGGAAACGCGGCCGACGGCGAGCAAGGCGCGGCACAAAGGCGAACCCACGATCGCCCCGATATACCGGGCCTGACCGAACTCGACGGTCCGCGCAAAGATCGCCGGTCCGACTTCGATGACCTCAGCGTATTTTCCTGTCGCAAACAGGGCTTGAAGGAGGGAGGCACCCGCCAGCACCTCGACCCGGCCGATGGAGGCTTGCTCGGCGCGCTTGGCCACGCTCCAATGGGCGTCGATGCGGGAACTGTCCGATGCCATGTCCACAGAGGCCGCGACGATCAGCGCCTCGATACGGTACTCCTCGTCATCGAGCCTCTCCGACAGATCCTTCAGTTCGTCGCCTAAGCGCCTGGCGCGATCGAACTCTCCCCGCAATATCAGCGCCCGGGAAAACTGCCCCAGTCCGTCCGCGCGCAGCCTTGTGGGATCGAGCGCATGATCGAGCGCTCGTTCCAGATCGGCGATTTCGCCTGGGATAAGCGTGTGCTGACGCATCACCGCGCGCTGCAGCAGAAGGGCTGCCAGCTGCGTGCCGTCGCGCTCGGCATCCACCTCGGCGAGTGCGCGTTCGACAAAAGCCAGTCCCTGTTCCGCTTCCGCTGCCCAGCAGGCGGCATCGGCAGCCAGTTCCAGCACCCTGCAGGGATCCGCGCCGATCAAGTCGGCCGCATTATCGACGTCGGGCCACGCCGCCAGCACGAGCTTCAGCATCTCCATCTGGTCCGCATAGGCGAAAGTCGCGGCGCCTTCTGCAGCCGATTGCCAGGCCCACCGCAGGCAATGTTCGGCTTCGCCGGCACCGTGCCAGTGGCGGGCGAGCGCAACGGCATGCCAAACCCGGTAGCTTGGAACCGGACCGCGTTCGAGCACTTCGGCATAGGCGCGATGAATGGCCATCCTCTCGCCGGCAATCAGGTCGCCTCGCACCGCTTTGTGGATAAGGGCGTGGCGGAACGCATATCCGTCGCCATCGGGCACCAGGATCCCGGCCGAAATCGCAGGGCGCAGCAAATCTGCCAGTTCAAGGTCGGACTTATCCGCCACGCTGCGAAGAAGCCCATGGGCGATATGCGGGCCGCCGAGCGCCGCCACCTTCAACAGCTCGGCCGTGGACGCCGGCAAATCCCTGACGGCTTTGAGCAGGTAGTCGATGAGCGAGCCGGGAAAATCCGTACGCAAGCCTCCGCTTGCATCGATGAGGGCCTCGGTGAAAAGCGGTATCCCGCAGCACCGCGTATGAACCTCATTGATGACAGCAGGTGTTGGCGGGCGCCCGAGCAGCCCTTTGAGTTGTGCTGCGACCTCCGCCCGCGTGAGGCGGGGAAGCTTCAACACCTCGGCACCCTCGGAAAGGGAGAGGTCGGCAATAGTCGTCCGCAGTGCGTTGCTGCCGCTGGTCTCCTCGGGTCGATAGGTGACGATCAGCATCAGCCGAATTTTCCTCAGCCGCGCCGCGAGGAAGCGAAGCAGATCGCACGTGGTCTGGTCGGCCCAGTGTATATCCTCGACGACCAGGACGAGCGGCATTTCTCGTGCAAGCTCTTCGAACAATTTTCGCAGCGCTTCGAACAGCCGTGCTCTTGCGATGCCCGCATCATACCTTTCGGAGGTCTCGCCGAATTCGGGAAGAAGCCATGCCAACTCACGGGCACCCTCGGCGCCGACAAGCGACCGCGCTGATGGCGCGCCGCGCAGCTGAACCAGTTCATGGAGCACAGCCGTCACAGGCGCATAGGGCAATGCTGATTCCCGCTGCTCGATGCAGCCGCCTTTCAGGAACAGGGCACGGCCGGACAGTCGGTCGGCAAACTCTTCAACCAGCCGGCTCTTGCCGCCGCCGGCTTCTGCCCCGAGAAGAAAGGAACGTTGCCGCCCGCCGGAGACATCCCGGAACGCGGCTTCCATCGCATCGAGTTCTGCTGCGCGGCCAGAGAACAGAGATCGTCTATGAGATGTCGGCACAAAATCCTCCGGTACGTGCGGTTTGAGATTAGCAGAGATGGAGACGTAGTCATCCCATGTGCGGCGAACATCGGCCGAGGAGCGATGTGCCGATTTCGGACACCGGCGATCTCCATCGACGCGCAGCTGTTCAATTTTCCACGGGTGGAAGGGGATTTGGTGTCAGTGCCGCCGCTGTTGCTCCCGAGTGTTTTTGACCTGTCCTACTGAAAATGCCCGATGCGGCACCGCTGCCTTAGCCCCAATATGGGGATGCCTGCTGATACCAGGACCCAAGGTTTTCGCCGCTTCACCCAGTACACGTAAAGGACGCCCCAAGTGAGTGAACGCATTATCAGATTTGACGACGTCGAGATCTCCACGCAGGCATTTGGCAACCCGGCGTATCAGCCGATCCTGTTGATCATGGGCGCCATGGCGTCAATGCTGTGGTGGCCGGACGAGTTCTGCCAAACACTTGCCGATCGCAAATTTTATGTCATTCGCTACGACAATCGAGACACCGGCCGCTCGACGATCTACGAGCCGGGGGAACCTCCCTATACAATGGACGACATGGCTGAGGACGCCATCAGAATACTCGATGGCTACGGTATCGACGGCGCCAATCTGATCGGAATGTCGTTGGGCGGCACGATCGCCCAGATCGCAGCGCTCTCGCATCCCGAACGCATCAAGACGCTGACGCTGATTTCCACCACGCCGATGGGCATTGATACCAGTGCTCTACCGCATACCACCGGCGCCTACATGGCGCATGCAGCGACGGGCGAGACCGTCGACTGGACAGACGATGCCCAGGTCATCGAATTCCTTGTCAAGGATACTCAAGAGATCGCCGGTGTGGCCCATCCCTACGACGAACGGCGGGCGCGCGCCTTTGTCGAACGGGACGTCAGGCGGGCGAAAAGCTTCGTCAGCGCCACCAATCATTTCATGCTGAAGGGCGGCCAGACCTTGAAAGGAAAATTGGGAGAACTGGCCGCGCCCCTGCTTGTCATACACGGAACGGCGGATCCGATTTATCCGGTTGAACACGGCGAACTGCTGGCAAGAACTGTCCGGGGAGCGAAGCTTGTTCGGCTCGAAGGTGGCGGCCACGAAATTCATCCCGATGATTGGGAAGAGATCGTTTCCGCTATCGACGCCCACTTGCGGTGATCCAAGAGAGAGCGAGGGCGTGCCGGATGGCTACGCCCTTCCGTACATCCGGCTCGCGTGCAGCAGGCGTTGCGAATAGGGATGTTTCCACGGTACCTCTTCGACCTCGACGATCTCGCCCGCTTTGGCAACGCGCCGTTAAGCGGGATGCTTGCCTCCCACTCTACGAACTAGCCCTTGCTCGGCCTGAGGCTTATGTTCGCGCCGTCCTCTGCCGCCGCATGAGCCATCGCATGCTGCCTGCAACTACGATTTCAACGGCCACAAGCGCCAAGGACAAGAGAACGCCTGTTTTGACCGGGTCATGGGCGGCTCCGCGCAACACGAATCCGGTGGTCAGGAAAAACGTGTTATAGGTCGTGATCCCGATCGCCGAGGCGACGAGAAAACGATCGGCCCGCAGCTTAAGCACGCCGGCCGGCAACGACAGGTAAAGCCTCGCTACAGGGATTATCTGGCCGCAGAGTGAGACAGCGAAGTGATTTCGGCGATAGGCATTGGCAAGATGCCGATAACGTTCGAGGGGCAGAAAGACGAACCTCCCGTATTTGTCGACCGCCCGAGTGACACGCTCTTCTCCAAAGGAGCGACCGAACGTGTAGACACATGCTGTCCCAATCAACGAACCGCTGGACGTCACGACAATGACGGCAGCCAGCTCCATGATCGTCGACGTGGCGGAGCCGAAGATCAGCAGCATGAGATAGGAGGGTACGATGGGTATGGTCTTTTCGAACACCGCCGCGGCGAACATGCCCAAGACGCCAAATTGAACGACTAGGGGCAACAGCTCCGATGAGCTCATGCCATCGTCTCCTCAACACGCCGCGTAATGCGATAGACCGCTGCGGGTGGAAGGTTGAGATAAGCTCGTCCCAGGCGTTTGGCCTCAAGACCGAGTTCCGCAAGTATGGACTTGTGCACCGGACAGGCAGCCCCATAGGTGAACAGGAAGAACTCGCCGCCGGACTTTAAACAGGAGAAGGCGCCTTTCATGATACTGGCGACCCTTTGATGCGACATGTTTAGCAGTCCCAGGCCGCAAACGATCGCGCCCACCGGAATATCGGACAATGTCAGCCGGTTCAGTTGCTCCGCATTCATTTCCAACAACCGGGCCCGGGGAAACCGCGCTTCCAGAAGCCTTGCGAAGTCCGGACTGCACTCGATCAGAGTGAGGTTTTCTTCCCGGACTCCGCGTTCGATCAGGGCCTGCGTGAATGCTCCCGTTCCTGGTCCAAGTTCCAGAACCTTACCCGTCCGCGCCGTAATGTCCCTTGTCATCAATGAAGCCAAGGCGCGGCCGGACGGTGCAATGGCCGCCACGCTGCGCGGATTGCGAAACCATTCGCCAAGGAACAGAAAAATATCAGTGATGCCCATGCCGCGCTCCGTTCGTTTCGTAAAGCAATGGCAAGAGCATGAGTATTTTTAGGGTGTACATCATTGTTGATCCGGGTCACGGCACCAGACTGAATGCGGAAAGCGTTTGTGCCTCATACACAGCTAATGTCAGTTTTACATGTCGGCAGTCTGTCGCAGCCCGGATTGGCCAGAATTTCGGAAAAACCGGGCTTATGTTTCTCGTGCAAGGTTGCCGACATGGAGCGCCCGTAAGAAGATAAGCCGTTCCAACGAGGTAGGTTCGTCTTGAGAGTATTGTTGGTTGAAGATGAGCCTGAGATGGCATCTGCGCTGCGTGACGCGCTTGCAGGTAGCGGCATGGTTCTCGATCATGCGACCAGTCTTGCTGACGCTGAGCTGATCACTGCGCCCGGCCTGCATGACGTGCTTATTCTCGATCGGCAACTCACTGATGGCGAAGGACTGTCTCTGATTCCGAAGCTGCGCGCCAAAGGAAACCTTGTGCCAGTACTTGTCCTGACCGCCCGGGGGGAGCTGACCGACCGTGTCGAGGGCCTCGAACAAGGCGCGGACGACTATCTGACCAAGCCCTTCGCATTCGAGGAGCTTGTGGCGCGGCTTCGAGCCCTCATGCGCCGACCAGCTACGATGCAGCGCGACATCGTGACGATCGGCCGGCTCTCTTATGACCACTTCAATCACGAGGCCAGGGTCGGCGACAACGCGATTGAGCTGACACGCCGAGAATTGCTCGTCCTTGAAGCGCTGTTGCGACGCCTCGGCCGTATGGTGCCGCGTTCGTCGTTGATGGAAGCCGTCTTCGCAATCGATGACGAGGTGCAGCCGAACGCACTCGACACCCAGGTTTCGCGCCTTCGCAGAAAACTTGCGGATGCGGACAGCGGTGTCATCGTCAACGGTGTCAGGGGAGTGGGTTATCTGTTGAGGGAGGAACCATGAGCCTCGTCGAGCCCCGATCTCTGCGGTGGCGATTGGTCATGCATATCACAACCGCGCAGATCGTGATGCTGGTGGTGATCTTCGTGGGCATGTTCGCCACTATCGGGTTTCTCTGGTACTTCGGATACATCAATCACGGGGTCAATGACAGGACGACACCCGAAGTGGTGCGCAACGCGATTCAACGCGGCCCCGACGGAAAGCTGTTCATCTCCCCAACGCAGGAACTGGTCCAACTCAGATCGCAGATCCCCAATCTCTGGTTTCTGGTTCGAGATGCGAACGGACAGCAACTGACGGAAGGCCGCGTCCCATTGGAGGTCATGTCTGCGGTATCGGCGTTGGATGTTATCACATATGCCGATCTGATCCAAAATTTCGAGAAGGACGCATTGCCGTTCGCGATAGTCCACTGGGAGGAAACGCCTGCCGGGCGGGTCAAGATCATGTCGGGCGCGCAGGGACATGTCACCATTGCCCAGATACTCGAGTCGAGCCAAGGTCTCCTGACGGTGATGGCGATATTGATCGCAATCACCGCAGTTGCAACGTTCCTCGTGACGCCGTTCGTCGTTCGCCGCGCACTGAAAGGCCTCGACCACGCGGCCGAAGAGACGAAGAAGATCGATATCCATCGGAGCGGCACGAGATTGTCCGCCAGCGGCGTGCCGCTTGAGATTCTACCCTTCGTCAATGCCGTCAACGAAGCGCTTACCAGGCTCGACAAGGGATATACGGGCCACAGGAGATTTTTGACCGATGCGGCCCACGAGCTCCGCACGCCGATCGCTATCCTGACGACGCGCCTTTCGGGGCTTCCGCCCGGGCCGTTGAAGGTCCGCCTCCTGGAGGATGCCGCCAGGCTGACCGCGCTGACGGGCCAGCTTCTCGACTTGCAGCGTCTGGAACAGCAGATGGTCACGTTTACAGCTGTCGACCTGGTGGACCTTGCCGAGCGCGTCGTCATCGACCTTGCGCCGCTGGCCTTCGGTGCCGGATACGAAATGCGCTTCGAACCGGAGGGTGACAAAATACTGGTGTCCGGCGACGAGACATCCATCGAGCGCGCACTGACAAACCTTGTCCAAAACGCCATTAACTACGGCGGAAGACAGGGAACGATCAGCGTCCGTGTCTCCGCAGCCGGATGGCTGGAGGTCTGTGACGAGGGGAAGGGAGTTCCAGAGGCGGAGCGAGAACAGATTTTCGAGGCCTTCCATCGCCTGCGGCACGATGGTCGTGGGGTGGGCCTTGGCCTCGATCTCGTCCAGAAGATTATGCGCCTGCATGGGGGACGCGCCGAAGTCCGGCCCGGTCCCGGCGCATGCTTCCGTCTGACCTTCCCGCTTACGCCACCGGCAAGGCCGCTGCCGTAACCTGATCTCAACGGCGAAAATCCACAGCTGTCGCTAGCTATGCCCTTCCGTACATCCGGCTCGCGCGCAGCAGGCGTTGCGAATAGGGATGTTCGACCGCGCCTCTTCGCAACGCCTCGATCTCGACCTGTTCGACGATCTCGCCCGCTTCCATGATGGCGACGCGGCTGCACATGTGGGAGACGACGGCGAGATCGTGGCTGACGAGCAGATAGGTAAGGCCGCGCTCGGCGCGCAGATCCTGCAGCAGGTTGAGGATTTCGGCCTGAACCGACACATCGAGCGCCGATGTCGGTTCGTCGAGAAGCAGGACGTCCGGGTTCAGCATCAGGGCACGGGCGATCGCCACGCGCTGGCGCTGCCCGCCGGAGAGCTGATGCGGAAATCGGTAGCTCAGCGCCGGATCGAGGCCGACCGATCTCAGCACCGCGTTGACGTCGACGGAATTCGTCTCCAGCCCCTGGTTGCGCAGCGGTTCTTTCAGCTGCGAGCGGATGGTCTTGCGGGGATGGAGCGATCCGTAGGGGTCCTGAAACACCATCTGCACGCGGCGATAGAACGGCCGGCTGCGCTGCCGGTCCAGCGTCTCGCCCTGGAGTTCGATGTTGCCGTCGTAATTGGCGTTGAGGCCGGAGAGAGCTCTAAGAACCGTTGATTTTCCGCAGCCGGATTCGCCGACCAGGCCGAATGCCGTTCCCCTCTCGACGGTGAGGTTTACATCTCTGACAACCGGCCGCTGGCCGTGTCCGAAACGGATGGTGAGATTGTCAATTCTGATCACCGCGGCGGCTCCAGTGCGAGGTCGTCAAGCCAGGCGGGATCCCGCTTCAGGATCGGCAGCCGGGCAGGGGGATTGTCGATCGTCGGCAGGGATGCCAGCAACCCTTGGGTATAAGGATGTCTGGCCTTGTCGAGATCGCGCGCCTCGAGCACTTCCACGACGCGGCCCGCATACATGATGAGGACGCGGTCGCAGAAATTCCTGATGAGATTGAGGTCGTGACTGATGAAGATCAGGCCGAGATTGCGGCGTGCAACGAGTTCGTCGAGCAGGGCCAGGATCTCAAGCCTGACCGTCACGTCGAGCGCCGAAGTCGGCTCGTCGGCGATCAGCACTTCGGGCTCGGCAATCAGCATCATGGCAATCATAACACGCTGGCCCATACCGCCCGATATTTCGTGCGGATAGAGGCGGGCGACGCGCTCGGGATCGCGGATCTGGACGGCTTCGAGCATGTCGAGCGCTTGGGCGTAAGTTTTTGCCTTGCTGACCTTTGGATGATGGAAGCGGTAGGTTTCGGCGATCTGTTCGCCGATCCGCATGACCGGATTGAGCGAATATTTCGGGTCCTGCAGGATCAGGCCGATCCGCCGTCCCCTTATCGTCATCATCGTCCGCTCGTCTGCCTTGATGAGGTCGACGTCGCGAAAAGCCATCCGCTCGGCTCGGACGATCGCGGTCGGCGGCAGCAGCTTCATGATCGCGCGGCCGACGGTCGATTTTCCCGATCCGGATTCGCCGACGATGCCGAGTTTTTCCTGTCCGAGTGCAAAGCTGACGCCCCGCACCGCGCGCATGTGCCCACCGCCATAGGCGATTTCGAGGTTACGAATATCGATCAGGGGCTCTGTCATTCCGAACCTCTCGGATCAAGAACATCGCGCAGCGCATCGCCGACGAGGTTGAAGGCGAGGCTGACGAGCGCAATGGCGATGCCGGGTGCGGCGATCACCCACGGGCTGTCGAGCATGAACTCGCGCCCGCTGGCGGCCATCGAGCCCCATTCCGGCCAGGGCGGCTGCGCACCGAGGCCGAGAAAGCCGAGACCGGCGGCAGTGATGATGATGCCGGCCATGTTGAGGGTGACGCGGACGATCACCGAGGGGATGCACATCGGTAGGATATGGCGGATGATGATCGCAAGTGATGTCGCGCCCTGCAGCCGCACGGCGGCGATATAATCCGCCTTGCGAAGGCTGAGCGTCTCGGCGCGTGCCAGGCGGGCGATCGGCGGCCAAGCCGTCAGCGAGATCGCGATGATCGCGTTGGTGATACCAGGGCCGAGCGCTGCGGCAAAACCCAGCGCCAGCACCAGCCCGGGGAAGGAGAGGAAAATATCGGTGATGCGCATGAGGATTTCATCGACGATGCCGCCGAAATATCCCGAGACGGTGCCGATCAGCAGGCCGAGTGGTGCGACGATGATCGTCACCAGCATGATGATGTAGAGCGTCGTACGGGCGCCGTAGATCACCCGCGCAAAGACGTCGCGGCCGAAATTGTCGGTGCCGAGAAGATGGGCTGCCGAGGGCGGCGCCAGCCGCCCGGCCATATCCTGCGCGATCGGATCGTAGCTTGTCAGTAGTGGGGCTGCCGTCGCCACCACGATCAACAGCACGACGATGAAGAGGCCTGCCAGGCCAAGCGGGTGCAGGCTGAACTTCAGCCAGCCCTGATGGATCTGCTGCGTCGACGACTGAAACCAGCCCTGAGGCTCCGGCGCCAGCAGCCATTTTCTGAAGCCGCCGGCATTGGCGCTGTTTACGTCTTCGGTGGAGATCGTCATGGCGTCACCGTGTTCTCGGATCAAGAATGCGATAAAGGAAGTCCGACAGGATGTTGATGGTCAGGAAGACGGCGCCGATCGTCAGCACCGAACCCATCACGACATTCATGTCGTTCATCTGCAGCCCGCGGGTGAGATATTGGCCGAGCCCGGGCCAGCCGAAGACCGTCTCGATCAGCACCGCGCCCTCGAGCAGCCCGCCGAAGGTCAGCGCCAGGATCGTCAAGAGCTGCACGCGAATGTTCCTGAAGGCATGGCGCCAGACGACCTTGCGGGTGCCGAGCCCCTTTGCCCGCGCGGTGATGATGTATTCCTGGCTGAGCTGTTCCAGCATGAAGCTTCGTGACATGCGGCTGATATAGGCGACGGAATAATAGCCGAGGATTGACGCCGGCAGGATGATGTGGCCGACCGCATTCTGAAACACTTCCCATTGCTGCTGGATTGCCGCATCGATCAGAAGAAAGCCGGTCATCGGCGTGACGAGGCCCTCGTAGAAGACATCGACCCGGCCCGATGCGCCGACCAGCTTGAGCTTGGCGTAGAAGATGAAGAGCGCCATCAGCCCGGTCCAGAAAATCGGGATTGAGTGGCCGGCGAGGGCGATGATCCGGGCAATGTGATCGATGATCGTCCCGCGTCTGACGGCGGCCGTGACGCCCAAGGGAATGCCGATAATGGCGCCGATGATCATGGCGATGATGGCAAGCTCAATCGTCGCGGGAAAAATCATCATGAGATCCGTGAGGATCGGCTGGCCCGTCGTCGCCGACGTGCCGAGGTCGCCTGTGGCGATCTTGCCGACATAGGAGAGGAACTGCATCCAGATCGGCTGCCCAAGCCCCAGCTCATTGAAAACCCGATCATAGACCTCCTTGCTGACCTCCGGCCCGGTGATTGACAGTACCGGGTCGGCGGGAAGCAGGCGGCCCATCGAAAAGGTCAGGAAAAGCAGGCCGAGCAGCGTGGTGACAACAGCCACCACACGCCCCGCTAAGCGTCGAAGCAGGCTGGTCAAGGGGTGCGGGGCTGCATCGGCAAACCCGCCCGCCTGAGAATGACGGCTGCTCTCCTGCCTCGATGTCAGATCGGCGCTTGCCACGCGCTCTACTCCTTGGTCACGTCATGCCAGCGCGTCGACCAGGTCGTATGCCCGTGATAGCCTTTGACGTTGGCGCGCATGACATAGGGGTCGGTTCGCTGGAAGAAGATGACGAGCGGGGCGGCCATGCCGGAGTAAATGCCGTCCATCTTCTTGAAGATATCCGTGCGCTTGACCGTATCGCGCTCCTTCATCGATTGATCGATGAGCGAATTGAGGTCGTCCACCTTCATGCCCGTGCGCCAGAGGTAATAGCTGCCGAGGCGTGCCTCGTCGCTATTGTCGGGGTTGAAGGCATATTGTGTGGCGACGGCAAAGGGATCGGGAAGGCGGGCGCCAGAATTGCCGAGCAGCACTTCGAATTTGCGCTCGCGGAAGGCGGGCGTGAACTCGCCGGGCACCAGATCGAGATCGAGCCCTGCGGCCCGGGCGCTTGCCTGCAGCGCTTCGGCGAAGGGCAGGGTCGCGGCCCCCGACGGATTGAGCACCTTCCTCAAGCCGTTGGGATATCCGGCCTCCGCCAGCAGCTGCTTGGCTTTGGCGGGATCGTAATCATAGCGGACGTCGGCCTGCTCGGGAGCGCCGATCATGCCGCGCGGGATCATCGACTGCCAGGGAAAGCCCGTATACCGCATGATGTTGCCGGAGATCGCCTTCCAGTCGAAGGCGTGCTGGAAGGCCTCGCGGACCTTCGGCTTTTGCAGGTCCGGGTCTTTCTGGTTGAGGGCGATGTAGTAGAAGCCGAGACCCGGTACGTTCTCGATCACCATATCCTTCTTGGTGGCGAGCGCATCGAGATCGCCGCTTGCCACATACTGGCCGACATCGACGTCGCCGGCTTCGAGCTGCAGCCGGAGATTGCCGGATTCCGGGATGTGGCGGGCAACGACGCGGGCCATGGCCGGCTTGCCGCCCCAATATTTCGGTTGCGCATTGAAGATAGCGACGTCGTTCGGGCGCCATTGCGCCAGGCTGAACGGCCCGCTGCCGGCGGAATTGGCGGAAAGCCAGGCGCCGCCGAAATCGGCGTTGGCCTCATGCGACAGCACCGTCTTCTTGTCGACGATGCCGAGTGATGAGCCGGCCAGCGAATAGAGCACCAGATCGGTATTCACGGTCTGCGGCAGTTCGATCTCGAGCGTATGTTCATCCTTGGCCCGAACGAGCTTTTCGACATTGTCTGGTGTGAAGCCCCAGAGCGCGACGTCGGTGGAGCCGACCTGGCCCATCTTGATGACGCGCTGGATCGACCAGGCCGCATCCTCGGCGGTCACCTTGTTGCCACTCTGGAAAACGGCGTCGTCGCGCAAGGTGAGCGTGATGATCTTGCCGTCTGGCGAGACGCTCCATTGCGTCGCAAGCATCGGCTTCAGCGTCTTGAGATCCTCAGGCGACAGCTGCACGAGATTGTCGTAAAGATTGGAAATCAGTTCGGAAACCGTGCGCGCGTTATTCTGGGCCGGATCGAGCGTCCGGATACCGGTGAGATTGGTGCCGATCACCAGCATATTGGGCGGCGATGCGGCGAAGGCAGGCTGCGTCGTTACTAGGGCACCGGTAATTGCGATCGTTGTCAGTAGCTGTTTCAGCATCTCTAGACCTCCCAATCCTGTTGTTTTGCGGAAATAGTCGAATTCAGCCGGCCGCCTTGGCAGATTGCTGCCGGTCCGGATCTATTTGAATGGTGCCGTCGGCCTCCCAGCCTCGAAGCAACCGATGAAGTTCCTCGCGATCATTTTGGTCGAGCAGCGGCAATCCCGGCACGCGCACGGGACCGACATCGAGGCCGGAATAGGTGACGGCTTCTTTGACGACCGTGACGTTCGCACCGTTGCGGAATTTGGTCCGCATCCGCTCGAATGGTTCGAGCCGGTTGACGATCGCCCGTGCCGCGGCGAAATCGCCTTGTTCGAGCGCAGCATGGACGGCAAGCGAAAGCTGCGGTGCAACGTTGACGAGACCCGAGGTGAAGCCGCGCGCGCCGGCCGCGGTAAATGTCGGCGCCCAGCTTTCCGCCAGGCCGCAGACGAACAGCGCCCCGGCCGGATCGGCTGCGGGGATGGCTCTGGACAGCAGCATCAGATCGGTCGTTGCAAACTTGATGCCGGCAATATTGCCGTGGTTGGCGAGACGGACGATATCGTCGACCCCGAAACCCTCGGCTCTGACATAGGCGATGAGCGGCAGGGTGGAAGCATCCGCAAGATCGCAGAAATAGCCGATCTGGGCCGATGGTGCTGCGAAAGGATCGACGGGCTGATGCGACATGACGGCGGAGGCGCCGATCGCAGCCGCATCCCTCGCCATACCGATCGCCTCGCGCAGCGAGCGGCCGATGGCCGCCGTCACCGGCGCCCGGCCATTGACGCCTGAAACCGCTGCTTCGTGGACGATCCGGATCTCTTGCGGCGTCAGGGCGTAAAACTCGCCGGTGTTGCCGGCAGCAACGATGTTGTGGATGCCTGCTGCCGCCACTCGCGCATAGACCTTGGCCGTGATCGCAGGTTCGACGTTGCCTTTACCGTCATAGGCCGTGACGGGAACGCCCGACACGCCGGTAAGCGCCTTGCGCATGATCGCGATGCTCATTTCTCTTCCCCGTTCGCTTTCAAGATGATTGGTTGCCGAAGCGGAAGGGCGGCAGCCCCTCTGCATCCACGTCGAAGGCGATGACCGTTCCCGCCTCGAACCGTCCGGTGCGGTCCGTCGACAGGCTGGTGACGAAGAGCGTGCTGAGATCGGGTCCGCCGAAACACGGCATTGTCGGTGCTGCGACGGGCAGAATGTAAATCTCGACGATTTCGCCTTCGCGCGATATCCGGTTGACCCGGCCGGCGGAGACGCCGGCGCTCCAGTAAAGCCCGTCGCGATCGGTCGTCGCCCCGTCCGGCCGCCCCTCATCTTCTGTGAAGCTGCGAAGGCGACGTCCTTTACCGAGACTGCCCGTCTCAGGATAGAAGTCGAATGCCTGCAGGAAACATTGGCGGCTGTCGGAGTGATACATCCGCCGGCCGTCCGGCGACCAGGCGAGACCATTGGAACTCGTCAACCCCGTTGCGACGGTCCGCGTGCTGCCATCGGCCCCGACGCGGAAAAGTGCTGCGTCATTCACCTGCGGCTTGGCTTCGCTGATCGAGCCGACCCAGAAATGGCCGTCGGGGCCGACCTTGCCGTCGTTGAGGCGGCCATTGATATCCCGCCCGACCGGGTCGCACAGAAATTCGATTTTTCCCGAGACGGGATCGAAGAGATGGACGCCCGTCTGAAGGCCCACGACGATCCTGTTGTCTCGGCACAGCCCGAGACTGCCGATCGCCGCCGGCATGTCGAAACGATCGATCTGTCCTGACGCCGAAAGCCGGACAACCGCTGGCGCCAGGATATCGACCAGCCACAGCGTGCCGGTCTCATCGTCCCATACCGGCGATTCACCGACCGTCAGCGGCTGCTGGATGACGGAACGGATTTCTGGGCGGATGATCCGAGGCGCCGTCATTCGGCCGCCTCCAGGCTCTTGGCCAAACCTTCGGCGTCACGCATGCGGATGGTGCCGTCGTGATTGATCTCGCAGAACCCGCCACCCTGGAACGCAAGCGCTACCGGCCCTTCAGATCCCTGTTCGATGCGGGCGTGATCGCGCGGCCGGTCCTGTGGTTGGTAACCGAGCCTCGTTGCCAGATCGTTATCCCACCATTTCTCGTCGGTATCGGAAACGCCGTAGATGACTGTCGCGGCGATCAGCGGGTGGGACAGCCCGATCCGCACCAGCTGCGCCAGATCTCGCGCGCTGATCCAGATCGCAACCGATCGCTCGCTGTTGGGGTAGGTGCCGGCATTGCCGATACGGATGGAAAGGGAGCGAATGCCCGACGTGTCGTAGTAAAGCCCCGCCACCAGTTCGCCCCAGCATTTGGAAAGTCCATAAGGGCTGTCGGGGCGCATGGGATCGAGCGGCGATATGACTTCGTCACGCGGATAGAAGCCGGTCGCATGGTTGCTCGACGCATAGACGACCCTGGGGATCTTGTTGATCCGTGCCGCTTCGTAAAGATTGTAGGTTCCGAGCACATTGGCGTGCAGAATGGCGTTCATGTCGATGCCGCTTGCGATGCCCGCCAGATGAACGATGCCGTCGATATCTTTCAGCGCAGCCGTTGCCTCGTCGAGCTTTGCAAGGTCGACCCTTACGAACGTCTCGTTTCCGCCGAGCTCAGCCGGTTCCTGCAGGTCGATCAGGCTGACGTGCTCGACATGCCCGCGGAGGAGCGGGCGCAGCAGGGTTCCTACACGTCCGGCAGCACCCGTCACAGCGATCCGTTTCATCGTTCTTCCTCCCATTCTCGCTCAAACGCCCTGGAACATGCGGGCGCGGGCATTCAGTATGTGTTTCTTCATTGCATCGTGAGCTTCGGTTTCCTGCCGTGCGAAGATCGCCTCCACGATCACCGCGTGCTCATCCTGGACGCTACGGATCTGCTCCAGGGTCCGTTTCAGGCTCAAGCTTCGCGTAACCGAATGGCCGATGGCGAAATGCGGCCTGAACCATTCGCGAACGGTGATGTGGAACTGGTTGCCGGTCGCCATGGCGATTGCATCATGCAGAGCCTGGTCCTCCTCGGCGCCGAGCTCTCCGTTGCGCAGGCATTGCTCGATCGAAAGAAGCGCTGCGGTTATCCGTTCCCTGTCGTCCGGCTGCCAGTTTCGCGCGGCAAGCTCCGCCGCCTCGGCTTCGAGACCGGCGCGGAATTCGAAAAACCGCTGAACATCCGCGAGCGATCCGACCGGCACCATTTTCAGCATCGACGAATCCGGCCTCTGCCTGACATAGGAGCCGGAGCCCTTGCGTGAAACGACCAGACCATCGGCTCTCAAGCGTTCGAGCGCTTCGCGCACGACCGGTCTCGATGCGCCGAAATCAGCAGCGAGCTTCGTCTCCGACGGCAATCGTTCGTTCACCGGAAAGTTGCCGTCGGCGATCATCCCCACGATTTTCTCGTAGATGATGTCGCTGAACCGCGTTGCGGCTCTGTTCGAAACGGCGTCGACCGCGAATGTCATGATCGTCCTTTTCTCTGAACGCTGTGGGCTCTTGCTGTCGCCGGCATCATATCTCCATGGCAGCTCACAGCTTCTAACAGATCGCCGTATTTAGTTCGCTGTAGCCTTGTATTCCGGGCAGGCAATTCAAGTTCTGATGTTGCATCGCTACAAAATTTGTAATTATCTGTCAACTCTTGTAATCATTTGGGAACGTGTCTATGGTTCGGTCGTAGCGCCGAGGAGGGCGCAGGCGGCGGGTCGGGAGCCCGCCGCATCCGCCGGTCTAAAAAGCTGCGCCGGCATAAAAACGGAGGAACTCGATGCCTAATGAAATACTGTCGCGTGGCGTTACCCGCCGCGCCGTGCTTGGCGGCATGGCCGGTGTCGCCGCGCTATCCGTCGCTGGTCGCGTCTCCGCCGCCGCAGGCGGTGAAGCACCCGCACTTGCACAGCTTGTGAAAGATGGAAAACTGCCGCCGCTCGCCGAGCGCCTGCCGAAGAAGCCGATGGTCGTCAAGCCGTTCGAAAAAATCGGCACCTATGGCGGCTCTCTGCGCCGCGGCCTTCGCGGTTCATCCGACCATAACGGCATTCTGCGCATGGTCGGCAACCAGAGCCTGGTGCGCTGGAACCTCGAGTTTACCGCTGTGGAGCCGAACCTTGCCGAGCGCTGGGAAGTCAGCGACGACGCGACGCAATTCACCTTCCATCTCATCGAAGGCGTGCGCTGGTCGGACGGTCATCCCTTTACGGCCGATGACGTCGTTTTTGCGATCGAAGACTGCGTCAAGAATACCGAGCTCTACAGCTCGACACCAGCGCAGCTTGCTGTCGCCGGCAAGCCGGTGACCGTCGAAAAAATCGACGACTATACGGTGAAGTTCACCTTTGCGGCGGCCAACGCGCTTTACCTGGAAAACCTCGCCACGCCGCTTGGTCAGCATCCGACGCTCTTTCCAAAGCATTACTGCAGCCAGTTCCTGCCGAAATATAATCCCAATATCGAGGCCGATGCGAAGAAGGCCGGCGTCACCAGCTGGACGGAGCTGTTCCGCAGCCGGTGCGGTGACATCGAGATCCCGTCGCGGTGGGGCAACGTCGACAAGCCGACGCTCGATCCATGGGTGGTGAAAGAGCCTTATGCCGGCGGCGCGACGCGTGTCGTCATGACCCGCAATCCCTATTTCTGGCAGGTCGATACCGAAGGCAACCAGCTTCCCTACATCGATGAGATCAACTTCGGCATCTCGCAGGACGTCGAATCGCTGATGCTGAACGTCATTTCGGGAAAGATCGACATCCAGGAGCGCCATATCAGCGTGCTTGCCAACAAGCCGACGCTGTCCAAGAACATGGAAAAAGGCGACTATCGACTGCTGACGCTGGTGCCTTCGGCCTCGCAACAATGCCAGATCTATTTCAATATCACCCACAAAGATCCTGCCATGCGCAAGATGTTTGCGGACAAGTCGTTTCGGCAGGCCTTGTCGATCGGCATCAATCGCCCAGAGCTCATCGATATTGTCTATTTCGGGCAGAGCGAGCCTTACCAGGCGGGGCCGCGTCCAACCCATCCGTGGTATAACGAGAAATACGCGCGCCAGTTCACCGAATTTGACGCCGACAAGGCAGGCGCGATGCTCGATCAGGCCGGCTACAAGAAGGGCGGCGACGGCTTCCGCCTTCGGCCCGATGGCCAAAAGGTGTTCTTCTCGATCGACGTCATTCCGACGTTATATCCCGATCTGGTCGACGCGCTCGAACTGGTCAAGACGCATTGGGCCCAGATCGGCATCGACATGAAGGTCAATACCATCGAGCGGGCGCTTTATTACACCCGCGGCGACGACAATGCCCATGATGCGCAGGTGTGGCCGGGGCCCGGCGGTCTCGATCCGATGCTCGATCCGCGCGATTTCTTCGCCTTCCATCCGCAGGGTTCGCGTTACGCCATTCCGTGGACGCTTTGGTACACCTCCAACGGTGCACGCGGCGAAGAGCCGCCGGAAAGCCAGAAAAAGCGCATGAAGCTCTTTGACGAAGCGCGTTCGACGGCCGATCTCGACAAGCGCGGTGCGGTCATGAAGCAGATCTTCGACATCGCCGCGGAGGAATTCGAGACCGTCGGGCTTTGCCTCGCGGTCGGCGGGTTCGGCATCATCCGCAACAATCTGCGCAACGTTCCCGAGAAGCAGCCGGATAGCTGGTCCTGGCCTAATCCGGGGCCTGCGTTGCCACAGCAATTCACCTTCACGAGCTGATTCGGATCTCCGGCGCCGTGCCATCAGGCGCGGCGTCTTCCTTCAAGTCTGTCCCCCAATGCCTTTTCGGCCGTCCAGCCGAAGGAGTCGGGGCGGCGTTCAATGCAAGAGACGCCCTATGCTGGTCTTCATCGCCAAACGCTTCCTATGGATGATTCCATCGCTTTTTGCCGTCAGCTTTCTCGCTTTCGTGCTGATCCAGCTGCCGCCGGGCGACTATGTCACGACCTATATCGCAACACTGGCGGCATCCAACGAAATCGTCGATCAGAACACGGCGGCACAATTACGCGAGCGCTTCGGCCTCGGCGATCCGATGCTCGTCCAATACGTCAAATGGATATGGGGCATCCTCTCGCGCGGCGATTTCGGCATTTCTTTCGAATGGCAGCAGCCCGTCTCCGACCTTATCTGGGAGCGCATGGCGCTGACGCTTGTTCTGGCCCTGTCGACATTGATCGCCACTTGGGCGATCGCCCTGCCGATCGGCGTCTATTCCGCTGTGCGCAAATATTCGATCGGGGACTATTTCTTCACCGCCTTCACCTTTTTCGGCCTGGCCGTTCCGTCCTTCCTGCTGGCGCTGGTGCTGATGTATGTCGCGGCGGTCGAATTCGGACAGGATGTCGGCGGGCTGTTTTCGCCCGAATACGAGAACGCGTCCTGGAGCTTCGCCAAGATGATCGATCTCTTCTCGCATCTCTGGCTTCCGGTCATCATTCTTGCCGTTTCATCGACCGCGAGCCTCATCCGTGTCATGCGCGCCAACATGCTCGATGAACTGCCGAAGCCTTACGTGACGACGGCAAGGGCAAAAGGTCTCTCAGAGTTCCGGCTGCTGATGAAATATCCAATGATGATCGCGCTCAATCCGTTCATCTCGACCATTGCCTGGCTGCTGCCCAACCTCATTTCCGGCTCGGTTGTCGTCGCCATCGTCCTAAATCTGCCGACGGCCGCACCTTTGCTGCTGCAGGCGCTGATGGCCCAGGACATGTATCTGGCCGGTGCCTTCGTTCTGCTGATCTGCGCTCTGACGCTGATAGGCTCTTTGATCAGCGACATCCTGCTTGCGCTGGTCGATCCCCGCATCCGGTTGGAATAGGAGCCTAACGTGGCTGACATCACCGTTACAAATATTCAGCCGGATCGCGCCGCCGTCGCATCGCAGTGGCAGTTGATCTGGTGGGCTTTCCGCCGGCACCGGCTGGCCATGGTGGCGCTTGTCGTCACCGTGATGATGTATATCGTTGCCCTGGTTCCCGGCTTCTTCGCCATCAACGATCCGAACCTGCAAAATGCGCGGGCGACCTTTCACCCACCGCAGAGATTGCATCTGATCGACACGCAGTATGGCTTTTCCTTCGGCCCGCATTATTATCCGATGAAGCTGACCCGCGATCCGGAAACACTGGCCGCCATCTTCAAGGAAGACACGACAAAGCGTGTCGACGTCCAATTTTTCGGGCGCGGCTATGAATATTCCGTATTCGGTCTGTTCAAGTCAAACATCCACCTGATCGCCTCGCCCGACAAGACGACGCCGCTGCTTCTCTTCGGCGCCGACAGGCTTGGGCGCGATGTTTTCAGCCGAACGGTGCAAGGCTCGCAGATCTCGTTGTCGATCGGCCTCGTCGGCGTCTTCTTCTCGCTCATGCTCGGTATCGTGCTCGGCGGAATCTCGGGATATTACGGCGGCCGCATCGATTTCTTTATGCAGCGCGTGATCGATTTCGTTCTGTCGCTGCCGACGATACCGATCTGGCTCGCCATGGCCGCGGCCCTGCCACAGGATTGGCCGGCGACGCTGCAGTATATGATGATCACGATCATCCTGTCGCTGACCGGCTGGGCGCAGCTTGCCCGCGTCGTTCGCGGCCGCTTCCTGTCGCTGCGAACAGAGGAGTTCGTCGCCGCCGCGAGACTCGACGGCGTTCGAGAAAGACGCATCATCTTTCGCCACATGCTGCCGAGCTTTGCCAGCCACATCATTGCGTCGATCACGCTTGCGGTGCCGGCGATGATCCTTGCCGAAACCTCTCTCTCCTTTCTGGGGCTCGGGCTGCAGCCGCCGACCATCTCCTGGGGCGTGCTTTTGCGCGAGGCCCAGAACATTCGCTCGATCGCCACCGCGCCATGGCTCTTCATGCCGGGCTGCGCCGTCGTGGTCGCCGTGATGGCGCTTAACCTTCTCGGCGACGGGCTGCGCGATGCGGCCGATCCGTACAACAAATGAGGCCGGCATGACCGATATCGTTCCCATCGCCGGCAGGCCGCTGCTCCAAGTGAAAAACCTGACCGTCGAATTTCCACTGCGGACCGGCATCTTTCGCGCCGTCAGCGACCTGTCTTTCTCGATCGAACCGGGCAAGACGCTTTGTGTCGTCGGCGAAAGCGGATCCGGCAAGTCGGTGACAGCGCGTTCGATCCTGCAGATCGTCGACGCGCCTGGCCGCATATCCGGCGGATCGATCATCTTGAACGATCAAAACGGCGGCTCGACCGATCTGACCAGCCTCAATCCGCGCGGGCGTCAGATCCGGGCGATCCGTGGCCGCGACATCGCCATGATCTTCCAGGAGCCGATGTCGTCGCTGTCGCCGATCCACACGGTCGGCAACCAGATCGTCGAGGCGCTTCGTCTCCACACCAGGATGAGCAAGGCAGAGGCGCGCACTGAGGCCATATCGCTGCTCAAGCAGGTCGAGATTCCCTCGCCGGAAAAGGCGTTGGATCGGTATGCCTTTCAATATTCCGGCGGGATGCGCCAGCGCGCGATGATTGCTATGGCACTCGCCTGTAAACCTCAGCTCCTAATCGCCGACGAGCCGACCACGGCTCTCGACGTGACGACGCAGGCCGAGATTCTCGACCTGATCGCCCGCCTGCAAAAGGCCAATGGAATGGCCGTTCTGTTCATCACGCATGACATGGGTGTCGTGGCCCAGATCGCCGACGATGTGCTGGTGATGCATAACGGCGTCGCCAAGGAATATGCGCCGGTCGAGCAGATCTTTCATGCGCCGCAAGACGACTATACCCGCATGCTGATCGGCTCGGTGCTGAAGCTGGAGCAGAAGGCGGAAATCCGCCTGGCGCGCGCGCCGCTCGACAGAACCCAAGCGCCGATCCTCGAACTGCGCAACGTCTCGATGGATTTCGGAGAGGTGAAGGCGCTGGACGATGTTTCCATTTCGCTGCTGCCGGGCGAGACCCTCGGCATCGTTGGCGAGAGTGGCTCCGGCAAGACGACGATGGGCCGCTCGATCATGCGGCTGCTCGATCCGACTGCCGGCGAAATCCTGTATCGCCGCGCCGATGGCGACATCATCGATCTGGCGACGGCAAAAGGTCCCACACTGGCCGCCGCGCGCCGCGAATTGCGTATGGTGTTTCAGGATCCTTTCGGCTCCCTCAATCCACGCATGACCGTCTCCCAGATCATCGGCGAGCCGCTGCTCGTCAACGGCGTCGCCAAGGGGCGGGCGCTGGAAGAGCGGGTTTGCCATCTGATGGAGCAAGTTGGCCTCGATCCGAGAGCACGCGAACGCTACCCGCACGCATTCTCCGGTGGTCAGCGCCAGCGCATTGGCATTGCCCGGGCCATCACGCTCAATCCGCGCGTCATCGTCGCGGATGAGGCAACCTCGGCGCTCGATGTCTCCGTGCGCTCGCAGGTGCTCGATCTCCTGATGCGCCTGCAGGACGAACTCGGCCTCGCCTATATCTTCATCAGCCATGATATCGGCGTCATCCGCTACATGTGCGACCGTGTCGGCGTCATGTACAAAGGCCAACTCGTCGAAATCGGCGAGGCGGAGAAGGTCTGCCGTACACCCGAGCACGCCTACACGCAGGCGCTGATATCAGCGATCCCCCGTCCAGATCCGCGTGACCGCGATCATTCCAGGCGTTTCCGCTACGTCGCGCCCGACAACCTCAGGAATGGAAGTTCTCAGAGATGAAGATCACCGGGATCCGGACTTTTCTCATGCATGTCGGCCAGCCAGACCCCTCGAACTGGGCTTCCGATCAGCGTTCCGGTGGCGGCGCCTCCAAGCAATTCGGCGGCACCAGAAACTGGCTCTTTTTGAAGGTCGATACCGACGAGGGTATCACCGGCATCGGTGAATGCTCGGGCTGGCCGCGTGTCGTCGAGACCGCGATCCATGATCTTGCACCCCTCCTCATCGGCGAAGATCCGGCCCATATCGAACGGCTGTGGCAGAAGATGCATATCGCCATGATGGGCCATGGTATGCTCGGAACTGTCGGAGGCGGTGCGATGACCGGCATCGACATGGCCCTATGGGACATCAAGGGCAAGGCGCTTGGCGTGCCTGTCTGGATGCTGCTCGGCGGCAAGGTGCGCGACCGGATACCGATCTATTCGCATGCGAATACGCCCGAGCGCGCACTTGCGCTCAAGGAACGCGGGATAAAGGCGATCAAGTGCGGCGGGGTCGCCGATCCCGTTCGCAAGGTCGCCGCGCTCCGCGATGCCGTCGGCGACGACATGGACATTGCCATCGACCTGCATGGGCCGCCGTGGCTGACGCCTGCGGATGCCTGCCGGCTGGTGCGGGCGCTCGAGCCCTATGAATTGATGTGGGTGGAAGATCCAATCGCGCCGGAGAATATCGACGGCTACCGGCGTATCCGCGATGCAGCTTATGTGCCGCTTGCGGCCGGCGAGCGCTCGGCGACCATCTTCGGCGAGCGCGAGCTTATCGAGAAGGAACTGGTCGACGTGATCCAGCCGGACACCGGCCGGGCCGGCGGCATCACCCAGATGAAGAAGATCGCCGCCATGGCCGAAGCCCATCATATTCAGATGGCGCCGCATTCCGGCTCGCTCGGGCCGGTGGCGGAATATGCGGCCTTGCATCTGCTTGCGGCAATCCCGAACGCTCTCATTCTCGAGCGCCTCGACGATGACTGGGACGGCCGCCGCCGGACGATCGTGCCGCATCCGCAACAGGTCGACGGTTTGATCGCCGTTCCCGATGGCCCAGGACTTGGCTGTGATATCGACGAAGCCTTCGTGGCGCGTTTCCCCAGTGCCGGCAACGTCTCGGTGCCGGCAGCTGCGGGCGTCTATAATCCCGGAACCGACAACGAGCACGTCTACGTGCAGACGCGCGTGGCGCGTCGCAATTATTTCAATCGCTAGAAGGACAGAATGATGAAGATCGACCGCATGCGGGTTTTCATGACCCGCGACAAGGACCGTCCGCGCGTGATCGTCGCGCTCGATACCGATGACGGGCTTACGGGCTGGGGTGAATGCTACAATCACGGGCCGGACAAGGCGCTTCCGCCGCTGCTCGATTATCTCTGCGGATTTTTGTCCGGCCAGGATCCGACTCGCGTCGAGTATCTGGTCAATCTGCTGGTCCAGCAGAGCCGGTTCCCGCCGGGCGCGCTTGGCCTTGCCGCGATCTCCGCGCTCGATCATTGCCTGTGGGACCTTGCGGCCAAGGCGGCGAATCTCCCGGTCTATAAGCTGCTCGGCGGCGAGGTGCGCGACCGCATCAAGGTCTATGCCGGGGTTTATACCGCTCCCGATGCGCCGGCGGCCCGCGACGAATTCGATCGCCTGAAGGAGGGATGGGGGTTCACCGCCTTCAAGCTCAGCCCCTGGCGGATCGACATGCACTCCAATCGCTGGGGCAATGTCGTGAAGGCCTCGGCGGATTATTTCCGCTCGCTTCGCGAAACGGTCAACGACGAATACGAGATCGCCTTCGACGCGCATGCGAAGATTTTCGAGCCGGTCGCCGCTCGCCAGCTCGGCAATGCATTGGCCCCCTACGACCCGCTATTTTTCGAGGAGCCGCTACGGCCAGAAAACATCGAGGCCTGGGGCGATCTGAAGCAGGGCCTTAACTGCACGTTGGCGACCGGCGAGTCGCTCTACAACAGGAACGAGTTCCTGCGGCTGCTGCAGGTCAAGGGCGCCGATCTGATCCAGCCGGATATTTGCGTCGTCGGCGGCATCAGCGAAATGCGCCGCATTGCCACGCTCGCCGAAGCCTTCTTTGTCGGCGTCGCGCCGCACAACCCGATGGGCCCCTTGGCAACGGCGGTCAACGTGCATTTTTCAGCTGCGGCGCAGAATTTTCGTATCCTCGAATACCGGCTGCCGAAGGGCCAGGCCTACGTCTATGGCGGCAACGATATCGAGAAGCGGGAAGGCGAAACCCGTTACGTCGTCGATCCCTATCTACCGAAGGACGGCTATCTCGAACTGCGCCCGGATCGGCCCGGCTGGGGCGTCGAGATGGACGAGAAGGCGATGGAGGAGGAAGGCTATATCCACTGGCAGCGGCGCGTGCCGAAGCGGCCGGACGGTTCTTACGCCTTCGCTTAGAGACGTCTCGAAAATCGGGAACTGGCTGCTGCCGCATGGGGCGGCCAGTTCCTTTTATGTGCCCACTAGGCGTCTTTCGGCAGCACCGAGCGAACCCTTGCGATGAAGACATGGAAGTCCCGCATGAAAATGCGAAGGAAATCGGCGGTGGTGTCGTTCGTGACCTCGCCGTCATCGGTGATCAGCCCCGGTGTGAACTGGATGTAGGCTTCCGGGGCATTCATCTGGGGAGAGTTGCAGAAACTAAGCACGCTGCGCAAATTCTGCTGGGCGACGGCTGTGCCTATCGCGCCAGGTGACGTGCCGATAACCGCTGACGGCTTGCGTGTGAACGAGTTGGTGCCGTAGGGGCGGCTTGCCCAGTCGATTGCGTTTTTCAGCCCGCCAGGTATGGATCGATTGTATTCGGGCGTGATGAACAGCACGGCGTCGACGGCCGCGATTGCCGCCTTGAATGCCTTGCCGGCCGGGGGATAGTCGGCGTCATAGTCGTAGCTGTAGAGCGGCAGGTCCTTGAAGGATATCTCCGACATTTCAAGTTCCGGCGGGGCGAACCGCACCAACGCCTTGGCAAGCTTGCGATTGATCGAGCCCTTGGCGAGGCTGCCGATGAGATAGCCTACTTTATGCGTGGTCATGGCGTTCTCCAATATCACGCATGACAAGGACGTCTTGCGCAAGAATCATAAAAGGGCTCTCTTGTCCTTCGAGCGCACGTCACTAATCACCGACGAAAGTGACCGTCTCGGCGAGCGGGGCGCGGCCCGTATGGGCAGAACTTGCCGCTGGGTCCTCGTAGCCGATCGACATGCCGCAGAAGAGGATGAGCCCGTCCGGGGGTGACAGGACCTCCGCGACCGTCTCGCGAACCTGTGACCACGCCATCTGCGGGCAACTGTGCAGTCCTTCGGCGCGCAGCAGCAGCATGACGGTCTGCAGATACATGCCGACGTCGGCCCATTGGGGTAGGCCCAGGTCACGGTCGATGTAGCAGAACAGGGCGGCGGGCGCGCCAAAGCAGTTCCAGTTGGCGATTGCTGCCCGCTGGCGCGCCTCCCAGTCCTCGCGCGCAATGCCGAGCGCGCTGTAGCGCTCCTTGCCGAAGGCGGATCGGCGCTCCCCGTACGGGGACTTCATCGCGGGCGGATACATCTCGTACTGCCGCGTATCCCAGGCGTCGCCGTGGGCCACGCGCTCGACGGCGGATGTCTTGAGCTCGGCCAGCGTCGCGCCGGTCATCACATAGGTATTCCACGGCTGGATGTTCGATCCTGACGGCGACCAAGCCGCGGCGGACAGCACGCGCTCAAGTATCTCCCTGGCCACAGGTTTGTCTTTGAATCCGCGCACCGACCGTCGGCTAGTGACTGCCTCATATACGTCCATCATCGCCTCCTGCTGACCGTTCCGTTCCTGATGTGGTTGATTATCTCCATTCGCAATTGAGACGTAATCACACCGTGGTCTAGGAGGCGTACATCAAACGTCCATCAGAAACCGATGCATCCGACCTGACGCCTGCAAGATCATCCTCAGCAGAATCGGAGACCAATTACGAGCGGCAAGAGCGGGGCTCGTCATTTCGTCAGGTGCCCGGCTCGGGCGCTGTCTACCGGGGAGCGATGGCACGATCCGAAGATGTCGGCGAGCGTATCGAGCATCGTCCTGGCCGTGCCGGATTGAAGTGAATAAAAGATCGTCTGGGCAGACCTTCGCGTCTGCACGAGTCCTTGTTCTCGAAGAATTGCCAGATGCTGGGAAGTCGAAGATTGGCTCAGTCCCACTTCATCAGCCAGGACGGTCACGGACACTTCTCCCTCGGTCAACAGATGCAGAATGTGAAGCCGTTTGGCGTTCCCCATGGCCGACAAGAAGTTTGCTTCGATGTCGAAGGCGTTGGCTTCAGGGGAGGGCGAGGCTGGTGATCGATTGTACAGGCGTGATCTCCTTTATGAAATCTAAGCCGGGCATGAGGTCATATCCCTGAGCTTTAATTTAGAGATAACGCATGGGTGCCAAGGCGAAACCCATTGCTGGCGCCGCGCCGTCTTTTTCGACGCGAATCGGATACGGCGCGCATCAAATGGACAGGCAGCTGATGTGCGAGGTCGGGTCTCGTCGTTTTGGAAAGGGCCTGGCAAAAAAATTAACGCGAGCCTGTCTGCCGCATTTGCGCGGGCAGCGTCTCCCAGGCCCGGATCAGTTCGCCAATCGAGGCGGCCTCCATCTTGTGCATGACGTTGCTGCGATGCAGCTTGACCGTCACTTCGCTGATGCCGAGATCGAAGGCGATCTGCTTGTTGAGGCGTCCGTGCGCCACTTCGTGCAGAACTTCGCGCTCGCGCTGCGTCAGCGTCTCCAGGCGTTTGACATTGCGTTTGGCGATTGCGGCTTCGGCCCGTCGCTCGGCATCCATCGCAATGGCCGCGGTGATGGCGTCGAGCAGCGTCTGGTCCCGCACCGGCTTGGTGAGAAAATCCACAGCACCCGCCTTCATTGCCTGAACGGTCATCGGGATGTCTCCGTGGCCGGTCAGAAAAATGATCGGCTTGGAAATGCCGTTTTCGGCCAGATGGCTCTGCAGGTGAAGGCCGCTTGCTCCAGGCATGCGCACATCGAGGATCAGGCAGCCGGGGTTTTCCATTATATCGGCATCAAGCAATTCTCGGGTCGAGGCAAAACTAATCGACTGAAAACCCGCCGACAGGATCAACTCCGACAGCGCCTCGCGAACCGATGCGTCGTCATCGACGATAATGACGAGCGGCTCTAACTCTTCACATCTGCCCTGCAATGATAACGGCGCCGATCTCCGCTGCAACGGCTGGTCAACTCTCATGTTACCCTCCATCTCTCGATTGGTGTAAAGCGTTGGCGATGGCCGACAGCAGGGCCTGGGCATCAAAGGGCTTGCGGAAAAACCCGCCCGTGCCCTGAGCACGGCCCTGATCGGCTATCTCGTGGCGACCCGTGATCAGGAACACCGGCAACTCGGGACGTGATTTTCTGACCAGGTCACGAAGCTCGAAGCCGTCGATGCCGGGCATTCCGATATCAGTGATGAGCAGGTCGAGGTCCGACAGCCCGCTGACGAGCAGCGAGCCCGCCGACGGGAAGCCGCGGGCCACATAACCCGCCGATTCCAGAAGGTCGCCCATCGATTCAAGCAGTCTTGGATCGTCGTCGACAATTGCGACAACATGTCTTGTCTCGTTCATGTTCAATTCCCCCCCACTCGGCGCGAGTGGGTAATCGGTATTTCCAATTTCTCCGCGATCCGCACGAGATCGGCGAGCGACGCCGCCGCCATTTTCTGCATCACATTTCTTCTATGGATCTGCAGCGTAACTTCGCTGATCCCCAATTCGGCTGCTGCCTGCTTGTTGAGAAGACCGCTGACCACGAGCGGCAGCACCTCGCGCTCGCGCGGCGTCAGGTCGAGATAGTGTCGTTTGAGCATATCGAGTTCGGCACGTTCCGATCGCTTCACCCGATCCTGGGCGAGCGCCGCATGGATTGCTGCCAGGAGATCCGCGTCACTGAACGGTTTGGTCAGGAAATCCACGGCGCCGCTTTTGATCGCACGCACGGACGAGGGGATGTCGCCATGTCCGGTAATGAAGACGATCGGCGGATGATCCCCGTCGGCGATCTGTCTCTGCAGGTCGAGGCCGTTGATGTCAGGCAGCTCGATATCGAGGATGAGGCAGGCGGCTACATCCGACTTGTCCGCTCTCACGTAATCGCCGGCGGATTCGAAGGCGATGGCGCGCATGCCGTGCGCGTCCATGAGCTCGCTGAGCGCCTCCCGGACACGTCCGTCGTCATCGACGATGAAGACGATATGGTCATCGACCGTCATGACGCCGCCTTCGTTTCTATCGGCAACGTGAAGATCAACGTCGCTCCGTGCGGATTGTTCTTCTCTGCCCACAATCGTCCGCCGTGCAGCTCGACGATCGAGCGGCAGATCGCCAGACCCATGCCCATGCCATTTTCCTTGGTCGTGAAGAACGGCTCGAACATCTTCTCGGGGAACGCGATACCCTGACCGCGATCACTGATTTCGGTCTGTACGGCATTCCCCATATGGCGCACGCGCATGCCGATCACCTTGTCGCCGGCGACAGTGTCCATCGCCTCGATGCCGTTGCGGACG
Source organism: Rhizobium sp. NZLR8 (assembly GCF_019685025.1). Lineage (NCBI taxonomy): Bacteria > Pseudomonadati > Pseudomonadota > Alphaproteobacteria > Hyphomicrobiales > Rhizobiaceae > Rhizobium > Rhizobium sp. NZLR8. The sequence continues at coordinate 511,698 of NZ_JABDVY010000002.1, read as the reverse complement.
AGATTGATCAGGACCTGCTGGATCTGGACCCGATCGATGGCGATAAGCGGAAGGTTTGCATCGACGTCCACGTTCAGCCTGACGCTCCGCCGTGCCGCTTCGTCGGCCATGAGATTGCGGGCTTCGTCGACGACGCCGGCGAGCGTCGTGTAGACCCTCCGGTCTGCGGATTGCTTGAACAGGGCGCGGATACGGCTGACGACATCCGCGGCCGAGTTGGCGTCGCGGATGATGCGCTCGACCGTCCTCTGTGCCCGCTCCATATTCGGCGGTTCCGCCATCAGCCAGCGCTGGCAGGCATGCGAGTTGGCGACGACGGCCGCGAGCGGCTGGTTCACCTCATGGGCGATGGAGGCCGAAAGCTCGGCAAGGCTCGCCACCTGGCTTGCCCGCGCAAGGCCCTCTCGCGCCTGACGCAGATCTTCTTCCGTGCGAACCTCACTGTCGATATCAAGGCAGATGACGTTCCACTGGACGATAACGCCTTCGGCATTGCGCATCGGTGCCGCACGCGTCTCGACCCAGCGATATTCGCCATCGTGGCGCCGCAGACGATGCCGGCGCGCATAGGGCTCGCCGGTGCGCAATGAATGGGCATAGTTCTCTTTGACCCCGGCCACGTCGTCGGGATGAACGCCGGCATCGAGCGTGCCGTCCAGCCGGGTTTTTCCCGTACCGTCCAGCTCTTCGAGCTTATATCCGAGAAAATCGCGCAGCTGAGGGTTGCGGTATACCGGCTCCCCATCGGGCGCTGCGCAATCGATCATTGCCGGCAGCGTTTCGACGATCTGCCAGAGCGACCGCTCCCTCTCACGCAACTCCTCCTCGATGCGAAGTTGATCGTCGATGTCATGGGTCAGGCCGTACCATTGAATGATCCGCCCGCTCTCGTCCCTCAACGGTTCGGCGCTGCCTCTGACCCAGCGGTAGACGCCATCAGCGCGCCGCAGGCGATATTGTTTCGAGAAGCGCTCGCCGGTGGCGAAGGAATGCCTTAGCGCCTCGGCAAGGCTCTCCGCATCGTCGGGATGAATGGCGGCTTCGATGATGGCGGACAGCCGGTTCATACCGGGCTTGCCTGTGTCTGCAATATCGGGACCGAGAAAATTGATCAGCCGCTGGTTGAAGAAGGTCGGCTCCCCCTCGGCATTCAGGCGCCAGAGAAGGCTCGGTACGATGTCGACGAGCTGTGACAGCTCCCGTTCCCGCTCACGCAGGGCCTGTTGTGCGCTGACCTCGTCATCGATGTCGATCGCAGCCGCGTACCATTGCACGATCGCGCCATTCTGATCCCGCAACGGCTCCGCGCGACCTTGCATCCAGCGATATACGCCGTCGGCGCGGCGCCGGCGATACCGGATTGTGTAAGGCTCGCCGGTCGCAAGCGCGTGAGCGAGCACCTCTTTCATACGAGGTCCATCCTCTGGATGCACGGTCGCCCCGATGATGGCCGCCAATCGACTGATATCAGGCCTGTCCCAGGCAGCGACGTCATCTATTCCAATGGATTGCAGGGTGCGCCTGCTGAAGAAGGTCGGTTTGCCGTCGGGCGCCATGCGGCCAATGTGAACCGGGACCATGTCCACAAGCTGCGACAGTTCGCGCTCGCGATCACGCAATGCTTCCAGGGCGCGCACCTCTTCGTCGACGTCGAGAGAAACGCCGTACCACTGCACGACAGTTCCGTTGCCGTCGCGCCGGGGTTCCACCCTGCATTCCGCCCAGCGGTAGATGTCGTCTTTTTCGCGCCAGCGAAACCGCATGGCGGTACCGCCGCCGCTTTCGAAACAGTTCTGCAGCGTGCGCTGGACGTCGGGCGCGTCTTCGGGATGAATCAGCTGCCGCAGCAGTTCTTCGATGCGCGGCTCGCCGAGAGCGTCGAAATTGGCGATGACGGCGCGGAAATGGTCCTGATAGCGTTTGTTGAAATAGACCGACCCGCTCGCCGGCTCCACGCTCCAGACGCGAACCGGCACCGCGTCGATCATCTGCTGCAGCGCTCGCTCGCTCTGGCGCACCGCCTCTTCGGCACGGACCTGATCGTCGATGTCGTGGCAAAGGCCATACCATTGGACGATGCTGCCGGCCCGATCCCGCATCGGCTCGGCGCGGCTCGACATCCAATGATAGATGCCGTCGGCGCGACGCAGCCGATACCGCATGGCGAAGTTTTCGCCGGTCACGAGGCAATGGTTGAGCGCCTCCCCGAAGCCGGTTGCATCATCGGGGTGAATGATGGCCTCGATGACCGCTTCCAGCCGGCTCATGCCGGGCCTGTCCGAATCCGCGACATCGAGACCGAGGAAATCGATCATCCGTCTGTTGAAGAAGGTCGGTTCGCCCTGGGGTGTCAGACGCCAGACGTGGCTCGGAACCATGTCGACAAGCTGCGAGAGCTCCCGCTCCTGCTCGCGCAACGTCTCAACGCTTTGGCGCAACGTGAGCACGGCCAGCTGATGTTGCCTGGATATGGCGGCGACGATCAGCGCCGAAAATGCCGAGATCGCCAGGAAAAGCTGCAGCATGATCTGCTTGTGTTTCTGGGACTCGGCATCGCCGACAAATTGGCCGGCGCCGGTTATCGTGAAGACGACCGTAATCAGGGCGAGGAGGGCGAGCGATATGGCCGCACCCTTGAATTCGAAGCGGACTGCGGCCCAAAGAAGGGGCGGCATGATGATGTAGGCGAAGGGAAGGTAGCCGCTGAGCGAAAGAGCGGCGACACCGAGAAAAATCAGCCCAAGGACGCAAGCCTCCACCCATTGCGCCGCCGAGAGCCGGGTCTTGCCGCGCCAGTTATGGAAGACGGAGAGCGCCAGCGGCGCGACGATCAGGACGCCGGTTGCATCACCGATCCACCAGAGAGGCCAGGCGGTCACGAAGGACTGCGATTGGATGCCGAACCACGCGAGCGTCGCGCTTCCCACCGTCGCGCTCACGATTGGCGCAATTCCGGCGCCCAGGACGATGAATGCGAGAACCTCCTGCAAGGTTTCCAACTGAGCCGGCCGCTTCAAGGTCCGATTGACCAGCCATGCCGCGACCACTGCTTCAAGAGCGTTGCCGACATACATCAGAAAGGCCGCCGGCAGCGGACTGTGGAACCAGAGGGCATTGCTGAACAGCTCGGCCAGGCAGCCCCCCAATATCCACCACGGCCAGCTGCGCCTGGGGGCGAGGATGAGCGTTGCGATGAAAAGCCCGCCCGGAGGCCAGATGGAAATGCCCGTTCCCGGCACGATCGCGAGCGATTGGGCAAAGCCGCAGCCGAGCACATAGGCGGCGATGAAGAGCCCGAGATACAGGGCGCGGGGGCGGTGCGACCAGACGTTCGTCATCCACCGCTCCTGCCGGACAGACAAGGCCGGGGGATCATCAGCATTTGGTGCAGCACTCGTTCTTGATGTCGGGGCTGGCGAGCTCATGCTACGAACCGTAATCCCGTCAAACCACCGTCGCAACTCATGGAAATCCATACATTGCGCGGAGGGGTAGTGTTGCACCGGGTCCGGATCGTCGGCGCGAAGGAGCAAGCGGGAGACCGCTCCCGTTCCGGTGGGTCATCCTAAACCTTCGGTCTACTCCATTGTACCTACGGCTAAGGCGCCGAGCCACACGCATGATGGAAGGGTTTTGGCCTTCCGGTCATTGTCGATCCAATCGATCGTGAGGATGCAGACATGAAAATCACCGTGGTGGGAGCAAGCGGTCTCATCGGAACGCGGCTCAGTGAAGGCCTGCGCCGGTTGGGCCACGAGGTTACGGACGCGTCCTTGTCGTTTGGCGTCGATACGGTGACCGGTAAAGGCCTTGACGCGGCTATAGCGGGAGCCGACGCCGTCGTGGACGTGACCAACGCCGCATCATTCGGCGACAGTGCGGCACTGGATTTCTTCAGGGCGTCGACGAAGAATTTGCTTGCCGCCGCCTCCGAGGCAGGCGTCGGGCATTATCTCGCCCTCTCCGTCGTCGGCGCGCCCCGGCTCGTGGAAAGCGACTATTTTCGCGCGAAAATGGTGCAGGAAAATCTCATCCGGGCTTCAAATCGCCCCCATACGATCCTCCGCTCCACCCAGTTTTACGAGTTCATAAACGGATTGATCGACATCGGTGCGCAAGGCGACGTCTTTCGATTGCCGCCAGCCTTGATGAGGCCGGTCGCAGCCTCGGAGGTCGCCGCCTTTCTGGCCGAATTGACCCTCGCAACGCCTTTGGGCGGTATCGTCGAAATCGGCGGCCCGGAACAGTTCGGTATCGATGACGTCGCACGGATCTATCTGGCCGCGAACGAAGACGAGCGGCCGGTGATAACGGATCCGTCCACATCGTATTTCGGTGTCGAATTGACCGATGACGCATTGCTTCCCGGCGCCGGCGCACGGGTGGCGGCCGAGACGCTCTCCGACTGGCTCTACCAATCGATGGCGGATTAGTTCTGCCGGCGAATGGCCTCGTTTCGCCTGTAGAGAAATTCACGCCGAAATCCGTTGAGACCCTGAACCTCGTACCGACCTCGGCTATCGCTGCGCGACCGTCTTTGGAGGTTTCCTATCGACCGGAGTTGACGTTACTTCGTGAACAGTAACCGGTGTTCTGCTCCCACATTGTCATCGCCGCCCTGATCTGTGATCGCCTATCCATGGACAAGCAACGGGAGTTTCTCCATGGAGACTACATTGGAGGTTCTCACGACCAGGAAGTCTGGACGTGAGGTTCACCGGCACTGGCCGGACGAGGTGAAGGCGCAGATCGTTTCGGAGAGCCTTCGGCCCGGCGCGATGGTCAATGAGGTCGCAGAGCGTCACGGCCTGAAGCCGAACCACCTCTCGACTTGGCGAACGATGGCGCGGCAGGGAAAGCTTGTACTACCTGCACCCGAGGATGCGGTAGAGTTCGCAGCGGTGATCATCGATCCGCCCGCTGCGGAGCCGCCGATCAAAAGAGCCAGTCGCCCCGAGGTCATCGTTGGCGGTATCACGATCCGTCTGGAAGAAGGCGCGTCTGCCGCCCGGATCGCCGCTGTCGCGCGTGCATGCGCGGTTCCGGCATGATCTTTCCATCGAACCGGGTTCGGATCATGGTGGCGACCAAGCCTGTCGACTTCCGTAAAGGCCACGATGGGCTGGCGGCGCTGGTAAAGAACGAGCTGCATAAGGACCCATTCACAGGAACAGTCTTCATATTCCGGTCACGCAAGGCCGACCGGTTGAAGCTGATCTACTGGGATGGCACCGGTCTGGTGATGGCTTACAAGCGGCTCGAAGAACACACCTTCACCTGGCCAGATATCCGGGACGGTCTGATGACCTTGGGGCATGCTCAGTTCGAGGCGCTGTTTGCCGGGCTCGACTGGCGTCGGGTCCGTTCTGTGGAATCGAGAGCGCCGGAAGCCATCGAATAGGTGCGTCACGATGACTCGGGCGGCAAATTCCAACGGCGAAGTGAAGCTGGCTTTGATAGACTTCGACCATGTTGGACGCCGCCGATCTTCCTGACAATGTCGCTGCCCTGAAGGCGATGCTGATCGCGGCTCAGGCGCGTGAAGTTCGCAAGGATGACCGGATCGAGCGACTGGAGAAGCTGGTCGCCGCTTTCAAGCAGGCTGCCTTCGGCCGCAGGTCCGAGAAGGCCGATCCCGAGCAATTCGATCTCGCATTGGAAGACCTGGAAACAGCCATAGCGGCCATCCATGCCGAAGATGAATCCGATAGCCCCTCGGGCAAACCAAGCCCCAAACCTCGCGCCGCCAATCGTGGCTCTCTTCCCGCACACCTTCCTCGTGTCGAAGAGACCATCGAACCGGAGAGCTTGATCTGCACCTGTGGCGGCGGCCTGCATTGCATCGGGGAGGACGTGTCCGAACGGCTGGATGTCATCCCTGCGCAGTTCCGTGTCATCGTCACCCGCCGCCCCAAATATGCCTGTCGCACCTGCACCGACGGTGTTGCCCAAGCTCCTGCGCCCGCTAGACTGATCCACGCCGGATTGCCGACCGAAGCAACCATCGCGCATGTGCTGGTCTCCAAATATGCCGACCATCTGCCGCTCTACCGGCAGGCCCAGATCATGGGCCGCCAGGGTCTCGATCTTGACCGTTCGACACTCGCCGATTGGGTCGGCCGGGCGGCATTCGAACTTCGTCCGGTTTTCGATGCTCTGATCGCCGATTTGAAGCGTTCGACGAAGCTGTTCATGGACGAGACCCGTGCACCGGTGCTCGATCCAGGCTCCCGCAAAACAAAGACCGGATACTTCTGGGCGCTGGCTCGTGACGGCCGACCATGGTGCGGCGGTGCTCCACCTGCAGTAGCCTTCACCTATGCTCCCGGTCGCGGTGGGCAGCATGCCGAACGGATATTGCATGGGTTCACGGGCATCCTTCAAGTGGGTGGCTACGCCGGATATAATCGGCTGATCGCGCCGGACCGTGTTGGTCCCGACATCCGGCTGGCCTACTGTTGGGCGCACGCTCGGCGGAAGTTGGTCGAGATCACCCGCACTGGCCCAGCGCCTATTGCCGAGGAAGGCGTGAAGCGGATCGGCGAACTCTATCGCATCGAAGCCGAGCTGCGCGGTCTCAACCCCGACGCACGTCTGACTGGAAGGCAGACACGGTCAGCGCTGTTGATCGCTAACATGCGGACCTGGCTGAGCCAACATCGTGCCCGTGTCGCTGGCAAGTCGCCGCTTGGCGAGGCGCTCGCCTACATCGCCAAATACTGGGATGGCCTGTGCGTGTTCCTGACCGACGGCCGCGTCGAGATCGACAACAACAGCGTCGAAAGAACGATCCGACCGATAGCGCTAAACCGCAAGAACGCTCTGTTTGCTGGCCATGACGCTGGGGCGGAGAACTGGGCGACCATCGCCTCGCTGGTCGAGACGTGCAAGCTCAATGATGTCGATCCATTCACATATCTGAGCGCTACGCTCACTGCCATCGTAGAGGGTCACAGGCAGAGGCACATCGAAGAACTTCTGCCGTGGAACTATCGGGCGGAACAACACATATAAAGAAGGCCATCATGAACCAGTGTCCAAGCGTTCGCAGAGAAGCTCCACCAGTTATGCTCTCCGAGAACCCTTGGTTTCATCGAAGAGTTTGCGCTCCATCGACGGTCAGAGAGGTTCCGTTCACATAGCTCGCCAGATCAGACGCCATGAACAGTACGGCCTTGGCAAGGTCGTCAGGATACCCGGTTCGGCCGAGCGGCATGTTGCCCAAATGCTCGGCCAAGCCGCCCTTCTGCAGCAATTCCTGTTGCTTGGCGAGCGTCAGCGGAGCGTCGGTCGGCGCATCCGAAAACGGTGCCTTGGTCGCGCTATTCTGCATCATGGCAATCCGCTCGGCGGTCATCGTTGCACCCGGAATGACCGCGTTGACCTGAATACCGTGTGGCCCGAGTTCCACCGCCATCGATTGCGTTACTGCCATCAGTCCGGATTTCGCCGCGCCGTAGGGGGCGAGGAAGCCGGTGGGTTTGAATATCTCTGTCGAGAGCACATTGATGATGCGTCCGCCATGACCGGCCTGGATCATTTCGAGTGCCGCCAACTTGGAGAGAAAGAACGGACCCTTCAGATCAGTATCGACGGTCTGATCCCAAATCTCCTCAGTCATTTCGACCGAAAGGCGCGGTGGGAAGACGGCGGCGTTGTTGACCAGAATATCGACGCCGCCGAGCTTGCTGACCGTAAAATCGATCACACGCTTCGCGTCTTCCATTTTGCTGGCGTCGGCCTGCAAACCGATGGCACGCCCGCCGAAGGCCGACACCTTTTCCTCGATCTTGGTGAGGGCTTCCTGGCCTCGCGCCGTTACGACGACTTCGGCACCCGCCTGGGCGAGCCTCAGCACGATGGCTTCGCCAATCCCGCGCGTTCCACCCGTGATAATGGCACGGCGGCCTTTCAGGGAAAGCAGGTCTTCAAACGGGGTAGATTCAGGTATGGCGAAAACAGGAGTGGTCATAGCTTGTTCCTTTGCGGATGGCGATGAACGATCAGTTCTCGTAATTGACTTCAGAGTCATTTATGCTCTCTTCAAGTCAAATCGTCAATGCAAGGCCCGTTTGTAGCATCGAGACAGGAGTTCACATGCCCTTTGGATGGTTCGATATGAACTGGCCGTGGATCGGGCTATTCATTGCAGCGATCCTCCTCGTGGTGCTGTTCGGGACTGATGCGCTACGCGGCGAAAGAAGCGTGTCGCGTTGGCGTGATCCCCGATGGCTGGCCTGGCTTGCTCCCGCCGGGTACATGCTCCACCAGACGGAGGAGTATGGCGTCGACATGCTCGGGCAGTTCTTCGCATTTCCTAATCTCGTCTGCGCGACATTCGGGCAACCGCCCTATCCGGACTGTGCTTACCCTCCGTCCCTGTACGTCGCGATCAACATTCCGGTGATCTGGATCGCAGGCCTGACCTGCGCGTTGCTGAGCCGCCGGTATCCGCTTGTCGGCCTCGGCCTCTACGGTGTCCACTTCGTCAATGCGTTGTCCCATATCGGCATGTTTGCAGCGACGGGCGACTACAATCCAGGCGTCCTCACGGCGTTCGTCGTGCTGCTTCCGCTGTCTGTCTGGGTCGCCTTCGCCACCTGGAAGAACCCGCTCATCGGAAGATCTGGCATCGCTACCATCTTTCTGGCCGGGCTACTGGTGAACGGCGTGTTGGCTGCATCATTGGTGGCTTTCTCGCGGGGCCTGATCTCGGGCGACACGCTGATCGGCATTCAACTGTTCAACTTCCTGTGGTCGCCACTCATTCCATGGCTAAAGGACTGGCATTCGCAGCAGGGTCGCCGATGACAGACGCGAAACCAAAGTGGAACCGCCGTAAAGACGCTCGACCTTCCGAGATCGTCGATGCTGCGATGGCGCTGTTTGCGGAAAACGGGTTTGCCAACACCAAACTCGACGACGTGGCACGGCGGGCGGGCGTCGCGAAAGGCACGCTGTATCGCTACTTCGATACCAAGGAGGCTCTGTTTCGTGCAGTTGTCCAACACCTGCTCACCAACCATCTTGAAGTGGTCGAGAAAGCTGGCAAGGCCTTCGAAGGGTCGCTCGCCGAATTCGTGCCGATGCTGCTCAAACGGGCCGCTCAAAGCCTGGGCGATGATCGTCTGCCCGGTCTGGCCCGCGTGATGCTTGCCGAAGGCCGTGCCTTCCCCGATCTGGCCGCCGTCTGGCATGATGAACTGGCGGCACGAATGCTCGATCTCATTGCAGGCATGGTCGCCAAAGCGCAGGACAGAGGCGAAGTGAGGCCGGGCGATCCAAGGCTGTATGCCTTTTCGATAATCGGCCCGATCTCGGTGGCACTCCTCTATCACGAGGCGTTCGGTTCGAGGGCCAATGCGCCCGATCTTGAAGCCCTCGCCAGCCAACACGCGGAAACGATCCTGCGCGGCATGGCCGCATCAATTCCCGACCAGAAGGAACCCACGCCATGATCCGATTCATTCTCGAACGAAATCTCTACGTCATGGCCGCGCTCGGCGTCGGCGTGGCAATCTATGTCGGCGTGAACTGGGAGGCACTAACCGTCCTTCAGAGAATGTCCGGCCTGTTCTTCATCGGACTGGTCATGCACCTGTGGGAAGAAGGGCGGTTTCCCGGCGGTTTCGTGGAACTGATCACCGAGCATCTCCACTTCACGGCCAGCAGCCGCTGGTTTGGAGAAGTCGTCACGGCCGCCTACGTGCTGGTCATCGCCTTTGTGCCACTGTTCTTTCCGAATGTCCCGTTTCTCGCAATGTCCGCGATGATGCTCGGCATCATGGAAGTGGTGATGCATACGGCTATGATCAGAATGTTTCGGATGAAGCACTTCTATTCGCCCGGCTTGGTCACGGCAGCCTTCGTACTGTTTCCGATCTCTCTTTACACCTTCATTTACGTGATCCAGCACGACCTTATGCGCCCGCTCTGGTGGCTGTTTTCGTTCCTTTACATGCTGTTTGGTCTCATGATTGCGCAACAGGTCGTTATCCGTGCGAGCGGCGTTAAGTACGCGGACTTTCTGAAGACCGTTCGAGCGGCCATCATGACTCGACGATGACCGCAACCGGCGCACATTTGTCGCGTCCTTCAACGCCATCGACCTCCGGAGTAACTCCCGTTGCTAATCCATAGAGTCGATCACGGATTAGGGCAGCCAGCGCAATGTGGCATCGGAACACCGGTTACCGTGAACACGAGGCAAAGGCAATTTCAAATCAAAGTGAATATGGAATTTAGGGCTTGCCTTTGTTGATGGTTGTGCATAATTTAATCGTACACGATACAAAGGAGTTTGATGATGGTGAAGATGTTTGTCGCCGCCGCCGCAATGACCGTAGCTGGCCTTTTGCATGCCAACGCGGCCGAAAAGCCGACGGTTGTACTTGTTCATGGCGCATTTGCCGATGCCTCCAGTTGGAATGGCGTGATCACACGTCTGGAAAAGGATGGATATCCGGTGGTGGCGGTCGCTAATCCGCTTCGAAGCGTCACGTCCGATGGCGATTATGTGCGCAAAGTGGTCGCCGGATTGAAGACCGACGTTGTTCTCGTCGGTCACTCCTACGGTGGCGTAGTCATCAACGAGGCAGCAGCACACAGCGCGAACGTTAAATCGCTGGTCTTCGTCGCGGCCTTCGCGCCCGATGTTGGAGAAACGGCGCTCGCGCTTTCAGGTAAGTTTCCAGGAAGCACGCTCGCACCCACCCTTGCCGAACCGGTGTTGTTGGATGGTGGAGTAAAGGATCTGTACATCAAGCAGGGCGAGTTTCACGATCAATTCGCCGCAGATGTATCTAAGGCGGAGGGCAAGCTGATGGCCGCAACGCAGCGTCCGATCACGGATAAGGCTCTTGGCGAGGCTTCAACTTCGGCGAGCTGGAAGAATATCCCTTCCTGGTTCGTTTACGGCGATGCGGATAAAAACATACCGCCGGCAGCGCTTGCATGGATGGCGGAAAGAGCGGGCTCCAAAGAGACGGTTGTGGTTAAAGGTGCGTCCCACGTCGTAATGGTTTCTCATCCCGATAAAGTAGCGAAGGTCATCGAAGACGCTGCGTCCAACAAATAAGCGGTACGGTCCCGCGGCCGGATCAACATTGGTCCGGTCGTGGTGTGACAAAAGCTTGATTGCAGAACGATAGCCATCGAACATGCCGCCTCCAGCGTTATTCGTTGCATTCTCCCCCGGTTCGTCGACCGCCCCGCGCAATGGTGAGCATAGTCTCGCCCATGGCGCGGGGCATTTGCCGACGATATTGCCTCATGTAGGCTTGGCCGCGGTCTGTGCGGAACGGATGATTTCCATCGGGCGACCGGCCAGGCGCCAGCGGACGCTACACGATTTCCGGCTATCGTCTCGACCCGACCGACGCGAGGTTTTCCGCCCGCTGGCTTCTCCGGGTCAAATTCGATGAATTCATGTGCATAACGACGGCATTGGCCTTGCTCTTCTGCAGCTCGGGTGGGCGCAAATTCCGCCGATTGGTCCGCCAAATCGCCAGCTTCCCGCGGCCGTTTCGCATGCCTCGACATGCCTTTTGGTTAAGCATTTGTAATTCAGTCACGAATCGCGGCATATAGTAACTGCGCAACTGGGGCGCTTTCGTTCAAAATTGCGCAGTTATTTGGGAAACAGATCATGCAGCCGAGTCTTGCTCTTCAGGACGATCAAGAGCATCTCCCTTCGCTTCTGGCAACAGATGCGAAGGAGTTGTCCTATCAACTTCAGCAGCATCAGGCAAAAATCTTCCCGCCGCTTTCCCAAAAGACCATCAGAACATTTTCGCCGGCGGAAGCTGCGTCCTTTATCGGCATCGGCGAAGGTTATCTCCGGCAGGTGGCTGCCGATGGCCATGGGCCCGATCCGCTGGCCAACGGACGGCGGCTCTATAGCGCAACGGATATGGATCGGATTCGCCGGGTTCTTGACGAGCGAAACGGAACGCCGAAATATGTGCCGGCCCGCAGGCCGGGAGAGAAGCTCCAGATCGTCTCCGTCATGAATTTCAAAGGCGGCTCGGGCAAGACTACGACCGCAGCCCATTTGGCGCAGTTCATGGCGCTCAGGGGTTACCGCGTGCTCGCCGTCGACCTCGACCCGCAGGCCTCGTTGTCGGCTCTTTTCGGCCATCAGCCGGAATTCGACGTCGGTGAGGGCGAAACCATATACGGCGCCATCCGCTATGAGGATCCGCGCCCAATCGCCGACATCGTGCGCGCCACCTATACGCCCAATCTGCATCTCATTCCAGGAAATCTCGAGCTGATGGAGTTCGAGCACGAGACGCCGAAGGCGATGTCGTCGGGTAAAGCGGAGACGATGTTCTTCGCCCGCATTGGCGAGGTCCTGACCGAGATCGAAAGTCTTTACGACGTCGTCGTCATCGACTGCCCGCCGCAGCTGGGGTTCTTGACGATGTCGGCGCTCTGCGCAGCGACCTCGGTGTTGATCACGGTCCATCCGCAGATGCTCGACGTCATGTCGATGTCGCAGTTTCTGACGATGACGAGCGAGCTGATGTCGGTCGTGGAGAAGGCCGGCGGGCGCACCAGCTATGACTGGATGCGCTATCTCGTGACGCGCTTCGAGCCGAACGACGGGCCGCAGAGCCAGATGACTGGCTTCATGCGGGCGATCTTCGGTAACCGAATGCTCCACAACGCCATGGTGAAGTCGACAGCAGTCGCCGACGCTGGCGTCACCAAGCAGACCCTTTACGAGGTCGAGCGGTCGCAGTTCACCCGCGGAACCTATGATCGGGCGCTGGAGTCCCTCAACTTGGTGAATAGCGAGATCGAGGCGCATCTTCGCTCCACCTGGGGAAGGAAATAGTCGATGGCGCGCAAGAACCTCATCGAAATCTCTGCTCCGAGCCCGGCTAGGGTGGAAATGGTCCTACCGCGCGACAATCGCCCGATCGCCGGGTTCGTGCCGCAGGAGCGCAGCGCGGCGCCAGTCGGCGGCATTACCAAGACGCTGGGCAATATTACGGAGAAAATGGAGCGGGCGAGTGAACTGGAACGGCAGCTTGCCGCCGGCCAGACCATCGTCGAGCTCGATCCCGCCCTGATCGACGCCTCCTTCGTCAGCGATCGATTGGCGATCGACGCGACGGAACTCGCGCAGCTTGTCGAGCAGATCCGCGAGCACGGTCAGCAGGTTCCGATCCTCGTCCGTCCGCATCCCGAAACCAAGGGACGGTATCAGGTTGCCTACGGCCATCGTCGTCTGGCCGCCACTCGAGTAATCGGCATCAGGGTGCGCGCTGTCATCCGCGAGCTCACGGACGGTCAACTGGTCGTCAGCCAGGGGCAGGAAAACAGCGCTCGAACCAATCTTTCCTACATCGAGCGCGCGCTCTTCGCATCGAGGCTCGAAGAACGGAGCTTCGGCCGCGATGTGATCATGGCGGCTCTCGCCGTCGATAAGGCGGCGCTGTCGAGAATGCTGATCGTCATACGGCAGGTTCCCCTTGATCTCGTCAATGCCATCGGCGCGGCGCCCGATATCGGTCGTCGGCGGTGGTTGGAGCTGGGCGAGCGGCTTGAAGGTGCCGACATCGAGAAAATCATCGCCGAGTTGTCCGCGGACGACGCTCGAAAAATCTCGAGCGACGAGCGGTTTCACCGGGCGCTCGTGCTGGCTACCAGACGGACGGCGTCGGCGAAACCGACGATTGCCCAAACCCAGCTTAGCGGCGTGCCGGTGATGATCAAAACGACAGCGTCCGGTGCGACCTTCGTCTTTGACGGCAAGACCGCACCCGGTTTCGATCAGTTCGTCCAGGAAAGGCTGAAGGGCCTGTTCCAGGAGTTCAACAAGGACAGAGGAGCGTAGCGCGCAAAAGAAAAAGGCCCCCAACGACGCCGTCGTGGAAGCCCTTCTCAGATCTTAAGCACATCGAGAATCGCATTTCCACGAATCACAGTCAAGCGTCTTAGGCACCAAATTGGTGGATGGTTTTCTTTTGCCTGAACGAAGGTGAAGGCAAATGGAGAGTGGATATGTGACGACGCCCTTTGGGCGGCGGCCGATGTCACTTGGCATGCTGGCAAGCCAGCAACTGGCCGAGACCATCGAGCCGGGAATGAAACGCAGCAAGTGGAAGCTGTTTCGGGCAATCTGCGAGGCGCGGCCGTCGCTCGGCGTGACCGATCGGGCGCTGACGGTGCTCGACGCGCTTTTGACCTTTTACCCCGATGATGAAATCTCTGAGGAGAAGGGCCTGATCGTCTTCCCGTCGAATGCGCAGCTTTCGCTCCGCGCTCGCGGAATGACGCCGGCGACGCTGCGGCGGCATCTGGCGGTTCTGGTCGAGTCCGGCCTGATCCTGCGCAAGGACAGCCCGAATGGAAAGCGCTATGCCCGCCGCGACGGGGCAGGGGCCATCGGCGAAGCCTTCGGCTTCAGTATCGCGCCGCTGCTCGCACGCGCGGCCGAGATCGAAAGCCTGGCCGCCCAGACGGTCGCCGACCGGGAACTGCTGAGAGCGACCCGAGAGCGCCTGACGGTTTGCCGACGTGATATCTCCAAACTGATTTCGGTGGCGCTCGACGAAGCGATTCCGGGCGACTGGGAGACGATGACGCTGATGTTTCGCGCACTTGTCGCGAGAATTCCGCGCGTGGCGACAGTCGAAAGCCTGGCTTCTGTGCTCGACGAGATGGGCCTCTTGCGTGACGAAGCCGTCAACCTGCTGGAAAGGCATGTAAAAAGACAAAAAACAGACGCCAATGAGTCTCACATTGAGCGTCACAAACAGAATTCAAACCCCAACTCCAACTATGAACTTGAACCAAGCTTCGACACGAAGCAGGGCGAAAGCGCTGTGGCCGATAATGAGCCGAACGCCGGACCGCCTGACGAGCGAAGACTGGAGCAGCCGAAGCTTTCCGGCAGGATGAGCAACGGAGCGGGAGGCGCGGCCGATCCGGTGGCCGCGCCGAGCCTGAAATCCTTCCCGCTCGGCCTCGTTCTGCAAGCCTGCCCTCAAATCCTTGACTATGGTCCCGGCGGAGCCATCGGCAACTGGCGAGATCTGATGTCGGCGGCGGTGATCGTGCGCTCGATGCTCGGCGTCAGTCCCTCGGCCTATGAGGAAGCCTGCTTAGGCATGGGGCCGGAAAATGCCGCGACGGTGATTGCCTGCATCCTGGAGAAGGGAGGGCATATCAATTCTCCTGGGGGTTATCTCAGGAATCTGACCCGAAGGACAGAGCGGGGCGAGTTTGCAATCGGCCCGATGCTGATGGCGCTCGTGCGGGCAAGCGGAGCAACAGCAAGGCATGTTGGATGAGGGAACGGGAGCGGCAATCGCATAACGATTGAGGATGCAATCACCTCTTTACAACTAACATGTCACTCTGCTACGTCTAGCCTCAATCATTGGAGGAAGCATATTTGACCCAGAAATTTGGGCTGTCAGTCGCTCTCGCCACGCCGTTCGGCAACAATGGCGATATCGCCATCGATGTTATGATCGAGCAGGCAAAGCGAAGCCTCGCTGCCGGATGCTCGAGCGTAACGCTGTTCGGAACGACGGGTGAAGGTTCGTCCATCGGAACGCAGGAACGTGAACGTGTTCTGGCTTCCATGATCGAGAGTGGGATAGAAGCGAGCAAAATCGTCGTCGGCGTGCTGGTCGACGCCGCCGAGGATGCGGCGTCGCAGGCAGGTCGTGCGCTTTCCAAGGGGGTTCGCAACATTCTGCTTGCTCCCCCTTCCTATTTCAAGAACGTCAGTGACGACGGCCTGTTCCAGTGGTTTTCGGCTGTGTTCGCCACCCTCGGCGTCAAGGCGCGAGACATTATCGTCTACAACATCCCCTCGGTCACCATGGTTCCGCTGACCGTATCGCTGATCGGCCGGCTGCGGGCAGCCTTTCCCGATGTCGTCATAGGCGTCAAGGACTCCTCCGGCGACTGGCCTTTTACGGAAACACTGTTGAAAGCGCATGGCGATCTCGTCATCCTGGTGGGGGACGAACGTCATCTGGCGAAGGGCGTGCGGCTTGGCGGCCAGGGTGCAATCTCGGGCATGGCGAATTTCGTACCGCGCGAAGTCAAGCTGATGGCGGAGGAAGGCAAGGATGATTCCCGCATCGAGGACTTCGTCGCCGAACTGCTGAAATTTCCGGTGACGGCTGCCGTAAAGGTCATGGTCGCGCAACTGACGTCGGATGATATATGGCTTGCTGTTCGTCCGCCGCTCGTTTCAATATCCGCGGAAGGGCAGGCGGAACTCGCTCTCGCTTTCGATGGTCTTTTCCGCTCGAAGGCGGCATAGGGCAAAGATGTTTCTGGGAGAGGCGATGGACGGCACAGACGAGCAGCCGACACTCCGGGAAAAGGCGTATGAGAGCTTCACGCGCCACCTTCTTGCGCGTGATGTGCGCCCCGGTCAGTTCGTTTCGCAGCGCCGTCTCGTCGAGTTGACAGGACTGACACTTGGCGCCATCCGAGAGCTCATTCCGAGGCTGGAAGCCGAAGGGCTGATCAAGACTGTGCCTCAGCGCGGCTTACAGATCGCCCATATCGACCTTAATCTCATTCGCGAGGCGTTCCAGCTGCGCGTTTTCCTGGAGAAGGAAGCTGTTGCGCTTTTCACCCGCTCTGCATCTGACGAGACGGTCGCCAGACTTTTGAAGCAGCATCGCGATATCGCCGATGCCATTCGCGGCGGCGATGGATCGCACGAATTGGAACTGCACGCGCAGGCCGTCGATTGGGGCATGCACGACGCTTTTATCGATGCCTTGGGAAATACCATCATTTCGAACGCCTACCGGGTAAACTCGATCAAGATGCGCCTGATCAGTCAGGATCGTTTTCGCATCGACGGTCACGTCGGACCTGTCATGGGTGAGCACCTGAAGGTGCTCGAGGCGATCGAACGACGATCGGCGGAGGACGCCGTCAACAGCCTTGTCGCACATATCAATCATGCAAGAGATCGTGCGCTCAGGATATAATCGGAAAATAAGCAGCCGGGGGTGAGGAGATCGCCGGCAAGAGGAGGAGCAATCAAATGTCATCGTTTTTGAATCCGACGAGGCGCGGCTTTCTGGCGGGGACCGCCGCTTTTGGAGCCAGCAGCATGCTCGGCATGCGGTCGGCATCCGCTGCCGTTGATTGGAAGCGCTTTGCCGGGACGACACTCGAAGTCAACCTGGTCAAGAGCCCGCGCAGTGAGACGCTCGTCAAATACCTGTCCGAGTTCGAGGAACTCACCGGCATCAAGGTCAATGCCGAAGCGACGCCCGAACAACAGCAGCGCCAGAAGACGACCATCGAGCTCAGCTCGGGCAAGCCGAGCTTCGACGTCGTCCACATGAGCTACCATGTGCAGAAGCGGCAATTTGAAAAGGGCGGCTGGCTTGCCGATATCAGCGGCTTTCTCAAGGATTCGTCCCTGACCGATCCGTCGCTCACGGAAAGCGATTTCGCCGAAGCCGGCCTGACCTTCGCCAAGGATTCTGGCGGCGTTCTGCGCTCGCTTCCGTTCTCTGTCGATTACTGGATCATCTACTGGAACAAGGCGCTGTTCGAGAAGAAGGGGCTGTCCTATCCGACGACGTTCGAAGAACTGGTAAGTGCGGCCGAAGCACTCACCGATCCGTCGACCAATACCTACGGCTTCGTCGCCCGCGGCCTGAAGAACGCCAATACGCCGGTCTGGACGTCGCTGCTGCTCGGCTATGGTTCGAGCCCGCTCGGCCCCGATGGCAAGCTGCGCACGACATCGCCAGAAGCGATCGACGCAGCCAAGCTTTACCAGAAACTAATGACCAAGACCGCCCCTCCCGGCGTCTCCGGCTTCAACTGGGCCGAGGCGCAGTCGGCCTTCCTGCAGGGCAAGATCGGCATGTGGCTGGACGGCGTCGGTTTTGCTCCGCCGATCGAGAATCCGGAAAAGTCGCGTGTCGTCGGCCAGGTCGGTTACGGTGTGATGCCGAAAGGCCCGAAAGCACAGGCCGCAGGCACATTCGGCGACGGTCTTGGTGTCGTTGCGGCAAGCAAGAACAAGGAAGCAGCCTACCTCTTCTGCCAATGGGCGATTTCCCACGACATGGGCGCACGCCTGCTGCAGGCCGGTGCCGGCGTTCCTTTCCGCCAGTCGATCCTTGCGGATGCCAAGGTTCGCGAAGGTGTCAAGATGCCGGCCGCATGGCTTGATGCGGTTGCGGGTTCCGGCAAGATCTCGCAGCTCGCGCTGCCGGTGATCATTCCGGTCACCGAGTTCCGCGACATCTATGGCGTCGGTCTTACCAACATGATCGGCGGCGGCGATCCAGAGACCGAACTCAAGGCCGCGACGGCACAGTTCGAACCCGTCCTGGCGAAGAGCGAGGGATAATGGCCTCGGCAAGCATCGAAACGGCCGCAGCGGCCAAGGCCGCCTCGAAGGGAAGGAGCAACGCTGGTCGCGTTGCTCCCAACTACTGGCCCTTCGTCATTCCGGCGCTGATCGTCATTGCGGCCGTCATCGTTTTTCCATGGGTGTTTACCCTTTGGATGAGCGTCAACAGCTGGACGCTTGGCCAGTCCCAGGTCTTTGCAGGACTGGACAATTACGCCCGCCTGGCCGTGGACATGCGCTTCTGGGAGTCGCTCTGGCATACGGTGCTCTACACGACGCTCTCGGTGGTGGCGCCGCTCTTTCTAGGGACGCTCGCCGCGTTGATTTTCGATACGCAATTTCCGCTCCGCGGTCTTCTGCGCGGTATATTCGTGATGCCGATGATGGCGACGCCCGTCGCCATCGCTCTCGTCTGGACCATGATGTTCCACCCGCAGCTCGGCGTCCTCAATTATCTTCTATCCTTGATCGGCATCGGCCCTCAGGAGTGGATCTATAATCAGACCAGCGTCATCCCTTCGTTGGTGCTGGTCGAGACATGGCAATGGACGCCGCTTATCATGCTGATCGTGCTCGGCGGTCTGGCGGCGGTTCCGCGCGAGCCCTATGAAAGCGCCGAAATCGACGGAGCCAATGTCTGGCAGAAATTCCGCTATCTAACCCTGCCGATGATCGCGCCTTTCCTGATGATTGCGGTGATCATCCGCAGCATCGATGCGGTGAAAAGTTTCGATATCATCTATGCCATGACCCAGGGCGGGCCGGGCACGGCGTCGGAAACGATCAATATCTATCTCTACAACACAGCTTTCGCCTATTACGACATCGGCTATGGCTCGGCCATGGCAGTTGTCTTCTTCATCCTCATCGTCCTGCTGTCCTTCGTCCTTTTGATGCTCCGGCAGCGTGCGAACTGGTCTGACGGGGAGGCACGCTGATGAAGCGCAGAACGCTCGATCGTATCGGACTGCTGTTTGTTGCCCTTGTGATGATATCGCCGGTCGTCCTGTTCTTCCTCTGGATGATCTCGCTGTCGCTGAAATATGAAATCGACAGCGGTGCCTATCCGCCGATCTTCATTCCTGAGCGTTTCGCTTGGTCGAACTATCTGAAGGTCTTCGAGGAGAACAACTTCTTCCTGTATCTGTGGAATTCGGTGGTGGTGACAGGTGCCGCCACGCTTCTGGCACTGCTGATCGGCGTGCCGGCCGGATATGGCATCGCGCGCCTGAAGGCCGAGAAGTCGGCGATGGTCATCATGATCGCGCGTATGACGCCCGGCCTTTCCTTCCTGATTCCGCTCTTCCTGCTCTTCCAATGGCTGAACCTGCTCGGCACGCTCCTGCCGCAGATCATCATCCATCTCGTCGTCACAGTGCCGATCGTCGTATGGATCATGATCGGTTATTTCGAGACGACGCCGATGGAACTGGAAGAGGCCGCCAGCATCGATGGCGCCACACCCTGGCAGATTTTCCGCTTGGTCGCTTTGCCGATCGCCAAACCCGGCATTGTCGTCGCCTTCATCCTGTCGGTCATCTTCTCCTGGAACAACTTCGTCTTCGGTATCGTGCTCGCCAGTCGCGAGACCCGCACGCTGCCGGTCGCGGTCTACAACATGCTTTCGTTCGAACAGGTCAGTTGGGGGCCGCTTGCGGCGGCGGCGCTGATCGTCACTTTGCCCGTGCTGATATTGACGGTGTTTGCGCAACGACAGATCGTGGCTGGGCTGACGGCCGGAGCCGTCAAGTGAGCCGGTGAGACGACGGTTTTGGCGACTTCTTCTGCTTTCGCCTGCCTGCTTGACCAGGATGATTTTAGGCCGGTCGGCCTAGAATCTGAATCCTATTCTAAATTAAAGAGTTAGAGCATGATGTCGTCCGAAAACCGCTCGCACTTTTCGGCATCACGCTCGGGTCCGGCGCGCAGCGTTTTATGTGTCGGCGCTGCGGTGCTCGACACGCTGTTTCGTGTGCGCTCGTTGCCGACCGGCCAGGGCAAAATTCTCCCCTACGATATGCTGCAGATCGCCGAGGGTATGGCGTCGAGCGCGGCCTTTGCGGTCGCCCGGCTGGGTGGCAATGCCAACCTCTGGGGTGCGGTTGGCGATGATGCCACCGGCGAACGCATCATTGCGGAGCTCAGCGATAGCGGAGTAGATACGAGCGGTATGGTTCGTGTGGTAGGCGCCCGCTCGGCGGTCTCGACGATCCTTGTCGATGATCAGGGCGAGCGGCTGATTGTGCCCTTCTACGATGCCGGGCTGCACGAGACGGTCAAACCGGTGACAAAACACGACGTGTCTGCTTTCGATGCTGTGCTCGTCGACGTCCGCTGGCCGAAGCTTGCGCTGCGGACGCTGTTCGCAGCCAGAGAGGCCGGCAGGCCAGCCATTCTCGATGGCGACGTTGCGGGCGATGGCGTAATCGAGATGCTTGCACCGGCGGCCAGTCACATCGTGTTTTCACAGCCGGCCGCCGAGCGCCTTACCGGAACTGCGGAGACGGCGAAGGCCGTTGGCCTCCTGAAGCGAAAGTTCGAGCAGGCCTTCATCAGCGTCACATCAGGGGAAAACGGCTCCTTCTGGTTCGATGACCAAACCGGCGAGATTTTCCATCTGGCGGCTCCGAAGGTGAGGGCCGTCGATACGCTCGCAGCAGGCGATATCTTCCATGGCGCTTTCGCTCTGGCGATCGCAGAAGGCGTGCCGATCGCCGAGACGATGCGCTTGTCGTCGATGGCGGCGGCGCTGAAATGCCAGGTGTTCGGCGGACGCATCGGTGCACCAACCAGAGCCGAGGTCTGCGATGCCCTCCGCGGTTGGGGCGTCGAGCGGCAATCGTGCGGGCAGGTAGATTAAAAAAGCGATCCGCCCGCGGTATGAGTTTGCGCTCCCTCAGCTTTTGACCGAACCGGCGGTCATGCCCGCCAGGAAGTAGCGTTGAGCAACCAGGTAAAGCACCAGGAGGGGAAGGGAGCCGAGCACGCTCATTGCCATCATTTCATTCCATTCGAAAGCATGCTGGCCCATCAGCAGCTGGATGCCGATCGGAACGGTTCTGAGATTCATCGATTTTGTCAGCGTCAGTGCGAAGAGGAATTCATTCCACGCCAGCAGAAAAGTGTAGACCGCCGTAGCAACAATCCCGGGGATGGAGACGGGCACGATGACGCGCCAAAGTGCCGTCCAGCTCGAACCGCCATCGACGAGAACGGCCTCGTCCAGCTCTTTCGGTAAGGTGTTGAGATAGCCCGTCATCA
This sequence comes from Rhizobium sp. NZLR8, assembly GCF_019685025.1. Lineage (NCBI taxonomy): Bacteria > Pseudomonadati > Pseudomonadota > Alphaproteobacteria > Hyphomicrobiales > Rhizobiaceae > Rhizobium > Rhizobium sp. NZLR8. Next base: position 490,070 of record NZ_JABDVY010000002.1, on the reverse strand, counting down.
GCAGGACTGCGTAAGGCAGTGTAAAGACCATATAGGTGAGGATCAGTGCCAGATATGTGTCGAAGATCCTGAAGGCGACTACCATTCCGAAATAGGGGATCAGAAGGGTGATGGGCGGAACGGTCTGCGTGCTGATGATGAAGATGTTCAAGGTATTCTTGAAGCGGAAGGAATAGCGGCTGAAGCCGTAAGCAGTCAGGATAGCGATGACGAGGGTGAGGCAGGTGACGACGCCGGCGACGAAGTAGCTGTTGATGAAGAACCGCACCTTCACCGGATCGTTGAAGATCGTCAGATAGGCGGCCAGGGTAAAATCCTTCGGCAAAAGCCGCGGCGGAAGAGCGAAGATTTCGGTATTCGATTTCAGTGAACTGAAAAACATCCAGACGATCGGGAAGGTCGAAAAGACCAGGCCGATCGCCAGTCCGAGATAGGTCAGGATGGTCGGCAGTGCCGAGTTCTTGAAGGAACGCTTTGCCATGACGGTCACCTTCGCTGCTGGTGTTTGATGTAGAAGTAGGTGACGCTCATCGAAATGATGAGGATGATCATTGCACTCGCCGAAGCCAGCGAAAATTCATATTGGGAGAAGGCGAGCTTGTAGGTGAAGGTGGATAGCACTTCCGTCGAATAGATCGGACCGCCGCCCGTCGTCATCCAGACGAGCGGAAAAACCTGCATCGTCCAGATAAAATCGAGAAGCGCGATGCTGATGATGATCGGCATCAGTTGCGGGATGGTAATGTACCAGAATTTTTCCAGTTCGTTGGCACCATCGATCCCGGCTGCCTCGTAAAGCTCCTTCGAAATGCCTTGGAGACCGGCAAGCAGGCTGACCATATAAAGCGGATAACCCGCCCAGATGTTTGCAAAGGTCAAGGCGTGAATGGCGGTGCGGGTCGAGGAAAACCACTCGACCTTGAAATTGATGATGTGGAGCGCCATCAGCACGCTGTTGACGACGCCGTTCGGATCGAGCAGCAAACGCCAGATGATGGCGATGATCACGGCGGTGAACAGCCAGGGCAGGATGAAGAGCACACGCAGGACGCTCCGAATAAGCGGATCGACGCGGTTGGTGTTCAACAGCAGCGCGAAAGCCAAGCCGATGATGAAGTGGAAGACGACGCTCATGATCGTGAAATACATCGTCTGGGCGACCGACTGCCAGAACACCGGATTTTCGAAGATGGTCAGGTAATTCTGGACCCCTGCGAACGCAGCGTCCTTTTTCATGATGGCGCCGTCCATCAATGAATATTTGAAGACCATCACCATGGGGAACAGCATCAGCAGAACCAGCAGCAGGGTGGCCGGCGACACGTAGAAATACGGCACCAGCTTCCTCAAGGTGCTGTAACGAAGTCTTCCTTTCCTTCGCGCTTTGACTTGCGCAGCGACCAGAGCCGGAGCGGAATGATTCATGAGCTGTGACTTCCCATTATGCGAAGATTTGACGACTTTCACCGGCAGCGCCAGGTCGCTCTGCCGGTGATCTCGTGAAAGCGACGTGCTTTAGTCCTTTGTTTTATGCATGTCGTTATCCCGGAACCGCCGCGCACTTCCGGGCGACATGCATTAGAACTTCGCGAGCCAGACCTTCTCGGTATTGGCAGCCGCATCCTTGGCCGACTGGCCGCCGTCGAACATCTTTTGAACTTCGACGTTCATGTCCCGCATCAGCTCTTCGGCTACCGGAAGGCCGACGAATTCGTTGGCAGGATAGCCGCTCTGGAAGATTTTAAAAGCTTCCGCGAAGATCGGGTCCGATGCCACGAAGTCCGGTTTGGCATGGACGTTGCCGGGGAAGGCGTTGGCAATCGAGACCAGACGGCCATTGACGTCGGGGCTCATCAGATATTCCACAAGCTTCCAGGCTTCTTCCTTGTGCTTGCTGCCGTCGCTGATGCCGATGCCCCAGGACGCATAGGGCATGCCGCGTTTGCCGGTGTAGCCGTCGGTTGCGGGCAGGGCCGAGATGCCGAACTTGAGCTTCGGATTGCGCTCGCGGATAAGGTTCACATGTGCGAGGGAATCGACCATCATGCCGACGCGGCCATTGACGAATTCCTCGACCTTGTCCTGTTCCTTCTTGGCGAAAATGCCGGGAGAAATAACGCCTTCCTTGTTGAGGGAAGCAAGATAGTCGAGCGTGCCGACGACGGCGTCATTTTCAAGATCGGGCTTGCCGTCCTTCATCATCGAGGCGCCGGAGGCCCAGACCCAGGACATCACGTCATTCTGGATTCCGCTCGGGGACTGCAGCGATAGCGGCAGAACCCAACCATACTGGTTCTTCGAGCCGTCGGTCATCTTCTTGGCGGCTTCGGCGAATTCCGTGCGCGTGGTCGGCAATTTGTCGACGCCAGACGCCTTGGCGATATCCAGGTTGACGAAGACCGGGTAGACGAAGGAAGCCAGCGGGAACATCACGCTCTTGCCATCGACCTTGACGATATCGGTGATCTGGCTCTTGTCGTATTTCGCCTTCTCCATCAGTTCGTCCATGGAGGCGATCGCGCCCTGCTTGGCGAGCCCGTTGACCCAGGCGCCATCCAGGCCGACGACGTCGCTGAGGGTTCCGGAGGCGGCGCCGACGACGATCTGGTCACGCGTCGTGGCATAGGGGCCGCTAACCAGCGTCACCTTGATGCCGGGGTTTGCCGCCTCAAAATCGTTCATGATGCCGCGCAGGGCCCCGGACGGCATTTCCGGTTCCCACCATTGAATAAATTCGATGGTGGTGTCGGCAAATGCCGATGTGGCGCAAAGCGCCCATACAGCCACGGCAGCCCGCATCGTCATGCTGAATTTTCTAATATTCATCTGTGCCTCCCATAGATTTCAGTTAATCGATCCTCCTCAAGACCGTAGACAAAGTAGGTTCCCTGAGGCACCTATCTGTCAACGAAGAACTGCGATCGAGAAAGGATGAGAGACCTGCGTTGGCGGCGAATAACAGGATAAGTAACTGACAAGACAGGATAAAATCTACCGTTGGAATCAATTCTTTTTTCAAGCATTTGTGTTGCTTGTGACTCATTTTTTCTTTACTTTCGTAAACAAATGAAAGTTTGCTCAACAAGACGAAACATGGGAAGTGCGTCATCTTCACTGCGAAATTTTCCGATTTGCGGCCTGAAACAAGCGTTTTTGCAGCCACGAGGCGCAGCCGCCGCAAATCGCAGGTGGAGGGAATATTTCGGTTTTCGAAAGGGAGCCGAGTCTGCAATTCCGGGCGCCAAAAACGCTCTGTACAAATTGCCCCATGCGTGATTTGGCGCGTCAGTGGATTTGCCGTTGATGCGAAATCATTTTGATCCGGCGCCTCGTCCCGCCGATAAGGAACTGAATGGCCAAGAAAAGTTATAAATCGATGGACGATTTCGCGACCGCCTCCGGCGTATCGCGTCCGACGCTGTCGAAATATTTCGATGATCCCTCGCAGATCAAGGAGGTGACCCGCAAGCGTATCGAGGCGGCCCTCAAGAAGTCGAATTTCGAGCCGAACCTTTTCGCGCGGCACCTCAATCGCAAGCGGACCAGAAATATCGGGATCCTGGTCCCGACCATGTCGGATCCCTTTTATGTGCAGGTCGTGTCGCTGATCGAGCTGGAGTTGCGCGAAAAAGGCTTCTGGCCGGTCCAGATCTCTTCGCACACGCGGCCGGAGCTGGAGGCCGAGGCGGTGCGGACATTGCTCTCGCTGAAGGTTGCAGGTGCGATCGTGGCGCCGCTCGGAGCCGGCTTGCGCCGCTCCGCGCTGGAAAGACTGAAGGACGCAATCCCCGTCGTCTGCTTCGACAATCCGGCCAGCGGCGACCTTCCTTATGTCGGCAACGACAACGCACAAAGCATGGCAGCCATCGTGCAATATCTCTGCCGGTCCGGTGAGCCGCCGATATTCCTGGAAATTCCGCATCTGACGGAAAACGCCGGCGAGCGGCAGGCGAGCTACCGCGCGACCATGGCAAGGGAAGGGCATTCACCGCTGGTCATCGATTGTGACGCACCACCGTCCTGGGAGTTCGAGCGTCTCGGATACGAGCAGATGCAGAGAATTCTTGCGCGTGGCGGCCTGCCCGGCAAAACACTGCTCTGCGCCAACGACCGCTTCGCTTTCGGCGCCATGGCGGCCGCATTCGCTTCCGGCCTGAAAATCGGGCGCAACGACGGTTGCGACGTGCGCATCGCCGGGCACGACGATCATCCGCTGAGCCGATATACCTGTCCGTCGCTGACGACGATGGCCCAGAACGCGCCGGAGATCGCAGCGAAATCCGTGGAGCTTTTGCTGTCTCATATCGAAAGCGAGGACGAGGGGACGACCCCTTCGATAAAGAGGGTCATCCTGGAAGCAACACTGGTGATGCGCGACTCGGCTTGAGGCGGGCTCAACGCGTGAGCGCCGGGTCCATGGTGCGCCATGCCGTTGCAATGGCTTCAAGAGCCTCTTGCGCCTCCGGAATGGCCCGGCGCTTCGAGACGAAGCCATGGATCTGTCCAGGCCAGGTGTGGCTTGTGGCCTGGGCTTCGGAGCTCAGCCGCTCGGTATAGAGGGCCCCTTCGTCAAACAGCACGTCGTGGCCGGCAAGGATCACGACGGCGGGCGCCACGCCCGCCAGTGACGCGGCGCGAAGCGGCGAGGCCCGCCAGTCGGACCGGCTAGCAGGGTCCGGCAGATAGTGGTCCCGGAACCATCGCATCGCCGCTGACGTCAGGCCGAAACCCTCATCGTAACGCAAGTAGCTGTCGGTTGCCTGCAACTGGTCGGTCACCGGATAGATCAGCACCTGACCGATGACAGCCGGCACCTGTCCGTCGCGTGCCAGCAGAGCGATGACGGCGGCGAGATTTCCGCCGGCGCTGTCGCCGCCAACGACAATTCGCGCCGGATCGATGCCGAGTGCAGCAGCCTGATCCGTCATCCAGACGAGCGCGGCTGCGCAGTCTTCGATCGCCGCCGGAAAGGGATGTTCCGGGGCGAGGCGGTAGTCGGGCGAAACCACGACGGCGCCAGCGATATTGGCAAGCGTCCGGCAAATGTCCTCATGGGTTTCCGGCGCGCCGATCACAAAGCCGCCACCATGGATATAAAGCAAGGCGGGAGCCCGCTCGCGCGGCGTTGTGCGGCCGCGCCATATCTTCAGCCGGATGGCGCCGGCATGCCTTTCCAGTATCTCGGCCACATCCTCGAGCGGCCACTGGATGTCTGCGAAACCGTCCAGATATTGTTGCCGCGCCAGCGCCGGCGTGCAGCTTTCCACAGGCTCCTGCGGATCGCCCGGCCACGCAAGTGCGCGTTTTGCGGATTCATCCAGTTGTGTCATGCAAGCAGGCTCCGTGCTTCGTCTTCCCGCAATTCCCTTGGCTGGGCAACAGTACCTGGAATGGTCTGCGCGACACCGGTTTCACCTGCCCGGAGGGTTGCTTCCATGACATCTAGCACATGCAGCGCGAGATCGCCTGAAGCGCGCGGCGTACGGCCTTCGATGATGGCGCGGGCAAGATCGGCAAGACCAAGCATGCGATAGTTGGCGCGGTCCGGTGCTGCGATCGGCCAATTGGCCGCACCGAAGAGTTCGCCTGATGTATCGGTTTCCTGCCAGGGCGCGCCACGACTGGAGAGCGCGACACGGCCGCTGAAATTATCAGGGTCGGGCAGGCGTAGCGATCCTTCGGTGCCGTGCAGCTCAATGGGGTGGTTGGAGTGGCGGAAGACGTCCCAGGAGGTGCCGAAGGTGACTGTGGCCCCGCAATCAAATTCCAGCAGCGAAAGCACGCTGGTCGGTGTTCCCACTTTGAACCTGGTGCCCTGCTTCGGCCCTTCGGCGGTGATGAGCCGCTCTTCCTGCCCGCTTGTGGCAACGGCCTGCACACGTCGGATCGGCCCCATCAGATTGACCATCATCGTGAGATAGTAGGGGCCCATATCCATGACCGGGCCGGCGCCGGCCTGATAGTAAAAGCTGGGGTCCGGATGCCAGTGCTCCATGCCGCGGCCCATCATGAAGGCTGTCCCCGTCACCAGCTTGCCGATGGCGCCGGCTTCCATCTGCCGCCGGGCATGACGTCCGGCTGCCCCGAGGAAGGTGTCCGGCGCCGAACCGAGCATGAGGCCCTTTTCGGCGGCCGCATCCACCAATCGGCGTCCTTCTGCGGCCGTGACGCCGAGCGGCTTCTCGGTAAAGACATGTTTGCCCGCCGACAACGCCCGCATCGAGACGTCGAAATGGGCAGCCGGGATCGTCAAGTTGAGGATCAGGTCGATGTTCTTATCGTCAATGAGGGCATCGACGTCGGCCGCCCGCAGGTTGAACTCAGCGGCGCGGCGCTTGGCGGCGTCTGCATTGAGATCGGCACAGGCGGTGATCTCGACGCCGCGAAACAGCGGCGCATTGCGCATATAGGCGAGCGAAATGTTGCCGCATCCCACAACGCCGATCTTGAGTTTCATTTCATTGGTCCCTTCCATCTAGACCTGACCTTGCCGTTGCGTGCTCACAGAGTTGAGGAATGCTATGTTTGACGCGCGAGATATAAATTATGTTGACGCACGCTAACATTTTCCCCTACGAAATGACAAGACGTTGGGAGGCGTCGCAACTCCCCGATGAAGAGGGTCTCGGCCCTCTTGTTGAAGAATGCGTTTCGGCAATGCGGACACCAAGTGCCTCGATGATCGCCTCCGCGAAGGCGCCGGCTTCGATATCGGCTGTCACCAACGAATAGGTCAGGACCAAATTATGAACAATGCTGCGCTGAAAATCGGCTGCCAGACATTCACCTGGGAGATGCTGGGCAAGGGTTGGGGCGGGGGGCCGGATGATCTGGTGCGCGCCATCGCCGATGGCGGATATGCCGGTCTCGAAATCACCGACACGATGATCGGTCACTACGTGCTTAAGCCTGCCGACTTTGCCCGTACTTTGACAAACGCCGGTTTGACGCTGGTTTCCTTTGCCTTCGGCTCCGCCAGCGGCTTCACGGTGGCGGAAAAAATCGCTTCCGATCTGGAGACGGCGCGGCGCTGGGTGGATTTCGTGGCGAACTTTCCCGGTGCGATGGTGTCGATGGGATCGGCCACCGTCGTTTCGGATGGCCCGCGCGATGAGAAATTCGCCATCGCAGCGGAGTGCTACAATCGCGCGACCGAGATCGGACGGTCGGCCGGTGTCGCCGTTGCTGTCCACCCTTCCTCGCACCACAATACGCTTCTCTTCACCCGGAACGATTATGACCGCCTGTTTGTTCTCCTCGATCCACGGGTGGGTTGGGTGCCGGACACCGGCCATATTCTGCGGGGCGGCCAGCAGATCGACGAAACGCTTTCGGCCTACCGGGACCGTATCCGCTACGTGCATCTGAAGGATGTCGACGCCGGCGGGATCTGGGCGATGCTCGGCGAAGGCGTCTGCGACGTGCCCGCCGTGATCTCGGCCGTTCGGGATGCGCCGGAGTTCACCGGCTGGATCGTGGTGGAGGAAGAATCGGACCATGCCGGAACCGATCCGGCGGCGGCCGTTCGCGTGAACCGCGAGACGCTTCGACAGCTGGGGTTCTAACGCGCCTCGTTTCCCTTGGGGTCGACGAAAATCTTCCGCGCGCGACAATGCCTCTCCCGGCTCGCGGCTGAATTGGCGAGGCTGGCTGCCGGTCACGCGTAGCGCACCTCCACGCCGAGCTTGTCCAATCGGTGGCGAATGCTGTGCGGCATGTTGCTGTCCGTGATGATCAGATCGACGCGCGACAGCGAGAAGGCTTTGGAGGAGGCGCCGATGTCAAATTTGCTCGAATCCGCCACAAGTACGACACGCCGGGCCATGCGAACCAGGTTGCGCTTGGTCCGCGCAATATCTTCTGAGACATCGACGACGTCGAAGGCCTGATCGATCGCGTGAGCGCTGACAAAGGCCTGGTGGGCGACGAGACCGCCGACCGCCTTATCGGAGTCCGATACGATCGTGCTGACGGTGCTGGGAAACACCCGGCCGCCGATCATGTGCACGTCAAGTCCCGGCCGGTACATCAGGTGCTGCGCGATGTTCATCGCCGTCGTCGCGACCACGACGTTGTTGACCTGGGGCATCTGCATGGCCACCTGCAGCAACGTCGAACCGCTGTCGAAGACGATCGACTGGTTGTCGATGATCTGCCGCGCGGCCATCTGGGCGATGCGCCGCTTCGCATCGAAATTACGCTGCATGCGTTCCTCGAAGGCTGCGGCCGGCGAGTCGGACGGCAAAGCGATTGCCCCACCATGGGTTTTGATCAACTGCTTCTTTGCATCCATGATCTCGAGGTCGGAGCGGATCGTGACTTCCGAGACCTCGAAGAATTCCGCGAGCTGGCGGGTGCGAGCCTGGCCGACCCGTTGAAGTTCCAGCATGATCTGCTGCCGCCTCTGTTCTGCAAGCATATGCGATCCCGACTGCCGCGCGCGCCGTTGCGATAAAGCGACTTTTGAAAAACGAAAGCCAGCCGCGTGTTTGTACGGCTTCTGCTGCAGAAATAGCTCCTTGGAGTGAAAAAAGCACGTTAAAAATTTTCTTGCCGCGTGGAAACGAAAGAATTCGAAATATTGAACATTTGTTTGTTTTCGAGTTAGGGTTTTTCCAGCAACGAAGCCGTCAATCGCAAAGCCAGCAATCGTAAAGCCAGCAATCTTAAAGGAAGTATCGCCATGGGTCTCGGAACCAAAATCCGCCTCGCACGCCTGTTCTCGAACCCATCGGGTCATTTGTTTGGAGGCGCGGTCGATCATTTTGTCGGTTATGGCAATGTTCGTGAGGGCGGGCTTGCCGATCTGCCGGGCGCGCTCAAACGCGTCATGGCGGGAGGCCCCGACTACATCAGCATCCAGCCTGGCGCGGCGCGGCACCTTTGGTCGGAATACGCCGGGAAGGCAGCCCTCGTCATTCAGGGTGGCTGCTTCACCGCCGACGACCGGATTCGCCAGCTCATTGCGACCCCGGAAGACGCTGTGCGCTATGGCGCCGACGCCCTGGCGGTCGCCATTCCAGTGCGCGGCGCCACCGAAGGAGAGTACATCCGCTGGCTCACCGACACGGTCAACGCCGCCGCCCGCTACGAGATGCCGGTCGTCGCCCACGTCTATCCCCGGGATTTTTCCGATGGCGGCAAGATCGTGTTTACCCCGGATGAAATTGCTTATGCGGTTCGTATCGGTTTCGAAGCCGGCGTCGACGTGATCAAGGTCGGTTACACCGGAGATTTCGAGTCCTTCCGAGAAACCGTCGCGACCTGCCCGATCCCGGTCGTGATCGCCGGCGGCCCGAAGACCGATACGCTGCTTGGAGCGCTCGTCCAGACCTCGGAAGCGTTGCGCGCTGGCGCCAAGGGGGCAGTCGTCGGCCGCAACCTCTGGGGGCACGGCGATACGACCATGGCGGCGCGCGCCTTCAAGCTCGTCATTCACAAGGGGATGGCGCCAGAGGAGGCACTGGCGGCTGCCAGGGCTTGAGACATGTCGCGCTCGCTCCAGGTTCTGGGCTTCGGCGCCCTGGCAGTCGATGACATCATCTATGTCGATCGGGGGCTTTCGGCTGGCAAGGGGAAGGTGACGAAGCGGACTGCGGACCATGGCGGCAACGTGGCGACGGCTCTTGTCGCCATCGCCCGGCTTGGCGGGCGCGCCGGCTTCATCGGATGGCTCGGCGATGAGCCTGCGGCCGATCCGGCCGGTGCCGAGCTCGAGCGCGAGGGCGTCGACATATCCCTGGCGCCACGCCATGCCGCTGCCGCGCCGATCCGCTCGGTGATCACGGTCGGTCCTGACGGCGACCGGTTCATAGCCTATGACGACGATGTGCTGCACGGCACGTCGGACGCGCTGCCCGACAATGTTTTGATGCAGGCCCCGGTCCTGCTGATCGATGGTTACGCGACGCACTCGGAAAGTGTTGTGGCGCGGGCGCGGGCGCTTGGCCTAGCCGTGATAGCCGATATCGAATGGACGGTCGGTGCCGCGACGGATCGAATCCTCGCCTTCGCCGACCATCTGGTGCTGCCGCTCGCTTTCGCTAGAGAGTACACCGGTGAGGATGATCCAGCGATCATCCTGGAGAAGCTTTGGTCAACGGATCGGTCCGCTGTTGTCCTGACCGATGGCGAACGAGGGAGCAACCTGCGCCAGAAAGGCGACGCCACCCGGTGGCATTTGCCGGCCTATCAGGTTCAGGCGGTCGACACGACCGGTGCCGGCGATTGTTTTCACGGTGCCTACGCTCTTGCGCTTGCTGAGGGTAAGAGCCCGCTTGATTGCGTTGCCTATGCCACGACGGCTGCCGCCATTTCCGTGACCGCACGGGGAGGGCGCAGAGGCCTGCCAGACAATCGAACATGCCTGACATGGATGGCGGCGGAAAATGCACCCGTGCCGCGCCCGATTCCGCGATATCACGATTAGCGCGAGGTAGTGCGTGCCGACGTCGTCCACTGCCCGGGGGAGTCGCACGGCTGATTGTAAGGGGTTGAAAGATCCTCCAATAGCTACCGTGCCGACCTTAAAAATTACGCGCGTTAAAAAATATTGTTTCGCAAAAAACCCATTGTTATCGGATTAAACATTAACAAATTCAAATAGATATAGTAAATAGTCGATAACGCATGGCGCTTTGACATTGATTCTTTTGTTGACTTTTAAGCTCATGCCTGAGCCTTCTTGTCGAAAGCATCGGAGACGGTGGGAGCGCCGTTTGAAGACGTGATCCGGACTGATATGGGAGGATGAGACGTGGCTGTGGTTGTACTGGACAAAATCTGCAAGACCTATGGAAACAGCTACCATGCGATCAAGGATCTGAGCCTGACGATCCATGATGGCGAGTTTCTGATCCTGGTCGGTCCATCCGGATGCGGAAAATCGACCGCGCTCCGCATGATTGCCGGGCTTGAGGAAATCAGCAGTGGAACCTTGAGCATCGGCGGTCAGGACGTCGTCGATCTCGCCCCCAAGGACCGGGACATTGCCATGGTCTTCCAGAGTTATGCGCTTTATCCGCACATGACGGTGTTCGACAACATCGCCTTTTCGATGAAGCTGGCCGGAAAGACCAAGGTCGAGCGAACCAAGCGCGTGCATGAGATTGCCAAGACCTTGCAGCTGGAAAGCTTGCTGGGCAACAAGCCCGCACAGCTTTCCGGCGGCCAGCGCCAGCGTGTTGCGATGGGCCGCGCCATGGTCCGCGAGCCCGCGGCATTCCTCATGGACGAACCGCTTTCCAACCTCGATGCCAAGCTGCGTGTTCAAATGCGCGCGGAGATCGCAAGCCTGCAGAAACAGCTGGGCGTCACGACGATTTACGTGACGCACGACCAGACCGAAGCCTTGACCATGGGCGATCGCGTCGCGGTGCTGAAGGGCGGCGTGCTACAGCAGGTGGACACGCCCAAGGCTTTGTATCACCGCCCGGTCAATGCGTTTGTCGCAGGCTTCATCGGGTCGCCCTCGATGAACCTATTCGAAGGGCGTCTGGAGGGCATGCGGATCCATCTGCCGGGCTTCTCCATCCCCCTGTCCGACGGCACGTTTGAGCGGGCTCCCGGCCTTTCCGCTTTCGAGGGAAAAGCCCTGATCTTTGGCGTCCGGCCCGAGGATCTCTACGACAGCCAGTTGCCGTCCGGGGCGTCCTATCCGACGATCCCGGTTGTCGTGAAGTCGATCGAGGAGCTTGGCTCGGAGTTGATCGTGCATTTGAAGATCGACGCGGTCCGGATCGACTCGGGCGACCCCGACGCCGTCGAAGACTTGAGCGGCGCCGCCAACGCCGTCGCTCGCTTCGAAGCTGTCAGCGCGGTCGAGACGGGCCAATCGATCAATCTGGCAATCGACCCGGCGAAACTTCATTTCTTCCATCCTCAAACGCACATGGCTTTGAACTGACCTGGGAAAAGCCGAGAGGCGCCGATGGCGGTTCGGCCGGCAGAAGACGTCTTCGGCGTTTGACGTCTTGAAAGCCACTCCATTCGGCGCCGAAACCGGCGTTCATCTTCAACATCCGACAAAGGGCTTATCGATGCCAGCAAAACAGGAACGACGCCTCCGCATCGGCGTACTGGGAGCCGGCCAGATTGCCCAGGCGGCCCACTTCGAGAGCTGCACGAAGGCTGCCAATGCCGATCTCTATGCGATCTGCGACGTAGCCGAGGATCTTCGCCAGCGTATGGCAATCACTCATGGGGCCGGCAAAACCTATGACGACTACGACAAGATGCTGGCCGATCCCGGCCTCGATGCCGTGATCATCGCGACCGCCGATGCTTTTCACGTCCCGGCCTCCATCCGCGCCCTTCAGGCCGGCAAGCATGTCTTGTGCGAGAAACCCGTCGGTGTCACCGTCGAGGAATGCCTTGAATTGAAGGCGGCGGTCGATCGGTCGGGAAAAGTGTTTCAAGTCGGGCATATGAAGCGTTTCGACGCAGGGCTCCAGGCGGCGAAATCCTTCATCCGCGATGAGATGGGTGAGATGGTCGCTCTGAAAGCATGGTATTGCGACAGCACCCATCGCTATCCGATGACCGATGCAGTCCAGCCCCTGATCGTCAGCAGCGCCAATGCGCGAAAACCCTCCGCCAATCCGAAAGCCGACCTGCGCCACTACTACATGCTTGCGCATGGTTGCCACCTGATCGACACGGCACGGTATTTCGCCGGCGATATCGTTTCCGTCGCCGCTCGTCTGTCCGAGCGAGCCGGTATCTGGTGCTGGTTCGTCGACGTGGAATTTGCCTCCGGCACGCTCGGCCACCTCGATCTCACCGTCCAGGTGCGCATGGACTGGCATGAAGGCTTCCAGATCTACGGCAGGAACGGCAGCATTTTGGGCAAGACCTATAACCCATGGTACTACAAAACAAGCGAGGTCGACATTTTCCGGGAAGCCGATGGCGCAACCCATCGCGTACTCGGCGCCGACGGTCATTTCTACCGCCGTCAGGTCGAAGGCTTCGCCCGCACCATTCTGGATGGCGCAGTGATGGAAGGCGCCGACATTGATGATGGCCTGGCCTCCGTACGGGCGATGGTCGCCGTCGCGCGTTCCGTCGAAAGCGGCAAGGCGGTTGTGCTGGCTGACGTCACGGGTGGCGTGTGATGAAGCTCGGCATTTTCGCAAAGACCTTCGACGGTACGAAACCCTCGATCGTCCTCAATTCGGTCGCGGAGGCCGGGTTCACCGCAGCACAATACAATATGGCCTGCTCGGGCCTGCCGCCAATGCCGGAGACGATTACCGAGGCCCAGGCGCGCTCGGTCACGGAGGCAGCGCGTAGCAGCGGCGTCGAGATCGTCGCCATATCAGGCACCTACAACATGATCCATCCCGATCCGGCCCTGCGCCACGCCGGGCTTCGGAAATTGGCGACATTGGCCGAGCGTTGCGTCGGCATGTCAACGGGCCTGATCACGCTCTGCACCGGCACACGCGACTCCATCGACCAATGGAAGGCGCATGCCGACAACGACACGCCGGCAGCTTGGCGCGATCTCCTCGAAGCCATGGAAGCGGCCGTGACAATCGCCGAGCGCTACGATGTGGATCTTGGTATCGAGCCCGAGCTTGCCAATGTGGTCAACTCGGCTGAGAAAGCCCATCGGCTGATCTCGGCGCTGAAGAGCCCTCGCATCAAGATCGTGCTCGATCCGGCCAATCTTTTCGAGGTTGCGACGCTGGACGATCAGCGGCGCATCGTGTCTTCCGCGATCGATCTTCTGGCCGATCGGATCGTCATGGCGCATGCGAAAGACCGCCATCCCGACGGCAGTTTCGCGACCGCCGGCAAGGGCGTCCTCGACTATGCGCATTATCTTCGCTGCCTCAAGGCGATTGGCTTTTCCGGCAGTCTTGTCACGCATGGTCTCTCAGCCTCGGAGGCGGCGGGTGCGGCGACCTTCCTGAAGAGTGCGCTCGACGGCGAAGGCGCGGGGAGAGGACGGTGAGACGGGCTCAATCATTCGAAACCAACGATGGGACCATTCTCAACGTCGACATGGCGGGCGAGGGCGTGTCGGCAATATTCCAGCACGGCCTATGCGGCGATGCGGCGCAGACGGATGAGGTCTTTCCGCGCGAAACCGGATATCGCCGGGTTACGGTCGAAGCCCGCGGTCACGGCCGTTCTCGAGCCGGCAATCTGGAGCAGTTGTCGATTTCGACCTTCTGCGATGATATCGCCGCTTATATCGAGAAAAACCTTGCGGTGCCGGTCGTGATTGGCGGCATCTCGATGGGTGCTGCGATCGCCTTGCGTCTCGCGGTCAAGCGGCCCGATCTTGTCAACGCTCTGATCATTGCAAGGCCGGCCTGGCTGACGGCTTCGGCGCCGGACAATATGGCGCCCAATGCCGAAGTCGGGCGGCTTCTAAAAACTCTGCCGCCGGATGAGGCAAAGCAGGCATTTCTTGCCGGTCCTGTCGGAGTCCGGCTCGCCGCCGAGGCCCCGGACAATCTCGCCTCGCTTGCCGGTTTTTTCTCCCGCACGCCTCTGGACGTGACCGCCGAACTGCTGACCAGGATCTCAAATGGCGGCCCTGATGTGACCGACGCGGACGTTCGAAATCTCGCCTTGCCGACGCTCGTCATCGGCCATGATCACGATAGCATTCATCCTCTCTCCTACGCGCGTGCTCTTGCCGCGCGGATTGCCGGCGCGCGTTTCGTACAGATCACGCCGAAAACTGAGAGCCGTCCGCAATACGTCGCCGACTTTCGGCTTGCCGTCGGTAATTTTCTGAAGGAGCTCTGAAACAATGCCTACCCCCGAAAAAACCTGGATCGCCGATCTTCCGAAGGATCGATTGATTGCCGAATTCTCCGTCTGGTCGGCCGATCTGATGCGTCTCGCCGATGATCTCGCGCGTGTCGATCCTCACGTCGACATCCTCCACATCGATGTCGCCGATGGGCATTTCGCGCCGGCAATGTTGTTTTTCCCCGATCTCGTCGCCGGTGTGCGCAAAGTTTCCACGCACCCGATCCACGTTCATCTGATGGTTGCGGACAGTATCATCCTGTCGCAGATCGAGCAGTTCGCCGATGCCGGCAGCGATCTGATCAGCCTTCATGTCGAAAACGAAAGCGTCGCCGACGAGGCTCTCGATCTTCTCGATCGCCGCGGTATTGCAGCCGGAATGGTCCTCAAGGTCGATACCCCCGTCGAGCGGATCGAAAAATACGCTTCCAGGCTGCGTTTTGTGACGCTGCTTGGCACGGCGATCGGCGTCAAGGGCCAGGGCCTCGACGAAAAGGCCGGCGCCCGGCTTCAACAGGCAAAGCAGATCATCGCCGGCTGCGGCGCGGCCGATCGAATCGTGCTTGCGGCCGATGGCGGTATTCGCGAGCACACTGTGCCTCTCCTGCGCCAGTCGGGTGCGGAAACGGTGGTTCTCGGTTCCCTGGCTTTCAATGCGCCATCGCTCGAAGAGCGGATGGCATGGGTCCGCGCACTCTAACTTTTGGTCTTCACATGCAGCAGGTTGCCATTGGTATAGACCTCGGCGGAACGCAGGTGCGGGCCGCCCTTGTCGATGAGCAGGGCAGGATCCTGGCGCGCTTAGCCGAACCAACGGATGCGCTGGCCGGCCCCGACCGGGTGCTCGTCCAGATTTGCGGCCTGGCCGATAGACTGCTTGCAGCATCGAACCCCGCTTCGGTGGTCGGCGTCGGCGTATCCGCTCCGGGCCCGCTCGATACGGTCGCCGGTGTCGCGACTGACATTCCGACCCTCTCGGGCTTCGTCGATTTTCCGCTGAAGGCGGAGTTGCAGAAGCGGTTTCCGTTCCCGGTCGACCTCGAAAACGATGCTATTGCCGCGGCGATCGGCGAGTGGCAATTCGGTATCGGCAAGGGGCTTGATAACCTCGTCTATGTCACGGTGAGCACCGGGATCGGCGGTGGCGTTATCTCGGACGGCCGCGTCGTGCGCGGCCGCAAGGGCATGGCGGCGCATGTCGGCCACATGTCGGTCGTGCCGAACGGAGAGCTTTGCCCTTGCGGCAACAGGGGCTGTTTCGAGGCCTATGGATCCGGACCGGCTTTTGCGCGGCGCGCGCAAATGCGGGCGATGGAAAGCCACGAGACGACGTTAGGCAGCAACGGCGGCGCCATCGACAGCCGCAGCGTTTTTGCGGCAGCCAGAAATGGCGATCGTCTCGCCAATCAGCTGATCGATGAGGAAGCGGAAATTCTCGGCCGCGGCTTCACCAGCCTGATCCATATCTTCAGTCCCGATATCATCGTCATGGGGGGAGGGCTTTCCCACGAATTCGACCGGCTGCAACCGGGCATTCAAGCCTATATCAGCCAGTGGGCAATGCCGGCATTCAAGGATGTCAAGGTGATGCTGGCAGCACTGGATCAGAACTCGGGCCTAATCGGTGCTGCGGCTCTGGCGTTCCTGGCGGGGAAGGTTGCTCGGACGTGATACAATCCCGGGACGATTGGTTTCGTCAGGTTCGCCGGTTTAGCTCGTCTTCGCTCACGCCAAAGTGGTCGAGGATGATGCCGACGTTGCGGCGGTGAGACTTGAAATAGACATCGAAGATATCGCCGATCAGCGGGACCGTGCCGCAGGCGGCGTCGACGCCGAGATTGACGCCCATGCGGGCGAGCTTGTGGGCGGGAAGACCGAGCCGCCTTGCCTCGTCGATGATGAACAGACCGATCAGCGATCCGGCAACGTCGCCGATGGCCGGGAGGAGGCCGAGGACCGAGTCCGCACCAATCCGCACGCCGATGACCGGCAATCTGACTGCGGTATCCATCAGACGGGCTATGCCGACGGCGCGCCGAATCCGTCCGAGTTCGGCAGAGGTGAGGTATGTCGTGCTGCCCGTCGGCATCAGCGACCGCCCGGCGCGAAGTGGATTTTCCGAAGCAGCGAAGTTCCGATGCGACCGCAAAGATTTTCCATGGCCGTGAAACGCCGCAAACTCAATAAGGTTCGTCTGCGGCGTGATCGGAGATCTCGATCTTATCTTCCGTCGGGAACCACGACCAATTTGCCGACGAAGTTCTTTGCCATGAAATCGGTCTGGGCGCGGTGGAATTCCGACAGCGCATAGACGCCGCCGACGAGGGGCCGGATTTTCCGGCTTTCGATATAGCCGACGATCCGGCGGAAGTCGGCGCGGCTTCCCTGGCTTGAGCCATGCAGTTCCAGCTGCTTCAGATACATCGTCCGCAAGTCGAGCTGGACCACCGGGCCGGCGATGGCGCCGGCCGTCGTATAGCGACCTTCGGGACGCAGGATCTTCAAGAGGTCGTTGAACAGCGGCCCGCCGACAAGATCGGCGACGACATCGATCGGCTGGCCACGGCTGGCCGAATGGACGGCTTCGACCAGATCGCCCTTGCCGCGGGTCACGACTGCCTCGGCGCCGATATCGAGCATCGCCGCCTCCTTGCCGGGACCAGCGACTGCGATCGGGATGGCGCCGCGGGCACGTGCGAGCTGAATGATTGCCGAGCCGACGCCGCCCGAGGCACCGGTCACGAGGACTCGTTCGCCGGCGGCAAGCCTTGCCCGTTCCAGCATGCGCTCGCCGGTCAGATAGGCGCAGCAGAAGGTGGCGAGTTCAATGTCGGTCAGATCGGTTGCGACGACATGAGCGTTCTCGGCCGGCAGTGCCATATATTCGGCATATCCGCCGTCGCGGCCATGGCCCATGTAATCGATATCGGCGAGGCTGTCGTCGTCGCGGTTGTAGATCGAGAAATCGACCATGACGCGTTGGCCGATGCGGGCCGGATCGACGCCGGCGCCGACGCCGACGATATGGCCGACCGTATCGGTGCCCTGAATACGCGGAAATGTCAGCGTGTTGCCCTGCCTTCGCCATGTGGAGACGGCGGACGGATCGTCCTCGGTGCCGTAGGCGCCTTGCCGAACCCAGACGTCGGTATTGTTCATGCCGCAAGCCGTGACGAGGATCAGAACCTCGCCGTCCGCCGGCCTCGGGACGGGCACGTTCCTCTGATAGGCGAGCTTCTCCAGGCCGCCATGGCCGGTCAGCAATACGGCCGCCATCTTTTCGGTGATCGTCATGTTGATCGTCTCCCTCAGATGTTCTTAAAGACGGTGTCGATCGCGTCCGCCGCCGCCTTGACCACGATGTCGGCCTCTTCGCGCGTCAGGCAGAGCGGCGGGGCGAAGCCGAGGATATCGCCCTGCGGCATCGCGCGGCCGATGACGCCGCGTTCGAGAAGAGCAGTGGCGACCTGCGGGCCGATCTTGCGGCTGGCATCGAAGAATTTGCGATCATCCCTGTCCTCGACGAATTCGACCGCCGCCATCAGACCGTCGCCGCGGACTTCGCCGACGTTGCGGTGGCTGCCCACCGCCTTCTGCAATTCCGAGCGGAAATAGGCGCCCGTCGTGCCGGCATTCTCGACGATGCCGAATTCGTCGATCAGTTCGAGATTGGCAATGCCGGCGGCGGCGCAGATCGGATGGGCGGAATAGGTCCAGCCGTGACCGATCGCCCCCATCTGGTCGGAGCCCTGGACCAACACCTGCCACATCTTCTCCGAAACGATCGTGCCGGAAAGAGGAGCGTAGGCCGAGGTCAGGCCCTTGGCGATGGTGATCAGGTCCGGCTTCATGCCGTAATGATCCGAGCCGAACATCGTGCCAAGACGGCCGAAGCCGGTGACGACTTCGTCGGCGACGAGCAGGATGTCATATTTGTCGAGCACGGCCTGGATCTTCTGCCAGTAGCCCTTCGGCGGTGGCACGATGCCGCCGGTACCGAGAATGGGTTCGCCGATGAAGGCGGCGACGGTGTCCGGGCCTTCGGCGAGGATCATCTCCTCGAGTTTGTCGGCGCAATATTGCGAGAACTGCTCCTCGTCCATCGACCGGTCGGGGCGGCGGAAGTAATAGGGTGCTTCGGTGTGCAGCACCGGTGTGCGCGGCAGGTCAAAGGCATTATGGAAGAGTGCCAGGCCGGTGAGGCTGCCGGTCATGACACCGGAGCCGTGATAACCGCGCCAGCGCGAGATGATCTTCTTCTTGTCGGGCCTGCCGAGGATGTTGTTGTAATACCAGATGAGCTTGATGTTGGTTTCGTTGGCATCGGAACCCGAGAGACCGAAATAGACGCGGCTCATGCCATCAGGCGCGCGGTCGATGATCATCTTCGAAAGCGTAATCGAGGCCTCGGTGCCGTGGCCGACATAGGCATGGTAATAGGCAAGGTTCTTTGCTTGTTCGGCGATCGCGTCGGCGATCTTCTGGCGGCCATAGCCGACATTGACGCAATAGAGGCCGGCAAAGGCGTCGAGACTTTTCCGTCCCGTCGTGTCGATGATGTAGACGCCTTCGCCGCCGGCGACGACGCGGGTCGGCGTCTCGCCGCGCGCATGCATGCCCATATGCGTCGAGGGATGGAAGAAGTGATCGCGGTCCCAGGCTGCGAGTTCGTTGCTTTTCTCAAGCATGTTTTATCCTCTTCTTGAAATGGAGCGGCTTAATGCATGTCGCTCGGAAGTGTGCAGCGGTTCCGGGACAACGACATGCATTAAAACAAAGAGCCTTAGGCCGCCGTGTCGATGCAGAGATATTTAAGCTCGGTGAAGGCTTCGAGCCCATGGCGGGAACCCTCGCGGCCGAGGCCGGACTGCTTCCAGCCGCCGAAGGGTATGGGGCCGCCGGTGATCTTCACGCGGTTGACTGCCACCATGCCATATTCCAGTGCGCGCCCGAGGCGCATCTGGCGGGCGCCGTTCTCCGTGACGATATAGGCGACGAGGCCGTATTCGGTATCATTGGCGCGGGCGATGACCTCGTCTTCGGTGTCGAAGGTGGTCACGGCCGCCACAGGCCCAAAAGTCTCCTCGCGCATGATCAGCGCATTCGCCGACACATTCGTCAAAAGCGTCGGCTCGTAGAACAGCCGGCCGGCCTTGTGGCGCCTGCCGCCGGTGACGAGCCGGGCACCGAGCGCCAGCGCGTCGGCGACCTGTTCCTCGACCTTGACGACGGCGCGTTCATGCATCAGCGGCCCGATCTCGGCGCCATCCTCGAGCCCGGCGCCGACCTTCAGCTCGGCGATGCGGGCGGCAAAGGCTTTGGCGAAGTCGTCAGCGATCCGCCGCTGGACGAAGATCCGGTTGGCGGCAAGGCAATCCTGGCCCGATGTGGCAAACTTGGCGGTGACGGCGATCTCGACCGCCTTGGCGATATCGGCGTCATCGAAGACGATCAGCGGAGCGTGGCCGCCGAGTTCCATTACCAGCCGCTTCAGGGTCGGCGCACATTGGGCAGCGATCAACCGCCCGATCCCGGTCGAGCCGGTGAAGCTGATGGCGCGCAGGCGGGTGTCGGCACACATGCGTCCGACGATGGTCGCGGCATTGCCGGTGACGACGTTGAAGACGCCGGCCGGAATGCCTGCCCGTTCGCCGAGCTCGGCAAGGGCAAGCGCCGAAAGCGGTGTCTCTGAGGAGGGATGGGCGACGACCGTGCAGCCGGCGGCGAGCGCGGCGGCTGCCTTTCGGGTGATCATTGCAGCGGGGAAATTCCACGGCGTGACGATGCCGACGACGCCGAGCGCCTCGCGCCGGACGATCATTTCGGCGCCGGGCAGGTGGCTGGTGACGCTCTCGGCGTTCAGCCGCTTGCCTTCCTCGGCATACCATTCGACGAAGGAGGCGGCGTAATCGATCTCGCCGCGCGATTCCGCCAGCGGTTTGCCCTGTTCGAGCGTCATGATCAGCGCCAGATCCTCCTTGGCGGTGAGCATCAGCGCGTGCCAGTTGCGCAGGATCGCCGCGCGGTTCTGCGGCAGCATCGCGCGCCAGGCGGCAAAGGCCTCCGATGCTGCATCGATCGCCGCTACCGTCTCCTCCGCGCCGAGGCTCGCAACCCAGGCCAGCGTCCCCGAGGAAGCCGGATCGGTAACTTCGAAACTTTTGCCCGTCGTGCCGGCGATCCATCGGCCGCCGACATAGGCAAGATCGCGCAGGAGATGACGGTCGGAAAGCCGCGACAGCGCGTCATGATAGGCGGGGCGGGCAAAAACGGCGGTCATGTCCAATCTCCTTTGCGGTGACATGAAGTCTTCCATGGGAGCGGACGAGAGATTGTCTGTTGGCGGAGGCGAAAAGAGAGAGATGGTCTAAAGGATGGCGCCTTAACAGAGAGATTGGCTAGCGCATAACCCCGAAAATCGATTTTCGGAAAGGATTATGCGTCAGTTAAAGGTGTTAGAGCGTCCTCAGCGCGTCCTTTTGGACGCGCGGCGCTCTAGCGCGCGCTTTGTTCATCGCCGATGGCGGCGAAGGAAGACACCGGAAGCACTGTTTCCTCCTTCACCGTTTTGGTGACGATGTAGGTGAAATAGCGGTCGATGCCGAGTTCGCGGTCGAGAAGCCCGTCGACCAGCCGCTGATAGGCGTCGATATCGGGGGCGATGATCTTTAGGATATAATCGACGCCACCGCCGACCGACCAGCAGGCGACGATCTCCGCGATTGCGGCGACGGCGCGCTCGAAGCGTTCGAAATCCGCCTGACGATGGTTGGCGAGCGTCACCTCCATCATCACGCTGGCGACCGGGGCGATGCGCCGCGGCGCGACGCGGGCGTGGTAGCCGGTGATGATGCCTGCCTTTTCGAGCTTGCGCAGCCGCATCCAGCACGGCGTCGGCGACAGTCCGGCCTTATCGGCCAGCGCCAGCTTGGTGATGCGGCCGTCGCGCTGGACGGCGTCGAGAATGCGCAGGTCGATGGCGTCGAGCTTCATGGTGCTTTCTTTAGAATGAAATCATTTCAAACGCAGCGAAAAGACAATGGAAGCGCATTTTGGCATTGTCAATTGAACTGATTTTCAGCAGTGTTGAAATCATGACAAAGTGGCGCCCCGATCCCTCGCAACTCCGCAGGCCGGCCTATCTCTCGCTTGCCGAGCAGATCGCCAACGCGATTACCGACGGCAAGCTCTTTGACGGCACGCAATTGCCGCCGCACCGCAAACTGGCGGATGACCTGCATCTTTCGGTGCAGACGGTCAGCCGCGCCTATGACGAGCTCAGCCGCCGGGGGCTGATCTCCGGCGAGATCGGACGCGGCAGCTTCGTCCAGACCAGGCCGCGCGAGCCGGAGCCGCCTTATCTGCCGGAACGGTTGGGCGAGGTGATTGATCTGTCGATCCTGAAGCCGGTCTGCGAGCAGATCCATCTGGAAAGGCTGCGCCAGGCCTTCGGCTGGCTTTCGGAAAACCTGCCCTCCAGCTCGGCCCTGTCGTTCCGGCCGAACATGGTCTTTCCGCGCCACCGCGCCGTTGCCACCGAATGGCTGGCGCGCTGCGGACTGGACGTGTCGCCGCTGAATATCAGCGTGACGAACGGCGCGACCTCGGGCATGACGGTGGCGCTGATGAGCGTCGCGCCGCCCGGCTCGACCATCGCGACAGAGGCGGTCAGTCACCATACGCTCGTGCCGCTCTGCGGCTATCTCGGCCTGCACCTCGAAGGGCTGGCGATCGATGAGCAGGGCATGATCCCCGAGGCGCTTGATGAAGCCTGTCGCACGGGGCCGATCCGGGCAATTTTCCTGCAGCCCTCGGTGATCAATCCGATGGCGGCGCTGATGAGCGCGGAGCGCCGGCAGGCGCTCGCCGCCGTCGCCGCAAAGCATGACATCGCGATCATCGAAAACGATGTTCTCGGTCCGATGGTCGAAAACCGCGCGCCGCCGATGGCCGCCTTTGCGCCGGAGCGGACGCTCTACGTCACGAGCTTCACCAAGATCACCGTTCCGGGGCTGCGGATCGGCTACCTCGTCGCACCCGACCGCTATGTCGCCGCCGTCGCCAACCGGCATCTCGTTTCCAGCTGGATGGCTACACCTGCCATGGCCGAGATTGCTACCCGCTGGGTCAGCGACGGCACGGCGATGGAACTCGTCAACTGGCAGCGTCGCGCCCTTGCCAGCCGGCATGCGATTGCGGCGGAGATGCTGGCCGGTTTGTCCTACCGGGCGCATCCGCAAAGCCTGCACGTTTGGCTGCCGCTCTCCGGCAACCATGAGGAAGACGGGTTTGTCTCGCAAGCAAGGCTGCGCGGCGTAGCGATCGCGCCTGGCAAATCGTTCCGCACCGCCGATCAGGGCTGGACGCCGGCCGTGCGCATTTCGCTGGGTTCGACGACGGAAGACGAATTGCGCACCGGGCTTGGTATCGTCGCCTCACTGGCGCAGGGAAATCCGGAAGAGCTGCTGCTTGCGATTTAAGCCGTTGCCGTGCGTTTGAGCACACGCAGAATAATTGTCATGATATTATTTTACGAATTGACATGATTTTGATCGGCCGTCATCGTTAGGGCATTGCTTGTCTCAACAGGGAGAGACATGAATGCCTCAGCCCATCATCCGCATCGACAACATCGTTAAGAGATACGGCCCGCTGACCGTGCTCGACGGCCTGTCGATGAATGTCATGCCGGGCGAAAAGCTGGCGCTGATCGGGCCGTCCGGCTCCGGCAAGACGACGATCCTGCGCATCCTGATGACGCTGGAGACGATCAGCGGCGGCCATATCGAGGTCGATGGCGAACAGCTCTATCACATGCCTGATAGCAACGGGTTGGTGGCAGCCAATGAGCGGCACCTGCATCGCATGCGCGAAAAGATCGGCATGGTTTTCCAGCACTTCAATCTCTTTCCGCACAAATGCGTGCTCGACAATGTGACCTTGGCGCCGATGCTGACGAAGGGCATCAAACGGCCGCAGGCCGAAAAGCGGGCAATGGAGCTTCTCGACATGGTCGGCCTGGCCGACAAGGCGAGAAGCGTCCCGGCGCAGCTTTCCGGCGGGCAGAAGCAGCGCGTCGCCATTGCCCGGGCGCTGGCGCTGTCGCCGAAGATCATGCTGTTTGACGAGGTGACCTCGGCGCTTGACCCGGAACTGGTCGAGGAGGTGCTGAACGTCATGCGCCGGCTGGCGTCCGAAACCGACATGACCATGCTTCTCGTCACCCATGAAATGGGCTTCGCCCATGATTTCGCCGACCGTGTGCTGTTCTTCGATCGCGGCAAGATCGTCGAGGAAGGCAAGCCGGGCGATATCTTTCGCAATCCGACGCAGGAGAGGACGCAGACCTTCCTACGCAAGATCATTGCGGCGGGGCACCGCGTCTGACCACAGACATTGCCCGCAAAGAACAAACTCAAGGAAAGCCAGAGGAGTTGGGAACGATGAAAGCAGGATATCTTTTGACCGCCGCCAGCCTGTCGGTGCTGCTGATGGCGGCGGCCGGCCCGGCATCCGCCGCCGATGACAAGCTCGAGCAGCTGAAGGAGCAGGGCTTTGCCCGTATCGCCATCGCCAACGAGCCGCCGTTTACGGCCGTCGGCGCCGATGGCAAAGTGTCGGGCGCCGCGCCCGATGTGGCGCGCGCGATCTTCGAAAAACTCGGCGTCAAGGAAGTGGTGGCTTCGATCTCGGAATATGGCGCGATGATCCCCGGCCTGCAGGCCGGTCGTCATGACGCGATTACGGCGGGGCTGTTCATGAAGCCGGAGCGTTGCAATGCCGTTGCTTATTCCGAGCCGATCCTCTGCGACGCCGAGGCCTTCGCTCTGAAGAAGGGCAACCCGCTGAAGCTGACGAGCTACAAGGACATCGCCGACAATCCGGACGCCAAGATCGGCGCGCCGGGCGGCGGCACCGAGGAGAAGCTGGCGCTTGAGGCCGGCGTGCCGCGCGACCGTGTCATCGTCGTTCCGGATGGCCAGAGCGGCATCAAGATGCTGCAGGATGGCCGCATCGACGTCTATTCGCTGCCGGTTCTGTCGATCCACGACCTGATGGCCAAGGCGAATGATCCCAATCTCGAAACCGTCGCTCCCGTTGTCAATGCGCCGGTCTATTGCGATGGCGCCGCCTTCCGCAAGCAGGACGTCGCACTGCGCGACGCCTTTGACGTCGAGCTTAAGAAGCTGAAGGAATCGGGCGAATTCGCCAAGATCATCGAGCCCTACGGCTTCTCGGCCAAGGCGGCGATGTCGACAAGCCGCGACAAGCTCTGCGCCGCGGCGAAGTAATCGAGGCGAGCAGCTGGCCGTGCCTTGGGCACGGCCGGCTTATCCCCGAACGATCTCCAGAGAAGTGAGTTGCCGATGTCGGTATGGTCCGGCTATCTGACACTGATCCTTGATGGCGCCCTGGTGACGCTCCAGCTGACGATCATGGGATCTGCGCTGGCGCTTGTCATGGCCTTCCTGGCGGGCCTCGGCCGTCTGTCGCGCTTCTTAGCCGTGCGGGCTCTGGCAACCGCCTACATCGAGTTCTTCCGTGGCACCTCGATCTTCGTCCAGCTCTTCTGGGTCTATTTTGTGCTGCCTTTTGCCGGCCTGACACTCACGCCGCTGCAGGCGGGTGTCCTGGCGCTCGGCTTGAACGTCGGCGCCTATGCGGCGGAAGTGGTACGCGGTGCCGTCAAGGCCGTCGGGCGCGAACAGTCGGAAGCCTGCGTTGCGCTCAACCTGTCACGATACCAGCGCATGCGCCACGTCATCCTGCCGCAGGCGCTGCCGCTGATGCTGCCGACCTTCTGCAACAACGCAATCGAGCTTCTGAAGGGCACGGCAGTCGTATCGCTGATCTCGCTGACGGATATGACCTTTCAGGCGCAGGTGGTGCGGGCGCAGACCGGCAATACGCTGGTGCCCTTCGCGACGATCCTCATTCTCTATTTCCTCATGGCCTTGGCGATTTCGGCGGCGATGCGCTGGCTGGAACGGCGGATGGCGCGCAGCCTCGACGGCATAAGGACCTGATCGGATGGAATGGGATTGGGACTTCGTCTGGCAAATCATGCCGACCCTTCTCGAAGGGTTCAAGATCACTCTTCTTGCGACCATCCTCGGCGCTGCCGTTGCCATGGTTGTCGGCCTGGGTCTTGCCATTGCGCGGCGGTCACCGGTCGCCGCCGTGTCGCGCACGGTCGGCTTCATCTCGGAATTTATCCGCGGCACGCCGCTGCTGGTGCAGCTCTACTTCATCTTCTACGTGCTGCCGGATATCGGCATCCGGCTGGCGCCGTTGGTCGCCGGCGTCATCGGTATGGGCATTCATTATGCAACCTATACTGCCGAGGTCTATCGCGCCGGCATCGAGAATGTGCCGCGCGGACAATGGGAAGCGGCCAAGGCCACCAATCTGACGACGCGCCAGGCCTGGATCCACGTGGTCCTGCCGCAGGCGATCCCGCCGATGATCCCGGCACTCGCCAATTATTTCATCGCCATGTTCAAGGAGACGCCGCTGCTTTCGGCGATCACCGTGCTCGAACTGATGAACCAGGCAAAGAGCATCGCCAACAGCAACTACCGCTACATCGAGCCGATGACGCTGGTCGGCGTATTCTTCCTCGTCATCAGCCTGATTTCGGTCGTGGGCTTGCGCTGGCTCGAGGAACGTTACGCCAGGATGGATGATTGACCATGCCCGCAAAGATCGAAATCATCCCGGCCGGCCGGCTGCCGCGACTGGACGATCGGCCGCTCGAAAAGCGCATCGGCCTGGTCATTCTGGCGACGGACCACACGACGGAGGTGGACTTTCAGCGCATGGTCGCCAGCGATCGCATCGGCGTCTATGTCAGCCGCATCCACTACGCCAATCCGGTCACACCGGAAAACCTCCTGAAGATGCAGCCGTCGCTGACGCAAGGCGCAGCCCTGATCCTGCCGGATGAGGCGCTCGATGCCGTCATGTATTCCTGCACCTCCGCCTCTGTCGTCATCGGCGACCGCAACATCGAAGCGGCGATCCACGCGTCCAAACCCGGCGTTCCCGTGGTGACGCCGACGGCTGCGGCGGTGAAGGGTCTGAAGGCGCTCGGCGCCAGGCGGATTTCGATGCTGACGCCCTATACGATCGAGACCAGCCGGCCGATGGCGGATTATTTCGCGGATCTCGGTTTTACGATCGACCGCTTCACCTGTCTCGGCCTGACGGATGATCGCGAAATGGCGCGGATCGCGCCGGATGAAATTGCCGCTTTCGCGCGCCAGGTGCTGGCGCCGCAATCCGATGCGCTGTTCATCTCCTGCACGGCCCTGCGCGCCGCTCAGGTCGCCGCCCGGATCGAAGTCGAGACCGGCAAACCCGTGGTCACCAGCAATCTCGCGACGGCCTGGGCTTGCCTCAGGCTTTGCGGCGATGATCGGCCGCGGCCCGAACTCGGTCAGCTGATGACCAAGCCTTATCGCGAAGGCTGAGATCATGGTGAGCGCTTTGTCTGTTACGCTGGAGGACATTCGTGCGGCGGCGCGGCACATTACGGGCCGGGTGCTCGCCACACCGATCGTGCAGTCGGCATCGCTCGGCGAGATCGCCGGCACTCCCATCTGGCTGAAGCTCGAACATTATCAGACGACCGGCAGTTTCAAGTTGCGCGGTGCGACCAATGCGGTGCTGTCCCTGTCGCCGGAGCAACGCTTGCGCGGCGTCGTTGCAGCCTCGACCGGAAATCATGGCCGGGCGCTTGCCCATGCGGCGAAGGCGCAAGGTGCTGTCGCAACCATCTGCATGTCGCGGTTGGTGTCGGAGAACAAGATTTTAGAAATCCGCCGCCTCGGTGCCGATGTGCGCATCGTCGGACGATCACAGGACGAGGCGCAGCAGGAGGTCGACCGGCTGGTCCGCGAGGAGGGGCTGGTGATGGTTCCGCCCTTCGATCATCCGGTTGTTGTCGCAGGCCAGGGGACGCTGGGGCTCGAAATCATCGATGCCTTGCCGGACGCCGCGACTGTGCTGGTACCGCTCTCGGGCGGCGGCTTGGCGGCGGGCGTTGCCGCCGCCATCAAAGGCGTCAGTCCGAAGACCAAGGTGATCGGCCTGACGATGGAGCGGGGTGCGGCGATGAAGGCGAGCCTCGATGCCGGGCGGCCGGTGCAGGTCGAGGAGGTGCCGAGCCTTGCCGACTCGCTCGGCGGCGGCATTGGCCTCGACAATCGCGTGACCTTCGCGATGTGCCGCGAACTTCTCGACGGCGTCATCCTGCTGACGGAAACGGAAATCGCTGCCGGCATGCGCCACGCCTATTTCAGCGAACGCGAGATCATCGAAGGCGCGGGCGCCGTCGGCATCGCAGCGCTGCTTGCGGGAAAGATCAGCTCCCGCGGTCCCGTCGTCGCGATCCTGTCCGGGCGGAATGTCGACATGGAACAGCACCGCCGGGTGATCAACGGCGAGACGGCAATCTTCGGGGAGGGTGGGCCATGAGCCGGATGATCATTCTGACGGAAGCAGAATTGCGGAAGATCATCGCGCTCGATCGCGATGCGGTCGCCTGCATCGAGCAAGCTTTCGCAGCGCTTGCCACCAAGACCGTCGCCATGCCGCCGATCCTGCGGCTCGACATTCCGGAATATCGCGGCGAAGTCGATGTGAAGACCGCCTATGTGCCCGGCATCGAAGGTTTCGCAATCAAGATCAGCCCCGGCTTCTTCGACAATCCGAAGATCGGCCTGCCGAGCACCAACGGTATGATGGTGCTGCTGTCGAGCCGAACGGGCCTGGTGCAGGCGCTGCTGCTGGACAGTGGCTATCTGACCGATGTGCGCACCGCCGCAGCCGGCGCCGTCGCGGCAAAACATCTGTCGCGGGAAAATGCCTCCGTAGCCGCCATCTTCGGAGCAGGCGTTCAGGCGCGGCTGCAGCTCGAAGCGCTGACGCTGGTGCGGCCGATCCGCGAAGCCAGGATTTGGGCGCGGGATGCCACCAAAGCGCAAGCCGCGGCAGCCGAACTCGCGGGAAAGCTCGGTTTTCCCGTCACCGTGACATTGGACCCCAGGGGTGCAATCGGCGGCGCCGACCTCATCGTCACCACCACACCCGCGGAAAGCCCGATCATTGAGGCCGGGTGGCTGGAACCCGGACAGCATCTGACGGCCATGGGCTCGGATGCGGAACACAAGAACGAGATCGATCCGGCCGCCATCGCCGGCGCCGGCCTCTATGTCGCCGACAGCCTGAAACAGACGCGGTGTCTGGGCGAGCTGCACCACGCAATCGATGCCGGCCTGGTCGCGATGGAAGAAGTCTTCGCCGAACTCGGCCAGATCGTTGCCGGCCAGGCGCAAGGACGGACGAGCGACCACCAGATCACCATCGCCGACCTCACGGGAACCGGCATTCAGGATACCGCCATCGCCACGCTCGCTTTTGCCCGCGCCGGCGCGGCGAATGCCGGGACCCCATTCGAAAGCTGACCGGCATTCGCCGGAGAAGGGAAGAAACATGACCCAGCCCAATTTGAAGTTTTCGCTCGGCGAATATGCCGCGCGGCTGGAAAAGACACGGCGCGCCATGGAGGCGAAGGGCGTAGACCTCCTGATCGTCAGTGACCCGTCGAACATGGCCTGGCTGACCGGCTATGACGGCTGGTCCTTTTATGTGCACCAGGCGGTGATCGTGCCACCGCAGGGCGAACCAATCTGGTTCGGCCGCGGCCAGGATGCCAACGGCGCCAAGTTCACCGCCTATCTGAAGCATGACAACATCGTCGGCTATCCCGATCACTATGTGCAGTCGACCGAACGTCATCCGATGGACGTCCTCTGCGGGATCCTGACCGAACGCGGCTTCGGCAAGCTGACGATCGGCGTCGAGATGGACAATTACTGGTTCTCGGCGGCAGCCTTTGCGGCCCTGCAGAAGCACCTGCCGAACGCCCGCTTCGTCGACGCGACCGCGCTGGTCAACTGGCAGCGGGCGATCAAGAGCGAGACCGAGATCAAATACATGCGCAATGCCGCCCGGATCGTCGAAGCCATGCACGCGCGCATCTTCGACAAGATCGAAGTCGGCATGCGCAAATGCGATCTGGTCGCGGAAATCTATGACGCCGGCACCCGCGGCGTCGACGGCATCGGCGGCGATTATCCGGCGATCGTACCGCTGCTGCCGTCCGGCGTCGAAGCATCTGCTCCGCATCTGACCTGGGACGACCGGCCGTTGAAAAAGGGCGAGGGCACCTTCTTCGAGATTGCCGGCTGCTACAATCGCTATCATCTGCCGCTGTCACGCACCGTCTTCCTCGGCAAGCCGACGCAGGCCTTTCTCGATGCCGAAAAAGCGACGCTGGAAGGCATGGAGGCCGGTCTTGCGGTCGCGAAACCCGGAAACACCTGCGAGGACATCGCCAATGCATTCTTCGCGGTCCTGAAAAAATACGGCATCGTCAAGGACAACCGAACCGGTTACCCGATCGGCCTATCCTATCCGCCGGACTGGGGCGAACGCACCATGAGCCTGCGGCCGGGCGACCGGACGGAGCTGAAGCCCGGCATGACCTTCCACTTCATGACCGGCCTCTGGCTCGACGACATGGGTTTCGAGACGACCGAGAGCATCCTCATCACCGAGAGCGGCGTCGAATGCTTCGCCAACGTGCCGCGCAGACTGATGGTCAAGGATTGAGGCTGTCATGAACGAGATTGGCTTGCGACCGTCGCCGATCAGCGCGACGGTGGATTTCGCCGCCGAGGGTGTCCAGCACGGCTTCCTGCGGCTGCCTTACAGCCGTGACGATTCCGCCTGGGGGTCGGTGATGATCCCGATAACCGTCATCCGGAACGGCAAGGGGCCAACGGCCCTTCTGACCGGCGGCAATCACGGCGACGAGTATGAAGGACCGATCGCGCTCTTTGATCTTGCCCGCACGCTGAAGGCCGAGGCGGTGAAGGGCACGGTTATCATCGTGCCGGCCATGAATTATCCGGCGTTTCAGACGGGAACCAGGACCTCGCCGATCGACAAAGGCAACATGAACCGCAGCTTTCCGGGCCGGCCGGACGGCACGGTGACGGAGAAGATCGCCGATTATTTCCAGCGTGTGCTTCTGCCGATGGCGGATATCGTTCTCGACTTCCATTCCGGCGGCAAGACGCTCGATTTTCTGCCGTTCTGCGCAGCCCATATCCTGCCGAACAAGCAGCAGGAGGCGCAGGCTTTCGACTTCGTGACTGCCTTTGCCGCGCCCTATTCGATGAAGATGCTGGAGATCGATGCGGTCGGCATGTACGACACCGCGGCCGAGGAGATGGGCAAGGTCTTCATCACCACGGAACTCGGCGGTGGCGGTACCGCGACGGCCAAAAGTGCGGCGATTGCCAAGCGCGGCACGATGAACGTTTTGCGCCACGCGGGGATCGTCGCGGGCGCTGTCGATGCCGGTCCGACGACTTGGCTCGACATGCCGGACGGCCGCTGCTTCTCCTTCGCGGAGGAAGGGGGACTGATCGAACCTGTCATCGATCTCGGTGACGCAGTCACTGACGATGCCGTCATTGCGCGCATCCATCCGACCGGGCGGACCGGGGTGGCGCCCCGCGAGATCCGCGCCGGAATGAGCGGCATTCTCTGTGCCCGGCATTTCCCGGGGCTGGTCAAACCAGGCGATTGCGTTGCCGTCGTGGCGATCGTTACAGGCTGAGGTGAACGGAGTTCCGGCGGCAGCTCATACGTCAAGCCGCTTTCTGCGGTCTTGACGCGCTGGCTCTCGCATCAACCTGGAAGCGGTTGACGACCCCTTCCAGCGTCTGCGTCTGAGTGCCGAGGGCTCGACAGGCCGAGGCGGTTTCGACGGCCATGGCCGCGTTGCGTTGCGTCACTTCATCCAGAGCATTGACGGAGGCGTTGATCTCGCCGATCGCCACCGCCTGTTCGGAGGACACCGAAACGATGCGGGCAATCAGGCCGGCGACCTGCTCGACCTGTCCTTCAATTTCCAGAAGCGCCTTGCCAGTGCGGTTGACAAGCTGCACCCCGCTGGAAACCTGAGCCGAGGATGTGGAAATCAGAGCCCTGATCTCCTTGGCGGCGTTGGCCGAGCGCATGGCGAGTTCGCGCACTTCCTGCGCCACGACGGCAAAACCCTTGCCCGCTTCGCCAGCACGGGCGGCTTCGACCCCGGCATTGAGCGCCAGAAGATTGGTCTGGAAGGCGATTTCATCGATGACGTTGACGATGTCGCCGATCTGCGACGACGAACCTTCGATCCTTTCCATGGCGGCGATCGCTTCGCGAACGACGGCGGCCGAATGTTCGGCGCTGGTGCGGGTCTCGGCCATCATGCCGGTTGCCTTGCCGGCATGCTCGGCGGCGTCTTTCGCCTTGACGTTCATCTCATCGAGCGCAGCCGTGGCCTGTTCGAGCATCGCGGCCTGCTGTTCCGTGCGCGACGCGAGACTCTCGGTTGCGCCCGTAATGCCGTCCGAGGAACTGCCCACTTGCCTGGAGGTCAGGGCGATCTCGGCCATCGAGGCGCAAAGTGCGTCCATGCTGTCGTTGAACTTGGCGCGCAAAGTCTCGTAGGCGGCGGCGAAGGGTGTGGCGATCCGGCAATCGAGATTGCCGTGTGATAGCTGGTCCAAGCCGTACGTCAGCTGATCGATCACCATTTCGCGGATCTGCTCGTCGGCGGCTTTTTCGGCCATCTGGCTGCGTTCGCGTTCAAATTCCGCATCGCGAAGCGCCGTCTCGCGCTTCTGCGCGCCCTCGCGTTCCAGCGCGTTGCGGCGGAAGACGGCCACGGCCTTGGACATGGCGCCGATTTCGTCGGAGCGGCTGGCATAGGGAACGTCTGTCGAATAATCGCCGTCTGCGAGGTTGCCCATATAGGCTTTCATACCGTCGAGCGGCACGATTGCCCGGCGACGCAAGAGATAGAGACCCACCAGCAACAGGCCGAATGAGCCGAAGCCCGCGGCACCCGCATAGATCGTCCAGGTGACGATTTCCGAGGCGGCATTGCGCTCCTCGCCCTTCAGGAAGGCATCGGAATTTGCGACAAGTTTCTCGACCGCATCCTGATGCGAATGAAAGGCGACGCGCAATTGCTCGATCGCACCATGCGCCTTGTCTTCATCCTTGGCGGTCAGGGCGGGAATGATCTCGCGGTTCATCACGTCCCAGAATACATCGCCCTTGGCGATGACATCGTTTTCAAGCTCGTCCTTCAAAGCCTGCGGCAGCCGGGTGGTTTTCCAATAGGCGCGGCGATCGTCGTAAGCAGCCTTGAGATTCGCGATCTTGGCCAGATTGGTATCGGTCAGTTCGGGAAATTTGCTCGCCTCGAAGGAGAGCATGTAGGACTCGACGACAAACAGCGGCGGCGGCAGAATATCGGCGATCAGATCCTTTCCGTAAACGACCTGTTCGTAAACCGGGCCATTGACCTTCAGCCGTTCGAGCGCCGATTGCTGCAATCCGATCGACATGAAGAGGCCGGCCGAAACGGCGACGCCAAACGCCACCAAACTGCGCGCAATAGTAAAGGCCAAGACCGTCTCCAAATAACTTATGGCCTCTCTTCTTCGAGACGCCTGATCTACGTGCAGCATTATTTCGCAAGAACGCTGAGATATGGTTAATTCTTTCGTTGGCAGGGGGTTGGCTCACCTGTGAAAGGCCGGTGCAACCGTCCAAAATTGGGGTGATGGCAAACAACGGCCACTTTGGTAGTAAGCTATTATCCGTCAACTCACTGGCCGGGATGCTGAGCGTCATATTTATCAGAAAGGAGATCAGTATGACCGAACCTCAGCTTGCCGTACGGAGTGCAAAGGCGCGTGATCTTGCGCGACGGCTTGCCCGCCGCGAAAATCGTTCAGTCGCCGAGATTGTCGAGCGGGCTCTCGAACACTATGAGATCTGTCAAGTCGGGCCAGAGCCAGCCATGTCCGTCTATGCCCGCCTTTCACCGCAAAGCGGGGCGGATCTCGATCTCGAAGCAGTCGTCGATGGAAGCCGCGAGATTCACAAGGGCATAGAGGTCTAAATTCTGGATTGGGTCGTTCCGGTGAGAATTTAGGCCAATCGCATCAGCATTTCGTTGAGGTCGCCGATCTTGCGCAGCAGCTCGACCAATCTATCTGTATCGTCCTGGCTGAGCCGGCCGGTTTCGCCGCTGCTGTTCCAAAGCTGTTGGAATTCTTGGCTCATCTGGAGCGCGCTGTTCATTATGCCGATGATTTGCGCGCGGTTTTCCCAGGTTGCAACGACGGTTGGTTCGTCCATCTCGATCGAAATATCCGGTTCGCGTTCCAGCAAAAGCAATTTCTGATTCCTCTTGGGCGAAGATGACTTGGTTCGGATGGCGCCATCGGGTCCGCGGTGGGCCATCTCTGCAACTACGCGGGAATACGGTTCGACTTAAAAAGCGTTTGAAACGATTGGCGGGTATGGGGCGGACCCGTTAGCCAATCGGCAAACCCTTCCCGGAATCACCCAAAGCAGGATTCGCAGGAGCAATAAAATGGGAATATTTCCCATTTGTCAATGTGGGTGACAGCGTTTTCAGTGCGGAACCGGATCGGGGGGCGGCGACCCGGGGGGCCCCGAGCCGGGAGGCGGGCCGCCAGGGCCGGGTGGCGGACCTCGCCTGCCCGGATCGGGAAAATCGCCGCCCGGCCCGCCTCTGCCGAAAGGCGAGTGATCGGGCCCCGGTCCGTTCCCGGGACCATTCGGCGGGCGCGGACCAACGCCATTGGGACCAGGTCCGGGAAAGCCAGTCATTCTGCTCGAATCCCGCACGCCGATATCGACGAAGCCATGACCATCGGGGGAGAGTTGCATCGACCCGGAAGGCGCCGAACCTCCAGGTCCAGAACCCGCCATGCCTCTGTCCCCCGGCCGGAAGGTCTCGATGTTGACGGTACCGCGTTTCAGGCCCGGCACGACAGGTTCGGCCTGAATACGAGTGACGATCAATCGATCGGCAACCGCCTTCAGACGCACGAGTGTTTGTTTGCCGGCCAGATACCCATGCGTGCTTCCAAGCGAAAGGCCGCCGATCAGGACGTGATTGCCGCTCTTGACGAGGACACCACGGACATGGACGCCATCGGAAACGGAGCGGGGCTCGATGCGCCGGGCAATGATCGTGCCGTCAGGTTTGCGGATACCGAACACGGCAACCCGCTTGCCTTTCCGCAGGCCCTTCGTCGCCAAACCTGATGCGTCGACGGTTTGCGAAAGTATTCTTATCCCGGTCTTATCAATCCGGTCGATGCGGCCCTGGACCTCGCTGACGATCGTAATGCGGGCGGCGCGCTTGCCTGTGAGCAGCACCCGGGCGACATGACCGACCTTCATCGCGCTGGCGGGAACGCGTCGTCCATCGATCTCGATCGGCGTCGTGGCGCTGAACGGTATGTGGATATCGTTGACGATAATGCTGCCGAAACCCTGGATGGTCCCGACGATGCCGGTTCCGCCGATGCCGTGATCTTCGTTCTCGCCGCCTCCCTGAATGGAAAGACCGGACCCGCCGATTCCATGATCGCTGGTGCCGGTCGGCTGCGCGGCTGTCATCGCAGGTATCAGGACCTGAAGCGCAATTCCGCCCAGCAGAAACTGTCGTCTCGAGATCGTTGACGGGCTCATTCGTCCGCCTCCGTCTCGGAAGCGGCGTCTGCCTGAGGATCCGGCTCACGCTCCTCGGTCATGACGTAGAGGCCCGAGATCCAGCGGCTGCTGCCGCCCGGATCGTCCTTGATGGCCTGATGGGCGATCTTGTTGAGCTTGAGAAGCATCGCCATCCCTTCCTCGCGCGCGATTTCGTCGAGCCGGGCGGCGAGCGCTGGCGACATCCCATCATAATGAACGGCACGTTCGAAATAGGGAGGAGGGTCGTTCATCAGGTTCATGACCGACGCCTGCACATGGTCACGAAGGTTGCGGGTAAAATAA
Source organism: Rhizobium sp. NZLR8 (assembly GCF_019685025.1). Taxonomy (NCBI): domain Bacteria; kingdom Pseudomonadati; phylum Pseudomonadota; class Alphaproteobacteria; order Hyphomicrobiales; family Rhizobiaceae; genus Rhizobium; species Rhizobium sp. NZLR8. Next base: position 454,346 of record NZ_JABDVY010000002.1, on the reverse strand, counting down.
TGCCGGCGGGCTTCGTCGCCGGCATTGGGCACGATCGATGAAAGGTTGAGCCGGACCCAGCCGTTGTCGTCGACAACGACGATGCCCTTGTCCAGCCAGTCGTCGAGGATGGAGCGGGGATGGACGTCTTTGGTGATGTCGCTGACCAGGCTCTCGAATGAGGGAACACCATCGCTGGACGTCCGGGGCAAAGTGCTCGGCCTGTCCTCGGCATCGCAATAAAGCGGATCGGCAAGCCACCGCGCAAGGATGCGGCTCGTCTGCGAAACGCCCACGGTCAGGAACGATGGATCAAGCGCCAGTCCGCGCAGCCGGTTGACGTCCTTGCGGTGGATGCCTGTCAGCAGCGAGATGCGGCTATCCGTCTGCTGCTTGTTCGGCAGCGCGAATTCCTTCTCCGCCACCTCGATATAAAGCCGGCGAAGGACGACCGAAAAAGCGGTGAAGTTGAAGCCGGAGGCGAGAGCGAGTTTGACCAGCGGGCGGAGCACGCGGACCAGCATGGCCTGCAAGGTCTCTTCGGAGAACGGAAGCTTCGCGCGCGGCTTTGACATCAAGAAACACTCGGCCTGTGAAAGACCATTGCCGGCAGACTTCGACAATCGTCCTTGGTCTTCCCTATGGCAAAGTCCACACTGCCGCAACGCACAGGCGACAAGCAAGCCCGGTCCTTGCCATGCTCCCTGGCGGCGCGCGCACGATCGCGACGCCTTCCTGAAGGTATTTTTCTTATTCTATCAATGTCTTGTGTTCTCCGACTCGGGGGACAGCAAGGCGCCCTGGCGCCAATCGATCAACCGGTCGATTCGAGCAATCTTGTGGAAAACCTCGAAGACGTCGAATGACGAGCCTTTCTCGATGTAGGAGGCCAGGAGCTCGCAAAGCTCGAAGATTTCGGGGGGCGTTCCCGTCATCTCTACACCGTCGTCGGTGAAAATCCCCGATCGCGGCCACGCCTGGGCCTGTTGCTCGTCGAGCTTGCTGCCGACGAAAGGGATCGTATTGATGATGCCTGAGGCAAGCGCAAAGGCGGCCTCAGCCACGATTTCGGAGCAGCTCGTGTTGGGCTCTCTCGTTAAGGCCGGTATTTGCAGCCGCTTGAATTCCCGCATTTTCAATCCGTCAGAGATAGTTGACCAGGCTCAGGCCCTGGAGTTTTGAGACGAGCGTGTAGGCCGTTTCCAGTTGCGTCTGCAGCTGGTTGACGAGCGTCGAAGCCTCATAGGCATCCACGCCCTGGAGATCGACGAGGTTTCCCTGAAGCAGGCTCGACTGGGCATCGAGCGCGTCATTTGCCTTTTCGACCCGTTCTTGCGAGAGGCCGAGCTGGCTTTGCTGCGTCACGATGCCTGAAGTCGCCTGCGCGGCATAACCGATCGCCTTCGATGCCACCGTGCTCTGTGCGTCGGCGCTGAGATCCTGGCCGAAGAGCGCGGAGGCGACGACGGAGGCAAGCGCCAGATAACGCATGCCTTCGGAATTGGCGTTGGTGGACGAGGTGATGGTTTCCGAGCCGCTGATCCGGCTTGTCATGTCGGTGCTGGAAGCGGTCGACCAGCCTCCCGAAGCGTCCGTCCAGGCGCTTTCGGAAAACATCGGCTCGACGGTATCGGTGATGAAAGTGCCGATTTCCTCGCCGGTCAGATCGTTGACGTCTTTTCCAAGGCCGGTTGCATAATCGCCCAGCGCGGTCACGATCGCATCCGAGACCGTAGAGGACTGATCGGTCAGAGGCTGGCTATCGAGGTTCGTTCCGCCAAACAGGAACTCGCCATTCACCTCGGTGTTCGCCGTCGAGATCAGCTGAGAAATCGTGGCGCCCGCCGTCTGCAGGGCAACGGCGATGCTGGTCGTATCCTGGCTCGCCTGGAGCGCTGTCAGGTTCGAGACCAGGCTATCGCCGGCATCCTTGAGGCTCGAAAGGGCGGTCTGCGATGCGTCCATGCGCAATCCGACGACGGCATTACTTGACTGGAACGAGGCGGCCTGGTCGATGGCGCTGGTCAGATTGATCGTTTTCGCGGCGCCGGCGCCAAGGGAGACGCCGATATCGGCGTAGGTTCCGGTCGTCGCCTCCGTCGAGGCCTGCTGCAGCTTGGTTTGGGACTGGCTGATGGTCAGACGCAGGACGTTCTGCATCGCCGATGACGAGACAAAAGAGGCTTTCATGACTAGCTCGCTATATCGAGGAGCGACTGGAACATCTCGTCGATGACGTTCAGGATCTTTGTCGCCGCTTTGTAGGATTGTTCGATATCGAGGAGGAGCGTCAGCTCCTCGTCGAGGTTGACGCCGGCCTCGTTGGAATAGGCCTCGTCGGAGCGCGATAGCGCCGCAGATGTGTTTTCGGAGGCCGCCGTCGCATCGCTGCGGTATTGTTCGAGCCAGCCGATCGAGGAACTGGCATAGTCCATCAGGCTTTGCGATGTGGAAAGACCGGCGTCGGAGGAGAACGAGCGCTGTTCCGTCAACGCCGTATACAGGGCGTCGAGATTGTCCGAGAAGCCGCTGTCGCCCGAGCTGTTGAGATCGGTGATGCCGCTGATCGTTCCGTCGCGCAGCTTCGTTGCATCCCCGCCCTCGCTGGTAACGACGGCAAGATTGACCGAGATCGAGGACGCGATGCCGGTGATATCGTCGGAATCCGAGGGTGTTCCTCCAGTTGCTCCGGCCGCCGTCGTCCAGACGAAAAGTGCGGGTGCGCTGGTGCTGCCGTCGGTTTCCGAGAAGGCCTGGACGAGGGACTTGGCGATCTCGTCGAGCTGAGCCTGGAATGTCGGGGCGATTTCGTCGCGAAGCTGCAGCAGCGCCTGCAGGCTGCCCGAGGCACTTGTCGTCGATCCCTCGCCGGCGTCGAGCGCAACGCCGTCTATATAGACGGAATTGCCCTCCGTTCCGGCGACGTAGGTTGTCGTGGGCACGTATGTGACGGTGCGCGGTATGGTCTCGAACAGCACGGTGCCGTCAGAGGTGTAGAGCGCCATGTCGTTATTGTCGCGGACGGCGGTGGTCACACCGACGATCGAGGAGATCTGCTTCAGAAGCTTTTCACGCTCGTCGAGAGCCGAGGACGTATCGGCGCCCGTCGCTGTCGCCCCCTTGACCGCATTGTTGGCGGTTTCGAACTGCGACAATAGCGTATTCAGCGATGAGACCTGCGTGGCGATCTCCGCATCGGCATCGGCTCTGATCGACTGGACGCCGTCGCTTGCGGTATTCAGCGAATTGGCCAGATCCTGCGCGGCGGTGACAGCCGATTGCGCGGCGGTCGTGCTGCTCGGCGATGTAGCGAATGTCTGCAGCGCCTGCTGAAATGCCGAGAGATAAGTGCTCGGCGAGGTCTCGTAGTCATTGCCGCCCGTCAGCGACTTCAGGCTTTCGAGGCCGGTCACAAGCGTCTGCTGGGCGCTGTCCTTGGCGTTCGATTGCAGATACTGGGCCAGCAGCGCGGTTTCCTGCGCCCGGCTGATGCTGACGACCTGAGCGCCGGACAGAGACGTCGTTATCGACGCCTCGCGTCTGACATAGTCGGAATTTCCGACATTGGCGATGTTGGTCGAGACGACGCTGCTTTGCTGGCCGGTATTGTTGAAAATACTTTGGACGCTGTTCAAGGCGGAGGTAAGCGACATCTAGGCGCTCCCTTTATCGTTTCAGGTTGACGAGGACATCCATGATGTCGGAGCCGGTCTGAAACACCTTCGAATTGGCGGTATAGCTGCGCTGCGCCTCGATCATTTCCGTCAGTTCGCCGGCGAGATCGACGTTCGAACTCTCGAGGGCGCCGGACTGGATGGAGCCGAGCCCGTTCGTCTGCGGAAAGCCGGTGACCGTGACGCCGGACAATCCGTTGGCGCTGTAGACGTTGCCGCTGAGCAGCGTCAGATTGTCGGGGCTGGCGACCGTCGCAAGCGGGATCTGATAGAGCGCCTTCGTCGCGCCATTCGCATAGGAGACCGATACCACGCCGTCCGTCCCTATGGACACCGAGCTGACGGCACTGGCTGCCTGACCATCGGCAGAGCCCGTCGCCGAGAAGTCGGAGGCAAGCTGGGTGAAGTCCGAATAATCCATGGTGATCGTCTTTGCCGTGACCGGATCGACGATATCCGTGTCGGTCGCAGACGTCAGCTGGCCGTCGGCGTCGAAGGAGAGCGTCGCGACGCTCACCGCACTGGAGGAGTAGGGGAAGGACGTCGTGCCGCCGGTCGCTGCATCGGCATTGCGGTAAACCGAGACTTCCCAGGTGCTTCCAGTGATCGCGCCGGCTGAATCCGTCGTGACACCCGTCTTGGTGAAATAGTAGTCGTACTGGACGGTGCCGCCGAGGCTGTCATAGGCAACCAGCGACATCTTCTGCGTATCGTCGGTGACACCAGAGGAATTGGCGCTCGGCAGCGTCGTCGCATCCGTGACGACAATTGCCTCGGAATTCAGGTTGCCGCTGAAATAGGCGCTGGTCGAAGCGATCGCGCTCAAGCCCGATTGGGCGACGTTAACCGGCACCAGGCCGTCGAAACCGTTGACGACAACCGCCGGCACGCCGGAATCATAAGAATACCCCATAAGGGTGAAACCGGCGCTGTTGACCAGATTGCCGTCGCTATCGACCGAGAAGTCGCCGGCCCGGGTAAGAACCGGCGTGCCGTCGGGGCTTTGCACGATGAAGAACCCGTCTCCTGATATCGCCAGGTCGTAATCCGAGGTCGTATAGGAGATGTCGCCCTGTTCGGAAATCGCCTGGCGCACGGATGTCTGGACGCCGCCGGAATTGTAATTGCCTGAGGACGACGGCAGGACCAGCGACGAGAAGGAGGTGGAAACGGCTTTGTAGCCGACCGTGTTTGCGTTGGCGATATTGTCGGAAACCGTGCTCAGCCGGTTTGCCTGGGCGCTCATGCCTGAGACGGCGGTTTTCATACTTCCAAAAATGCTCATGGCTCAATCCTTAAAGGTTGGGGAACATGCCATGTGACGACAGGCTTCCAGATCCCGGATTGCGGGCGCACGACATCGCTGGCGCCGGGCAAAGCCCACACCGGTCGATGATCTGATTGTCTGGACTGACCCCGTGATGGCGATAGGCGCTTCGGCTCATCCGTGCGCTGGTGTCGTGCGCCTATTGCGGCGCACCATTTGTTCGGCTGACGGCTATGGCGGCGTTCCTGCTAGAGCATGATGCCGAAAAGTGTGAGCGGTTTTCTTATGACATCATGCGCTAACTCTCTAATTTAGAACAGGATTCAGAATTTAGGCCGACCGGGCCTAAAATCATCCTGGTCTAAACAACTAGGCGGTCGTCAGCCCGTGGCAGTGGACAATGAACCGGTGCCGGATGTGTCGAGCAGATCAAAGAGCTGGCTCGCCTGGCTTTCGGTGACGTCGTCCGGCCTACCGGCCATGAATTCGTCCAATGTCACGAGTCCGTCTCCATTCGTATCGAGATCTGAGAGCAGGGATGCAGACTGGTCATTGTCGGCGGGCGGCGGTGGCGGCGGTCCGTCGGGACGTTGCGATGACTGAGAGGACATGGCCTCGGTCAGCGCATCGACCGATAGGGACCCGGCGCTTTCGCTGTCGAAGCTATCGAAAAGCGTGCCGGCCTGATCTTCCGTCACATCGGACGGCCGGCCTGCGACGAACTCCGCCTTGCTCACCAGCCCGTCACCATCGGTATCGAGATCGGAGATCAGGGATGCAGACTGATCGTCGTCGGCCGGCGGCGGCGGTGGCGGTCCGTCGGGACGTTGCGATTGCAGGGCGGACATGTCCTCAGTGAGCGCATCGACCGATAGCGAGCCGGAATCTTCGCTGTCGAAGCTGTCGAACAGCGTACCGGCCTGATCCTCTGTCACGTCGGACGGCCGGGCTGCGACGAACTCGGCCTTGCTCACATAGCCGTCGCCATCGCTGTCCAACTGCGCAACGTCCATGCCGGCGCCGCCGCCCTGCTCTTGGCTGGAGCCGGACTGACCGGTGAGGCCGTTCATCGCCAGCGACATCAACTGGGCCATGAGTTTCTCGGCACTGTTGGTCGTGTCTTCGTCGGACTGCTGGCTTGTGGTTGATTTTTTTGCCGAAACCGTATTACAGGATAGGATGTCCTGGGATGCGGATGTCGAGCTCTTGCTATAGGAATAGGAAGAAATTGATGTTGCGGCCGAAATGGTCGTCATAAGCGCTCCATCGCTAGAGGGTGGGGATGCAACGCATTACAGAACTTATGAGTTCTCTAAATCGAAATTGCTAATGCCACAACCGAAAAAATCATCCCTCAGAAATCGCAGTCCGCTTTTCAGGCTCGTCGGCATGCGCTTCGGTAAGGCGGTCTAGATCGTCATGGATGGTGTCGACGAGCCCGCAGATGAGCCGCGCAAGCGAGGCCGGCCGAAAGTCTCCAGCGATGAGGACAAGCGGGCACATATCGTCGAAATCGCTCGCCGTGTTTTTGTAAAATGCGGCTATGCCGGAAGCACGACCGCGGTCGTCGCCACGGAGGCAGGCGTTTCGAAACAGACGCTCTACAAACTGTTCCAGAGCAAGGAAGAGCTGTTTGCCGCCGTCGTCGGCGCGCATCGGCGCATGATGCTCGATCTGCCCAGGCCCGCGGAAGATCTCTCGATCGCCGAGAGCCTCGAACGTATCTTCATGATCGACATGGATGAGGAGAAGGACGCGGATCGTGCCGGTTTCCTGCAGCTCGTCTTTCGCGAGGCGGCTCAGTTTCCTGAGCTTGTCGACATTCTGCAGCATGAAGGCATGCTTGCCAGCCGCCAACACCTTGCCGACTGGTTGAACGATCGCCGGGCCGAAGGCAGGTTGGCGCTCGACGACCCGGCAAGCGGCGCCCGCATGCTGATGGACATGATCTTCGGCGGTATGGGCCCGCCGGAAGGGCGGGCCCAGGCGTGGCCCGATCGGGCGAGGCTGCTTGCCCATCTTCGCCGTTGCATCGCCATCTTTGCCGCTGGCGTCGGCGCCGCCTGAAGCGCATCGCATTTTTCAACTTCCAATTCCGCATCAGATGAATTATAGAACTATGGAGTTCTATTAAATTGATTCGGCCACATGGACGTGGCTGTGCTTCGCCATGATCGGCGCCGACATTCCCGCAGAGATGAAAAGTTCCCCCGTGATTGCCGGCAGGCTTTCGCGCGGCGCCGCCGTGCTTAAAGCATGTCGCCCGGAAGTGTGCAGCGGTTCCGGGATAACGACATGCATAAAAACAGAGGACTAAAGCGCGTCGCATGAATCAAGTTTGATGCGACGCGCTTTAGCGCAAATCCAGCAAAAGCCGCAGAGCGATTTTGCGTTCGGAAACGCGTAAAAACCAGAGGTTAGAGGGACAAACGTTGGTTTCCACTTATGTAAGCTACCTCTCGGTCGCTCGAAATCTCGGCGCCAGTCTTTCGAACGTCGCATCCCAGGCCACGGTTGCCCGCGACAGCGCCTATTACAAGGAAAACATCGGCAAGGTCACGACGGTCGATGACTTCATGGGTGATTACAAGCTCTATTCCTATGCCATGAAGGCCTACGGGCTCGACGACATGACCTATGCCAAGGCCTTCATGAAGAAGGTGCTGGAAAGCGACCTCAGCGATTCATCGAGCTTCGCCAACAGCTTGAGTGACAGCCGCTATGCCGAGTTTGCAGCCGCCTTCAAATTTTCCGGCGAGACGAAGACGGCGCAATCGGACGTGCAGCGGGACAATCTGCTCGATGCTTATGAGACGTCCTTCGACACCGAGGCGGACGACATCGCGGATGAGACGGATTATTTCGAAGAGAATATCTCGTCGATCACCTCCGTCGATGATTTCCTGTCGAGTTCGAGGCTGAAGAACTATGCGCTGACGGCCTTCGGTCTCAGCACCGACTATACCTCAAGCAGCTTCTTGAAGGAGGTTTTGACGAGCGATCTCGACGATCCCGACAGTTTCGTCAACCAGCTCGGCGACGACGTCTATGTCAGCCTGGCAAAAGCCTTCAACTTCAACGAGGACGGCTCGACCGACGGCGACGTGATGTCGGAAGATCAGATCTCGCTGATGACGAGTGGGTATGCGGTGGCCTCGTCGACCACTGCGTCTTCGGACACCGGAGAGGCCTATGACACCTATTTCGCTGCAGAAATTGGAAACGTCACCTCCGTCGATCAGTTGATGAGCGACGATAAGCTGGTCGGCTATCTCAGGATCGCCTACGGGCTGACCGACGACGAATCCGACACTTTCATTTCCGCGGCGCTGAAAAGCGCCGACATCGCCGACGCGATCGGCCTGTCCAATTTGCACGACGCCTTCAATTTCGATGAAGACGGCGCGCTTGCCGATGGCGACACCGCCCAGACGTCGGAACAGACCGCCACGACCACGGCAGCCTTCGATGAAAATTACCAGGTGCTGGTCGCCAATACCAGCACGGAAGACGCCACCGACAACTATACGACGCGCATCGCCAGCGTTACCTCGATCGATGATTTCCTCGTATCGAATGCCGATGACGACGATGACGACAACGACGATCTCCCGGAAATGTGGGAAATGGCGTTGCGCGCCTATGGCATCGATTCCACCGAGGTTTCGAGAAGCGAGGTCCGGAAGATACTCGAAAGCGATCCAACGGACGCCAAAAGCTATGTCAACAGCCTGAACGATGACCGGTTCGTCGCCTTTCGCAAAGCCTTCAACTTCGACAGCGACGGCGACGTCACCGTTCCCTTGCAGGCCATGTCGGAATCCGTCGTCGACGACTATGCCGCCTATTACAAGCAGAACAAGATCCGCTACCTCGAAGGGAACGAACTGACCGAGGCGACCGATGCGGCGGATGACGAGATCAGCTATTTTCGCGAGCAGATGGCGACGATCACCACGGCGAGCGAATTTCTGGCCGACGATCGCCTGGTTTCCCTGGCGCTCGAGGCCAAGGGGCTCGACCCTGACGATGTCACGTCGGACGAATTGGAGAAGATGTTTTCTTCCGATCTCGACGACGAAGATAGTTATGTCAACAAGCTGGACGACAATCGTTTCGCCGAACTCGTCGGCTCGTTCAATTTCGACCAGGACGGCAATATTTCCACCGATCCCACCGGGACGGTGCAGCAGCGCGGCGATGTGCTCGACACCATCGACTCCTATGTCAGGCTGACGCTTGAGGACGATCAGGGCGATAGCAACACCGGCGTGCGCCTCGCGCTCTATTTCCAGCGCAAGGCGCCGGAGATTTCGAGCGCCTATGACATTCTGGGTGACAGCGCGCTCTTCGAGTTTTTTACCACGACCTTCAACCTGTCCAGTTATGTCTCCAACATGGACGTCGACAAGCAAGCCGAGATGGTCAACAATTTCATCGACATCAAGGATCTGGCGGATCCTGACAAAGTCGACGATCTGATCAAACGCTTCACCGCCATGTATGATGTCGCCAACGGCACCGGCACCACGTCGACAGCACTTTCGATCCTCACCGGCTCAGCGACGATAAGCTCTGACACGCTGCTTGCAATGGCGCAGTTGAAAAGCGGCTGAGTGATCTTTACTCCCCGGTTCGTGAGGACCCGCCCACATCAAGATTGGCTGTCTGCCAGACGTTCGCGGCGTCGCGAAGGACTTGGCAGCGGGATGAATTGCCTGCCTCGACTTGCCGGTTGATAGGCGCCGGCACCTTCAGGGGCGCCGGTGCCTCGTGGGTTTTCGTATTGACCGACTGAAGCGTGATGGCGATCAGCTGCAGCTTGTCCTTGAGTGACCGGATATTCCCGGGCGCATGCGCTTTGAGGTAGCTGATCGGCTTGACATGCGCCGACAGCGTCCTGCGGTAACGCCCTTTGGCCCAGAATATCGAACGCCCCAGGCCTGGCCTGGAGAGGCTCCGATTTCCATCTCAGGCGCGGCCGCTTTTTTCACGAAACCTCTGCGAAAGAGAATGTCATTTCTTATAACGAAGTTTGTCTACTGATTTTATAGATTATACTTTGCAACCAGCGATCGGCTCGTGATGTCATGACCTATCTCCTCAGTCTTCTCGACAAAAGTCCGATCGAACAGGGTTTCACCGCTGCGGATGCGTTGCGGACGACGGTCAAGATTGCTGCCCGAGCCGAGGAACTCGGTTATCACCGTTTCTGGGTGGCCGAGCATCATAACATGTCCAATCTGGCGAGCTCGGCGCCGGAAGCGCTGATCGCCTACCTTCTCGCCAGGACCTCGAAAATCCGTATCGGCTCGGGCGGCGTCATGCTGCAGCATTACAGCGCCTACAAGGTTGCCGAGACCTTCAATCTTCTGGCATCGCTTGCACCCGGCCGCGTCGATCTCGGTGTCGGCAAGGCGCCGGGCGGCTTTCCGCTTTCGACACGCGCGCTGCAGCTTGGCGTCGATCCGGCAAGCAAACCGGATTTTGCCAGCCAGCTTTCCGATCTTAACACCTATCTCGCAGCCGACCCGAATTACGAGGGTGCGCAGGCGACCCCTTTCCCGCCCACCGCTCCCGAACGTTTCCTGCTCGGCGCCAGCGTCGACAGCGCCAAACTTGCTGCCGAGAAGGGCTGGGAACTGGTTTTTGCCGGTCACCTGAACGGCGATCCCGACAATCTGCGCAGGACCTTTGAGGCCTATGAGCAGGCATCCGGCGGCAAGCGGCCGATCCTGGCGCTCGCAGCCTTTGCCGCCGAAAGCGAGGATTATGCCCGCGAGCGCGTCGGCAATCTGCGCATCGTCAAGGTGTTTCTGCCGAACGGCCAGACCGTCAATGTCGGCAGCGAGGAGCAGGCGGCTGAATTTGCCCGCCAGGCCGGCGTCACCGATTACCGCATCGAGGAGAAGGTGCCGAGTGTGCTGCACGGCACCGCAACGCAGATCCGCAAGGAATTGGACGAGTTTCACCGCCGCTACGGCGTCAACGAATTCGTGCTCGATACGCCGGCGCTTTCAACCGCCGAGCGCCTGGCCTCCATCGAGCTGCTCGCCGAGGAGCGGCTTTCCCTCGTCGCCTGACCGTTTTCAAGGAGATCGATCCCATGGCTCAGAAACACGTCACGTTCGGCATCATGCTGCAGGGTCCCGGCGGTCACATGAATGCCTGGAAGCATCCAAGCGGGCCGGCGGATGCCAGTGTCAATTTCGACTTCTTCGTCACGACGGCGCGTAGCGCGGAGGCGGCCGGCATCGCTTTCGCCTTCGTCGCCGACGGGCTCTATATCAACGAGCAGTCGATTCCGCATTTCCTCAACCGCTTCGAGCCGATCGCCATTCTCTCGGCGCTGGCGGCATCGACCTCGAAAATCGGTCTCGTCGGCACGGTCTCGACCTCCTACAGCGATCCCTTCACCATCGCCCGGCAGTTCGCTTCGATCGACCTCATCAGTGGCGGCCGGGCAGGGTGGAACGCGGTGACCTCGCCGCTCGAGGGCTCGGGGCGCAACTACAGCCGCGAACATCCCGAACATGAACTGCGCTACGAGATCGCCGAGGACTATATCGATGCGATCAAGGGTCTGTGGGATTCCTGGGACGACGACGCCTTCGTCCGCAACCGCGAGACCGGCGTCTTTGTCGACAAGACCAAGATGCATCGCCTCGACCATAAGGGCCGCTTCTTCCGCGTCGAGGGGCCGCTCAACATCGGCCGTTCGAAGCAGGGTCAACCGGTCGTCTTCCAAGCGGGCGCTTCGGATTCCGGCATCAGGCTCGCCGGCAAACATGCCGATGCCGTTTTCACCAATGGCGGGCCTATCGAGGAGGCGCAGGCCTTCTACCGCCAGCTCAAGGACAGCGTGATTGCGCATGGCCGCCCGGCGGCGGAGGTCGGCATCTATCCCGGCATCGGCCCGATCGTCGGGAAGACGGCCGAGGAAGCGGAAGCCAAGTACCAAGCGATCCGCAACCTCGTCACTATCGAGGAGGCGCTGCTCTATCTCGGCCGCTTCTTTGATCATCATGATTTCGCCGTCTATCCGCTGGACGAGCCGTTCCCCGAACTTGGCGATATCGGCAGAAACAATTTCCGCGCTACCACCGACCGCATCAAGAGGACGGCGCGCGATAAGGGCCTGACGCTCCGCCAGGTCGCGCTTGATTCCGCGACGCCGCGCACCGCCTTCATCGGTACCGCGGAGCATATCGCCGACGAGATCATCCGCTGGGTGGACCATGGCGCTGCCGACGGCTTTATTCTCGGTTTTCCCGTCATCGCCGAGGGTTTCGCCGACTTTGCCGAATACGTCCTGCCGATCCTCACGGAGCGCGGTTATTTCGATCCGGTCCTGAAAGGCGAGACGCTGCGCGACCATTTGGGTCTGCCCTTCCGCGAAAGCCGGTATGCGGCCGGTGCGGACCGCCTCGAGCGCGGAAAGGCCGTCGGCGCCTGAGGCGCTGACGAACCGTCATGGACATCATCGCTCGGAACCCGCGCAGCAACGATCCGGTCGAAAAGGGCATCGCCGCCTATCTCGACGAGATCATCGCGCTTCGCCACGATCTGCACCAGTATCCGGAGCTTGCGTTCCAGGAACTCAGGACCAGCAAGCTCGTGGCATCCCGCCTTTCCTCCTGGGGCTACGAGGTGGCGACGGGCATTGCCGGCACCGGCATCGTCGCCACCCTCAGGCGCGGCGACGGCAGGAAGCGGATCGGCATTCGCGCCGACATGGACGCGCTGCCGATCGAGGAGGCAACCGGTCTTGCCTATGCCAGCAGCAATCCCGGCGTCATGCATGCCTGCGGCCATGACGGGCATACCTCGATCCTGCTGGCGGCCGCCCGTTATCTCTCAGAGAGCGGTAATCTCAGCGGCACGCTCAGGCTGATCTTCCAGCCCGCCGAGGAAATCGGCGCCGGCGCACGCAAGATGATCTCGGAAGGCATGTTCGAACGGTTTCCTGTCGATGCGGTCTTCGGGCTGCATAACTGGCCGGGTGTGCCGACGGGGCAATTCGGCTTCGTCACCGGTCCTGCCATGGCTTCGGTCGATCAGGCGGTGATCAAGATTGTCGGCAAGGGCGGCCATGGCGCGGAACCGCACCGCGCCGTCGATCCGGTGCTGGCGTCCGCCTCCTTCATCACCGCCCTGCAAAGCGTGGTCTCGCGCAATGTCGATCCGCAGGACATGGCGGTTGCCACCGTCGGCTCGATCCATGCCGGCTCCGCCTCGAACGTCATCCCTGAGAGCGTGGAGATGAAGCTCACCATGCGGGCCTTCAGCGAGACGGTTCGCCAATTGCTGCAGGAGCGTATTCCAGCCCTTGCCCGCGCCCAGGCCGAAAGCTTCGGCGCCGAAGCGGACGTGAATTATCGCCTCGGCTTTCCGGCGTTGGTCAATCACGCCAAGGAAACGGCATTTGCCCGTGATGTCGCACAGGACGCACTCGGTCTGGCGGCGATCGAGAAGGATTTCCGGCCGAGAACCGCGAGTGAGGATTTCGCCTTCATGCTGAAGGCCAATCCCGGCAGCTACCTGTTCGTCGGCAATGGCGACAGCGCTCCCCTCCACAGCGCCCACTATGATTTCAACGACTCGGTCATTGCGCCTGCCGCCCGCTACTGGGTGCGGCTCGTTGAGGCCTTCCTCACTGATGACAACGGGTGATGAACGATATGAGCGATACGTTTCTCTATACGAGCCCTCTCGACCCCCGCGCCAAGCCGCTGATCGATGAGTTGATCCACGAATATGACAGCCGCTACGGCACCTATTTCAATGCCGAAGGTGCAGCGGCCGAGCTCAATCGCTATCCCTCCGAAGCCTTTGCGCCGCCGCACGGCAACTTCCTCCTGTTGATGCGGAATGGTCAAACCATCGGCGGCGGCGCCTTCAAGCAGTATGACGAGCGCACGGCCGAGTTCAAACGCATCTGGACGCGCTCCGATCTGCGCCGCCAGGGCCTTGCCCGCAAGGTGCTGGTGGAACTGGAGGCCCAGGCCGCCCGCCAGGGCTATGCCCGCATCTATCTTACGACCGGCTTTCGCCAGCCCGAGGCAGTCGGCCTCTATCTGACCTATGGCTACACCGCTCTCTTCGACACTGCTGTCGATCCCGAGATCTACAAGAGCCTGCCCTTCGAGAAGGACATCACCCATCTCGCTCAGCCGGCTCCCGAAAACGAAGCGGCCGAGCCACGCCTGCGCGTCGCCAGCGCAAATCACTGAAAGCGGCAAAGACCGACAATCATAAAAGGGAAGCACAATGGCACTGACGACGGATTTCGTGGGCATCGACCCCGGCAGCAGGACGGCAGAACCGAAGCAGGATCACTCCCGTTACCGCATCGTACCGGCGCGCCATCCCGGCCAGCTCGTGGGCACGATCTTCGCCGCCTTCGTCATCATCGCCGTGCTTTATTCCACCTTCACCAATCCACGCTGGGGTTGGGGCGTCTTTGCCGAATGGTTCTTTGCCGAACCGGTGCTCGTCGGCCTCGGCAGGACACTGCTTTTGACCGCGCTTGCCGCCATATCCGGTTCCATTCTCGGAACGGCTCTGGCGCTTGCCCGCGTTTCCAGGTCGCCGCTGCTTTCCGGTCTCTCATGGGGCTATATCTGGCTACTGCGCTCGATCCCCGTCATCGTGCTGCTGCTGATACTGAACAATCTTGGCTACCTCTACGAGACGATCAAGATCGGCATCCCTTTCACCGATACGGTCTTCATCGACTATCCGACGGTGCAACTGCTGACGCCCTTTGCCGCTGCCTTCCTCGGCCTCACGCTCAACCAGTCGGCCTTCTTCGCCGAGATCGTGCGCGGCGGCATTCTTTCGGTGGATCATGGGCAATTGGAGGCTGCAGCCGCACTCGGCCTGCCGCACCGCCGCCAGGCCTTCCGCATCGTACTGCCGCAGGCCATGCGCTCCATCCTGCCGACAGGCTTCAACGAGCTCATCGGATTGGCGAAGAGCACATCCATGGTCTACGTGCTGGCGCTGCCGGAACTCTTCTACACGGTCCAGGTGATCTACCGCCGCAATCTCGAAGTCATTCCGCTGCTGATGGTCGCGACCGTCTGGTATCTGATCATCATGACGGTGCTGTCGGTTGCCCAGCACTATATCGAACGCTATTTTTCCAAAGGCGCCGTGCGCAATCCGACGCCGCTTCCCTTTCAGGCATTTTTCGCGCGCTTCCGGCGTCCGCTGCCTGTCCTCGATACGGCGATCGACACCGTGCGCAAGATCGGCTTTCAGGATGCGGCGGCCCTGCGGGCCGCGGGCGGCGCGGTGCGCATCCACGGTATCTCGAAGAGCTTCGGTTCGCTGAAGGTGCTCGATGACATCGAGCTCAGCCTGCCTGCCGGCAGCGTGACCGCCATCCTTGGCCCGTCCGGCTCCGGCAAGTCGACGCTTTTGCGTGCCATCAATCATCTGGAGCGTGTCGATGAGGGCTTCATCTCCGTCGATGGCGATTTCGTCGGCTACAGCAGAAAGGGCGATACGCTCTACGAACTCAAGGAAAACGAAATTCTCAAACGCCGCGCCGATATCGGCATGGTCTTCCAGAACTTCAATCTCTTCCCACATCTGACCGTGCTCGAAAACCTCATCGAGGCACCGATCCAGGTTCGCGGCATCGGCCGCGAGGAAGCGGTGCAGCTGGCGCAGGAGCTGCTCGCGCGCATCGGGCTCAGCAACAAGATCGACGCCTATCCACGCCAGCTCTCCGGCGGCCAGCAGCAGCGTGTGGCGATCGCCCGCGCACTGGCGCTCCGCCCTAAGGTGCTGCTCTTCGACGAGCCGACCTCGGCGCTCGATCCCGAGCTCGTCGGCGAAGTGCTCGATGTCATCAAGGAGCTTGCCCGTACCGGCACGACGCTCGTCATCGTCACCCATGAGGTTGGCTTTGCCCGCGAAGTCGCCGACACCGTCGTCTTCATGGACAGTGGCCACATTCTGGAGGCCGGCCCGCCGGCGCGCATCTTCAACAAAGCGGAACATCCCCGCACGCGCGAATTCCTCGCCAAGGTTCTCTAGCGCCCGACAGCGCTGGCGAAATGCCGGGCCCCGACGGGCTGCACCGGCCGACTGACAACAACCACAACTTAAAAATGAAAATGGAGACGGGACATGGCATTTGCAGATAGAACAAGGCTTCTCATAGCAGGGGCCGTCACCATCGCCGCACTCGGTTTCGGTTCGGCTCAGGCGCAGCAGAAGTTCGATCTCAGCCCCGAGCAGCCGAACCGGCTGCGGGTCGAGAAGAACGAGAAGCGCGTTGACGAAGTCAAGGGCTTCAAGTTCGTCGAAAACGGCGCCTTTACCGTCGGCATCAGCTCGAGCGGCAATCTGCCGCTGCATGATTATGCCTCCGATTCCAAGACGGTCATCGGCTATGACGTCGATCTAGCGCAGGCCATCGCCGACAGCCTCGGCCTGAAGCTGGAACTGGTTTCCGTTGCCTGGGCCGACTGGCCGCTGGGACTGACGTCGGGCAAGTTCGACGCGGTGATCTCGAACGTGACCGTCACGGAAGAGCGCAAGCAGAAATTCGACTTTTCGACCTACCGCAAGGACGAGCTTGGCTTCTACGTCAAGGCCGACAGCCCGATTGCGGCGCTCAAGCAGCCGAAGGATATTGCCGGCCTGAAGGTCATCACCGATGCCGGAACCAACCAGGAGAAGATCCTGCTGGAATGGGACCGCGAGAACGTCGCGGCCGGCCTAAAGCCGATCGAGGTGCAATATTATGACGACGACGCGGTCAAGGATCTCGCCGTCCAGTCCGGCAGAGCCGACGCGGTCTTCAGCGTCAACGCGACGCAGGCCTACTCGGCGGGCATCAATGGCAAGACCAAGCTCGTCGGCACCGTCAGCGGCGGTTGGCCGATCACTGCCGAGATTGCGGTCACGACGCGCAAAGGCAGCGGTCTGGCGGCTCCCTTGACCGATGTTGTCAACGACCTGATCGCCAGCGGAGCCTACAAGAAGATCCTCGATACCTGGAATCTTGGCCCCGAGGCGATCGACCAAGCAAAGACCAATCCTCCCGGCCTGCCGAAGAGCGGCTCCTGACATTGCCCGACGGGCTGGCGTTCAAACGCCGGTCCGCCGCTGCTTCTCAATGCAAACGGAGAGATATCGAACGTGACGATTTTTTCGACAATCCGCGCCTTGCTGCTTGCGGCGCTGACGTCTGCCTTGGCCGGCTTCGGGGCGGCCCATTCAGCCGACGATTTCGACCTCAGCCCGCAACAGCCGGGCAGGCTGCATGCCGCCAGGAACGAGGCGGCGATCACCGCGATCCCGAAGCACTTCAAGTTCGTCACGCCAGGCAAGTTCACCATCGCCGTCAGCCCCGGCGGTGCTCCGCTTGGCACCTATGCCACCGACGCCAAAACCGTAGTTGGGGCAGATCCCGACTATGCCTATGCCATCGCCGACAGCCTTGGCCTGACGCTGGAAATCGTGCCCGTCGCCTGGATCGACTGGCCGCTCGGCCTCACCTCGGGCAAGTATGATGCCGTCATCTCCAATGTCGGGGTCACCGAGCAGCGCAAGGAGAAGTTCGATTTCTCCACCTACCGCCAGGGACTGCACGGTTTTTTCGTGAAATCCGACAACCCGGTCATCTCAATCAAGGAACCCAGGGATGCGGCGGGCCTCAGGATCATCGTCGGTGCCGGCACCAACCAGGAGCGCATTCTACTGAAATGGAGCGACGAGGATGTCACCGCGGGGCTGAAGCCGATCGAACTGCAATATTACGACGACGAGGCGGCAAGCCTTCTCGCACTGCGTTCCGGCCGGGCCGATGTCATCGTCCAGCCGCACGCCCAGCTCGTCTTCATCGCCGCGCGCGACAAGAACATCAAGCGCGTCGGCACGCTGAGCGCCGGATGGCCTGATCGTTCCGACGTCGCGATCACCACCCGCAAGGGAAGCGGGCTCGCCGATGCGCTGACCGTTGCCACCAATGGCCTGATCAACAACGGCACCTACGCCAAAATCCTCGACCACTGGCATCTCTCCGAGGAAGCCCTGCCGGCATCCGAGACCAACCCGCCCGGCCTTCCAAAATATTGATATCGGATAGCACCTGTGGAAGGGACGACATGAGCCCCGGCAATATATCCATCAGCCATATAGGCTTCCTCACTCCCGGCAACTATATCGCCGACGATCCGTTGTCGGGATTGGAGCAGACGCTCCAGCAACTGCAATATGGCGAGGAGTTGGGCTTCGACAGTGCCTGGGTCCGCCAGCGGCATCTTGAGCCGGGCATCTCTTCCGCCAGCGCCTTCCTGGCGGCGGCGACCCAGCGAACCAGCCGGATCGAACTCGGAACCGCGGTCATTCCGATCGGCTATGAAAGCCCCT
Source organism: Rhizobium sp. NZLR8 (assembly GCF_019685025.1). Classification (NCBI taxonomy): domain Bacteria; kingdom Pseudomonadati; phylum Pseudomonadota; class Alphaproteobacteria; order Hyphomicrobiales; family Rhizobiaceae; genus Rhizobium; species Rhizobium sp. NZLR8. The sequence goes on along the minus strand of NZ_JABDVY010000002.1, from coordinate 436,034 downwards.
ACCGGCTGGCCGAAGATCTCGCCACCGTCGATATTCTGTCGCGCGGCCGGCTGAATATCGGCGTCAGCGCCGGCCGGCCGCTGCATGCCGACCTGATTGCCCCGCTCGTGTTCGACGGTGACTGGACGGGCTACGATTTCTCGCATGATCGCGTGCTGCGCTTTGCCGACAATCTGCGCGGCACTTATCTCGGCGACGAGCAGACTTTCATCAAAACGCCTTTCGGGCAGCAGCGGCCGCGCCTGCAGCCCTATGCCAAGGGCCTGATTGACCGGATCTGGTATGGCGGCGGGTCGCAACGCTCGGCCGAGTGGGCCGGCCGCAACGGCTTCAACCTGTTGACCGGCAACGTGATAACGGGTGAGGGGACGGATGATTTCTTCGTCGCTCAATCCAGATTGATCAAAACCCATCGCGCCGCCGGAACCGCGCGGCGCGTCGCGCTCGCCGCGTCATCGTGCCTTTCGACAATGCCGACGCGGTCACGCGCCGCCGCTACCGGGATTATGCCGAGGGCCGCCATGAACGGACGCTTTCGCCCCAGGGCGAACGGCGGACCTTGTTCGCCCGCGATGTCATCGGCACGTCGGACGAGATATTGGAGCAGCTTTTCGCCGATCCGATCCTGCCTGACGTCGGCGAGTTGCGGCTGGAGCTTCCTTACGAGTTCGAGCACGAGGAATATCGCCAGATCCTCCACGACTTCGTGACAACAATCGCATCGGAACTCGGATGGAAAGCGCAGCCGGAAATTCAGGCCGCTTCCTGAAGGCCATCGAGCCGATGCCCTATTCGACGCCAGAACGATCATCTACGAGGAACGCCATCAGTGGCCAGAACGATAGAATACTTCTTTTCGATTGGGTCCCCCTGGTCCTACATCGGCTTCGACGCCTTCACCGAACTTGCCGCAGAGAACGACGTCGTCATCACGCCCTATCTGACGACGGTGGTCGAGGAAAATGGTGGCATCTTCTCACGCAACCGTCCGGAGATCCGGCGCGCCTACTGGACGCGGGACCTCAAACGCTGGGCGCGCGTGCGCGGCAAGGATTTGCGGCTCGAACATCGCCCGGAGCTCAGCGATCCGACGCCGGCCTCCCTCTTCGTGATTGCCGCCTATCTCGACGGGCAAGATTGGATCGGCGTTACCAGGGCCTTGCAGCATGCCTTCTGGAGCGAGGCGAGAGATATCGGCAAGCCCGATGTGCGCGAGGCGATCGTTGCCGCAGCGGGTTTCGATGGCGCAGCGCTTCTCCGGCGGCAAGCCGACGACGATGTCCAGAATAAATGGTCGGCAGACCGCGTGCATGCGCGCGACAGCGGCGTCTTCGGCTTTCCCACCTATGTCTATCATCGCGAGATTTACTGGGGGCAGGACAATTTGCCTTTCCTCGAACGTCATCTTCGCGGCGACAGGCCTTAGGTTGGATCATCAAGACGAATGTTTTTTCAACCGAGCGCCGAACGAGAGACGCCCATTCCTTTAATCCAGTAATTTTATAGACAATATTTGAAGCAACCATAGAGAGGAAAAACCATGTCAGGTTTCAAACTCGTCGGCATCGCCGGCAGCTTCAACCGTCCGTCGAAGACACTGGCACTTGTTCGGCATGTCGCCGACCGCGCGAGCCTCCGATACGGCTTTGCGAGCAAGACCTATGATCTGCACGATCTTGGTCCGTCGCTCGGCCGCGCCTTGTGGCGCAAGGACCTCGACGAGCAAGCCAGGCGTGTCGTCGACGAGATCGTCAAGGCCGATGCTTTGATTATCGGCTCGCCGACCTACAAGGGTTCCTATCCCGGTCTGTTCAAACACCTGATCGATCTGATCGACCCGCAGGAACTTCGGGGCAAGCCGATCATCATCACGGCGACGGGTGGCGGCGACCGACATGCATTGATGGTCGAGCATCAACTTCGGCCGCTGTTCGGTTTTTTCATGTCCCATACGCTGCCGACGGCTGTTTATGCGTCCGATCGCGATTTCGCGGATTACGCGGTCTCATCAGAAGCGCTTTCGAGCCGCATCAGCGAAGTCATCGGCGAATTGGCAGCCTTCTTTCCTGAAGCAAGACCGGTAATAGCGGCCGCCCAATAGGGATCGTTCCCATGGTTCGATCTCGGGAGGCCACGATGAACGATACGGAAAGACCGGGGGCAAGCGAGCAAATCTGGAGCGTATTCGAATTTGCTCGGCGATATCGCCTCGCCAAACGTGAAGAGAATCGCCTGCTGATGCTCTACGGACCAACAGCATCGCTTCGCGATCTGCTCGCCAATGCGCGACGTCATTCGCTGATTTCCTAACCGCGGAAGATGGTTCCAGACAGGAGGTTCGCATGAAACTTGATTTCCATTTCTGGCTGAGGCGCACGATCGGCCGCCTCCCCGAGCCTAAGGCGCGGGAGCCCGTAAACGCATTCTCCCGGGACGAAGAGCGGGACCGGTCGGCGCACGAATACGAGCTTCACTATTGGGGCGCGATGCCCGGACTTTGGTATTGAGGAGGGTGGTGTAATGGCAATCGTCATTGAGACCGGCTTCCGTCGGCCCGATAAGGGAAGAGCAACGGGCAGCGTCATCTCGCAGTTCAGGCATGCGGCAGGGATCCGCACGGTCGTCAGTTCCTTCACCTTCCTGTTCGCCCTGGTGATCGGGTTGATCTGATGAGCGACGTTCTTATTCTTCCAGGACTTTTCGGCTCGGGAGAGGGGCATTGGCAACAGCACTGGCTACAGGATCAGCCGGGCAGTTGTTGCGTCGTCCAGGATGACTGGGATCATCCGGACCTCGACAACTGGCTGCCGCGGCTGGAAGGCGCGCTTGAAGAGGCCGGTGAGGCATATCTGGTTGCCCATAGTCTTGGATGCCTGCTCGCCGCAAGGCTGGCCGGGCGAAGCGCTGCCCGGCGCGTGAAAGGGGCATTGCTCGTTGCGCCATGCGATCTGCCGGTCACGGAAATTCTGCATCCGGGGCATATCGCCTTCGACGGCATGCCGACGGCGCCGCTGCCGTTTCCGAGCATCGTCGTCGGCAGCATGAACGACGCCTACATGACGGTCGATCGGCTGACCCTTTTCGGCCGGCTGTGGAAGGCCGAAACCAGGAATATCGGCCTTGCCGGGCACATCAATATCGCCAGTGGTTTTGGCCGCTGGCGTAACGGCTATCGGCTGCTGGATGCCTTGACGGCGCGCATCGTTTCCGCGCGGCCGGCTTTTGCGATGTGAATGGAGGCGGAATGTCGGACATTGTCGATGATCTCCTGCGCCTCAGCGAAGATCCGAATAGCGACCCTAAAAGTAGGCGCCGGCAAACCATGGAGCGTTTGGTGCAGACGCTGCTCACCATGGCCGATGCCGAAATTGGGCCGGAAGAGGCGCAACATCGCCATTCGATCATCCATTTAACGACGATTATCGGCGACATGACGGGCACGATCGCGGAGGCCGACGATCCGACATTTGCGGCGATCGTCAGGGAGGCGGCGGTGCTGATCCGCAGCCTGCAGCGGCGTCAGGCCGATGCGGCCAGATTTACGGTGCATTGATCCTCCTCAGAGCTTGCCTTTCCAGGGCAGGAGGAATGCCTCCAGAAAGCGGAGGGCGGCCGAGAAGGTGAAGGCGCAGATCGCGATGATGCCGATGCCGACGAAGACGACGTCGGTCGCCAGGAACTGCGACGCCGACATGATCATGAAACCGATCCCGCGCGTAGACGCGATCAGTTCGGCGGCGACCAGCGTGCCCCAGCCGACGCCAAGCGCAATGCGGATGCCCGTAAGGATCTCGGGCAGGGCGGAGGGAAAGACGATATCGATGAAAAGCTGCAGCCGGCTCGCGCCCAGCGAACGGGCGGCATTGACCCGCTCGATCGGCAGTGACCGAACGCCCGCCTGGGCCGAGAGGCAGATCGGTGCGAACATCGCAAGCACGAGCAGCGTGATCTTCGACGTTTCGCCAATGCCGAGCCAGATGATCATCAGCGGCAGGTAGGAGAGGGGCGGAAGCGGCCAGTAGAACTCGATCGGCGCGTCGAGCACACCTTTCGCCCAGCGGTTCAGGCCCATGAGCAATCCGAGCGGAATGCCGACGGAGATGGCGACGAGGGCTGCGACCACGATGCGGAACAGGCTTGCAAAGACATGTTCGGACAGCGACGCGCCGGCATAACCGTCGCGATAGATGACGCCGATCTGCGTCAGCACCTCATCCGGACGCGGCAGGAACAGGTGTGGTACGACACCGAGCGTGGACACAAGCCACCACAGCAGCAGTATCGCCAGGGCGGCGGCAATGCTGACGGCCACAGTCGATTTCTCACCGGCGCCGAAGCTTGCCATTTTCACCAGCTTGACCTGGCGGTCTTCTACATCAGCCGCAATCGGCGGAGCCTGGACGATATCGCTCATGCGGCGCTCCTGAGGTCTTCGGTGCTGTGCAGAATGGCGCGGATTTCCTCGCGCAGCTCGGCAAATTGCGGCGACGCCTTGATCGATCTTGCATCGCCGGTTTCGGCGAAGCGGCGGATGAAATCGAGATCGAAGCGCGCCACGACGCGCCCTGGCCGAGGCGACATGACCAGGACCTGCGTGCCCAGGAACAAGGCCTCTTCGATCGAGTGGGTGATGAAGAAAACCTTCTTTGCCGTTTTATCCCAAATGGAAACCAGCAGTTCCTGCATCTGCTCGCGTGTCAGGCTGTCAAGCGCGCCGAACGGTTCGTCCATCAGCAGGATGTCGGGATTTGTCGCGAGAGCTCGGGCGATGCCGACCCGCTGGCGCATGCCGCCCGACAGCTCGTAGGGAAAGGCGCCGGCGAATTCGTCGAGGCCGACGAGCCGGAGCAGCTCGAGGGCGCGCGTTCGGCGCTCCTTCCGATTTATGCCGGCGAATTTTAGGCCGAGGGCGACGTTGTCGGCCACCGATTTCCAGGGCAGCAGCGCATCTTTCTGAAAGACGACGCCGCGATCGGCACCTGGCCGTTCGACCGCGCGGCCGTCGAGCGTGATCCGGCCATCGGAAAGCGGAAGGAAGCCGGCAATCGCGTTGAGAAGAGTTGATTTGCCGCATCCCGAGGCGCCGAGCGCGACGACGAAACCACGTTCGGGAATATCGAAGGAAACGCGGTCGAGCGCGTGAACGGTCCGCCCATCGCGGGCTGCGAAGAAAACGCTGGCGTGATCGACTTTAAGCATGGTGCCACTCGCAGTTTCGACGCCGGCGCGCGACTTTCGCGCCGGCGTCATGGAGGATCAGTTGCTGACGCCGGCAAGCGCGTCTGCGGTGACGAACGTGCCGTAATTTTCCAGCACGTCGGAGACTTTGCCCTGTTCCTTCAGGAACGATGCCGTGTCCTTGAGGATCTTTCCGGCACCCGCTTTCTCCCCGCCGCCGAGCCAGGCGTCTGATGCCTGGGCCTCGGGTGTCAGCAGCGTCAGGTTCTTCAGAGCCGAGGCCTGCTGCTCCGGCGTTCCGCCGAGAAGTTTGGAGAGCGACTTGGCATTGTCGCTGTCGGGACCCCAGGCGGCTTTGTCCGAGGCGAAGGACGCGTAGTATTTGTTGATGACCGAGGCGAAGCCCTTCAGGAATTCCGGGTTGTCGGCAGCAAACGCCGAGGTCGCAACCCAGGCCGAGAACGTCGGCGCACCCTTGTCCGCCACGTCTTTGGAGGTCACGAGAACCTTTCCGGTCTTCTTGAGTTCGGTCAGAGCCGGATCCCAAACGAAACCGCCGTCGATATCGCCGCGATTATAGCTCGCGACGATTTCGGGCTGAGGGATCGCGAAGACCTGAACGTCTTTCTCGGTTAGACCAAGCGATTTGACGAGCGCCAGCAGCTGATAGTGGTCCGTGGAAACAGGTGCGGCGGCAAGCTTCTTGCCCTTCAGATCGTTCAGGCTTTCGATGCCGGACCCGTTGCGGACGACGAGCGCCTCGTCGATGCCGGAGATGGACGCCAGGTAGAAGGCCTTGACCTCGAGCCCGCGCGATACCGCAGCCGCAAACGGACTGGAGCCGACATAGCCGACCTGGACGTCGCCTGAGGCAATAGCCGCAAAGATTTCGGCGCCCGAATTGAACCTGCGGAAATCGATGTCGTATCCGGTATCCCTAGCGAATTCGCCGTTTGCGATCGCCACCGAAGACGGCAAGGCATCGGTTTGATAGCCGACGACGACCTTTTTGTCCGCCGCCTCAGTGACGGCCGCCGTTGCCAGAGTGCCGACGCCGACGGCGATTGCGGCAACCAAATTTCTGAAATTCATCTTGAGCCCCGTTGTTTGAGAGCCGATCGGCCCCTTGATTTCACCCTCAAAAGCCTAAGGTTGAGAATGGGCTGGCGGGAGAAATAACAAACTATATTTATAGACTATACAGATAATTGTTTTCGCGATTCGGCCGCTTGTGCAATCTGCTGGACCGGCGAGTGGCGGCAGGGCCCGAATGACGAAAGATTACCAGGCTTCAGGGAGAATGCGTTGATATACGATGTGATCGTCGTCGGTTCCGGTTTTTCAGCGATAGCTGTGACCTGCAATCTCATCGAGCAGCTTCCCGCTTCGGCGAAGGTTGCCGTCGTGGGTGACGATCCCGGTTTCGGGCGCGGAACGGCATACCGGACGGAACTCTATCTCCATCGCCTCAACGTTCCCGCGGGCCGCATGAGCCTGCTGCCCCATCATCCCGACGATTTTGTCGACTGGCTGAAAAACCGTGGACGCCTGACGCAGGCAGGCGATTTCGCCTCGCGCGGCGATTACGGTCTTTATGTCAGGGACACGCTTGCGCGGCTGCTTCGAAAGCGGGACGGCCGTTGCCGGGTCGATTTCATCAAGGCCAAAGCGGCGGGATGCGTGGAACGCTACAAGACTACGCTCGCCTTCCAACTCGGCAACGGCGACGAGATTGCCGGGAAGAATGTCGTGCTGTGCCTTGGCGTCGGAAATGCGAACCTTCCGGTCGATCCGGCCGGCGTCCCATCATCTCTGCGATCGCGGATCATCGAGAACCCGTGGCGGCTCTCGTGGCTGAGGCGCGTCGCACCGTCTGATGCAGTCTGCATCCTCGGCTCCGGCCTGACGATGATCGATCAGGTTCTCGCCCTTCGCGCCCATGGCCATAGAGGCAGGATCGACGTGCTTTCGCGGCGCGGGTTGGCACCGCTCGGACATGCGAGGACGCCGCCGGCGCCTGTGCCGATCGACGTTGAGACGCTTCCCGGTACGATCAGCGGCCTATTGAAGACTTTGCGGGCGAGGAGCAGAGAGGTCGCCGACTGGCGCGCCGTGATGGACGGCCTGAGGCCGGTCACACAGGCTCTCTGGCAGCGGCTTTCGAGCGAGGAGCGGGTGCGTTTCTTGCGGCATGCGCTTCCCTGGTGGAACATCCACCGTCACCGGGTCGCGCCGGAGGTGTTCGCCGGGTTCGAGAAACTGATCTCGGAAGGAACCGTTCGCTTCCATGCAGGTTTCCTGAAATCGCTCGGCCCTTGGGAAGACGGGCTCGTCGCCGGCTACAGGGTCAGAGCCCAACGTGAGATCGCTGAGATCAGGGCGGACTGGCTGGTCAACTGCACGGGAATGGAGCGTGCCGGGATCAGCCATTCGCCGCTTTTGAAGGAGATGAACCGGCTTCAGCTGATCGTTCCTGATCCTCTTGGCCTCGGCATCCGGGTGGATGCGGCTTCCGAGGTGATGGCTCCGTCCCGGATCTCGCCTCCTCGGCTGTTTGCTGTCGGCGCCTTGACGGCAGGGCAATTCTGGGAGATCACCGCCGTTCCCGACATTCGGGTCCAGGCAAAAGCCGTGGTCGAAGGGATCGTCAGGGCGAGGCCCAATTCCGACGCTTAGAACATGTCGCGCAAAAGTGTGCAGCGGTTTTGCGATGACGACCTGCGCAAAACCAAAGACCTAAAGCGTGGCAAGCGAATCTGAAAGATCGCGACGCGCTTTAGGCTGACAATATCCTCGGCACGGTGCTGTTGAATTGCTGGCCGCCGACGGCTACAGTATTTGGTAGGCCATAATACGATTCCTGAATTCGGCTGCCGCAGCGGAACTTGAGCATGCGAAAGTCAATCCAACACTGAGGTACAGCATGAGCGGTGCTCTTAAGGACGCAATCAGAGTCGAGCGTCCTGCAAAGACATTGCGGGAATTGGCGCTCGACAAGGTCCGCGAAGCCATCGTCAACGGATACTTTCGTCCCGGAGACCGCCTTGTCGAGCGCGACCTCTGCGCCCAGCTCGGCGTCAGCCGGACGGTCGTGCGCGAGGTGCTGAGACATCTGGAATCGGAAGGGCTCGTCGCCAATCTGCCGAACAAGGGACCGATCGTCGCCCTGCTGGATATCGAGGAAGCCAAACAGATCTATGAGATCCGTGGTGCGCTCGAAGGCATGGCGGCGCGGCTGTGTGCGGAGCGTGGCAGCCCGGAAATCGTCGCCGCGCTCGAAGAATCGCTGACCGCAATCCGCAACAGTTATCGCGACGGCGATATGACGGCTGTGCTAGCCAATACCTCTTCCTTCTATCAAACGCTGTTCACCAGGGTTGACAGGCATGTCGCCTGGGGCGTCGTCAACCTCCTCACCGTGCGCATAAACCACCTGCGCTCGATGACCATCAAGACGGAAAGGCGCGACATTGAAGGGCCGCTGCAGATGTCTAAGATCATCGACGCCATCCGCCGCGGCGACGGCGAGGGCGCCCAGCGGGCGGCGATGGATCATGTCGCGGCCGCCAGCGTAATTGCCGAAGCGGTGCTGTCCGCCCAGAAGACTGCCGAATAGGGCGTAGCGCCGCGCGGTTTTCAAGACGGTCGCCGTCCTACTACTCTATTGTTGCATCTCTTCGCGCGCACCTGTCTCGCTGGAAGACGGCCAGCATGGAGTTGTCGCATCGACATTTGTCGATGCCTCTGCCGCATTTCGCAATCACGTTCCGCGGAATGAAGAGAATTCAAACTCCAAGCTTGACACCCAACTTTGCTCGATGTGATGGTATGCCATAATCAATAATATATAAGGCGGTATCATATGGTCTGGGATAATTTTGACGTTCTGACGTGTCGCGCCGCTGCAGGCCGCCGCCGTGCCGTCCGGCTCTCGACAACACGCTGAATGAACAAAGCGCTTTCGGGCGTTGGAGCGCATACGCGCCAAATTCGTGATTCGTCGGACTTTGCTGCGTCTTCGCCGAAACCAAGTTGACACTCATATATTATGGTATACCATAATACTGAATAGAGAGATGAGGTGCTCCATGGCCATTCAAATTCGCAAGACCGGACTGCAGATCGAAACGACGCTGATCGAAGGCGGCAAGACCGCGGCGGTGCCGCTAAAGCTGTTTTCCGCCTTCGCGGTCGTGAAGAACCCCTGGGCGAGCCGCGGCTTCGTCGAAGACCTCAAGCCCGAAATCCATGCGGGCGCTCCGGTTCTCGGCGAATTGCTGACCAAGATGATCATCGATGCGGTCGGTTCCGGCGAGGCTGTCGAAGCCTATGGCAAGGCCGCCGTCGTCGGCCTGGACGGCGAGATCGAACATGCCTCCGCGCTGATCCACACGCTGCGCTTCGGCAATTTTTATCGTCATGCCGTCGGCGCCAAGTCCTATCTCGCCTTCTGCAACACCCGTGGCCCCGCCAATGCGCCGATCATGATCCCGCTGATGGACAAGAACGACGAAGGCCGCCGCTCGCATTATCTGACCATCCAGACCTCGATCCCCGACGCGCCTGCCGCCGACGAGATCGTCGTGGCGCTTGGCGCTTCGGTGGGTGGACGTCCTCATCACCGCATTGGCGATCGCTATCAGGATCTAAAAGATCTTGGGCAGGACGTCGCCAATCCTGCGGGCGTTTGAAAGTGCGGGCGCTGAGATGCTGACAGCCGGATCGATCTCAGGCGCCGCTGCAGCAAAGAGCGCCGCCGGTGACCTGCCCCGAAAGAAGACGGCAAGTGGAACGGCCTATCACGAGGCCGGCAGCGGCGAGCCGCTGGTTCTTATTCATGGCGTCGGCATGCGGCTTGAGGCCTGGGCGCCGCAGATCGCATTTCTGTCGGCCGGCCATCGCGTCATCGCCGTCGACATGCCGGGACATGGCGAGAGCGTAAAATTGCCGGCGGGCAGCCGCCTCGAGGAGTTCGTCGCCTGGTTCGGGCGCTTTCTCGACGAGATGGCGATCGACACAGCGAACGTTGCCGGCCACTCGATGGGAGCGCTGGTATCGGGAGGGGCGGCTGCGACGTTCGGCGAACGTATCAGCCGTGTCGCTTACCTCAACGGCGTCTACAGGCGTGACCGGCAAGCAAAGGTTGCCGTGCTCGCACGGGCAGCCGCCATTCCGGTGACGGGCGTGGACAAGGAAGGCCCGCTGGTTCGCTGGTTCGGCGATGATCCGGACAGCGTCGTTGCGCGGGAACGGACGCGGAAATGGCTCAACCTCGTCGATCCGGAAGGGTATGCTGTCGCTTACGCCGCCTTCGCCGGAGGAGACGAGACCTATGCCGATCGTTGGAAAGACGTGGCTGGTCCGGCCCTGTTTCTGACGGGGTCCGATGATCCGAATTCGACGCCCTTGATGGCGACGCAAATGGCGGCGCTCGCGCCCCGGGGCTGGGCCCGCATCGTGGAGGGTCATCGTCATATGGTGAACCTGACCGCGCCTGATATCGTCAATTCGCTGCTCGCTGAGTGGCTGTCGTTCGGGGAGGATGAGCGATGACAATCCAGACTGTCGACCCAAGAGCATTGCGTGATGCATTCGGAGCTTTTCCGACCGGCGTGACGGTCGTCACTGCCTGCGACGCGGATGGAAATCCGATCGGCTTCACGGCGAACTCCTTCACATCAGTGTCGCTCAATCCGCCTTTGCTTCTCGTTTGTCTTGCCAAGACGTCGCGCAATTTCGCGACGATGACCGGAGCACAGCATTTTGCGATCAACGTGCTTTCGGAAACCCAGAAAGACGTGTCGAACACTTTTGCGCGGCCGGTCGAAGACAGGTTTGCAGCGGTCGAATGGAACAAGGGGGCGGCGGGCTGCCCGATCTTCTCAAATGTGGCGGCCTGGTTCGAATGCGCCATGGATCAGGTCGTCGAGGCTGGCGACCATGTCATTCTGATGGGGCGCATCGAAGCGTTCGACAATAGCGGCCGCAATGGTCTCGGCTATGCGCGTGGCGGTTATTTCACCCCAACGCTCGCCAGCAAGGCGGTTTCCGCGGCAAGCGAAGGCAATATCGAACTCGCGGCCGTCGTTGAGCGCCGTGGAGAGGTTCTGCTGCTCGGCGAGGATGTGCTCTCCCTGCCAAGCGTCGACGCCCATGACGGCAACCCGACCGAGACGCTGGAAAAGTATCTGGAGGCGCTCACCGGGCTGAAGGTCAGCATCGGCTTCCTCTATTCGGTTTATCAGGGCAAGAGCGACGGCAAGCAGCACATTGTCTATCACGCCGTTGCCGGCGACGGCGAGCCTACCGGCGGCAGGTTCGTGAAACCCGACGCACTGGCTGCGGCAAAATTCAAGACCAGTTCGACCGCCGATATCGTCAATCGTTTTGCGATGGAAAGCTCGATCGGCAATTTCGGCGTCTATTTCGGTGACGAGACCGGCGGCACCGTTCATCCCATTCCAGCCAAGGGCGCAAAAGCATGAAGTTCTCCCTCTTCGTCCATATGGAACGGCTCGACGCCAGCCAGAGCCATAAGAGCCTCTATGAGGAATTCGTCGCGCTCTGCGAGATCGCCGACGAGGGTGGCATGCATGCGATCTGGACCGGCGAGCACCATGCCATGGACTTCACCATCGCACCCAACCCGTTCGTGACCATTGCCGATCTCGCCCGCCGCACATCGCGGGCAAGGCTCGGGACGGGCACGGTGATCGCCCCCTTCTGGCATCCGATCAAGCTCGCCGGCGAGGCTGCTATGGCCGACATCATCTGCGACGGAAGGCTCGACATCGGGATTGCGCGCGGCGCCTATTCTTTCGAATACGAACGCCTGCTGCCCGGCCTCGATGCCTGGGGGGCTGGCCAGCGCATGCGCGAACTCATCCCGGCGGTCAAGGGCATCTGGAACGGCGACTATGCCCATGACGGGGAATTCTTCAAATTCCCCGCAACCACCTCGGCGCCGAAGCCGCTGCAGCAGCCGAACCCGCCGATCTGGGTCGCGGCGCGCGATCCGAACTCGCACGAATTTGCCGTCGCCAACGGCTGCAACGTTCAGGTCACACCGCTCTGGCAGGGTGACGACGAGGTTCAGTCGCTGATGGAACGCTTCAACGATGCCTGCGCCAAGAACCCGGATATCGAGCGGCCGAAGATCATGCTGCTGCGCCACACCTATGTCGGCTCGTCAGAAGAAGACGTCGCCCAGGCCGCCCATGAACTGAGCGTTTATTACAATTATTTCTTTGCCTGGTTCAAGAATGAGAAGCCGGTTACCCAAGGCCTGATCGAACGGATTCCGGACGAGCAAATCCGAGCGAACGCCATGCTTTCGGATCAGGTCATGCGCACCAACAATGTCGTTGGTAACGCCCGGACCGTCATCGACCGGCTGAAGGCCTATGAGGCGCTCGGTTACGACGAATATTCCTTCTGGATCGACACCGGTATGAGTTTCGAGCGCAAGAAAGCGTCGCTCGAGCGCTTCATTACCGAGGTCATGCCGGCATTTCAGGAGTAAGACCATGCGGCGTTTTCAGCACTATATCGATGGAGAATTCTCGGACGGCGAGGTTTCCTATCCGAGCATCGATCCGGCGACCGGCGCGGTCTGGGCCGATATGCCCGAAGCGCGCGAAGGGGATGTCGATCGGGCTGTGAATGCTGCCGACCGGGCGCTTTATGACGGCCCGTGGGCGAAACTGACGGCCACCCAACGCGGCAAGCTGCTCTACAAGCTGGCAGACCTGGTTGCCGTCAACGCCCAGATCCTCGCGGAACTGGAGACGCGCGACACCGGCAAGATCATCCGCGAGACATCCGCGCAGATCGCTTATGTCGCCGAATATTATCGTTATTATGCCGGCATCGCAGACAAGATCGAAGGCGCCTACCTGCCGATCGACAAGCCGGATATGGACGTCTGGCTTCGCCGCGAGCCGATCGGTGTCGTTGCGATGGTGGTGCCCTGGAACAGCCAGCTCTTCCTGTCTGCGGTGAAGATCGGCCCGGCGCTCGCCGCCGGCTGCACGATGGTGGTCAAGGCCTCGGAAGACGGGCCGGCGCCGCTTCTCGAATTTGCACGCCTGGTGCATGAGGCGGGCTTTCCCGCCGGTGTCGTCAACATCATCACCGGTTTCGGCTCCTCCTGTGGGGCCGCCCTCGGCCGTCACCCGAAGGTCGCACATGTCGCCTTCACCGGCGGTCCTGAAACCGCGCGGCACGTCGTTCGAAACTCAGCCGAAAACCTCGCCTCCACTTCGCTTGAACTCGGCGGCAAGTCCCCCTTCATCGTCTTTGCCGACGCCGACCTCGAAAGTGCGGCCAATGCCCAGGTTGCGGGCATTTTCGCTGCGACCGGGCAGAGCTGCGTGGCCGGATCGCGCCTGATCGTCGAACGCAGCGTCAAGGACAAATTCGTCGCCCTGCTGCGGGAGAAGGCCGAGGCGATCCGGATCGGCGCGCCGCTTGATAGGGCGACCGAAGTCGGCCCGCTTGCCACCAAGCGCCAGCAGGACAATATCGGCGCCCTCGTTGAGAGATCGATCGAAAGCGGCGCCCATCTCGTCACGGGCGGACGCAAGATCGATGGCGAAGGTTATTACTTCCAACCGACGATCCTCGACTGCGACGATGTCGCCTCGCCCTCGCTGATCGAGGAATTCTTCGGGCCGGTTCTCTCCGTCGTCTCCTTCGAGACCGAGGCGGAGGCGCTGAGGCTTGCCAACGACACCCGCTACGGCCTGGCCTCCGGCGTCTTCACCCAGAACCTCACCCGGGCGCACCGGCTGATGAAGGGGCTCCGCGCCGGCATCGTCTGGGTCAACACCTACCGAGCCGTATCGCCGATCGCGCCGTTCGGCGGCTTCGGCCTGTCGGGCCACGGCAGGGAAGGCGGCATGGCCGCGGCTCTCGATTATACCCGGACCAAGACGATCTGGCTGAGGACCTCGGACGATCCGATCCCCGATCCCTTCGTGATGAGGTGACGCCGATGTTTTACGAAATCCGCACCTATCGGCTGAAGAACGGAACGATCCCGCAATATCTCAAGGTCGTCGAGGAAGAGGGGATCGAGATCCAGAAGAGCCATCTTGGCACGCTGGTCGGTTACTTCTTCTCGGAGATCGGCACGATCAACGAGATCGTCCACATCTGGGCGTTTACAAGCCTGGATGACAGAGAGGCGAGACGCCAGCGGCTTCTGGCCGATCCCCGGTGGCAGGCCTTTCTGCCCAAGATTCGCGACCTCATCGAGGTGGCGGAAAACAAGATTATGAAGCCAGCAAGCTTTTCTCCCAGGAGCAACGCGCACTGACGACATAACGCATACCCGTAGGACAAACCAAAACAGGGATAAGGGAACATGAAAACGACATTTGCATTCGCGGCGGTTGCCGCATTCGTGGCCGTCTCCGCGCCGGCACACGCCGACAACATGGTCTTCTCGAGCTGGGGCGGAACGACCCAGGATGCCCAGAAGGCGGCATGGGCAAGCCCCTTCACCGAAAAGACCGGCATCACCGTCGTGCAGGACGGCCCGACCGACTACGGCAAGCTCAAGGCCATGGTCGAGGCCGGCGAAGTCACCTGGGACGTCGTCGACGTCGAAGGCGATTATGCCGCCCAGGCCGGCAAGACCGGCCAGCTCGAGAAGCTCGACTTCTCCGTCATCGACAAATCCAAGCTCGATCCGCGTTTCGTCACCGACTATTCGGTCGGCAGCTTCTATTATTCCTTCGTCATCGGCTGCAATGTCGATGCCGTCAAAGCCTGCCCGAAGACATGGGCCGACCTGTTCGACACGGCCAAGTTTCCCGGCAAGCGCACATTCTACAAGTGGTCGGCTCCCGGCGTGATCGAAGCCGCGCTACTTGCCGACGGCGTGCCTGCCGACAAGCTTTATCCGCTCGATCTCGACCGCGCCTTCAAGAAGCTCGATACGATCAAATCGGACATCATCTGGTGGTCGGGCGGCGCACAGTCGCAGCAGCTGCTGGCATCGGCCGAAGCGCCCTTCGGCAGCGTCTGGAACGGCCGCATGACGGCGCTTGCGGCGACGGGCATCAAGGTGGAAACCTCCTGGGAACAGAACATCACCGCCGCCGATGCACTCGTCGTGCCGAAGGGTTCGCCGAATGTCGAAGCTTCGATGAAGTTCATTGCACTGGCCACCTCGGCCGACCCGCAGGCCGCCCTAGCAAAAGCCACCGGGTATGCGCCGATCAACCTTGACTCGGCCAAGCTGATGGATCCGGAAACGGCAAAGACCCTGCCGGACCAGCAGACGGCAAGCCAGGTCAACGCCGATATGAGCTACTGGGCCGATAATCGCGATGCCATCGGCGAGAAGTGGTACGCTTGGCAGGCGAAATAAGCTGAAGCTTGAGATCAACGGGCACGGCGAAGGTTCGCCGTGTCCCGCGCAGCGCCGGTGCGAAATCGATTGCACCTCGGCGCCTGCGGAAATTGACGGGTGGGAAGGACTGTCATGTCGACGTATAGCGATCTCTCCGGCGTAATTACGCCCTTGCCAAAGGTCCGCAGGCCAACAGGTTTTAGCGGGGTCGTTCCGGCTTTCGCCTTTGTGAGCATCTTTTTCATCGTGCCGGTGGCGATACTCCTGTTGCGAAGCGTGCTGGAACCCGTGCCGGGTCTGGGAAACTATGCGCAGCTGATCGGGTCTGCGACCTATCTCAAGATTTTCGCCAATACTTTCATCGTCTCGGGTCTCGTCACAGTGATTTCGCTCGCGATCGGTTTTCCCGTCGCCTGGGCGCTGGCGATCATGCCGGGACGGCTGACGTCGGTGATTTTTGCGATCCTGCTCCTGTCGATGTGGACCAACCTTTTGGCCCGCACCTATGCCTGGATGGTGCTCCTGCAGCGGACCGGGCTGATCAACAAGATGCTGATGGGAATGGGCCTGATCGACCAGCCGCTGGCGCTGGTCAACAATCTGACGGGCGTGACGATCGGCATGACCTATATCATGCTGCCTTTCATCATCCTGCCGCTCTATGGCGTGATCAAGAAGATCGACCCGTCGACGCTGCAGGCGGCGGCACTTTGCGGCGCCAATCGGTGGCAGTGCCTGACCCGTGTTCTCCTGCCGTTGGCGACGCCCGGCATGGCGGCCGGCGCACTGATGGTCTTCGTCATGTCGCTTGGCTATTTCGTCACGCCGTCGCTTCTCGGCGGCACCGCCAACATGATGCTCGCCGAATTGATCGCGCAATTCGTGCAGTCGCTGGTCAACTGGGGAATGGGCGGTGCTGCGGCGCTGGTCCTCTTGGTGGTGACCCTGTCGCTTTATACCGTGCAGCTGCGATTCTTCGGCAACCAGAATCCGGGAGGGCGTTGATATGTTGCTCAATTTCGACCGTCTCGGCTGGTGGAAATACGCCCTTCTCGGCATAACGCTTCTGACCGCGGCCTTTCTGCTGATGCCGATCATCTTTATCGCAGCACTGTCCTTCGGCTCGTCGCAGTGGCTGATCTTTCCGCCGCCGGGCTGGACGCTTCAATGGTACGGCGAGCTTTTCGCCGATCCGCGCTGGCTGGAATCGGCTTTGACGAGCTTGAAGATCGCGGTCATCGTCACCGTTCTGTCGGTGCTGCTCGGGCTTGTGACGTCCTTCGGACTGGTGCGTGGTTCGTTCATGTTCCGCGATGCGCTGAAAGCGCTGTTCCTGACGCCGATGATCCTGCCCGTCGTGGTTCTCGCGGTCGCCCTCTACGCCTTCTTTCTCAGGATCGGCCTTGGCGGCACCTTGACGGGCTTTGTCATTTCGCACCTCGTGCTCGCGCTGCCCTTCTCGATCCTGTCGATATCGAGTGCGCTTGAAGGTTTCGACAAGTCGATCGAGGATGCGGCGGTGCTCTGTGGCGCCTCGCCCCTTGAGGCAAAAATCAGGGTCACCCTTCCCGCGATCAGCCATGGGCTGTTTTCGGCGGCCGTCTTCTCCTTCCTGACATCCTGGGACGAGGTGGTGGTGGCGATCTTCATGTCCAGCCCAACCCTGCAGACGCTGCCCGTGAAGGTATGGGCGACGCTGCGGCAAGACCTGACGCCTGTTGTCGCAGCCGCGTCGACCCTTCTCATCCTTTTGACGATCATCTTGATGGCTTTGGTTGCCGTCGTGCGTAAGGTACTGAAACAATGAACGAACCATTCCTTCAGATCCGCGGAATACGCAAGGAATACGGCCCCGTGGTCGCCGTGCACGACGTCACGCTCGACGTTCGGCGCGGGGAGTTCCTCACCTTTCTCGGACCGTCCGGATCCGGCAAGAGCACGACGCTCTACATTCTGGCGGGATTTGATAATCCGACGAAAGGCGACATTACGCTCGAGGGCAAGACCCTGCTCGCCACGCCGTCGCACAAGCGCAATATCGGCATGGTTTTCCAGCGTTACACCCTGTTTCCGCATCTGACGGTGGGCGAAAACATCGCATTTCCGCTGAAGGTCAGGCGCAAGTCCAAGGCCGAGGTCGACAGCAAGGTGAAGGAGATGCTGCGCCTTGTCCGGCTCGAGGGCTTCGAGGACCGCAAGCCGGCGCAGATGTCCGGCGGCCAGCAACAGCGTGTCGCCCTTGCCAGAGCTCTTGCCTATGATCCGCCGGTGCTTTTGATGGACGAGCCGCTGTCGGCGCTCGACAAGAAGCTGCGCGAGGAAATCCAGCACGAGATCCGCCGTATCCACCAGCAGACCGAAGTGACGATCCTCTACGTCACCCACGACCAGGAGGAGGCCCTGCGGCTCTCCGACCGCATCGCCGTCTTTTCCAAGGGCGTCATCGACCAGATCGGCACTGGCCCTGAACTCTACGCCAATCCTAAGACCCGCTTCGTCGCCGAATTCATCGGCGACAGCGACTTCATTTCCTGCGACCTGCTGACGTCCTCCCACGGGCAGGCCACAATTTCCCTTGGCGGCGGCACCGTCTTCAACAGCATTCCGGTGCATGGAAAAGGGACTGCCGGCACAAAAGCAGCCTTGATGCTGAGGCCGGAGCGCATTCGGCTGTCGCGCGCCCAAGCGGGAGCGGGTCTCGCCGCCACCGTCAGCGACATTACCTTCCTCGGCAACAATATCCACGTCTCCACAGAAACGGCGAGGGGCGAGGCGCTGGCGGTTCGCCTGCCGTTCGGTCACGAAGCGATCACCGGGCTCAGCCGTGGAGACACGGTGCATCTGGAATTCGATCCGGGTGCCGCTCACGTCTTCTGTTGAAAGTCGTCCTATGAAACTCAGTGATCCCTCGCTTTTCCGTCAAGCATGCCCGGTCGCCGACCGCTGGATCGAAGCGGAAGGCCGTCCGGCGACGACCGTCCGCAATCCGGCGACAGGCGAGAAGCTGGGCGCGGTCCCCGACCTCGGGGCCGCGGAAACGGAGGAGGCCATTCGAGCTGCCGTCATTGCCCAGAAGCTTTGGGCGAAGAAGACCGCCGGCGAACGCGCCGCCGTTCTCAAGGCTTGGCATCGTCTGATGATCGAAAACCGCGACGATCTGGCGATGATCCTGACGCTGGAGCAGGGAAAACCGCTCGCTGAGGCCAAGGGGGAGATCACCTATGGCGCGAGCTTTATCGAATGGTTCGCCGAAGAGGCAAGACGCATCAACGGCGAGACCATACCGGGGCACCAACCGGACAAGCGCATTCTCGTCCTGCGTCAGCCGGCTGGAGTGGTGGCCGCCATCACGCCCTGGAACTTTCCGAACGCAATGATCACCCGCAAGGTCGGCCCCGCACTCGCCGCCGGCTGCGCCGTCGTTCTCAAGCCGGCGCCGCAGACGCCGTTCTCGGCGATCGCCATCGCCATTCTCGCCGAGCGCGCCGGCCTGCCGGCTGGCCTGCTCAACATCGTCACGGGTGACGCAGCGGCAATTGGTGGGGTCCTGACGGCAAGCCGTGACATCAGGGTCCTGACGTTCACCGGCTCCACGCGGACGGGCGAGCTGCTTTACCGGCAATGCGCGCCGACGATCAAAAAGCTCGGCCTCGAGCTTGGCGGCAATGCACCCTTCATCGTCTTCGATGATGCCGATCTCGACGCTGCGGTCGAAGGCGCAATCATCGCCAAGTTCCGCAACAATGGCCAGACCTGCGTCTGCGCCAACCGGCTCTATGTCCAGGACGGCGTCTACGAGGCCTTTGCCGCCAAGCTCGCGACCGCCGTTTCGGCGCTGAAGGTCGGCAACGGCCTGGAGCGCGACGTCGTGCTTGGCCCGCTCATCGACGAAAATGCTGTCGCCAAGATCGAGACGCATATCAGCGATGCCGTCGCAAAGGGTGCAGCACTCGTTTCAGGCGGCAAACGTCACCCACTCGGCGGCCTTTTCTTCGAACCGACCATTCTGCGCGATGTCGCTGCCGGCATGCAGGTCGCCCGCGAGGAAACCTTCGGGCCTCTTGCGCCGCTCTTTCGGTTTCGCGACGAGCAAGACGTCATCGAACAGGCAAACGACACCGAATACGGGCTTGCTTCGTATTTCTACGCGCGCGATCTGTCGCGGGTATTCCGCGTCGCCGAAGCGCTCGAATATGGGATGGTCGGCGTCAATACCGGTCTCGTCTCCACCGCCGAAGCTCCGTTCGGCGGCGTGAAAATGTCGGGTCTCGGTCGCGAAGGGTCCAGACACGGGTTGGACGAATATACCGAAATCAAGTATGTGTGCCTCGGCGGCATTGCCTGATTTTAGTTGTCGCTTGCGCTTCTCCGCTGGGAAAGACCGGAATGCATCTCGTCAGCAT
Organism: Rhizobium sp. NZLR8; assembly: GCF_019685025.1. Classification (NCBI taxonomy): domain Bacteria; kingdom Pseudomonadati; phylum Pseudomonadota; class Alphaproteobacteria; order Hyphomicrobiales; family Rhizobiaceae; genus Rhizobium; species Rhizobium sp. NZLR8. The sequence continues at coordinate 416,093 of NZ_JABDVY010000002.1, read as the reverse complement.
CGCGATGTATCTTACATCCCGGCCGCTCGCGGATGCGACGGCCGAGTTCTGGTCGTTTCTCCGGCATGAGCTCTGGCAAGCCGGCCTGACGGATCTGCCCGAGACGCTCGATCGGACGGTGGCCTATGACGAAGCCTGGCTGAGGCCGGATCTTCTCCTCTCGCAGACCTGCGGTTATCCCTTTGTCACGCGCCTGAGCGGCAAAGTTCGCCTGGTGGCGACGCCGGTTTATAATCATCCCGGCTGCGACGGTCCGCTGATGCGCAGCTTCATTATCGCCCGTACGGATTCGGCGCATCGGTCGCTCGAGGATTTGCGCGGCACCACGGCTGCGATCAACAGCCCTGACAGCAATTCCGGCAGCAATCTCTTTCTCGCCGCGGTCGCTCCGCTTGCCCGCGACGGCCGCTTCTTCGGCCGGATCATCGAAACCGGCAGCCACGGCGGCAGCATCGCCGCCGTTCTCGAGGGCAGGGCGGACAGCGCGGCCATCGATTGCATCACCTATGCCAATATTCGCCGCTTCGATCCCGGCCACCTTGAAGGGGTCCGCATCATCGCCGAAACGCCCAAAACCCCAGGCCTGCCGTTCATTACTTCAGGCGATGCCTCGGACGGGAGGGTCCGCCTCCTGCGCCGTGCACTTGTCGCCGCTGTAAGGGAGCCATCGCTGGCGGCGACGCGGGCCACGCTCGGCCTCGTTGATTTCGCGGTGCTTTCCGAAGCCGACTACGAGCCGCTCTTGTCGCTGGCCGGCGACGCGTTGCCGCAGCTGAGAGCTTGAATGCCAGACGCAGTCCCTGCTCGTCAATCGGCAGGAGATCGGCCATTAGGCCGCCCGCCCGGGCCTCGCTTGCGAAAGTATGCATTGATTGCGGGATAAAGCCGAAACGATCCATCCACCGGGTTTTCGGTGTAATGTCGATGAAGAACATGGGCAGCTGTCGCACCAAGCGGTAAAACGGGCTCGCCGATGGTGCCCGCCGCACGATCGGCATTGCTGCTGATGCCGATGCGTTTGGCTACATGTTCTTTTGACGGTTGTCGGCGCGCGTTACGGCTTTGCAACTAACGGTGTCATGCCAGGCAATTGAATTCACCGACTGCGCCCGAGCCTCAGGACGCCCGATCGAGATGAGGGCTACGGTCGTTTCCGGCACGTGACGACCGTCAGTTGCCGGCCGCTGCGATAATGCCGATCTCCACGGCGAACTCCGGTGCGGCGAGCCTTGCCTCGACCGTGGCACGCGCGGGCGCATGGCCTGACGGCACCCAGGCGTCCCAGACGAGATTCATCTCTTCGAACTCGGAGATATCCGCAAGCCAGATCGTCGCGCTGAGGATGCGGGTCGCGTCGCTGCCTGCGCCTCCCAGGAGCCGCGTGATCCGTGCCAGGATGTTGGCCGTCTGTTCGCGGACGGAGGCACCCGGTGCATCGATCGCGACCTGGCCTGCGAGGAAGACGAAGCCGCCAAAAGTCACGGCCTGGCTCATCCGCTTTCCGGTTTCGTAGCGTTCGATCTGCATGCTCAACCCCTCTGGATCAATCCCTGTGCGCAATCTTCTGGCGTTCGGCGCGTCGCTGCAGCCACTGGATCGTGGCGAGGAACAGCGTCGAAAACAGGATGAGAAGCGTGGCGACGGCGGCGATCGTCGGGCTCAGCGTTTCGCGCACGCCGCTCCACATCTGGCGCGGCAGCGTGCGCTCCTCGGAACCGGAAATGAAGAGTGCAATCACCACTTCGTCGAACGAGGTGACGAAGGCGAAGAGCGCGCCGGACGCCACCCCCGGCGCGATGACCGGCAGCATGATGCGCAATGTCGCTTCGACGGGAGCGGCACCAAGGCTGGATGCCGCCCGCATCAGATTGTGATCGAAGCTTGCGAGCGTGGCGGTGACGGTAATCACCACGAAGGGGGCGCCGATCGCCGTATGCGCCAGCACCAGCCCGGTCAGGCTGTTGAGCAGTCCGACGGCCGCGAAGGCATAGTAGATGCCGACCGCCGAAACGATGACAGGCACGATCATCGGTGAAATCAGAATGGCGGTCAGCGTCGCACGCGCCGGACAAGAAGGCCGGCTGAGGCCGATGGCGGCAAGCGTGCCGAGAAAGGTCGACAGGCCAGTCGCGAAGACGGCAACGATGATGCTGTTCTTCAGCGCCAGCTGCCAGACGTCGGAATCGAAGAATTCGTGATACCACCGGAGCGACAGGCCGGGCATCGGATAGGTGAAGAACGGTTCGGCATTGAAGGAGAGCGGCACGATCGCCACGATCGGCGCGATCAGGAACAGGATCACGAGGCCGCCCGTCAGCCACAGGAAGATCGAAAACAACCGCGGGAAAGAAAGGAAGTTGGTCATCAGCCTATCCTCAGCCTGTCGATGCCGACAATGCGATTGTAGATGGCATAGAGGATCAGCACCGCCACCAGCAGGATCGTGCTCAAAGCCGCCGCCATGCCCCAGTTGGTGACCTGGTTGGAGTAATAGGCGATGAAATAGCTCACCATCTGATCTCCCGGCCCGCCGACCAGAGCCGGCGTGATGTAATAGCCGAGCGCCAGGATGAAGACGAGCAGCCCGCCGGCGCTGACGCCGGGCATGCTCATCGGCAGGTAAATGCGCAAGAAGGCCGACACAGGCGGCGCGCCAAGCGAGGAGGCGGCGCGCAGATAGACCGGCGGGATGCCCTTCATGACGCTGTAGATCGGCAGCACCATGAAGGGCAGCAGAATATGGGTCATGGCGATCAGGACGCCGATGCGATTGTAGATCAGGTCGAGGGGATGCGCGGGATCGACCAGGCCAAACCAGATGAGTGCCGAGTTGATCACGCCGCGCCCCTGCAGCAGCACGACCCAGGCGCTGGTGCGGACCAGAAGCGAGGTCCAGAACGGCAGCAACACCAGGATCAGCAGCGTATTGGCAGCCGCGCCTTTCGACCGGGCGATCAGGGCGGCGAGGGGATAGCCGAGGAACAGGCAGATCACCGTGACCGAGGCGCTGACGACGAAGGTTCGGATCAGGACATCGACATGCACCGCATTCTCCGCCGAGACCTTGGCGATGGCGCCTGACGCGTCGCGCTCGAGATCGAGCGAGGCGAGCAGGTAATAATCGGTGAAGGGCGGCGAGGCGTTCTTGATGATCGTCCAGTAATGCGGCGTCTCCCACTTCGGATCGATGGCAACAAAGGCGGCTTTGTAGGGCGGCTCAGCGTCGCGGATCGTCCGCGCGGTTTTCAATAGCATCGAGCGCATGCCCGTCTCGTAATAGTTGAGACGCTTGGCCACCTCGGCGATCTGGTCGCGCGGCGATTGCTTCAGATCGCTGGCAAAGGCGGCAAACAGCGCTTCGTCGGGCGGGGATTGTTCATCCCAGGCGGAGAGAGCCGACATCGTGTAGGGCAGGGCGGCGGAAGCCGCCCTGTTGTCGACGGCGCGCGTCAGCAACAAGGCGATGGGCAAGACGAAGACGAGCAGCAGGAAGATCAACAAGGGTGCGACCAGCAACAGCGCTTTCAATTGCGCCCTGCTTTTCGCACCGCCGAGGCTTTTCACCCGCGTGCGGGCGGCAATCATCGAGCCGTCGCCTTCATTCATTGTCGCGATCACCATCGCTGATGCCTTCCTGCGGTGGAGAAAGGGGCGGACGAAGCCAGGGGGACATTCGCCCGCCCGACGAGGTTACTGTGCGAGCCACTTATTGAAGCGTTCGGTCAACTCCTCATCATGATCGGCCCAGAACTCGGAGGAGACGACGAATGCGTTCTTCGTGTTGTCGGGCGCGGTCGGCAGATCGACGAGAATATCCGGCGGAACCTTGGCGATGGCCGCCTTGAGAGTCGGGCCATAGGAGATGTATTTGGACTGCTGGGCCATCACGTCGGGATTGACGGTGAAAGCGACGAATTTGTCCGCAAGTTCCTTGTGCTTCGAGCCTTTCGGCTCGGCCCAGAGATTGAAGTCCATTCCCTGGCCGTCCCAGACGATCTTGAAATTCTTGCCGCTGTTCTTGACTGCATCGTAGATGCGGCCGTTCCAGGCCGTGGTCATCACGACCTCGCCATCGGCGAGAAGCTGCGGCGGCTGCGCACCGGCCGTCCACCAGACCTTCACATCCTTCTTGATCGTGTCGAGCTTCTTGAAGGCGCGATCGACGCCTTCCGGTGTGCCGAGCACCTTGTAGACCTCGGCGGGTTTGACGCCATCGGCAATCAGCGCGAATTCCAACGTGGTCTTCGGCGACTTGCGCAAGGCGCGCGGCCCTGGGAATTTGGCGGTATCGAACAGGTCGGCCATGGTTGTCGGCCCGCCATTCGGAAACTTGGCGGCGTCATAGGCATAGATGGTGCCGAAGACGATCGTCGCGACCGCGCAATCCATCGCGGCGCCGTCGATGAATGCGTCCTTGCCGCCGAGCTTCGAATAGTCGATCGTCTCGAGCCAGCCTTCGTCGCAGCCCTGCAGCGCATGGCTGGGTTCGACGTCGACGACGTCCCAGGTCACCTGGCCGGTCTCGACCATGCCCTTCAGTTTGGCGGTCGAGCCGTCCCATTCATCCTGGAGGATCTTGGTGCCGGTTTCCTTGGCGAAGGGCTTGAAGAAGGCCTCCTCCTGGCTCTTCGTATAGGCGCCGCCCCAGGATGTGACGGTCAGCGTGTCCTCGGCAAGCGCGGTGCCCGCGATTGCCAGCGTCATGACGGAGCTGAGAAGCATGCAATTCAAACGCATCATGGTGGTTCCCCTTTTTGTTGCTGCGTTTACGAAAGAAAAAATGGCTCAGGAGAGCGCGAGCGCGCGGCAATCCTCCGGCGCCCAGCCGATGACGGTGCTCGAGCCGAGCGACTGAACCGGAATGCCCTGGGCTGCGGCGACCTTGATGAAGACGTCGTCGCAGCCGCAGGCGGAAACGCGCAATCTGACATGGTCGCCGTGGTAGATGATTTCCTTGAGCGTGGCGGTGAACCGGTTCGCAACCTCGGCGGCCGGCGCCAGCTGAATCCGCTCTGGCCGCAAGACCAGGGTTGCTCGCGCGCCTTCCTTCAAACCTTCGCCGGCGTAGCCAATGATGATCGAACCGTCCGGCGCACGAATTCGGCAGACCGAATGGTCGATCGTGAGGACTTTGCCTGCTATCGCATTGTTCTCGCCGATGAAGGTTGCGACGAAGGGATTTGCCGGCGTCTCGTAGAGCGCATGCGGCGGCGCGATCTGCTGCAGGATGCCGTCATTGAACACGCCGACCCGATCCGACATGGTCAGCGCCTCGCTCTGGTCATGGGTGACGTAGACGACATTGATGCCGAGACGGGCATGCAGGTGCTTGATCTCGAGCTGCATATGTTCGCGAAGCTGCTTGTCGAGCGCGCCGAGCGGCTCGTCCATCAACACGAGTTGCGGCTCGAAGACCAGCGCGCGGGCAAGCGCGATGCGCTGCTGCTGTCCGCCGGAAAGCTGGTTGGGCCGCCGCGTTTCGAAACTCGCCATGCGCACCATGTCGAGGGCGCGGCGAACCCGCTCGGTGATCTCGGCCTTGCCGAGGCGGCGCATCTTCAGCGGGAAGGCGACATTCTCGCCGACGGTCATATGCGGGAAGAGCGCATAATTCTGGAAGACGACGCCGATATTGCGGCGATGCGGCGGAACGCTGTCGATCCGGTTGTCGGCAAGGGTGATCGTGCCACCGCTCGGAGCCTCGAAACCGGCCAGCATCATCAGCGTCGTGGTCTTGCCGGATCCGGAGGGACCGAGAAGGGTCAGAAACTCGCCCTTTGCGACCTCGAGGTCTAAGCCGCGCACGACGTAGCTGATGCCGTCATAGGATTTACGCACACCTTCGAAGGCGATGAAGCGCTCGCTCATGAATTCCTCCTGTTCGCATCGGCCGGGTCCCTGCCTCTTTGTCTCGATGCAAGACTATATTGTCTCGGTCGACTTCTATTTGTCAAGCCACACAAATAATTTTGTATGGCAACAGACCGCAGCTCTCGAAAACGGCGAGAAAGCGTGCTATGTCGCAAGAAACTAAGCTGAATTGTGGGGGCGGCGATCGAATATCCTGCGTCCGGCTGAGGGAATTGTACACTGATTGCAGGAATTGTATGTCTGAAAGATCGGAAGTGAGCCAGACAAACCAGAAGCGGGAAACGCGCATACCGGCCTATCTCGAACTGGCAAGCGAGCTCGAGGCGAGGATTCGCTCGGGCGCCCTGCCGCCCGGCAGCCAGCTGCCGCCGCAACGCGACCTCGCACGCGAGCGCTCGCTCAACGTTTCCACGGTCACGCGCGCCTACCGCGAATTGCAGAACCTCAATCTGGTGATGGGCAGCACCCGGCGCGGCACGATCGTCACCGGCGACGGCGCCATGCCACGGGTCGACCGGGCGGCGAGCCCGGCCGGCATCATAGACCTGACGGTCAACCGGCCGGCTGTCGATGATTTCCAGCAGCGCCTCGCCCAATCCCTGCCGGACCTGTCATCGGACCGGCGCTTCCGCCAGATGCAGGAATACCAGCCGCCGGAAGGCCCGGCCTGGGCACGCCATGCGGCGCGAAAATGGATTTCGCTCAACGGCTTCGATCCGTCCGAAGACGATATCGTCGTCACCAGCGGCGCCCAGCACGCTTTGCTGGCAGTGATCAGCAGCCTGATCGAGCCGGGAGACACCATCGTCTGCGATCGGCTGACCTATTACGGCCTGATCGCGCTGGCCCAGATGTTCCGCTTCCGCATCATCGGCATCGGAAGCGACGAGCAGGGCATGTCGGCGGCGGAACTCGACGATATCTGCAGCCGCGAGTCCGTGCGCGCCGTCTTCACTGTTCCCTCGATGCACAATCCGTCGGTCGTCACCATGAGCGAGGCGCGCCGGCGGGAACTGGCCGAGGTCGCGGAAAAACATGATCTCGTCATTATCGAGGACGATGTCTACGGACCGATGCTCGGGACCCGTGCGAGCGCCCTGATCACGCTTGCTCCGACCAGGACCTACCATATCTCGGCGCTCTCCAAGGCCTTGGCGCCAGGCCTGCGCGTCGGTTATCTCACCTGCCCGCCCGGCCGCGCGGTCCTGTCGGCCGAGGCGGTCCGCACGACGGCCTGGATGCCCTCTCCGCTGCCGCTGCTGCTTGCCACCCGCTGGCTGGAGGACGGCACGGCCGAAGCGATCCTTAAGGCCCAGCTTGCCGAGCTGCGCGCTCGTCACGCGCTCGTCACGACGATGCTTGCCGGTCATTCCTTCTCCGCCGATCCGCGCTGCATGTTTTTATGGCTGAGGCTGCCGGCACCGTGGCGATGCGAGGATTTCGCCGCCAATCTGCGCGCCCACGGCGTTGCCGTCATGCCGGCCACCGCCTTTGCCTGCGACCGCCAGCCGGTCGAACATGCCGTTCGCGTCAATGTCGGCTGCGCATCGTCGCGGGACGAACTGGCAACCGCGCTGCGCATCATCGCCGCGACGCTGAACGATCGTCCCCGCGCCCTGGCCGGCCTGGTCTAGACAATGAACAGGCCGCTTGCCGAGCTTTCCCCCTTGCCTGAGGCCGAGCGCCGGCATGTGGCTGTTGTCGGCGCGGGACTGGTTGGCCTCTGCTCGGCGCTGTGGCTGCAGCGAATGGGGCACCGGGTCACGATTATCGATCCGGCGCCGCCATTGGGCGATGCATCCTACCGGCAGGCCTGTTCCTACGGGAATGCCTGCACCTTTGCGCCGCACGGCGTCGTTCCTGTCGCCACCCCCGGCGTCATCTGGCGCGTACCGGGAATGCTGCTCAATCCGCTCGGTCCGCTGGCGATTGTCTGGAGATACCTGCCGCACCTGGTCCCATGGCTGCGCGCCTTTCTGGCATCGAGCACGAAGGCCGAGGTCGAACGGATTGCCGGAACCTTGGCGATGCTGCTGTCTCACGCCGATGCCGCCTGGCAACCGCTGGTGAGGGAGGCCGGCGCCGAGCATCTGAAGCGGCATGACGGCTGCCTCTATCTCTACAAGACCGAAGCGCAATTCCGGGCAGCCGACGCCGAAAACGCGCTGCGTGAACGCCATGGCGTCGCCATGGAGCGGCTGGAACAGGTCGATATCCGCAGCATCGAGCCCAATCTTGCGCCGCTCTACCACAAGGGCGTGCTATTCCCCGACGCCTATATGTTTTCCAGCCCCAAACAACTCGCCTTCGCGCTGGCGCAAGCGCTCGTAAACGGCGGCGGAGACATTGTCCGCGGCGACGTCTCGGCGATCGAGCCGCGCGACGACGGCGTCTGCCTCAGGATCGCGGGCAAGGCAGTCCTTGCGGACCGCGCCGTCGTGGCCGCCGGCGCCCATTCGCGCAAGCTTACGGTGTCGATCGGCGATCGTGTGCTGCTCGATACCGAACGCGGTTATCACGTCTTGTTCCCGCAGGCGGGCAATCTGCTGTCGCGCCCGGTCTGCTATCCCGAGCACGGCTTCTACATGGTGCCGATGGCGGACGGGCTGCGTGCGGCCGGGACGGTGGAACTCGGCGGGCTTGCCGCTCCCTTGAATCCCAGGCGGACCGCAATGATCCGGGCGGGCGTGAAAAGGCTCCTGCCGGCGGCCGGAGAAGGCAGCGACGAGTGGCTGGGTTTTCGCCCATCCATGCCGGATTCGCTTCCCGTCATCGGCAACTCCCGCAGCTTGCCCCGCGTCACCTATGCCTTCGGTCATGGCCATCTCGGCCTGACATTGTCCGCCTTGACCGGCTATCTCGTTTCTGAGCTTGTCGCCGGACGGACTCCGGCCATCGATCTGGCGCCGCTGCGTCCCGACCGGTTCTGAGCCACGGATGTGCTCGGATGAGCGAAGGCGGGTGTGATGAATATTGACAATATATGCTACGCTACCCATGATAAATAAGAACGAAAGGGTATGGCGATGGCATCGGGTAGCATTCATGTGAAGGTCAGCGGGCAGTTGCAGGATCATATCCAGCAGCAGGTCGGCGACGACGGCCTCTATGAAAACGCCAGCGAATATATTCGTGCTCTCATTCGACGCGACCTGCAGACCCGTGATGAGGCCTGGGATATGCTGCAAAAGGAGCTTGCGCCCGCGATGCGGGCCGAAGACAGCGAATTTGTCGCCGTTTCGGCCGAAGACGTCATCCGCCGTAACAAGCGCCGATAGCCATGCCGGCTTTTCGATTTTATTCACGCGCCGATGCAGCGCAGGACAAGATTTGGCGCGATACGGTTGAGGCGTGGGGAGAAAATCAGGCAGACGCGTATATTCTCGGGCTGCATGCTTATTTGCAGCGCCTATGCGAGGACCGGCTGATCTGGCGGCAGCTTCCGCAACGTCTGGCCGTGCCCGAAGACATCAAGCGTTCGGCCTATTTCGGCTGCTACGAGCATCACCGTGTGTTCTTTCGGGAGCTTCAGAACGGTGATCTCGGTGTCATGAGCATCCTTCACGAGCGGATGAATCTGCCGGTTCGGCTGAAAGAGGATTTGGCGGTACTCTCACGCAAACAATCGTGATGCGGGCTATCATCGGTCCGGCCTCAGAACCGATGTTCGGCTCCCTCGACCGGGTCTGCCCAGACCGTCATGTCAGGCGCAAACGGCGTCTCGCCTTCAGCGCGCACGACCATCTCGCCGAGTTCCGGGACATCGAGATAGAGGATCGCATCGGCACCGAGCCGTTCGACATGCCGGATCTTGCCTTGCCATTGTCCGGCATCTTCCGAAAGCCTGATGTGTTCCGGACGGATGCCGTAGGTTGTGCAGTTCAATCGCCGTGCGGTTTCGCCGCCATAGAGGTTCATCTTCGGGCTGCCGATGAAGCCGGCGACGAAGGGTGTCGCGGGATTGCGGTAGAGTTCCATCGGGCTGCCGATCTGCTCGACTGCTCCGCCGTTGAGGACGACGATCTTGTCCGCCATCGTCATCGCCTCGACCTGGTCGTGGGTGACATAGATCATCGTCGACTTCAGGCGGGCGTGAAGATCGGCGATCTCAAGACGCATCTGAGCTCTAAGCGACGCGTCCAGATTGGAGAGCGGTTCGTCGAACAGGAAGACCTGGGGATCGCGAACGATCGCGCGGCCGATGGCGACGCGCTGCCTCTGGCCGCCGGAGAGCGCTTTCGGTTTTCTCTGCAAGAGATGGGTGAGCTGCAGCGTTTCGGCCGTGGCAGCAACCTTTTCGGCGATCTCTGCCTTCGGGCGGCGGGCAAGCGAAAGTCCGAAGCCGATATTCTCGGCAACGGTCATATGCGGGTAGAGTGCATAGCTCTGGAACACCATGGCAATGCCGCGCTCGGAGGGTTCGGCATAGGTCACGTCCTTGCCGCCGATGGTCAGCGCGCCCGACGTTGTCTCCTCCAGGCCGGCGATGATGCGCAGCAGCGTCGACTTCCCGCATCCAGACGGGCCGACGAAAACGACGAACTCGCCGGAGGCAACCTCCAGATCGACCCCCTTGATGACTTCGAGGGCGCCGAAGCTCTTGCGAACCTGTTTGAGAGTGAGCTCAGCCATTCCACTACCCTTTGACTGCGCCTGATGTCATGCCCGCGACGATCTGGCGGTTGAAGAAGATGAAGACGATCAGCGGCGGGATCGTAACGAGGAGGATGTTCATGAAGAGAAGATTGTACTGGCTCGTATACATGCTCTGGAAATTATAGAGTGTCAGCTGCACCGTCACGTTCTCCTTGCCGGGCAGGTAGTAGAGCGGGTTGGTGAAATCGTTGAAGATCGCAATCGACTGCACGACGATGTTGGTGACGGTCACCGGCTTCAGCAGCGGCAGGATCACCCTGAAGAAAATCTGCCGGGGCTTGGCGCCATCGATCAGCGCCGCCTCGTCGAGGTCGCGCGGTATGGTCGAAATGAACGACCGGTAGAGCAAGGTCGAGAACGAGAGATTATAGGCGACCTGGATCAGGATCATCCCGGTCATGGTCTTGAAGAGGCCGATATCCTGCAGCAGGCCGATCGTCGGAACGACGGCGGGCGGCATCATCAGCCCCATGAAAAGGGCAATGGATGCCACCCTGTTCCAGGCGGTCTTGCGGCGCTGCATGACATATCCGACCATCGCCGACAGCAGGATGAGGATGGTGACGGAGACGACGGTGATCAGGGTCGAATTGAAATAGGCAAGCACCAACTGATAATCGCGCGCCTTGAAGACGGCGACAAGATTGTCCCAGAACAGCCACTGCGCAGGCAGTTCGAAATCGAGGCGGGACGCTTCGGACTTCGACTTGACCGCCTGGAGAGCGACGAAAACGAAGGGCATGACGAAGATGACGGCAGCGACGGCAAGGGCTATCGCGCCGGTCACATAAGGGCGGATGCTTCTCATTCTTCGACCCCGCGCCGGTTGAGCCATAGGGTGAGTGGCAGGATGATTGCGGCAATCAGCGCAAACAGGATGACGTTTCCGGCGGTCGACAGACCGTAGAAGCCTGCCTGGTACTGCTTGTAGATGACCGAGGCGATCACATCGGAGGAAAAACCCGGCCCGCCGCGGGTCATTGCCCATATCAGATCGAACGAGCGAAGCCCGCCGATCAGCGATAATGTCACGACGGTGACGGTGGCGGGACGCACAAGCGGCAGGGTAACCCGGAAAAATTGCTGAAGACGCGTGGCTCCGTCAATTCTCGCCGCCTCATAATAGTCGGGGCTGATCGCAGCAAGGCCGGCGATGAAGATCAGGGTGGCGAGGCCGACACCCTTCCACAGATCGACGAGGGCCACCGAAAAAAGCGCGAGCGCCGGATTGGTGAGCCATCCGGGTCCCGGAATGCCGAGCGTTTCGAGCGTGACATTGATGATGCCTTTGGTCGGATGCATCATCACGGTGAAGGTGATGCCGATGCCGATCGTCGAGACCAGGACGGGAAAGAAGACCAGCGTGCGCAGGAAGCCGCGGGCGAAGATATTGCTGGTCAAGAGCACCGCCAGCAGCAGCCCGCAGACCGTCTTCAGGCCGGATGTCGTCACGGCATAGATCAGCGTGTTGACCAGCCCCCTGACCAGGAACGGTTCGGAAAAGAACTGCTGAAAGTTTTCGAGCCCGATGAATTCGGCCGTCGAAAGATCCCAGCGCGTCAGGCTGAACCAGAGAGACGATACCGTCGGAACCAGAAACAGCACGCCGTAGATGATGGCAGCGGGAATGAAAAACCACAGCGGGTAGGGCGATTTGCGCGAGCGGGGGCGTGTCTCGATCATATCTATCTCTTCGATCGGGTGGAACCTCGCCCCCTCGGGAGCGAGGTTGTCTCGAAAGACCGCTACCAGTTCGGCAGGCCGAGCTGCTTGGCCTGTTTGCGCACATCGTCGTCATAGAGTTTCGCCGCTTCGGCCGGCTGGCGAATGCCGGAGCCGACTTCGACGGTGATCTGCTCGAGGGCCGGCCCCTTGACCGGCGAAACGAATTCCAGCGCCGGGGTCGTCTTGTCCTTGGCGTCGAAATAGGGGAGCATGTCCTTTACCGCAGGCGGTACGTCAGCAGGCAGATCGCAGCCGTCGATCAAGGGAGGCCCCTGCACGGTGTTGGTTTCAACCATGATCTTGCAGCCTTCGACGCTTCCGGCGAAATCCACGAATTTCTTCGCTTCCTCGGCGTGCTGGCTGGTCAGCGGAATATAAAGGGCCGGCGGCATCCAGACCGTCAGGCCGTTCGTCGCCGCATCGTCGCTCGGCTGCGCAAAGAACCCGACATCTGCGAGGTTCTCGGGATAATTCTGCTTGAGCGCGCCGACTGCGAAGCTCAGCATCGGATAATGCGCGGCCTCGCCGGTCGCCACCATTCTCAGGCCGTCGTCATAGCTTGCCGCGCCGAAGTCCTCGTTCATCAGGCCGGCGTCGTGAATGTCCTTCAGCCGTTCGAAGCCTTTCATGGCCGCCGGCGTTTCCGCGTATTTCGCCTTGTTGGCGGTATAGTCGGCGGCGAAGTTCGGCACCGCCGCGTGCAGGTTGTAATAGTCGGCCAGAACGAATAGCTGCGAGGTCCAGGTATCGCGATAGGTCTGCGCCACGGCGACCTTGCCTGAGGCTTTGACCTTGGCGTTGTTGGCCATGAAATCAGCCCATGTCTTCGGAACGGTGAGGCCGAGGTCCTGGTAGATTTTCCTGTTGTAGAGGATGCCGCCGGCCATCGCCGTGCCGAAGGGAACGCCATAGAGCTTGCCTTCGGCGCTGACCACCGACTTGAAGCCGTCGTCCACCTTCGCCTGCGACGCGAGCCCGCTCAGATCGACGAGAGTCTGCGCCGGCTTCAGCGCCTGCAGCAGCGAACCGGAATTATAGAGGAACACATCGGACATCTCGCCCGTTGCCAGGCGCGTCTTGATGATGTTGTCACCCTCGCCACCGCCCGCCCGCGGCTCGATTTCGATCGTCACGTCAGGCGCCTTGGCCTGGTAGGCGGCAACCAGCGCTTCGGCCGCTGCGACCGTGTCGGGGTTGTTGTCGATCAGGAACGACAGCGTCGTTTCCGCATGCGACGGGCCGGCCGCGACCAACGCCAAAAGCGCGGATGCGCCGGCGAGAATAAGCTTTATCCGATGTGTCATGACGTTCCTCCTCTGAACGATGTGACGTGTATGCTCCTCAAGAATCCGGTATCCAAAAAACCAACTGGTGCGTGCCCGGGGGAAGGACGGCTTCCTCGACGACAGGCTCGCCGTTGAGCGACGGGTTCCGGTGCCGCCGCCCGGGCCGGAAGCGGCCGATGCATCCTTCCGGAAGGGTCAGCACATAGGTGACCTTGTTGCCGGTGCAATGCCAGCCGGCCTCGATGCGGCCCTGGTCGATGTCATGATGGGCCGCAACCGGCGAGAGATCGGCAATCGGCGCGGGATCGACGATCACCTCGGCAAATCCGGGTGCATCAGGGCTCGGCGAAATTCCGGCAACGGATTCGAACAGCCATTGGCAGACGGCGCCATAGGCGTAGTGGTTGTAGCTGTTCATGTCGGGTTCGTAGATCGTGCCGTCCGGCGCCATCGAATCCCAGCGCTCCCAGATCGTCGTCGCCCCCTTCGAGACCTGGTAGAGCCAGCCCGGCACGTCTTCCTGCAGGAAGACCTTTGCCGCCAGGTCGTCCATCCCGAGCTTCGTCAGGGCCGGCAGCAGGGCAGGTGTGCCGATGAAGCCGGTGCCGATCCTGTAGTCGGCATCGATGATCACCTGGCGGAAATGCTGCTCGGCGGCTGGCCGATGTTCTGCCGGTATCAGATCGTGCAGGAAGGCCAGTGCATAGGACGTCTGGTCGTTATGCGCCAGCCGTCCCGCCGGCGTGATGAACTCGTTGGCGAAGGCCCGCCGGATCTCGCCGGCCCGCCGCTTCATCTCATCTTCAAGCTTATGCTCGCCGAGAACGGCTGCGATCTTCGCCAGAAGGTCGGTTGAGATGAAGTGATAGAGTGTCGCCGCGCAGTCGTCGGCGATCGTCGGCCGGGGTTTTCTGTTGTCGCCGACCGGCTGCAGCCAGTCTCCGAAGGTGAAGCCGCGATCGCCCCAGCGGGACGGCGGGCGCACCAGCGGACCATCCGAGATCGACCAGACGAAATCGACCCAGCGGACCATGGAATCCAGGCACTCGGACAACACGGCCCGATCGCCGTAATGGGTGTAGAGAACCCAGGGGATGACGACGATCGCGTCGCCCCAGCCGGTCGAGCCGGCATAGCCCGGGAAATCGGCGGGATGCAGACGTGTCGGATCCGGCGAAAAATGCGAGACGGCGCCGTCCTCGCGCTGGTCGGCCATCACATCGCGCAGATACTTCCTCAGGAAAGACTGGCTGTCGCTCAGCCAGCAGGCGGTTGCGGCAAATACCTGGGCGTCGCCCGTCCAGCCCAGGCGTTCGTCGCGCTGCGGGCAATCTGTGGGCACTTCGACGAAATTGGCGCGCTGCGACCAGATGGTGTTCTCGACGAGGCGATTGACGAGGGGATTGCCGCAGGTGAAGCCGCCGGCAGGCTCGGGCACCGACGAGATCGGGATGGATGCGATTGCAAGGATCTCAGCATCGCCTGATATGGTCACCCTGGCATAGCGGAAGCCGTGGAAGGTGAAATGCGGTGCGTAAGTCTCGTCGCCGTCTCCGCGCAGTGTATAGACGGTCTGCGCCACGGCCGCGCGATAGTTGCGATTGTCGAAGTGACGGTCGGGGCCGAGCACTTCCGAATGCTCCACCTGCACTTCGGCACCGCTAGCTCCCCGAACCGTATATCTGATATAACCGCCGGCATTCTGACCGAAATCGTAAACCGTCCTGCCGTCTTCGTCGGTCCAGCTTTCGATCGGGGCAAGCGGCGGCAATTCCCGCACCGCCGCGGTTTCATGGGCGACGAGCAACGCTCTGTCGAACGGCAATCTCTCGGTGCCATGGGTCCCGACAAGATTTTCTGCGCGCGCATCGTAGATTTCGCCGAAATAGATGCCCGACTTCAGGATCGGCAACAGACCGCTCCGCCATGTGGTGTCGGTGGAAAGAAGGGTGCCGTCCGGTCCGATGAGATCCGCGATGGCGCCGATTCTGTCGCCCCAGCAGTTCGCGATCGCCTTGGCGCCCCACATCAAGGGCGAGCGGTACCATCCGTCGGCAAGCCAGATCTCGATCCAGTTCTGGCCTGGCTTGAGCAGGTTCGACACGTCATATCGCTGATAGGCAAGGCGATCGTCGTAATTCGTCCAGCCGGGTGTCAGCAGGTCGTCGCCGACGCGGGCGCCGTTGATGAAGCAGCGGTAAAGGCCGAGGGCCGAGATGAACAGCTCGACCGGAAGCTTGGAGCCGTCATGTTCGAAGGTTTGGGCGACGAAGCTTGCGGCCGTTCCCTGGCCGCCATCCGACAGCGGCGCGATCATCTCTCCCGACCAGGTGCGCGAAACGCGGTTGCCGCTGATGGCTGCCGGCTGAAAGTTCATCAAAACCTCCCAATGATTTGTAGAACGGTCTCCGTATAACGTTCTACATTTTTTTCGAAAGCGCAATAGAAATTTCGTTGCCGGTCTGCCATGGTGGTTTTGCGGGCGATTGACGACCCGTAGCCGCAAGCCCGGGATTTCATGTCAGTCGAAGACAAACACAAGCCGCAACGAAACGATCGCGCGACGATCCGGACGGTGGCCGCGCATGCAGGCGTATCGGTCGCGGCGGTTTCCAAGGTGATGCGGAACGCCTACGGCGTCAGCGAAGCGCTACGCGCAAAGGTTACCGAGGCCATCGGGGAGCTCGGATATCGCCCCTCGCGGGCGGCGCGCGGATTGCGCGGCCAGAGTTTCACCATCGGCGTGCTGCTGATCGACATCCGCAACCCCTTCCTGCCCGACGTGATCGCCGGCGTGAACGGGGTGCTGGCGCCGTCGCACTATCAGGCGATGATCGGCGTCAGCGATGCGCGCGTGCAACTGGAGACCTCGTTGATCGAGTCGATGATCGACTACAAGATGGACGGCCTTATCCTGGTTGCGCCGCGGCTGCCCTCGGAGATCCTCGCAAAATTTGCGGTTCAGGTACCGATCGTCACGGTCGGTTACCACGATGCCAGCGCCACGGCCTTCGATACCATCAATGCCGACGACCAGCGGGGGGCGGAGATCGCCGTCGAAGCGCTGTTTGCCTGCGGCTACCGCGATATCGGCATGCTGAGCCTCGGCGAGCGCGAGGGGCACGCGGTTTCCGTCGTCCGCCAGCGTGAGATCGGGTTCCGCCGGGCGATGCAGCGCGGCGGGCTCGGCTCGCCGGCGCCGATCGTCAAAATTCCCATGGCCTCGCCAAAGCGGGAAGACGTGATGCGAAAGTTTCTGTCGAGGAAGGACAGGCCGCGCGCCGTGTTCTGCTGGAGCGATCTCGACGCGATCACACTTCTGAGCCTGGCGATGGAGATGGGCGTGCGCGTGCCCGAAGACCTCGCCGTCATCGGATATGACAACTCGACGACCGCTGCCCTCGGCCTCGTCAATCTCGCAAGTATCGACCAGTCGGGCCGGGAGCTCGGCCAGGTCGCTACCCGGGCGCTCATTTCCAGAATAGAAGGCCGCACCGCGGCCGAGCATATTCTCCAGATACCGTCGCTGGTCAGCCGCAACAGCCTGGCCCGGTCCGATACGAAATAGCGCTGATGGGTAAGACCGGCAGCGGCTGTCCACACTCGCCGGCCCCGTCAGCACGCACAGCAAGAGCAGGAAAACGAAATGTCGTGGCAGCACCCCGTACCCCGCATAACCGATGAGGAGCGGCAGCGCCGCCTCAGCAGGCTTCGGCAAGTGATCGAAGTCCACGGATTGGCTGGCATGCTTCTCGGACCGACCGAAAGCCTGCGTTATTTCACCGGGCTCGTCGGGCATCCGAGCGAAAGGTTTCTCGGCGCCCTCGTTACGCCGACGGCGGTTTCCTACATCGTTCCGGGTTTCGAGCGCAGCCGCGTCGAAACCCTGCCGCATCTGCCGGGGGAAATCCTGGTCTGCGAAGAGGAGGAGAGCAGCGCTGCGCTCATCGCGCGCCTTGTCGGCCAAGGCGGCAGGCTCGCCCTCGATGATGGGTTGCCGCTTTTCTTCTATCACGCCCTGGCCGCGGCGATGGGCGCCGGAAGGCTTGTCGATGGCGGACGGCTGGTCCGCGATCTGCGTCGGATCAAATCGGCTGCCGAGATCGCGCTCATTCAATATGCGATGAACCTGACGCTCGACTTCCACAGGCAGGTGCATGCGCTGTTGAAACCCGGCATCAAATCATCCGAGGTGGTCGATTTTATCGATCACCGGCATCGCCAGGCAGGCGCCGATTCCGGCTCGACATTCTGCATCGTCTCGTTTGGCGCCGCGACCGCGCTTCCGCATGGCGCCGACGGCGATCAGGTCCTCGGCGACGACGACGTCATCCTCGTCGACACTGGCTGCCGGATCGACGGTTATCATTCCGATATCACCCGGACCTACATGCTGGAGGGCGGCAACAGCGCTTTTGAACGTGCCTGGTGGATCGAACGCGAGGCACAACAGGCCGTCTTCGACGCCGCCCGGATCGGCGCCGCCTGCTCGAGCCTCGACGATGCCGCCCGCAAGGTACTTGCCAAACATTCCCTCGGCCCCGACTACCGCCTGCCGGGATTGCCGCACCGCGCTGGTCACGGGCTCGGATTGGAGATCCACGAGGAGCCCTACATCGTTCGCGGCAACGACACGCCACTTGCTGTCGGCATGTGTTTTTCCAACGAGCCGATGATCGTCTTTCCCGAAAAATTCGGGATTCGGCTGGAGGACCATATCTACATGACCGCCGAGGGACCGCGCTGGTTCACCAATCCCGCGACGGGTCCGGCCGAGCCGTTCTCCTGAGCAGACGCCATGTCTCGCCCGCCCAAGCCGTTGCGTCTTAATCCTGAATGGCGGGCGCGCTTCCGGCCTTAAGCTTGACTTCGATGACCGGGACGACGACCCCGGGTCGGCGCACCGGCAGGACGAATGTCAGTTCGTCGTCGGCGACGGCGAACTGGGTGTTCGTCCATAAGGTATTGGCGGAGGGGCGCAGCCAGGTCACTTCGCTGGCATCATGCAAGAATTGCGCATATTCGACTTTCCCGGCCAAAGCATCGAAATGCAAATGCTTATAGGGCCAGTTGAAGAGGTGGATATAGAGGCGATCGCCGTTCTGGGTCAGGCGGCAATCGGGCGGGGCGGTGAAGTCGGATTGGGTGCAGCCGACGATGCTGCGCTCGTGCAGCGCCATCCACTCCTCATAGGCGGCAAGGGCTGATATTGCGCGGTGGTCGAGCGTGCCGCGCGCCGTCGGCCCGACATTCATCAGCAGATTGCCGCCTATGGCAACGGTGCCGACCAGCATCTGCACCAGTTGCTCCGTGCTTTTCCAGGTGTCCTCGTCGCGGTGATAACCCCAGGAGCCGCTGAGCGTCTGGCAGGCTTCCCAGACGACGCGCCTGCCGTCGCGTTTCGGCCAGGCGCGCGGCATATATTGTTCCGGCGTGACGATGTCGGGCTGCAGACCGGCGAGATCGAGCCGGTTGTTGATGATGATGTCGGGGGCAAGCTCGCGCACCATGCGCACGAGCTTCTCGCTTTCCCAGTCTCGATGGCCCTTTCCGACCAAATCTCCGAGCTTCCACTGCGGATAGCTGAAATCGAACCACATGATGTCGATCTGCCCGAACTCGGTCAGCAACTCGCGCACCTGTTCGCGCATGAAGGCGGCATAACGGAGCATATCCCGGCCTTCGTTGATCTCTAACGCATCGGGATGATTGCGCTGCGGATGGCGCGGATCGACCGTGAAGTCGGGATGATGCCAGTCGATCAGCGAATAGTAGAAGCCGATCCTCAGGCCCTCGGCGCGGAAGGCGTCGACGAAGGGGCGCAGCAGATCCTTGCCATAAGGCGTGTTGGTCACCTTGAAGTCGGTCGCCTTGGTATCCCAGAGGCAGAAGCCTTCATGATGCTTGGTCGTCAGCACCACGTATTTCATGCCCGCAGCCTTGGCGCGTCTCGCCCATTCACGCGGGTCATAGAGATCGGGATCGAAATGATCGAAATATTTCTGGTAGTCGGCGTCGTTCAGTTCTTCGCGGCTCTTAACCCATTCATGGCGCGCCGGCAGGGCATAAAGCCCCCAATGCACGAACATGCCGAACCGCTCGTGGACGAACCAGGCCTTCTTCTCCTCGGGCAAGGCCAGTGAATGCAGATTGTCGCCATCCATGGGATATATTCCTCCTGTTGATAGTCGAATCAGGTCGTTTCGCGGACGATGAGCTCGGGCACGATGACGATGCCGTGCTGACGGTTCTTGGTGGCGATGCGGCTGAGCAGCAGGCGCACGGCTTCCTCTCCCATTTCCCGTTTCTGCACCCGCAGCGTGGTGAGCGCCGGAGACAGCAGTTCGGCCGTCGGGATGTCGTCGAAGCCGATGAGGGCGATCTGCTCGGGGATCAAGATGTGGGCTGCCCGGCAGGCCTTCATGGCGCCGATCGCATTGAGGTCGTTGTAGCAGATAAGGGCATCGATGCCCGGCGTTTCCGCCAGCAACTGCGCGGCCGCCGTCTGCCCGCCGGCCGCGGTCGGATCGCAATAGACGATGCCATGCGCCTTCAGCCCATGGGCCGCCAGCGTCTTGCGGAAACCGACGAGACGGCTCTTGCCGCCGAACGAGCTGCGCGGCCCGGCGACGATCGCGATTTTGCGGCGGCCGCGCTCGACCAGATGATCGACGGCACGCGATGCCCCGGTCTCGTAGTCGGTGACGATCGTCCCGGCGATCTCGTTGGGCGCCTCGCGGTTGATGAGGACCACGGCGCGGTGGGGCGCCAGCGCCTTATGAAGCGCCGCATCGGGCAGTCGGGCGCTGCAGACGATGATCCCGTCGACTCGATGCCGCAGCAGCGTTTCGATGAGTTCTTCCTCACGTTTGCTGTTCTCGACGACATTGGCCAGAAGCAGATTGTAGCCGGCGGCGCTCGCGGCATCCTCGGCCCCCCGGATGACCTCGGGAAAAAACGGATTGGTGATGTCTGGAACCAGAAGGCCGATGGTTTTCGACCGGTCGGACCGCAATCCGCGCGCAAAGGGATTGGGCCGGTAATTGAGTTCGCTTGCTGCTGAAATGATGCGTTGACTGGTTTCCGCGCTGGCGCCGCCCTGGCCGTTGAGTACGCGCGATACCGTCATCGGCGACACGTCTGCGGCGCGGGCGACATCGGCGATGGTTATTTTGGAGTCTGGTTCTTTGGGGCGGCTCAACGGCTGTCTCTGAGAAGGGCGGGGAATTTACGATAACGATAACTAACAGGATTTTCGAGAAAGCCAAGCCTTGTGGGTCGAGTATCGGGCGGAACGAATCTTTTTGACAAGAGATTACGATAACGATAACGTTCGCAAAAGAGGAGAATACGTTAACGATAACCTATGCAGAATGTTGGGAGGACAGAATGCAGCACGTCAGAATTCTAAGACGGCAGGTTGTTTCGACCGTTGCCGCGGCGATCCTCATGGGTGTCGGTTGGGCCGGCGCCGCTTTCGGCTTTCAGGAGTCGCCGGAATTGAAGGCGCTGGTCGACGCCGGCAAGCTGCCGCCGGTTGAAAAGCGGCTGCCCAAGGAGCCACTGGTGCTGACGCCGCTTGAATCGGTCGGTACCTATGGCGGCACCTGGCGCACGGCCACCTTTGGCGGCGGCGACAGCGAGATCGAACGTTCGATCGGCTATACGAGATTGGTCCGCTGGAATCCGGAATGGACCGAGGTGATCCCCGACATCGCCAAGAGCGTCGAGGTCAACGAGAATGCCACCGAATACACGTTCACCCTGCGGGAAGGCACGCGTTGGTCGGACGGCGAGCCCTTCACCGCCGACGATCTGGTGTGGTGGAACGAGAACGTGCTGCGCAACACCAAGATCACGCCTGCAGCGCCGGATTGGCTGACCGCGGGTGGTCAGACCGTCAAGGTCGAAAAGCTCGCCGACGACAAGGTGGTCTTCAAGTTCGCTGCCCCGAACGGCCTGTTCCTGATGAACATGGCGACCGTGCGCGGTTCCGATATCCTCGCTGCCGCACCGGCCCACTACCTCAAGCAGTTCCACAAGGATTTCAATCCCGACGGCGTCGACGCCCTGGTAAAGGCGGCCGGCGCGACCGACTGGGTCCAGCTCTTCAACAACAAGATCGGCTTCCCCGGCCGCTGGCGTGATCTCGGCCGCCCGACGCTCGACGCCTGGGTGCTGACCGCGCCCTATAACGGCACCACCCAGGTCGTCGCCGAACGCAATCCCTATTATGCCAAGGTGGATACTTCAGGAAATCAGCTGCCTTACTTCGATCGCATCACCATCGACGTGATGCAGGATACCCAGGCGATCATCCTGAAGGCGATCAGCGGCGAAATCGACATGCAGAACCGCTTCATCGAGACGACGGACGCCCGCACTGTCATCGTGCAGAACCAGCAGAAGGCCGGTTACGGCCTGTTCATCGCCCGGCCGGCATGGTCGAACGCCCTTTTGATCACCCTGAACGAGACCCACAAGAATCCGGCCTTGCGCGCCGTCTTCTCCAACAAGGATTTTCGCATCGGCCTCAGCTATGCCATCAACCGCGAGGAGCTCAACCAGCTGATCTATGCCGGACAAGCCAAGCCCTATCAGGCGGCACCCCGCGAAGGCACCGCGCTCTACGACGAGAAAATGGCGACGCAATATCTGGAATATAACGTCGACCTCGCCAACCAGTATCTCGACAAGGCCGGCCTGAGCAAAAAAGACGGCGACGGCTATCGCCTCGGTCAGGACGGCAAGCGGATCACCTTTGCGATCGATGCGCTGACCGGAAGCCCGATCCAGGTCGACGCGCTCGAAATGATCCAGCGCTACTGGCGGGCGGTCGGCATCGACATGCAGCCCCGGCCGGCCGAGCGTTCGCTGATCTTCTCCCGCCTGCAGAACAACGAGAATGACGGTCTCGCCTGGGTCGGCGGCGGGGGCTACGATTTCCTCGGCCTGCTCGATCCCAAATGGTATTTCCCGCATGAGTATGAATCAAGCTTCGCGACAGCCTGGGGCCTCTACTACCAGAACCCCAAGGATCCGAACGCTGAGGAGCCGAGCCCAGCCGCCAAGAAGCAGATGGATCTCTATCGGCAGGTGCAGGAAGCCCCGACGCTCGAAAAGCAGCTTGAAGCGATGAAAGAACTGCTGGCGATCACGCGTGACGAATTCTACGTCATCGGCACCAACCTGGAGCCGGACCGCGTCGGCATCGTCAAGACCGCTATGCGCAACGTCCCCAAGGTCATCCCCAGCACGTCGTTCTACATGACGCCGGGACCGGCGAAGCCCGAGACCTTCTACTACCAGCAATAAGACACATGATCGGCCGGAATGGCGTCCGCAGGCGCCATTCCACCAAGACCAGCCCCACCCAATCCCCCAGTCCGATCGGCCACTGCCGATTGAAGGAGCTTGAACATGGCCGGCTTCATCATCAGACGTCTGCTGTACATGATCCCGATGATGTTCGCGATCTCGGTCGTGACCTTCATCATCATCCAGTTGCCGCCCGGCGACTTCCTGACCGCGATGACCGCGCGTCTGGCCTCCCAGAACGAAACCATCGATCCCGGCGTCATCGCGGGCCTGCGCGAACGTTATGGCCTCGATCAGCCCTGGGCGGTCCAATACTGGAAATGGATCAGCGGCATCCTGCTACGCGGCGATTTCGGCCAGTCCCTCGATTGGAACAAGCCGGTCAGCGAGCTGATCTGGGCCCGCATGGGCATGACGATGGTGGTCTCGGTCACGACGCTGCTCTTCGTCTGGGCGGTGGCCTTTCCGATCGGCATCTATTCCGCCGTACGGCAATATTCGGTGGGGGACTACTTCGCCACTTTCTTCGGCTTTCTCGGCCTTGCCATTCCGAACTTCCTGCTGGCGCTGGTGCTGATGTATGTCTCGTCGCAGTATTTCGGCCAGAGCGTCGGCGGGCTGTTTTCACCCACTTATATCAACGCGGCCTGGAGCTGGGCCAAGCTCGGCGACCTGATTTCGCATATGTGGATCCCGGTCGTCGTGCTCGGAACCGGCGCCACGGCGGCGCTGATCCGCATCATGCGTGCCAACCTGCTCGACGAGCTCAACAAGCCCTATGTCGACATGGCCCGGGCCCGGGGCCTGGGCGAAATCCGGCTGCTATTGAAATATCCGGTGCGGGTGGCGCTCAACCCCTTCGTCTCCACAGTCGGCTGGGTGCTGCCGCACCTCGTCTCGGGTTCGGTGGTGGTCTCCATCGTTCTCAGCCTGCCGATCACCGGGCCGCTCCTGCTCAATGCCCTGTTTGCCCAGGACATGTATCTGGCCGGCACCTTCATCCTGCTGATGAGCATGCTGACCCTGATCGGCACGCTGATCTCAGACCTGCTGCTCGCCTGGCTCGATCCCCGCATCCGTAACGGC
Organism: Rhizobium sp. NZLR8; assembly: GCF_019685025.1. Classification (NCBI taxonomy): domain Bacteria; kingdom Pseudomonadati; phylum Pseudomonadota; class Alphaproteobacteria; order Hyphomicrobiales; family Rhizobiaceae; genus Rhizobium; species Rhizobium sp. NZLR8. The sequence continues at coordinate 392,151 of NZ_JABDVY010000002.1, read as the reverse complement.
TGAAGGACGATAGATATGACCGATCAAGCCATCGCGCTATCGCCTGAACCCGTCCGCAATTCCGACGCCGTTGCCGGCCAGTGGAAACTCATCTGGCGGCGCTTCCGTCGCCACCGGCTGGCGCTGGCCGCCGGCCTCGTCATTCTGTTGATCTACCTTGTCGCCCTGTTTGCCGAGATTCTCGCCCCGGTTTCATCGCAGACCTACGATTCCCACTACACCTATGCGCCGCCCCAGCAGTTGAGGTTCGCCGGCTACGACGCGGCGGGCGGATTCCACCCGCTTTATGTCAACGGCTATTCGATGACGATCGACCCGATCGCGCTCAGCCGCAATTACGTGCCTGATCCGGCTGTCGTCATTCCCGTCGGTTTCTTCGTCAAAGGCGAACCCTATCGGCTCTGGGGATTGTTCGATCTCAACCGGCACCTGATCGGCCCGATCGAGGCCGGCAAGCCATTCTACCTGTTCGGCGCCGACCGTCTGGGTCGCGACGTCTTCAGCCGGACGGTGCACGGCACCCGCGTGTCTATGTCCGTCGGGCTGATCGGGGTCACGATCAGCCTCATACTCGGCATTATCCTCGGCGGCATCTCCGGGCTCTATGGCGGCTGGGTGGACGATGTCATCCAGCGCTGCATCGAACTCATCAACTCGATCCCGACCATCCCGCTGTGGATGGGGCTTGCGGCTGCCGTTCCGATCAGCGCCGATCCGATCCTGGTCTATCTCTGGATCACGGTCATCCTGTCGCTGATCGGCTGGACCGACCTCGCGCGGGTTGTGCGCGGACGGTTCCTGTCGTTGAAGACTGAGGATTTTGTCATCGCCGCCCATCTCGATGGCTGTTCGCGAATGCGCATCATCTGGCGGCACATGGTTCCTTCCTTCATGAGCCATATCATCGCCTCGGTGACGCTCGCCATCCCGACGATGATCCTTGCCGAAACCGCGCTCTCCTTCCTCGGCATCGGCCTGCGTCCGCCGGTGGTGAGCTGGGGCGTGCTGCTTCAGGAGGCGCAGAACATTCTCGCGGTCTCGAGCGCGCCATGGCTGTTTCTTCCTGGTCTTGCGGTGATCGTCACCGTGCTCGCCCTCAATTTTCTTGGTGATGGATTACGCGATGCTGCAGATCCCTATGAATACTAATTCCAATTTCGCCGCGGCCGGCGGTGGGCATGCCGATCGCGACGCCCTGATTGAGGTCGATGACCTCAGGACCCACTTCTTCGGCGGTGCGGGCACGGTGCGGGCGGTCGACGGTGTTTCCTTTTCCATCCCCCGCGGCAAGACGGTCTGTGTCGTCGGCGAATCCGGTTCGGGAAAGAGCATCACCGGCCGCTCGATCCTCAACCAGGTTCCGCGGGGCGGGCGGATCGTCTCAGGTGCGATCCGCTATCGGCCCGATCCGGCCGCACCCGCCATTGATCTCGCCTCGCTCGATCCGCGCGGCCGCGACATGCGGGCAATCCGCGGCGCCCAGATCGGCTTGATCAGCCAGGAGCCGATGGCCGCACTTTCACCCGTTCATACGATCGGCAACCAGATGATGGAAGTGATCCGCCTGCATCTCAAGATGGGAAAGAAGGAGGCGCGCGAACATGCGATCGAGACGCTGGCGCTGGTCGGCATTCCCAGGCCGGCCGAGCGCATGGAAAATTATGCCTTCCAGTTCTCCGGCGGCATGCGCCAGCGCGTCTGCATTGCGCTGGCGCTCGCCTGCCGTCCCAAGCTCTTGATCGCCGACGAACCGACCACCGCGCTCGATGTAACCACCCAGGCCAATATCCTCGACCTGTTGGCCTCGCTGCAGGCCGAATTCGGGCTCTCGGTGCTGTTCGTCACCCATGATCTCGGCGTCGTGGCCGAAATCGCCGACGAAGTCGTCGTCATGTATGTCGGCCGGGTGGTGGAGGCGGGCGATGTCGACACGATCTTCCATGCACCCGCCCACCCCTACACCAAGGCCCTGCTGCAATCGGTGCCGCGCATGCATGGCCAGCCGACCGAACGGCTCGCGATCATCGAGGGCATGGTGCCCTCGCGTTTCGACCGGCCCGAGGGCTGCAGCTTTCATCCGCGATGCAGAGAGGCGAGGGCGGGCCTGTGCGATCGAAGCAATCCGCAACCCGTCGCCATCGGCGACGGGCATGTCGCCAGCTGCCTGCTTTACGAGGCAAGACAATGATGGCCGATCCCAAGATGCAACGAAGCCCGCTGCTCGAACTGAACGATCTCAGGATGCATTTCCCGATCCGCAAGGGTGCATTCCGGCAGGTGGTCGGGCATGTCAAGGCGGTCGACGGCGTTTCGCTTCGCGTCGAAGATGGCGAGACACTCGGCATTGTCGGGGAATCCGGCTGCGGCAAGTCCACGCTGGCCCGCACCGTCCTGCGCATCTATCGGCCGACCAGCGGAGAAATCCGCTATCGCGACCGCAGCGGCGGCACGGTGGATCTCGCGGCACTCTCAGGCCCCGCCCTCAAGGAAATCCATCGGGACCTGCGCATCGTGTTTCAGGATCCGCAATCCTCGCTCAATCCGCGCCTTCCCGTTATCGACATCATCGGCGAAGTACTGAGTGTCAACGGCATCGCCAAGGGACGGGAACTCGAGCACCGGGTCGCCGAGCTGATGCAGAGCGTCGGTCTGCGGCCTGAATATATGCGCCGCTATCCGCATGCCTTCTCCGGCGGCGAACGCCAGCGCATCGGCATTGCCCGGGCGCTGGCGTCCAATCCGCGGCTGGTGATCGCCGATGAGGCCGTCTCGGCGCTCGATGTCAGCGTGCAGGCGCAAACCATCAACCTGCTGCAGGACCTTCAGGAACAGTTCGGCCTGACCTATCTCTTCGTCGCCCACGACCTCTCGGTCGTCCGGCACATCTCCGACAATATCGCCGTCATGTATGTGGGCCGAGTCGTCGAAAAGGCGCCGACGGAGCAGATCTTTTCGCGTCCGCTCCATCCCTATACCGAAGCGCTGCTCTCGGCGGTGCCAATCGCCGATCCGAGGATGCGCCGCCACGGCCGGCGCATCCGGCTGGCGGGCGAGGTTGCCGACCCCGCGCATGCGCCTCCCGGCTGTGCCTTTCATCCGCGCTGCCGCTACGCCACCGAGCTTTGCAGGCAGGAGCTGCCGGCGTTGCGTACCGTCACCGTCGATGGACACGAAGTGGCCTGTCACCACGCCGAATCCCTGACCCTCAATCCTTTCACCGATCGTACCGTTCCGGAGTTCAATTGATGCCCGAATTCATTCCACGCTCCGAGCAGCGTCCCATTGTGGATACCTCCTCCAGGACGCTCGATCTCATCTACTTCGACCTCCTCGCGCTTCCGGCCGATGGTCGGGACACGCGGCGGCTGCCCTTGCACGAAAGCCTCTACGTCGTGCTGTCGGGGCAGGTGGATATCGAGGTGGATGAGATCACGTTCGAAGCCGTGGGCCGGCGAGCCGATATCTGGGGAGGCGATGCGGACTCGGTTTACGCGCCCGTCGACGTCAATGTCCGGATATCGGCCCGTGGCGGCCCGGCGGAAATTGCGATCGCCGGCGGCCTCTGCGAGACGCGCTACGCCCCGTTCCGGGTCACGCCCGAGGAGGTCGACGCGGTCAATGTCGGCTCGCCCGACACGCATAGCCAGCGGCGGATCGTCCACCTGCTTGGGCAACGGCAGAACGGCCGCTGCGGCAACCTCCTGGTGAGCGAGCTCTATGCCGGCGAGGGCTGCTGGTCAGGCTATCCTCCCCACAAGCACGATACGGAAGACGGCGATGCCGAGACCCTGCACGAGGAGCTCTATCACTACCGCTTCCAGCCCGAAACCGGCTTCGGCAGCCAGATCACCTATGACAACGACGGTCCGGTCAAGATCCTCATGACCCGCAACGGCGATACTGTCCTGGTCGATCGTGGCTACCACCCGACCGTCACGTCGCCCGGCCATCGCGGCTATATCTTCACCATTCTTGTCGGCAAGCATCGCCGCGGGCTGATCCAGCGCTTCGATCCCGCCCATCAGCATCTGACCAAAACCATCCCCGGCATCGATGCGATGCGTGAAAAGTTCAAATAATCAGGCTCTTGACCTTCCGTGCCGGCTTTGCGGGCACGGACAGACTTCCGCCCAAGGAGAGACGATCCCATGCGTGAACGGACGCGAATAAACGTTGATGCCAGCGAAGAGGTGCGCCCCTTCGAGCGGTTCTGGCGCGGCACCGGTTTTTCTCCGGCCGAGCTGCTGCTCGAACCCGAGATGCGCCAGATGCTCGCCTATATCGGCGGCCTGCCGAACGAAGGCATCAGGTTCCTGCGCGTCCACTACCTCTACAACCTGCTGCGCGCCACCAGCGGCGCGAGCGGCTACGACTGGTCGCTGCTTGACCGCGCTCTCGACGTGATGATCGAACACCGGCTGAAGCCGTTCTTCGAGCTGATGGGCAACCCGTCGGGCCTGTTCACCGACTACGAGGACATGGACCAGGTCAAGCGCTGGCGCGATCTCGTCACGGTGACGGTGGAGCGCTATGGCGCCCGCTACGGCATGGACGAATTGCGCACGTGGTATTTCGAAACGACGAATGAGGCCGATTCCGGCTGGTGGACCTATGGCATCAAGGGCTACACCAATTATTACGACGCCTGCGTCGCTGGGCTCGACGCCATCGATCCCGGCCTGCCGATGGGCGGACCCGGCACCGCCCGTACGCTCTCGCCGATCTTTCGCGCTTTGATGGCCCATTGCGACAGCGGTACGAGTTGCCTGAGCGGGGACGGCCCGCCGCGCATCGATTACATCTCGATCCACGAAAAGGGCGTCAACGGCAGCAAGGATGACCTGACCCCGAAAACCAACGCCATCGTCGATCGCACGCTTCTCGTCGTCGATTATCTCAAGGAGCATCATCCGCGGCTTGCGGGCCTGCCGATCGTCAACGACGAATGCGATCCGCAGCTCGGCTGGAGCGATCATCATAGCTGGCACGGCAAAGCCTATTACGCCGGTATCATCGCCCGCATCATCGAACAGCACGACCGGCGCATCATCGCCCCGAAAGCGGCGAATTTCACCTTCCTCAGCAATGATCATGCCTTTATCGGCGGCTGGAGCCAGCGCACGATCTTTGCCTATTTCGGTTCGCGCAATTTCACCAAGGCGCAGTGGGAGCACAAGACCGATCTCGCCATGCTGGTCACGGATGTCGATCGTGCGCCGCCCTTCGACATCATCAAAAAGCCCGGCCTGACAGCCATGGAACTGCTGGCAACGCTCGGCGATACCGTCTGCAGGGTGACGGCCGAACCGGTGCTGACGCCCGACCAGGATGGCCTGGCGATCCTGCCGACACGGCTGCCGGGCGGCGGCGTTTCCATCAGCCTCATCCACAGCGTCGACTCCATCAACCGTTCGGGCCGGACTGCCGTCCGCCTCGAGGTCAACGGGCTGGTTCCCGGCCGCCACGCGCTTTGCCTGCTGCGGATCGACGAGGAGTTCACCAATCCGATGGAGGTCTGGGAGGCCCAGCGCGACGAAAACAATCCGCGCGGCCCCTTCGAGCCGGTCGGCGCTCCGCCCGAACCTGATGAGGCGCAATTTGCCGACCTGCGCCGCGCCCAGGAGCCGGCCTTACTGCATCCGATCAGCGTCATCGCCTGCGACGAAGGCCGGGTCAGCGTCGATCTGGACTTGCCGTTGCCGTCGCTGACGCAGGTGCTTGTCGTGCCCGACACAGGTGCGCCCCCGGCCGCGCCAACCGGTCTCGTCGTCGAACGTTACCTCGGCCTCGGCGGCCGGGAGGAGCGCATGCTGTTCTGGGCTGCCGGCGATATCAGCCCGGCCATCTTCTACGATGTCCTCACCAGCACCGACGGCAAGGCTTTTGAAAAGGTCAGTCCCGTGCCGCTGATCTCGACGGCATTCCTGCATATGTCGCCGCCAGAGGGCGCGCGTTATGCGGTGTACGCCCGCGATGCGTTTGGCCGCCGCAGCGAGCTTTGTATCTCTCGCGCTTGAACAGCGCGCCTTCCTGCCTGGGATCTGAACGATGGATATCGCCTATTTCACCAAAACCCTGGAAGGCCTGCCGCTGGAGCAGGCGGCGGAGATCACGGCGGGCCTGGGGTTCGACTGTGCCGACCTTCTCGTTCGCGATGGCCAGGCCGTTTCCCCCGGCCGGCCGGAGGAAATTGTCAGGGCCGTAAAGCTCTTTGCGGCGGCCGGACTGCGCAGCCCGATGGCGACCATCGACTCGACGCAGCCCGACGATGCGGCATCCCGGCTTCTCGGCTATTGCGGCGAAGCCGGCATCGGCCAGGTCCGGCTCGGCTTCTGGCGCTATGATCCGTCGCGGCGCTGGAAGGTTCAGGTCGATGAGGCGCGGCGCGACCTGGATGGTTTCGAGCGTCTCGCCGAACGGTTCGCCGTCAAGCTGACCATCCAGCTGCACGGCGGGACCCTGCACAGTTCCGGCGCGCTGGCGATGCAATTGCTCGTCGGGCGCGATCCCATCAGGATCGGCGCCTATCCCGATCCGGCCAATCAGATCATTCGCGAGGGGAGCGAGGACTGGCGTCTGAGCCTTGAGCTTCTCGATCCGTGGTTCTGTTGCATGGGCGTCAAGAACTGCGGCTGGTTTCCAGGCGCTTACGGAGCCGACGGCCAACGTGCCTGGCACTCGGATTGGTATGGGCTCGATGACGGTATGGTGCCCTGGAACGAAATCATTGCGCATCTGGTGACCACCGGATTTGCCGGCGTGCTCTCGATGCATTCCCAATACCGAGTTCCACGGGAACAGGCGCTCGCTAAAGTCCGCGCCGATCTTGCCCATCTCAGGCGCCTGGTCGCCGCAGCGAAAGAGTAGAGCCATGAGCAAACAAGCTCCCATCATTGCCGTGCTTTTGACCGAAAAGACCCGCCGCATGATGCTGGACGATGCGGCGACCGCTGAGTTGAACGCCCTCGGCGAGGTGCGCTGGCCGGCCGGCGCCACGATCGACGCCGTCGATGCCGACCGGCTGCTGCAGGGCGCTACGGCCTGCCTTACCGGATGGGGCACGCCGCCCTTCGATCTCGCCGCGCGCCAGCGCCATCCGCAACTCGCCCTTGTCGCGCATTCGGCCGGCAGCATCCGTACGCTAGTCCCGGCCCGTCTGTTCGACGACGGCCTTCGCGTCACCCATGCCGCCTCGAAAATTGCCGCCTCGGTTGCCGAGTTCGTCGTCGCCGAAGCGTTGCTCGCCATGCGCGGCATCCACCGGCTGCATCATGCATTGCGCGGCGGCGGTGAATGGCTCGACGTTCGCGCCGCCGTGCCGCAAAGATTGCTGGGCGCCAGAACGGTCGGCATCGTCGGCGCCGGATATGTCGGACGGGCGGTGATGCGCTTGCTCGTGCCATTCGGCTGCCGGGTGCTGGTCGTCGATCCCTATCTCAGTGGCAGCGAGGCAGCCGCGCTCGGCGTCGTCAGGACAGGACTGGACGATGCGCTCACTGAGAGCGATGTGATTTCCCTGCATGCGCCCGTCCTGCCCGAGACGCGCCGGATGATCGGCGCCCGCGAACTGGCGCTGTTGCGCCCCGGCGCATTGTTCATCAATACGGCGCGCGCAGAGCTGGTCGATGAGGTGGCGCTGCTTTCCGAGATCCGCGCCGGCCGCATCGAGACGGCTCTGGATGTCTTCGACAATGAACCGCTGCCGCCGGAAAGCCCGTTCCGCGACCCCGGTCTCGCCAATGTCACCATTTCGCCCCATGCCGCCGGCCACACCGAAGAGGCGCATCTCGCCCAAGGCCAGGCTATGGTGGACGAGATCGGCCGGCTGCTGCGCCGGGAGCCGCTCCAACACGAAGTGTCGCGCGCCATGCTCGACCGGATGGCATGAGCATGGACAGAAACACGCAAGGTTCGGTGACGGCGCCGCGCATCAGGATCGTCGAGATCGACGCTTTCGAGCGCGAGATCAACCTGCGTCTGCCGTTCCGCTTCGGCGCGGCGACGCTGGAAAAGGCGCCGCAAGCCTTCCTCAGAGTCCGCGTCGAGAATGAAGAGGGCAAAACCGCCATCGGCGCCGCCGCCGAAATGATGGTGCCGAAATGGTTCGACAAAAACCCGGCGCTGACACCGGCGCAGAATGTCGATCAATTGCGCGGCTCGATCCGCACCGCTGCCGCTGCGTCGCTCGAAGCTTCAGCGCCGACGACATTGTTTGCCGCCGCCCGCCTGAACGAGATGGAAACCGTGCGGCGCCTGCCCGGAAATCCGCTGGTCGCCGGTTTCGGACCTTCGCTTATCGCCCGCGCAGCACTCGATGCCTATTGCCGTCTTGCCGGCATTTCCTTCTTCGATGCGGTGCGCCAAAACCTCGTCGGCATTGGCGGCCCGATGCTGCCTGGCGATATCGACGCGGATGGCGCCTCTGCGGTGCTTGCCGGCCTTCGCCCGGCCGGGTCGATCTCGGCCCGGCATACGATCGGACTTCTCGACCCGATCACCGAGGGCGAAATCATCGATCCCGTCGATGACGGCCTGCCGCAGAGCCTTGAGGCGGTGATCGCGCGCTATGGCAATCGCTGGTTCAAGATCAAGCTTTCGGGCACGGTCGATGCCGATATCGACCGCCTGGCGCGGATTGCCGCCGTGCTGGACCGCCTGCCCGACTACCAGGTGACGGTCGACGGCAACGAACAGTTCGACGCTGCCGAACAGCTCGGCGCCTTGCTGGCGCAAATCGAGGCCATGCCCCGGCTGGCGAGGCTGCGTGCGGCCATTACCTTTGTCGAGCAGCCGTTCGCGCGCGCGATCACCATGGAAACGCCGCTCGGGGATCTGGCGGCGCAGTTGCCGTTCCTGATCGACGAGAGCGACGGTAGCGACGGCGCTTTTGCCCACGCCCGGCGGCTCGGCTACACCGGGGTCTCCTCAAAAACCTGCAAGGGCATTTACCGCTCGCTGCTGAAGGCGATCCGCATCAAAACAGGAACGGTGCCGGGTTTGTTCCTCTCGGGCGAGGATCTGACCTGCCAGGCCGGGCTTAGCGTGCAGCAGGATCTGGCGCTGGTTTCCCTGCTCGGCCTCTCCCATGCCGAGCGCAACGGCCATCACTATGTGGCCGGCATGCAAGCTGCACCGCAGGCGGAGAGGGCGCGCTTTGCCGCAGCCCATGCCGATCTCTACGAACAGGGCGCCGACGGACCGTTCCTGTCGATCCGCGACGGCCGGATTACCATCGGTTCGCTCGGGGCGATCGGCTATGCGAGCGGCGCCTTGCCCGATTTCGAAGCGATGGAGCCGCTGTCAGTCGGATAGCAGGACGCGCAAGCGGCTTGTGGCCGCCTGCGGGGGAACACGTCCCGCGGCCTTGTTCCGGGGGAGAGGAACGCGGCCGAAGAGCTTGCCGTCACCGGCCGTCGTCTGGCGCTGGACAATCTGGCCGATCAGATGAGGAGCGGAGATCATCTCTGACCTTGCCCTCGCCTTGACTGCTCGGGCTGGAAGGCGACCGCCGCGTGATCGTTGGACGCATGCGGTTCATCTCCGGCGATCTCCTCAGCCAGGCCGATCCGGCGCAGCAACCGTTTGAGGACCTGTTCGAGATCATCGACGAAGGTGAAGATGACGGGGATGACGATGAGGCTGAGCAGCGTCGACATCACCACGCCGCCGATCACCACGATCGCCATCGGCTGGCGGAAGCTCGAATCCCCGCCCATCAGGCTGAGCGCGGCCGGCAGCATGCCGCATGCCATGGCGATGGTGGTCATGACGATCGGCCGTGCGCGCTTGTGGCAGGCATCCACCAAGGCGTCGAACCTGGCCATGCCACGCTGACGCGACATGATCGCATATTCGATGAGCAGGATGGAGTTCTTCGTCACCACGCCCATCAGCATGAGCAGGCCGATGACTACGGGCATGGAGAAGCTCGTTCCGGTCAGCACGAGCGGCACCAACGCGCCGCCGAGCGAGAGCGGCAGAGCCATCAGAAGGGTGAGCGGCTGCAGGAAATCGTGGAAGAGCAGAACGAGGACCGCGTAGATGCAGAAGACGCCGATTGCCATCGCCAGCGCAAAACTCTGAAACAGTTCCGAACTGCGCTGAAGTTCGCCCTGTTCGACAAGAGTGACGCCCGACGGAAGATGCCGGAGCGCCGGCAGCGCCTGCGCCTCGCGATTGACGTCGCCGAGGATGCGGCCATTGAGTTCGACGGAAAGGGTGACATTGCGCATCCGATCGATACGATCGATTTGGGAGGGGCTGCCGCCAATCCTCACGTCGGCAATCGATCCGAGATCGACGTTGCCGTTGGTTCCCGCCACCCGCATGTTCTTGATATCGTCCAGATTGGTGCGCGTCTCGGGCGAGAAGCGGACGACGATGGGAATCTGCCGCTGAGGCAGGTTGAGCTTCGGCAGGTCGGAGGAATATTCCCCGCTCGTCGCCACGCGCACGGCCTCGGCGATGGCGCTCGAGGTTACCCCGAGTGCTGCGCTGCGCGCAAAGTCGGGTGTGATCTGGATCTCGGGCGCCTGTCTGGCGGCTGTCGATGTCACCGCTCCGATGCCCTGCAGTGTGCGGAGCTGTTCCTCGAGCGCCGTGCTGGCGCTGTCGAGCACGTTTGCGTCGTCGCTCGCCAGCGTGATCTCGAGTTTCGTGCCATTGCCGCCGCCGCCGACCTCCACACGCACGCCGGGGAGGACGGAGAGCGCCTGTCGGATGTCGTTTTCGATTTCAGACTGCTTGCGATAGCGCTCGTCGATGGGCGGCAGCACGGCGACGATTGTGGCCGATCCGACATCGCTCGTGGTGCTGGCGTCGGGACCGCCGCCCGAGGACGTCGAACCGACGGCTGAGAAGACATGCGTCACGTCGGGAAGCTTGCCGATAATATCCGCGGCTTTCCTGGCCGTGGCATCCGTCTGTTCGATGGTGGCGCCCGGTTGCATGGTCAGCGTAATCTGGGTCCGCGCATCGTCGGACGCGGGCAGGAAGCCCGATTTCAGCAAGGGGATGGTCGAAAGCGAGAGCGCCACGACGATGGCAGTGACGGCCACAGTCGTCTTCCTGCGGTTCATGGCGGCCTTCACGATGGCGATATAGGCACGCATGATCCGGCCATCCTTCTCCTCGGTCGGATGGGCCTTCATGAAATAGCCGGCCATCATCGGCGTCAGCAGGCGCGCGACCACGAGCGAGGCGAGCACGGCGACGGCGGCGGTGATGCCGAACTGGCGGAATATAAGGCCCGGTATGCCGCTCATGAACGCCGTCGGCAGGAAGACCGAGACCAGCGTGAAGGTGGTTGCTATGACGGCAAGTCCGATCTCGTCGGCCGCTTCGAGGGCGGCATCGATCGGCCGCTTGCCCATCTGCAGGTGGCGGGCGATGTTCTCGATCTCGACGATGGCATCGTCGACGAGGATGCCGACTACCAGCGACAGCGCGAGCAGCGTGACGATATTCAGGCTGAAGCCGGTGAGGTACATGACAAGGAAGGTCGGTATGACCGACAAGGGCAGCGCCACGGCCGACAGGATCGTCGCCCGCCAGTCACGGAGGAAAAGCCAGACAACGATGATCGCCAGGATCGCGCCTTCGTACAGCATGTGCATCGAACCATCGTAGTTGCCGATGATCGGGCCGATCGTGCTGTAAGCCTCGTCGATCTGCACGTCGGAATGCTTGGCGGCGAACTGTTTGATCGCCTTGTCGACATCGGCGGCAACACGGCTGTCGGAAAATCCGTTCGAGCGCTTGATCTCGACCGCGATCACCGGCTTGCCGTCGAGATAGGCCATCGAGGAGCGCTCGGCGAAACTGTCGGTGATGGATGCGACGTCATCGAGGCGAACCTGCTGGCCGTTCGCCAGGGGGATTTTGAGCCCCTTCAGCGCCTCGACCGATGGCAGGGCGCCGAGCGTGCGCAAGGTCTGGCGGGTGCCGCCGATTTCGCCAAGGCCGCCCGATGTATCCGTCTGCACGGCCTTCAGCTGCGACGACACGGTGGCCGCGGTGACGCCCAGCGACGCCATCGTCGCGGGATCGAGATCCACATGAACCTCACGGTCGATCCCGCCGATGCGGTTGACTTGCCCGACACCCGACACCGAAAGCAGCGCCTTGGTCAGATCATTGTCGACAAACCAGGAAAGTTCGGTCTCGTTGAGAGCGGTCGAGCGAACGGCAAAGGTGACCAGCGCGGAACTCTGTACGGTGACCTTGCTGACGCTAGGCGTCTCCATCTGCGCCGGCAGGTCGCCCTTGACGCTGTCGACGGCATTGCGGACTTCGTTCAGGGCCGTTTCGCTGTTTTTTTCCAGCTTGAAGGACACCTTGATCGAAACGGTGCCGTCCGTGATGGTCGTGGTGATGTGGTCGAGATAGCTGAGCGCGGCAAGACTATCCTCGATCTTACGAGCCACCTCGGTTTCGAGCTGCGTCGGCGCCGCGCCGTCGAGGGTAGCGGTGACGTTGATTGTGGGAAGGTCCATGTCGGGGAAATTCTGGATTGGCAGCTGTTTGAAGGCCAAGAGCCCACCGGCTGTCAGCATCACAAACAGCAATATCGCCGGTACAGGATTGCGGATCGACCAGGCTGAGAAGTTCATCAGTTTGTCTCCGCAATCTTCACGAGGTCGTTGTCCGACAGGAACGCGCCGCCTGAGCTCACCACCTTCGACGAGCGATCTATTCCGGAGACGATTTCCACCTCACCATTGTTGCGGCGGCCGGTTTCCACCCTGACCTTTTGCACCCGCTGATCCTCACCTGAAGTGAAGAGGTAACTGATGCCGTCCCGGAACACGATCGCCGTCTCGGGAACGGTCAGCGCTGGAGAGGTCTGCAATTCGATGTTGCCGGTGACATAGAGGCCGGTGCGCGGACGGACGTCGGTGGGAAGCGCCACATAGATGATTGCCCGACTGGTATCGGTGCTGACCGAAGGCCCGACAAGTCTCACCTTGCCGTCAATGGCATGGCCGTCCGGCCCGTTGATCTTGACGCTCAAGTCTTCCGAAATGCGTGGGAGGTAACGCGCTGAAATTTCGGCCTGCCATTCGACACGCTGCTGGCGAACCATGCGGAACAGCTCGGTGCCGGCGGAGACGACAGCGCCGAGATTGGCGGAACGGGACGTTATGAGACCGTCGTCGACGGCGGTGATGGTGGTCTGCGCAAGCTTGATCTTTTCGCTGTCGAGTGCCGCCTCTTCAGATGCGAGACTTGCCGTCGCCGTCTGCTCGTCGGCCAGATATTCGACAATCTTCTCGTCGGAAAGCGCGCCCGAGGGACGGAGCTGCCGCGCCCGGTCGGCGTTGGCCTTGGCCTTCGAAAGACTTGCCTTGGCGGTCTCGACGGCGGCCTCCTGCTTGCGAAGATCGGCGAGCACGCTTTCCTGGGAAAGCAGGACGAGCGGCTGTCCCTTCGTGACCACGGAGCCGACATCGACCAGGACATCGGTTATGCGCAGGCCGCCGGTTTCGGAGGCAATGACCGCTTCCTGCCAGGGTTTCAGCCATCCGCTCGCCGGAACGGTTTCAGGCCAGTCCCGCTGCACCGGCGCCGTCAGAGAGACGGTGAGAGCGGGAGCTGCCACCTGCTCGGCTGCGGCATTGCGGAGGGGGAAGAAAAGCGCGACCGCAACGAACGCGGCGGCGAGTGGCTTGGATGGTTTTCTCAACGATGCACTCCTTGTGGTCAAAGGCATCGCTGCCTTTCCCGATCCGCGATCAGCTCGATGAAGGATTGCGGCTGATGCACGGCAATCCGATCGCAGCTCGCGTCGATGTCATGGCAGGATAGGTAACGGGGCGAATGTTAAGTGCGGTCAAGTTGGCGTTAAGTTAGGTAAAACTTGGCCGCGCGAGCGTGTTCGTGCTGTATGGCTTGCCCGGATTCGAGCATGATGCCGAAAAGTGTGAGCGGTTTTCGGACGACATCATGCTCTCACTCTTTAATGTAGAACAGGATTCAGATTTTAGGCCGACCCGGTCTAAAATCATCCTGTTCTAATGACGGATAATGCGAATGAACAAGGTTCTCCTCATCGACGACGATGCCGAGCTGACGACGCTTCTGCAGGAATATCTGGTCGAGGAAGGATATGACGTCGTAACGGATACGGATGGCCGCGCCGCCATTGCCGCGGCAGCCGGCAATACGGTCGATATCATCGTGCTCGACATCATGATGCCCCGGATGAACGGGATCGAAGTCCTGCAGAGGATCCGGAAGCTGAGCCAGGTCCCCGTTGTGATGCTGACCGCAAGAGGCGACGACGTCGACAGGATATCGGGCCTCAATCTCGGCGCCGACGACTATGTGCCGAAACCATGTTCGCCGGGCGAATTGGCCGCGAGGTTGCGGGCCATCCTGCGCCGCGCCGGTCAGCCGGCGGCCGGTGTATCGACCGACACGATCAAAGCAGGACAGCTCGTGCTCCATTCCGGCAGCAGAAGCGCCGAATGGCGCGGCCAGACCTTGGAGTTGACCGGCACCGAATTCAGCCTGCTCGAGGTTCTCGCCCGCAGCGCCGGCCAGCTTGTATCGAAGCAGGAGATTTCGAAGCGGGCCTTCGGCAAGCCGCTCACGCCGTTCGACCGCCGTATCGATGTCCATATCAGCAGTGTTCGCCAGAAGCTCGGGCTGAGGGAGGACGGGCAATCCTGGATCCAGTCCGTCCGCGGCCAGGGCTATCAACTTGTCGTGGACTGATCATGCCCCGGCTTTTCTGGAAATTCTTCAGGATCATCTGGCTGACGCTGGCGGCAAGCCTCGCTGTCATTATCCTTATCGTCAAACTTGTTCAGGCGGTTCCCTTCGCAGGCGAGCTGGACCAGGAGCGGCGGACGCTCGTGCTGAACCTGACTGCAAACATTCTGGTTGAGGACGGCGAAGCCGCAGCCGCGCGTTTCGTGACCACAAGCGAGAAGACGCAGCCGCTCGGCCTGAGCCTTTCGAAGCCTGGGGAAGCTGCCGCCTGCGCCGAGAAGAACACGGTCATTACGCGATCCGTGCTGAAGGATGGCGACTGCTATCGGCTTTCCGTGTCGGCGCCGGCCAGTTCCACCTTCGACAACCTTGGCCCGTTCATGCCGTGGCTCACCATCCTGATCGCGAGCACGATCGCGGCGGGCGCACTGGCACGATACCTCATTCGTCCCGTCGTCCATCTGCGCGACGGTTTGAGCGCGCTTGCCCATGGCCGCTTCGACTTCCGCATCGGCGATAAAATGGCCGGCCGAAAGGATGAGGTGACGGCACTGGCCTATGATTTCGATTCCAGCGCCGCCCGGCTTCAGGAGCTCCAGGATGCGCAGCAGAGGCTGTTCCATGACGTCTCCCACGAACTGCGTTCGCCTTTGTCCCGCCTGCAGGCCGCCGTCGGCGTGCTCCGGCAGAGCCCGGCCAAACTTACCGCCATGCTGGACCGTATGGACCGGGAGGTCGAACGGCTCGACATGCTGGTGGGCGAGGTGCTGACGCTTGCCAGGCTGACGGCGGGTTCCAGCCGGCCGCTGAAAACGCAGACCTTGGATGTCATTGAGCTGCTCAACGAAATCCTCGGCGATGCGGCATTCGAAGCCCAGGCGCGCGAGGTCTCGATCACGCAGAGTATCGACGGCATCTTCCGCGCCGAGGTCGAAGGCGAACTGATCTACCGGGCGCTCGAAAACGTCGTCCGCAACGCCGTAAAATACACAGCCGATCGTTCGCGCATCACCGTCTCCTGCGAGGCGACGGCCGACCGCCTCAAGATCTGCGTGACGGATCAGGGGCCAGGTGTCGGACGGGACGAACTCGAACGGATCTTCCAGCCGTTCTCACGCGGGAAAGACGCCGTGCCGAGAGGCGGATACGGTCTGGGTCTCGCCATCAGCAGGCAGGCGATCGAACGCCATGGCGGGCGCGTGCGTGCATCATTGCCGGAGGCCGGCGGCCTGGCGATCACCCTGGAGCTTCCGAGGGTGCCGGCGCCCTATGGCGCGGCCAATGATGAAACCTGATCCGCATCGCCTGACGAGGCGGTGCCGGATTTTACCTAACTTTACAGTTTCTTAACCGCCATTAACGCTGGCATCGCTAAGCCTGAACCCACGATCCCGGTTCAGAAGGCTCGCCCGTGAGTACGTCGTTTCCCACAAGACCATCATCCCTCCGCTACGCTGCATCCGCACTGACAATTCTGCTGACGGGCTGCGTCAGCGGCCCGGATCACGTTCCCCCGCAAATGCCGCTTCCCGCGAAATTCGCAGAGGGAGGTAACAAGAGCAACGGCAATGTCGTAGTGGCTGAGTGGTGGACGGCCTTTCGCGACAAGCGGCTCGACGGCCTGGTGGCCCATGGCCTCAGCGAAAATCTCGATGTGCTTCAGGCGCTCGAAAGCATCAACTCGGCCGCCGCCAATGTCACGGTCGCCGGCGGCGGCGGCTTGCCGAGCCTGACTGTCGATGCATCGCACACATTATCCGGCGAGAAGGGCCGGCTCCGCACGACAATCGGCACTACGAACACGACGAGCGGCGACGCCAGCCTCTCCTGGCTGCTCGACGTCTTCGGCCAGTACCGTCGCTCGAAAGAGAGCGCAATCGCCTCGCTGGGGGCCGCCTATGCGACGGCCGACAATGCGAAGCTCACCTTCCTCAAGGACCTTGTCGAGAGCTATATCGACGCCCGTTACTACCAGGAGCGCATCGCGCTTTCCCAAGCGAGTTTGAAATCCCGCCAGCAGACCTATGAACTGACGCAGCTGCAGCTGAAAGCCGGTGCAGCCTCCCGCCTCGATGTCGTTCAGGCCGAGGGCCTGGTGCAGTCGACAAAGGCCGACGTACCCGGCCTCGAAAAGAGCTTCACGGAATCGGCCCATCACATCGCCACGCTGCTCGGGATGCCAGCGGCTTCGCTGACGGACGAGCTGAAGAAGAGTGCCGGCCAACCGGTCTTCCGCGGCGACATTCGCGCTGGCATTCCCGCCGATCTCATCCGCAATCGTCCGGATATTCGCAAGGCCGAGCGCGAGCTGGCGGCGGCCGTCGCCGATATCGGCGCAGCCGAAGCCCAGCTCTACCCGTCGATCACCTTGTCCGGTTCGATCTCGCCGAGCTGGGTCAAATCATCAGGCAGCGGCGCAAGCCTGACGAGCTGGTCTTTCGGGCCATCGCTCAACCTGCCGATCTTCGATGGCGGCACATTGCGCGCGAATGTCGATATCGAAAAATCCGATGCGAAGACCCAATATCTCGCGTGGAAAGCGGCGGTGCTGAACGGGGTCGAAGAGGTCGAAAACGCGCTGTCGGCGGTTCGCCGCGACACGCAGACGCTGGAGCCGTTGCGCCGGCAGGTGCAGACGGCGCTGGAATCGCTGGCACTTTCGACCACGAGCTACAAGGATGGCGCCTCGTCGCTGCTCGATATTCTGGACGCGCAGCGTTCGGTCTCCGATGCGGAGGCAAGCCTTGCCGCGAGCGTTCAACAGGTCGCCAAGGACTATGTGGATCTGTATGTCGCCATCGGTGCCGGTTACCTCGAGCCGGAGCACGCCGCCTCCAAGCAGATTGCGAAGTCGGGTTAGAGCAATTCCCGCAAAAGTGCGCAGCGGTTTTGCGCCCGGAATTGGGTGAAAACAACGAGATAGAACAATTCGGTGGTTCGAAGAAAAACGGAAATTCTCTAGTTGGCAGGAGTGATTTGCCCTGCCATTGCCAGAATGCGCAGCGCGAGCTTCAGATGCGGTATATCCAGCATGCGCCCGTCCAGTTGGATGACGCCTGCGTCGGGATTGGCGGCAAAGGCGGCGGCGACTTTCTCGGCCCAGGCGATCTCGGATGCATCCGGCATAAAGGCGTGATTGATCGTTTCGATCTGGCTCGGATGGATGGCCATCATGCCGGAAAAGCCGTCTCGCCGGGCGCGGCCGAGATAGGCGCTCAGACCTTTGAGATCGTGGAAATCGGGATAGACGGTTTCGATTGCGGGAACGGCGGCGGCATGGGCTGCGAATAGCGTGAGCGAGCGGGCAAGCTCGTAAGGTGGCGTATAACGGCCATCCGTCCTCCGCGCGGTCGTGGCCCCCATCGCGGCGGGCAGATCCTCAGCACCCCAGGTCAGGCCGCAGAGGCTGGTCGAGACCTCCCGGTAACTGCCGATCTCGAAGATCGCCGACGGCGTTTCGGTCGCGATCGGCAAAACGGGAACGGCCGACGTCAGCGAGGCCGCGAGTTTGCGCACGGAAGCCGCGCCCTCGGCCTTCGGCAGCATGATCGCGAAAGGGCGAAGGCCGCTCAGAGCGGCAAGGTCGTCCTCGAATGCCGGGGAGGTGAGGGGATTGATACGGATAAGAAGGGCGGTCTCGCCGGTCTGGCGCAGGGTGAACTCGTGTACGTTTTCGCGCGCTTTCGGCTTGCTCGCTGGCGCAACCGAATCTTCCAGATCGAGAATGACGGCATCGGCGCCCGAGGCGAGCGCTTTTTCGAAACGTTCCGGCCGGTCGCCGGGCACGAAGAGCAGCGAGCGCAGCCTCATGACGGTTTCACCTTCAGCATCGCCGTGCGCAGGCACTGACAGACGATCTCATCGCGCTGGTTCAGAGTGATGTGCCGGAAGGTGACGATGCCGGCGTCTGGGCGGGAGTTCGAGCGGCGCAGCTCCATCACCTCGGTTTCCACCCGCAGCGTATCGCCGATGAAGACCGGTTTCGGCATCGTCACCTTGTCGTAGCCGAGATTGGCGACGAGCGTGCCGAGCGTCGTGTCGCCGACAGAAAGGCCAACGGTCAGCGCAAAAGTGAAGGTGCCGTTGACGACGATCCGGCCGAATTCGGTGCTGGCCGCATACTCGGCATCGAGGTGTAGCGGCTGCGGATTGTGGGAGAGCGTCGAAAACAGCAGGTTGTCGGTCTCGGTGACCGTTCGGCGGATCTCATGAGCGATGCGGTCGCCGACCGTCCATTCGTCGAAGTAGCGACCGGCCATCAATCCTCTCCCTTCATGACGCTGGCGACCAGCTGGTTTTCCGAGACCCTGATACCGGGGGAAACCTGCAGCTTTCCGACGATGCCGTCGAAGGGCGCCCGCAGCGAATGTTCCATTTTCATGGCTTCGACCGTCAGCAGACGATCGCCCTTGGCGACCGGGTCGCCTTCGGCGACATCCACGGAAATGACCAGGCCGGGCATGGGCGACAGGATGGCGCCATCACCCACGCCGTGGCTTGCCTCGACCTCGCTTGCGACGGGCAGGCCGATCGGCCAGGCGTTGCCGGCGTCGAAAAGCACCGTCGTCTCGTCCGTCTCGATGGTCTTTGCTTCGAGGTCGGGGCGCAGACGCCCCCAATAGAGGTGGCCGCCGACGCGCACCCGGACGCGTCTGTCGCTCGGCCCAGCGACGCGAAAACCGGTGAGGGCGGACCAAGGCTCATCAGATGCGCTCTTTGCAAGCGCGGTGGCGGCGCTGTCGATCACGGTTTCATCAGGCTCGGTCGCCACAAGGCTTTCACCGTGACGGTCGAGGAAGCCGGTATCGATCCGGGCGGCGTGAAAATCCGGGTCGGCGGCGATGCGGGCGAGAAGGCCGGCATTCGATCTGACCGGCCAGACCTCGACGTCGGCGCAGGCGGCCGCGAGTTTCGACAGTGCCGCCTCGCGGTTCGGCCCATGCGCAATGATCTTGGCGATCATCGGATCGTAGAAGGCGGTGATCTCATCGCCCTCATCGACGCCGCTGTCGACGCGGACCGTTTTCGGCAGCTTGAGATGGTCTAGCCGGCCGGTCGAGGGCAGATAGCCGGCGGCGGGATTTTCGGCGTAAAGCCGGGCCTCAAAGGCCCAGCCGTTGACAACAATCTCGTCCTGGCTTTTCGGCAAGGGCTCGCCGCTGGCGACTTTCAGCTGCCAGAGCACCAGATCCTCGCCAGTTATCGCTTCGGTGACCGGGTGTTCCACCTGCAGCCGCGTGTTCATCTCCATGAACCAGATGCGGTCGGGATTGAGGCCACCGGAGGCATCGGCGATGAATTCGATAGTGCCGGCGCCGACATAGTTTACCGCTCTTGCAGCCTTCACCGCCGCATCGCAGATTACCGCCCGGGTGGCGGTATCGAGGCCTGGGGCGGGGGCCTCCTCGATGACTTTCTGGTGACGGCGCTGGAGCGAACAATCGCGTTCGAAGAGGTGAACGCAATTCCCGAGCTTGTCGGCAAAGACCTGCACCTCGATATGACGCGGATTGGCAATGTAGCGTTCGATCAGAACGCGATCGTCGCCGAAGGAGGCGGCGGCCTCACGGCGGCATGAGGCGAGAAGCTCTGCGAAATCCTGCGGGCGGTCGACGCGGCGCATGCCTTTGCCGCCGCCGCCGGCAACCGCCTTGATCAGCACGGGATAACCGATGGCATCGGCTTCTGCCGACAGCCGCTCTTCTCTCTGGTCCGGGCCGAGATAGCCGGGGGTGACGGGGACGCCTGCCGCCTGCATCAATTCTTTCGCGGCGTCCTTGAGCCCCATGGCGCGGATGGCGGCCGGGGGCGCGCCGACCCAGAGGATGCCGGCGCTTTCCACCGCTTCGGCAAATTCGGCATTTTCCGACAGGAAACCGTAACCGGGATGGATGGCGGCGGTGCCGGTTTTCCGGGCGGCCTCCAGGATGCGTTGCTGCGAGAGGTAGCTTTCGCGGGCCGCCGGCGGGCCGATGGCGATCGCCTCGTCCGCTTCGCTCACGAAGGGTAGGCCGGCATCGGCCTCGGAATAGACGGCGATCGTGCGGATGCCGAGCAGCTTGGCGGTGCGGATGATGCGGCGGGCGATCTCGCCCCTGTTGGCAATGAGAAGGCTTTCCATCATGGCCGCCTCACATCCGGAACAGGCCGAAGCGCGGCCCTTTCGGGATCGGCGCATTCAGGCAGGCGGAAAAGGCAAGGCCGAGGACATCGCGGGTCTGGCGCGGGTCGATGATGCCGTCGTCCCAGAGGCGGGCCGTCGCATAATAGGGATTGCCCTCGGCCTCGTAGGCGGCCCGGATCGGCGCCTTGAAGGCGGCCTCTTCTTCGTCCGGCCAGTCCTCTCCGCGCGCCTCCATCGCATCGCGGCGGATGGTGGCGAGCACCGAGGCTGCCTGTTCGCCGCCCATGACGCTGATGCGGCTGTTCGGCCAGGTGAAAAGGAAGCGCGGTCGATAGGCGCGGCCGCACATGCCGTAATTGCCGGCGCCGAAGCTGCCGCCGATGATGACGGTCACTTTCGGTACGGTCGCGGTTGCCACCGCCGTCACCAGCTTTGCCCCGTCCTTGGCGATGCCGCCGGCCTCGTATCGGCCGCCGACCATGAAGCCGGAGATATTTTGCAGGAAGAGCAACGGCACGCGGCGCTGGCAGGCGAGCTCGATGAAATGCGCGCCCTTCAGAGCGCTTTCGGAAAACAGCACGCCGTTATTGGCGATGATGGCGACCGGCATGCCCCAGATGCGGGCGAAGCCGCAGACCAGCGTGGTGCCGTAAAGCGGTTTGAACTCGTGCAGTTCCGAGCCGTCGACGATCCGGCCGATTACCTCGCGCACGTCATAGGGCGAGCGGACGTCGTCCGGAATGAGGCCGCAGAGATCTTCCGGACCGAGTTTCGGCCGCCGCGGCGGCGTGATGTCGATATCGATTGATTTCACACTGTTGAGGCTTGCTGTAATATCGCGCATCAGCAGCAGCGCATGTTCGTCGTTTTCGGCGACATGATCGACGACGCCGGAGCGGCGGCCGTGGGTCTCGGCGCCGCCGAGCTCTTCGGCCGAGATGATCTCGCCGGTGGCAGCTTTGACCAGCGGCGGGCCGGCGAGGAAGATCGTGCCTTGATTGCGAACGATGACCGTTTCGTCGGATATGGCCGGCACATAGGCGCCGCCGGCGGTGCAGCTTCCCATCACGCAGGCAATCTGCGGAATGCCTTCGGCCGACATCTGTGCCTGGTTGTAGAAGATCGCGCCGAAATGGTCGCGGTCGGGAAAGACCTCGGCCTGATGCGGAAGATTGGCGCCGCCGCTGTCGACCAGATAGAGGCAGGGCAATCGGTTCTGCATGGCGATCTCCTGCGCCCGCAGATGTTTCTTCACCGTCAGGGGGTAATAGGCGCCACCCTTCACCGTCGCGTCATTGGCGACAATCATCACCTCGCGGCCGGAAACGCGGCCGATGCCTGATATGATGCCGGCGCCCGGCGCTTCGTCGCCATACATGCCGTTGGCGGCCAGCGTGCCGATCTCCAGGAAAGGACTGCCGGCATCGATCAGCAGCTGGATGCGGTCGCGCGGCAGGAGCTTGCCCTTGCCGGTATGGCGCTCGCGCGCCGTTGGCGATCCGCCCTGGCGCGCTTTGACCGAACGCTCGTGGAGCTCGTCGATCAGGGCCTTGTTCTTGACGGCATTGGCCTTGAAGCTGTCGCTGTCGCGGTCGATCGCAGTCGAAATCACCGTCATGACGCAATGAGCTCCCGGCCGATCAGGTAGCGGCGAATCTCGTTGGTGCCGGCGCCGATGTCGTAGAGCTTGGCATCGCGCAAGAAGCGTTCGACCGGCCATTCCTTGGTATAGCCGGCGCCGCCGAGCGCCTGGATCGCCTCCAGCGAGACCTTGACGGCATTCTCACTGGCGAAAAGGATCGCGGCGGCAGCATCCGTGCGCGTCGCGCGGCCGGCATCGCAGGCGCGGGCGACGGCATAGACATAGGCGCGCGCCGAATTCAGCGCGACATACATATCGGCGATCTTTGCCTGCATCAGCTGGAAATCGCCGATCGGTTTGCCGAACTGCTTGCGATCGCGCACATAGGGCAGCACGACATCAAGGCAGGCCTGCATGATGCCGAGCGGGCCGCCGGCAAGCACGGCGCGTTCGTAATCGAGGCCGGACATCAGGATCTTCACGCCTTCCCCCTCCCGCCCCATCAGCGCCTCGGCCGGCACCTCGCAATCCTGAAAGACCAGCTCGGCCGTGTCGCTGCCGCGCATGCCGAGCTTGGAGAGCTTTTTCGAGACGCTGAAGCCAGGCAGGCCTTTTTCGATGATGAAGGCGGAAATGCCTTTCGGGCCGGCGGCCGGATCGGTCTTGGCATAGACGACAAGCACGTCGGCATGCGGCGCATTGGTGATCCAGAACTTGGTGCCGCTCAGGATGTAGCGGTCGCCCTTTTGGTCGGCCCGCAGCCGCATGGAGACGACATCGGAACCGGCGCCGGCCTCGGACATGGCAAGCGCGCCGACATGTTCGCCGGAGATCAGCTTCGGCAGATGGCGGCGTTTCTGCTCCGTCGAGGCCCAGCGGCGGATCTGATTGACGCAGAGATTGGAATGGGCGCCGTAACTCAAGCCGATGGAAGCGGAGGCGCGGGAAACCTCCTCCATGGCGACGACATGCTCGAGGTAACCGAGACCGGCCCCGCCGAATTCTTCCTCGACGGTGATCCCATGCAGGCCGAGCGCCCCCATCCGAGGCCAGAGCTGGCGCGGAAACGTATTGTTTTCGTCGATCTCCGCGGCCATCGGAGCAATATGATCGGCGGCAAACCGCGCCGTCGTTTCACGGATCGCGTCCGCGGTGTCGCCGAGCGAAAAATCAAACATGGCAGTCCTCCCGCTGAAATATGTAGCGCGGGTTGCGGAAGGTTCAAAGTGTCTCTGATTTGGATGCGGGTGACGGCCTCCGTATCGAAGTTGTGCCGTTTTCTTGAAAATATGGGAAATATGGAATATATGGAAACAAAGCCGGAGATTATCATGCGACAGTTCACGACAGGGGATCTCAACAAGCAGGTCGGCGACGTCACCGATGCTGCAAGCCGGGAGCCGATCGTTCTCACTCGACATAACAAGCCGCGTTTCGTGCTGATGAGCTATGAACATTACGAGCGCATGCGCAGCGGCAAGGACCCACGTCGTGCTCATCACCTCTCGGAGATGCCGGACGAACATGCCGAGTTATTCGGCGAGGCGATCGAGCGGCTGGCGAAGGGTGACGGTTACGACGATGAGCCATGAGTTTCGCCCCGGGGAAGTGATATACTATCCCTATCTCTGGGCATGGCAGCAGCAGCGGGGCGAGACCGAAGGGCGTAAACAACGACCAGTTTGTGTCGTTGTCGCAATCCGCAGCGCAGGCGATGGAAATACGCATCTTGTGCTTCTGGCAATCACAACGCAGCCGCCGCAGGCGGAGCGGATCGCCCTGGAAATTCCCGATATCGAATGCCGGCGTGCCGGTATTGGTGATCTCAATCAGAGTTGGATCGTCGTAGACGAATATAACTATGATATCGTCGAACACTCCTGGTACATCGAGCCGCATCAAGAGATTCTTGGTCGCTTCAGCAAATCCTTCGTGATGAAGATTGGCGCGACGTTCGCGAAAGCGCGAACCCAGTCGGGTCGCGTCAAGCGGTTCGACTGACTTAGCTTCGATTTTCCGCTTCTTCCCGCCGGAAAGCCTCGGGGCTCTTGCCCATCCATTTCCGGAAAGCCCGGAAGAAGGCGCTGGGTTCGGAATAACCAAGCTGCACGGCAATCTCGCCGATGGTGTTCGATGTGCTCAGCAGAAGGTCGACGGCGAGGTCGCGGCGGATGTCGTCCTTGATGGCGGCATAGCTTTGCCCCTCATCGTGCAGGCGGTGGCGAAGCGTGGAGGGCGGCATGCGCATATCGGCGGCAAGCTTGGCGAAGCTCGACCAGGCATTGGGCGTTGCCAGGTTCAAGCGCCGGCGGACGGCGGCGGCGATGCCGGCATCGTAACGATAACGCACCAGAATATTGGCGGGCGCGCCGCGCAGGAACTGTTTCAGCGCCTGCTCGCTGCGTGAAATCGGCAGGTCGAGCAGGGCGCTGTCGAAGCCGAGCCGGCTGATGGCTTGAGAAAACCGCACCGGTGCTCCGAAGAAGAGCTGGTAGTCGGCGCCTTGGCGGGGCTCGGCGCAGCGGAAATCGACAAGGCGGATCGGGATGCGCCGGCCGACCAGCCAGCAAATGATGCCGTGCAGGATGATCCAGTAGGTGCGGTAGGCGAAGGCCGAACGCGGCGCGCCGGCATCGCTGAGCTCGACCTCAGCCATGCCGTCGCGGACGACGAGCCGTCCCCGGGGATCGTCGAGCACGACATCGAGGAAGCGCAGCGCCCGGCGGAGCGCGTGACCGAGTGTCGGCGCATGCAGCACGCAATGGCAAAGCAGGGTGAAGCTGCCGCTGCGCATCGGGCGAGCGCCCATGCCGAAGAATTCGTCGTCGAGCTCGGCGGCGATCGCCAGCCAGAGCGCGCCATAGGTCTCCGCCGAAACCGGCTGGTCGATGCCAGGCGGCAGGCTGACGCGGGCAAGGATCGGCGCCGTCGGCTTGCCCAACCGCCGCAGGCTGTCGAGCGCTTCCTCCACGAAACCCGGCGCGATCATGCGTCGCTCGATCTCGGCCATATCAATCCCCACTATGGCAAAACTGGCCGAGATAATGGAGCAGTTCTGTCATCGCTTGCAATAGGTGGAGCGAATAGAATCGCGGCTGCCGGTTGTGCTTGGAGGACGGCGCGGCGGCGGGAGGAATAGGTTCATGCTAATCGCAGGTGCAGGTTTCATCGTGACCGGCGGCGGCTCGGGGCTCGGCGCGGCAACGGTGCGCGCGCTGGTCGAGGCGGGCGGGCGCGTGACGATTGCCGATCTCAATCCGCAGGCGGGCGAGGAAATTACCCGCGAGTTCGGGCGCGATGTCCGCTTCGTCGAGGCGGATGTGACCGATGGCGAGGCGGGAAAAGCAGTGGTTGCCGCGGCGGTCGAGGCCTTCGGCGGCCTGCGCGGCCTGGTGAATTGCGCCGGCGTGGCACCGGCCGAAAAGGTGATCGGCCGCGACGGGCCCCACCGGCTGGAGAGTTTTGCCCGCACCATCGGCATCAATCTCATCGGCACCTTCAACATGATCCGGCTTGCCGCTGCTGCGATCCAGAATGCGGAGCCGGATGCGGAAAGCGAACGCGGCGTCATCGTCAATACGGCCTCGGTTGCCGCCTTTGACGGGCAGATCGGCCAGGCGGCCTATGCCGCCTCCAAGGGCGGCGTGGCGGCGATGACCTTGCCGGTCGCCCGCGAGCTTGCCCGTTACGGCATTCGCGTCGTTTCGATCGCGCCCGGGATTTTCGAGACGCCGATGATGGCTGATATGCCGGCCGAGGTTCAGGCCGCACTCGGCAAGAGCGTGCCCTTTCCGCCGCGGCTCGGCCGGCCGGCGGAATTTGCCGGGCTGGTGCGCCATGTCTTTGAAAACAACATGCTGAACGGCGAGGTCATCCGCCTCGACGGCGCATTGCGAATGGGTGCGCGGTGAGCGGCGCCCGAGGAGGAAAGATGGCATTGCAGGACCCCATCGTCATCGTCGGGGCGGCGCGCACCCCGATCGGCAGTTTTCAGGGAGAGCTGAAGGAGGCGACAGCACCCGAACTCGGAGCAGTGGCGATCCTCGCAGCGCTTGAGCGCAGCCGCGTCGAGGCCGAGGCGATCGAGGAGGTCATCTTCGGCTGCGTGCTGTCGGCCGGGCAGGGGCAGGCGCCCGCCCGCCAGGCGGCCGTCCATGCCGGCCTGCCGTTTGCGACAGCGGCCAGCACCGTCAACAAGATGTGCGGTTCGGGCATGAAGGCGGTGATGATGGCGCATGACCTGATCGCCGCCGGCAGTGCTTCGGTGGCGGTCGCAGGCGGCATGGAAAGCATGACGAATGCGCCCTATCTCCTTGACAGGGCCCGTGCCGGCTACAGGCTTGGCCATGGGCGTGTCGTGGATCACATGTTCCTCGACGGGCTGGAGGATGCTTATGACAAGGGGCGCTTGATGGGCAGCTTTGCGGAGGATTGCGCCGAGGCCTATCAGTTTACGCGCGAGGCGCAGGACAACTACGCCATCGCCTCTCTGACGCGGGCGCAGAAGGCGATTGCCGAGCGCTGTTTCGAAAGCGAGATCGTGGCGGTCACGGTGAAATCGGGCAAAGCCGAGCAGGTGGCGAGCCGCGACGAACAGCCCGGCAAGGCCAGGCTCGACAAGATCCCGACGCTGAAGCCCGCCTTTCGCGAAGGTGGCACGGTGACCGCCGCCAATTCCAGCTCGATCTCCGATGGCGCCGCGGCCCTCGTGTTGATGCGCCGCTCCGAGGCGGAGCATCGCGGCCTCCAACCGCTCGCCACCATTCTCGGCCATGCCACGCATTCGCAGGCGCCCAATCTATTCGCCACTGCGCCGATCGGCGCGCTGCAGAAACTGTCCGACCGCACCGGCGTGGCGCTCTCGGACGTCGATCTCTTCGAAATCAACGAGGCTTTCGCCGTCGTCGCGATGGCGGCGATGCGCGATCTCGACCTGCCGCATGAAAAAGTGAATGTGCATGGAGGCGCCTGCGCCCTCGGTCATCCGATCGGCGCGTCGGGAGCCCGGATTCTGGTGACGCTGCTTTCGGCATTGGAGCGCTACGACCTGAAGCGCGGCATGGCCGCGCTCTGCATCGGCGGCGGCGAGGCGACGGCCGTCGCCATCGAGCGGCACGAGGCGAGAGGTTGAACAGATGATTCTTTCCGATCTTCAGCAGCAGATCTCAGATCTCGCCCGCGATTTTGCCCGCGACCGGCTGGCGCCGGGGGCGGCCAAGCGTGACCGGGAGCATCTCTTCCCGCGCCAGGAACTGAAGGAGATGGGTGAACTCGGGCTGCTCGGCATGCTGGTTCCGGAGGCCTATGGCGGCTCGGATACCGGTGTGGTCGCCTATGCCGCCGCCCTTGAGGAGATTGCCGCCGGCGACGGGCCGTGTTCGACGATCATGAGCGTGCACAGCTCCGTCGGCTGCGTGCCGATCCTGAAGTTCGGCACCGAGGAGCAGCGGCAGCGCTTCCTGCCGAAACTGGCAAGCGGCGAATGGATCGGCGGCTTTGCGCTCACCGAGCCGCAGGCGGGGTCCGATGCCTCAAACCTGAAGACCCGGGCGCGGCGTGACGGCGACGACTACGTGCTCGATGGCGCCAAGCAATTCATCACCTCGGGAAAGAACGGCAATGTCATCATCGTCTTTGCCGTCACCGATCCTGATGCCGGCAAGAAAGGCATCACCGCCTTCATCGTGCCGACGGATACGCCAGGCTACGAGGTGATCCGCGTCGAGGATAAGCTTGGCCTGCATTCCACCGATACCTGCCAGATCGCTTTCAACGGCATGCGCATTCCTGTCGAGTTGAGGCTCGGCGCAGAAGGCGAAGGCTACCGCATCGCGCTCGCCAATCTTGAAGGCGGGCGGATCGGCATTGCGGCGCAGGCGGTCGGCATGGCGCGGGCGGCGTTCGAGGCGGCGCGCGACTAC
The DNA here is from genome assembly GCF_019685025.1 of Rhizobium sp. NZLR8. NCBI lineage: Bacteria > Pseudomonadati > Pseudomonadota > Alphaproteobacteria > Hyphomicrobiales > Rhizobiaceae > Rhizobium > Rhizobium sp. NZLR8. The sequence goes on along the minus strand of NZ_JABDVY010000002.1, from coordinate 363,809 downwards.
GCCGGAGAGCGCACCGCCTTCGGCAAGCCGATCGTCGAGCACCAGGCGGTTGCCTTCCGCCTGGCCGATATGGCGGTGCGGATCGAGGCCGGCCGGCAGCTCACCTTTCACGCCGCCTGCCTGAGGGAAGCCGGGCTGCCCTGCCTGTCGGAAGCCTCGATGGCGAAGCTTTTTGCCTCCGAGATGGCCGAGCGCGTCTGCTCCGACGCGATCCAGATCCATGGAGGTTATGGCTACATGGCCGATTACCCGGTCGAGCGCATCTATCGCGATGTGCGCATCTGCCAGATCTATGAAGGAACGAGCGACGTGCAGCGCATGGTGATCGCCCGCAATCTGTAACAATATATCCGGCCCTGCTTCCGGGGAGGGATGCATGGCCGGCAAAGGGAGGAATAAAAAAACATGGTGGATTCCGCTCGTTTGAGCCTGCACGTCCCCGAACCCGCCGTCCGCCCGGGCGGCCAGCCCGATTTTTCCAACGTCAAGATCGCCAAGGCTGGTGCCGTGCCGCGGCCGGAGGTGGACGTCGCTTCGGAAGACATCCGCGAGCTCGCCTATTCGATCATCCGCGTGCTGAACCGCGACGGCGAGGCGGTTGGCCCCTGGGCAGGCTCGCTCTCCGACGAGGAACTGCTGACCGGGCTTCGCAACATGATGAAGCTGCGTGCCTTCGACACTCGCATGCTGATGGCGCAGCGCCAGGGCAAGACCTCCTTCTACATGCAGCATCTCGGCGAAGAAGCCGTCAGCTGCGCCTTCCGCAAGGCGCTCATCAAGGGAGACATGAATTTCCCGACCTATCGCCAGGCGGGCCTGCTGATTTCAGACGACTATCCGATGGTCGAGATGATGAACCAGATCTACTCGAACGAGAGCGATCCGCTTCGCGGCCGGCAGCTGCCGATCATGTACTCCTCCAAGGAACACGGCTTCTTCACCATCTCCGGCAATCTCGCCACCCAATATGTGCAGGCCGTGGGATGGGCGATGGCCTCGGCGATCAAGAATGACAGCCGCATTGCCGCGGCATGGATCGGCGACGGCTCGACGGCGGAATCGGACTTTCATTCGGCGCTCGTCTTCGCCTCGACCTACAAGGCGCCCGTCATTCTCAACATCGTCAACAATCAATGGGCGATCTCCACCTTTCAAGGCATCGCCCGTGGCGGTTCCGGCACTTTCGCCGCCCGCGGCCTCGGCTTCGGCATTCCGGCGCTGCGCGTCGACGGAAACGACTATCTCGCCGTCCATGCCGTCGCCCGCTGGGCGGCCGAACGCGCCCGGCGCAATCTCGGCCCGACGCTGATCGAATATGTCACCTACCGCGTCGGCGCGCATTCGACCTCCGACGATCCGAGCGCCTATCGGCCGAAGACGGAATCGGAGGCCTGGCCGCTCGGCGATCCCGTGCTGCGGCTGAAGAAACATCTGATCGTCAAGGGCGCGTGGTCGGAGGAGCGGCATGTGCAGGCGGAGGCTGAAATTGCCGACGAGGTGATCGAGGCACAGCGTCAGGCGGAAGCGCATGGCACGCTGCATGCCGGCGGCAGGCCTTCGGTGCGCGACATTTTCGAGGGCGTCTATGCCGAGATGCCGCCGCATATCCGCCGCCAGCGGCAGAAGGCGGGGTACTGACATGGCCAGGATGACGATGATCGAGGCGGTGCGCAGCGCCATGGACGTCTCGATGGCGCGCGACGACGATGTCGTGGTGTTCGGCGAGGATGTCGGCTATTTCGGCGGGGTCTTCCGCAGCACGCAAGGTCTGCAGGCAAAATACGGCAGGACGCGCTGCTTCGATACGCCGATCAGCGAATCCGGCATTGTCGGCACGGCGATCGGCATGGCCGCCTACGGGCTGAAGCCCTGTGTCGAAATCCAGTTCGCCGATTACATGTATCCGGCCTATGACCAGCTGACGCAGGAGGCGGCGCGCATCCGCTACCGTTCCAACGGCGATTTCACCTGCCCGATCGTCGTGCGTATGCCGACCGGCGGCGGCATCTTCGGCGGCCAGACACACAGCCAGAGCCCGGAAGCGCTATTTACCCATGTCTGCGGGCTGAAAGTGATCGTTCCCTCCAATCCCTATGACGCCAAGGGCCTGCTGATCGCGGCGATCGAGGATCCCGACCCCGTCATGTTCCTGGAGCCGAAGCGGCTCTATAACGGCCCCTTCGACGGCCATCACGAGCGGCCGGTGACGCCGTGGTCGAAACATGCGCTGGGAGAGGTGCCCGACGGCCATTACACCATCCCGATCGGCAAGGCCGAAGTGCGGCGCGCCGGGTCTGCGGTGACCGTGGTTGCCTATGGCACGATGGTGCATGTGGCGCTTGCCGCGGCAGACGATGCCGGCATCGATGCCGAGGTGATCGATCTCAGGAGCCTGCTGCCGCTCGATCTCGATATGATCGTCAAATCGGTCACCAAGACGGGCCGTTGCGTCGTCGTGCATGAGGCAACGCTGACCTCCGGCTTTGGCGCCGAGGTTGCGGCACTGGTACAGGAACATTGCTTCTATCATCTCGAAGCGCCGGTGGTGCGCGTCGCCGGCTGGGACACGCCCTATCCGCATGCGCAGGAATGGGACTATTTCCCCGGTCCCGCCCGGGTCGGGCGGGCACTTGCCGAAGTCATGGAGGCCTGAGCCATGGGCGAATTCATCATCAAGATGCCCGATGTCGGGGAAGGGGTGGCCGAGGCCGAGCTGGTGGAATGGCATGTGAAGGCGGGAGATCCGGTCCGCGAGGATATGGTGATCGCCGCCGTCATGACCGACAAGGCCACCGTGGAAATTCCTTCTCCCGTCAACGGCACCGTCATCTGGCTTGCCGGCGAGGTCGGAGACCGGATCGCGGTCAAGGCGCCGCTGGTGCGGATCGAGACGGCGGGCGATGTCGGCGACGGCGACGCCCAGCCCGTGCGGATCTCGCAGACGCCACCTGCCGAAACGGCCAAGGTCGAGATTGCAAAGCCCACTCCGGCAGCGCCGGCCTCTGCGCCAGCGCCGGTTGAAAAGCCGCTTGCCGCGCCCTCCGTGCGGCTGTTTGCCAGGGAAAAGGGGGTGGATCTCAGACAGGTGCAGGGAAGCGGACCGGCCGGCCGCATCCTGCGCGAGGATATCGAGCAATTCCTGACCCTGGGCGCCGCTCCGGCAACGGCAAGGAACGGTTCTGCCAGGAAGACGGCGACCGAGCAGATCAAGCTGACCGGCCTGCGCCGCCGCATCGCCGAAAAAATGGTGCTGTCCACCTCGCGCATCCCCCACATCACCTATGTGGAGGAAGTGGATATGACCGCGCTCGAGGAGTTGCGCGCCACCATGAACGGCGACCGCAGGCCGGATCATCCGAAGCTGACGGTTCTGCCCTTCCTGATGCGGGCGCTGGTCAAGGCCATTTCCGGGCAGCCCGACGTCAACGCCACCTTCGACGACGATGCCGGCATCATCACGCGTCATAGCGCCGTCCATATCGGCATCGCCACGCAGACGCCGGCCGGTCTGACCGTGCCGGTGGTGCGGCATGCGGAAGCGCGCGGCATCTGGGATTGCGCGGCGGAAATGAACCGGCTGGCGGAAGCGGCGCGATCGGGGACGGCGACCCGCGATGAGCTTTTGGGCTCGACCATCACCATCAGCTCGCTGGGCGCTCTCGGCGGCATCGTCTCGACGCCGGTGATCAATCATCCCGAAGTGGCGATCATCGGCGTCAACAAGATCGCCACACGGCCGGTATGGGACGGCGCGCAGTTCGTACCGCGCAAGATGATGAACCTCTCCTCCAGCTTCGATCATCGCATCATCGACGGCTGGGATGCGGCAACCTTCGTGCAGCGCATCCGTACGCTGCTCGAATCGCCCGCGCTCATTTTCATCGAAGGCTGAGCCATGAAAGAAATCGTCTGCAAGCTCCTCGTCATCGGCGCCGGCCCTGGCGGTTATGTCTGCGCCATCCGCGCCGGCCAGCTCGGCGTCGATACGGTCATCGTCGAGGCCGGCAAGCCGGGCGGCACCTGCCTGACGGTCGGCTGCATTCCCTCCAAGGCGTTAATTCATGCGGCCGAGGAATTCGACGCGACGCAAAAGATGCTTGTCGGCAAGAACCCGATGGGCATCCGCGTCGAAGGCGCCTCGATCGATCTTTTGAGGACGATCGCCTGGAAGGACGGCATCGTCGGCCGGCTTACAGGCGGCGTCTCGGGGCTATTACAGAAGGCGCGGGTCAAGATCGTCCATGGCCGGGCCCACTTCCGCGACGGCAAGACGGTGGAGGTGGAGACGGAGACCGGCCAGCAGATCATCCGCGCCGAGACCGTGGTGATTGCCACCGGTTCCGATCCGGTGGAGCTTGCCAACCTGCCGTTCGACGGCCGCGTGATCTCCTCGACGGAGGCGCTGTCGCTGACGGAGCTGCCGAAAAAACTTGTCGTCGTCGGCGGCGGTTATATCGGGCTGGAGCTTGGCACGGCCTTTTCCAAGATGGGATCGGAGGTGACGGTGGTCGAGGCAACGCCACAGGTGCTGCCATTATATGATGCCGAGCTGGTGCGGCCCGTCATGCGCAAGCTGACCGAAAGCGGCGTCCGGGTGTTGACAGGTGCGAAGGCGATCGGCCTTGCCGATAATGGCGAGACATTGATCGTCGAAACATCCGATGGCCGGCGAGAGAGCCTGCCGGCGGACCGCATCCTCGTTACCGTCGGCCGCCGCCCGAGGACGGCAGGCTCCGGTCTCGAAGAGCTCGATCTCGATCGCGCCGGCCCTTATCTCAGGATCGACGATCGCTGCCGCACCTCCATGCGCGGCATCTATGCGATCGGCGACGTCACCGGCGAGCCGATGCTGGCCCATCGGGCGATGGCGCAAGGCGAGATGGTAGCCGAGATCATCGCCGGCAAGAAGCGGGCCTGGGACAAGCGCTGCATTCCCGCCATCTGCTTTACCGATCCGGAGATTGTCAGCGCCGGCCTCTCGCCGGCGGAGGCGCAGGCGCAGGGCTATCAAATCCGCACCGGCCAGTTTCCGTTCAGCGCCAACGGACGGGCGATGACCATGCTGTCGGAGGAGGGCTTCGTGCGCGTCGTCGCCCGCGCCGACACCAATCTCGTTCTCGGCCTGCAGGCGGTGGGAGCAGGGGTCTCCGAACTCTCGGCGGCCTTTGCGCTGGCGATCGAAATGGGTGCGCGCCTGGAAGATATTGCCGGCACCATCCACGCCCATCCGACCCGCAGTGAAGCAGTCATGGAGGCGGCGCTGAAAGCTTTGGGAAGCGCTTTGCACATCTGAGCCGAGCTGACCAAGACCACGGGGTGGCGGTGTTCCGCCGGACCTACCAGCTTCTCATCATCGATGAGCTGGGCTTCGTGCCGCTCTCCAAGACCGGTGCGCTACTCGATCGTATCACCCACCACGTCAACATCCTCGAGATGAATGGCGACAGCTATCGTCTCGCGCAAAGTCGCGCCCGACGGAGCACCGCCAGAGCCGTTCGATCACTTCGGCTTAATGGCCATCAGATTGCCGAACTCCATCGGGAAGGGGAATAAAATCGTCGAAGTCTTCTCGCTGGCGATGACGTTCAAAGTGCTCAAGTAACGAAGTTGCATCGCCTCCGGCTGCCTGGCCAAAATTTCGGCCGCTTCTAGTAGCTTCGCTGCAGCTTGCTGTTCGCCCTCGGCATTAATGATCTTTGCGCGGCGTTCGCGTTCGGCTTCCGCTTGGCGAGCAATTGCACGAACCATCGACTCGTTGATATCCACATGTTTGATCTCGACAGTGGCTACTTTAATTCCCCAAGCATCCGTCTGAGTGTCAAGGATTTCCTGAATATCCGAGTTGAGCCTGTCACGTTCTGCCAGCATCTCATCGAGGTCGTGCTTGCCGAGCACGGAGCGCAACGTCGTCTGGGCAAGCTGGCTTGTTGCCATCATGAAATCCTCGACCTGGATGGTCGACTTCTCGGGGTCAATAACCCTGAAATAGATCACCGCGCTGACACGAACCGAGACATTGTCATGTGAGATGACGTCCTGGCTAGGGACATCGAGTACGCGCGTGCGCAAGTCGACCCGCATCATCTGCTGGACATAGGGGATGAGCAGAATCAAGCCGGGTCCCTTGACTCCGGTAAAGCGGCCAAGTGTGAACACGACGCCGCGTTCGTATTCCCTCAGGATTTTAACCGCGGATGCGAGGATGGCGACCAAAATGACGATGGCCACCAAATAGAAGGCAAGATCTGCAAACATATCCATGACTTCTCCTCCTGCTTGCTGAGTGCCGTTAAGTGTCCTTAGGACGGCTGGCGACCTCGAGCGCCAGCCCATTGCGGCCGGTCACGCTGACAGGGTCACCGGCAACAAGTGGTTCGGCGGAAACCGCCTTCCAGCGTTCGCCATGTGCGATGACATACCCCGTGAGCCCCATCCAGCTCTCAACTTTACCGGAAATGCCAATCATCTGCTCTGCACCGGTGGCAACCCGGCGCAAGCGCGAGGTGAACGCCAGGCGAGCAACGACAAGGCTAAAAGCAAGAGCAGCAAACGCAATTGCGCCCAGTAGGGCGCGCGACACTTCCAGGCCGGGTATATCGGTATCAAACAAAATGGTTGCTCCCAGGATCACGGCTACCCCGCCGCCAATGCCGAAAGCGCCGAAGCTTGGCGAATGCGCCTCAGCCATAGTCAATCCCACGCCGAGGAAAATAAGCCCAAGGCCGGCAAAACTCACCGGCAGCAATGCCAGGGCATAGAGACCAAGGAGGAGGCAGATGCCGCCGATCGTGCCAGGAAGCATTGTCCCAGGTGCGAGAAATTCGAAGATCAGGCCATAGATCCCGACCATCATCAGGATGATTGCGATGTTCGGATCGGTAATGACGGAAAGCAGGCGCGTGCGCCAGTCGGGCTCGAATTCCTGCACGACTAAACCGGAGGTATCGAGCCGGGCGTCCGTTTGACCGACCCGCACCACCTGCCCTTGTGCCTTTGCAAGGAGATCGTTGACATCAACTGCCGTGAAATCGATGGCATGTTCGCGCACTGCCGCAGTGGATGAAAGGCTCGCAGCTTCGCGCACGGCACGCTCTGCCCAGTCGGCGTTGCGATTGCGCAATTCCGCAAGCCCGCGAATGTAAGCGACTGCGTCGTTAACGGCTTTTGCTTCGCTGGCATTGCCCGGAGCTTCTGCCTGCTTGTCACTAGGTTCGCCCGGCTTCTTTTCGGGTTCCGCATCACCGCCGAAAGGCTTTACGCTGAGCGCGATTGGTGTCGCCGCACCTAGATTGGTCCCAGGCGCCATTGCCGCAATGTGGCTTGCGTAGAGAATATAGGTGCCGGCGCTGGCAGCCCGTGCCCCGCTCGGTGCGACGAAGCCCGCGACAGGCACTGGTGAGGCAAGGATCGCGCGAATGATTTCCCGCATGGAGGTGTCAAGACCACCTGGTGTGTCCATTTGCAGAATGACCAAGACCGCTCCACGTTCGCCAGCACGCTGAATGCCTCGTATCACGTAGTCAGCTATCGCAGGCCCAATGGCGCCGTTCACCTTGAGGACGACAGCAACGCGGCTGGACGCCGACGGTGCGACGAAGCCCAAGGCTGAGAACAGCAAAAACAACAAAGTGAAGATTGGCGGTTGCCATCGCCAACACCTTAATCCGCGCGTGACAATCTGCGGAACGTACATAATATTTAATATATGTCGGAAATTACAAAGAAAAAGAAGAGGTGTCTCAGGATTTCCGAACAAGCGAAGAACGCCAACCTCAAGGCTTCGCTTGCACGGTTAGTTTAACTGAATGGTACGTACAAAAGGCATTCACACAACGCTGCTACCCGCTATTCCGCGCAAGGATCGCCAGATACTCGGAGCACACCGTGTCGACCAGTCCAAGCAATGAGGCATTGCTCTCCAAGCCGGGCGAGAGCCTCCTCGCCGATCTCAAAATGCCTGGAATACCGCGCCTTAACATATGCCTCGTTCAGCGTGTTGAACCATACGCGCTCTCGATGCTGGTCGCGGGGAAAGGCATCGGCGAGATGTCAGTCCTGTTCCTCGGCGAGCTCGCGCCGTGTGGATCGTTGGCGTTTATCACTCTGGCGCATTCCGGCGGATACCGCGTTTGTCGCTTTTTTGCGACTATTTGCTCAAATTCTTGAGTTGTTAGCTTTTTTTTACGATGATTTCCGGTGAACGCATCCGAATTTTAGGCAAGAATGTCTGATGGGGGATCAAGTTGAATGTTGCAGATCAGAGCTGGGACTAAATGCATTGCGTTTTTGATAGCGACCGGAGCAATTTTAGCCGGTTGCCAGTCATCCAGCGTTGATGGTCTCGCTGCTTTTGGCGATAGTGCAAAGACCGTCGAGGATGACTCAGCGGTCGCCTTCTATAAGAACGACGAGTTGATCACCACTGGCAAACTGCAGTTCCAGGAAAAGAACTACGGAAAATCTTACGCCATTTACAAGCGAGCAGTAGACGTTTTTCCGGAAGATCCGGCCGCCTGGCTAGGCTTGGCAGCCTCCGCCGACATGGTTGCCCGCTTCGATACGTCCGACCGCGCCTACCAGCAACTCTCGCGAATGATCGGCAACACCCCGGTCTACTACAACAATATCGGATATTCTCACCTTTTACGCGGCGACTTGCGCACCGCCAGACGGTATTTCCTGAAAGCCTATGAGCTTGATCCCGGAAACGAAGTCACTGCGCGTAATCTCGAATTGATGAAGAACAGCGTCAATTACGCTCAGCGATAATAGGCCCCTCAGCGATCGGCAATCTGCGTCGCGATTAGAGTGCCCTTGCCGCACTGCCAGCATCGGCGCGGCGCCTCCTAGAACAGGATGATTTTAGGCCCGGTTGGCCTAAAATCATCCTGTTCTCAATTCAATAGTGAGAGCATGATGTCATGAGAACACCGCGCACACTTTTCGGCATCATGCTCTAGCAGCGTCCAGCGATTGCTTTGGAGGTGACGTCGCTGTTTATCGTGCCTTCCGAAGTATGAGCTGGCCTTCCGGCGAGAGTGTTCGCACGTAACGCGGCAGGTCGTTGACTGCAATGCCCCCGGCTTCGATGGACGCGAGCGTGCTATCCGGAGTTTGAGTTTCCGCCGGCCCGGCACGGGGCGACGGTGCGAAAAATTGTGCCGGTTCCTTGCCGGGCGCGCTAAGGACCAAAGCAGAACCCATGCGTGCAAAGCTTGTGTCGTTGTGCTGTTCGCTCGTCATAGCCTTTCGCAGGCTACCCATCTCCTCGCGGATAAGCGCGACGTCGTCGGCCTTGGCATTGTCGTCGATCTTGCCCGACTGCTTTTCCATCTGTCCTCTCAGGCCGTCGACGGACCTTTTCAGCGCGGCGATGGTCTCGCGGCTCTCGCGAACATCCGCTGAGTTTTTGGCGGTATAGATGAGAACGCCGGCATTCACAGGCAGGAGCATCAGGAGCAAACCGACGAGTAGCGGGCTTTTTGAGCCTTTCTTCTCTACGGTTCGCAAATTGCCAGGTGTTGGGCGGTCCGCTTCGCCCTCGATGCTCGGAATGCTGGTCATTCGTTTACTCCCCCGTAAGTCATTAAATCTGCGTGGCCGTGATCAGCGCCAAGTCCGCAATCATTCCGTTGTAAACACACCTTCCCACGCCCGCTCGAGCATATCGAGCGACGCGTTTCCAGCTATACCATTGAACTCGCAGTAAGACCCGACGAAATCCAGAAGATATTTCGGATGATAGCAAGAGGCTGGCGCATCGCCGTTGTACTTGCGATCGTAGAACAGGTTCAGGTCTGGATCACTGACCGCCAATCCGGTGCCGCTGGCATAGGATTTGAAGATCCTGATATATTCGTCGCGCGACGGCGTGTTCACGAAGATCTTGTATTTGAGGCGCCGCAAGCCCGCCTCGTCGGAAAGGTCCTTCGGTGCGATATTGGTCGAGAATACGACCAGCTCGTCAAAGGGAACCTTGAACTTCTTGCCGGTGTGCAGCGTCAGGAAGTCATATCCGCGCTCGAGCGGCACAATCCAGCGATTGATGAGCGCCTGCGGCGCCACTTGTTGACGCCCGAAATCATCGATGATGAAAACGCCGCCGGATGCCTTCAAGTGGATCGGTGCTTCATAGACATTCGGTCCTTCGTTGAAGGTGAGATCGAGCTGATCGAGGGTCAATTCCCCGCCCGTCTTGATCACCGGACGGCGGCATTCGATCCATCTCTGATCCGCTTTCGGATGGGATTCTGTGTCGCTCCCCGACACGGGATGATGCACGGCTTCGTCATAGAAACTGATGACATGGCCGCCGACCTCGATGGCATAGGGCACCCAGATTGTTTGACGAAACAGTTGAGACGTCCGCTCGGCGATGCTCGTCTTTCCGTTTCCGGGTGGTCCGTAAAGCAGGATAGAGCGACCGGAGTTGATGGCCGGGCCGAGCTTTTCGACCAAGGTATCCGAGAGCACCAGCCCGGCAAGGCTGTCGGTCAGCCGCTCCGGGGTCACGCGCTCGTAATGGATGGACTGCAAACCGACTTGACGGCAGAACGCGTCCAGCGACACCGGCGCCGGGCCGACATATTGGCTTTGGCGCGACGCCGCGTGGGCATATTCGAGCCCCTTCATTGAAAGCGCATACCGGATATCGGATCTCACATCCTCACCGGCCAGGCCGCGAGCCTCGAGGTATGCGAGTTTCACCAGTTCCTTGATCAGGATATTGACGATCACTTTCGGCAATTTCATCCGGTCAGCCAGATGAGACGCCGTGGTTGTATCCTGCTCGGCCGCACATTTTGACGCCAGCCGAAGCAGGAACGACAGATCCAGTCCGGTCTGTTCTAGGCTTGCCGGTGCCATCGGCATACGCGGATCCAGGGAACTGATGGCATCGTTACGATCATGTTCGAGCGAATACTGCATACGACCTCGCTTGGCTCAACCGCCGGGGCTCATGCTGAGAAGAAGACTGATGACACGGATAACAACGGGAACGAGAACGATGATGAGACTTACCGGAAAAAGGAACGCGCCGAGCGGAAGCAGCATCTTGACCGGCAGGGCGTTTGCCTTTTCCTCCGCGCGAATAATGCGGAGGTCGCGCATTTCCTTGCAGTAGACCCGCAACGTCTGCGTTACGCTGGTCCCGAGCTCCTCCGATTGGCGGAACAGAACGGAAAGGGCCCGGGCTTCGTCAATCCTCAGGCGGACGGCAAGGTTGGCGAGGGCCTCGCGCAGTCGCCGGCCACCCCGCACTTCCAGCATCATGATCGAGAGATGCAGGCCGAAGTCCTGCCGCTTGTCGACGAATTCCCGCGCAACACGGTTCGCCGCTGCCTCGATGCTCATGCCCGCATCGAGGCAGACGATCAGCATATCCATAAAATCGGGAAAGAGGCGGCGGTACTCCCTCTCCTTGGCGGCGCCACGCCGGTCGATATAGATGTTGACCAGAATAAAGGTCACGCCCGCAGCAAACATGGCAACAACCAGCGTAACCACCCGTGACATATCAGGCACGACCCAATTGAGAGCCCAGACCGCCGCGACCAGCACGCTGATACAGACCACCGCCCGAACCACCTGGAAGGTGGTCACGGCGCCGGCGGCGAAATAGCCGGCTCGAATCAGCCGGTTCTGGGTGGAGTTCACATTGGTGTCACGTCGCGTAATCTCGAAATAACGACGGATCAGGCGGTTTTCCGCCTCGCCGAGATCGGCAATCGTCGTATCGCCAAGGTGGAACTCCTCGCCTGATGCCACCGAGCTCTTCGACACCCGAACCGAGACCTCGCGCTGTCGAAAAAACAATTCCGATGCTGCCGCAGAAAATATCAGCACGGCAAAGAAGACGATGAGGTAAATTCCATACTCGCTCGACATGACGCCTCAGTACTCGAAGTTGACCATCTTGTAGAGAATGACATTCCCGATCGCCATGACGGCCAGCAGCACGGTCACGACGATGGTTCCGTGGCCGCTCTCCCAGACGGGATCGAAGTAGGTCGGCGACAACATCTTGATCATCGCGTAGAGCAGGAACGGATACATCGACATGACGATCGCCGTAATGCGTCCTTCCGAGGAAATCGCCCTGACCTTTGCCTTCAGCAGCATGCGGTCTCGCAGCGTCTTCGAAAGGTTCTGCAAGATCTCCACGAGGTTTCCGCCGGTTCCCGCCTGTACGCTCAGCGATATCGCAAGCAGGTTCAGATCCTCGACGCCGACCCGGTCGGCCAAGTTCACCAGGGCGTCGTCCAGTGTCACGCCGTAGGTGAGTTCATCCGAGAGGAGGCCGAACTCGGTGCCGATCGGATCAGGCATCTCGCGTGCGACCAACGAAATCGCCGCCGGCAGCGGGTGGCCGGCGGCCAGGCTGCGATTGGCGACATCGAGCGCTTCAGGAAGTTTCAGTTCGAATTTCCGCATGCGGAGCACCCGGGCGCGCCAGATGACGACTGCGGGGATGATGAGGCAGATCAGGAGAAAGACGGGGACTCTAAACAGAGTGCTCGGCAGGAGGAACTGAACGACCAGCCACGTCAAAAGTGCGCCTGCGATCGCGTAGAGAGCAAATCGCCTGGCATCGAACTTGATTCCCGACTGGGCGTAAAACTGCCGCAACCGCTGCATCATGGGGGTTTGCCGCCACCTGCCGCCGGCTCCGCGCTCCTTGAGCATATCGCTATAGGTCTTACGATGATCATCGCTGACCTCGAGCAAGCTCAGCCGATGGTTCACAGCGCGGTGGCGTTCTGATGTCTTGAAGTAGCCGCGCATTATCGCTTCGACAGCAACAAGGGCGGCGGTGAAAACGGCCGCGTAAAGGAGAGTCAGGGTCATTGAACAGGTCCCGTCTGCAGCGGTTTGCCGGGATCGAAAATCGTCACGGGGATCTCGATCCCGAGTTCGGCAAATTCCTCGACGAACCGCGGGCGGATGCCGGTGGCGCGGAATTCTCCATGGATCCGGCCGCCTTCATCGGTGCCGATTTTCTTGAATTTCATAATCTCCTGCATCTGCACGACTTCGCCCTCCATGCCGGTGATCTCGGAAATCGAGACGACTTTGCGGGTACCGTCGCTCAGGCGCTGGACCTGCACGATCATGGTGATGGCGGAGGAGATCTGCGAGCGAATGCTCATCTGCGACATCGGCATCCCGGCCATGCCGACCATCTGCTCAAGCCGACCGACGGCGTCGCGGGGCGTGTTGGCGTGAATGGTCGTCATCGACCCCTCGTGACCGGTATTCATCGCCTGCAGCATGTCGAACGCCTCGTCGCCGCGAACTTCGCCGACGATGATGCGGTCGGGACGCATGCGCAGGGCGTTTTTCAAAAGTTCGCGTTGACGGATCTCGTTGCGCCCGTCGAGCGTCGGCGGTCGGGTTTCCAAACGCCCGACATGCGGCTGCTGCAGTTGAAGTTCGGCTGCATCCTCGATGGTTATCAGGCGCTCCCTTGGAGAAATCTGCGACGAGAGGGCGTTGAGCAAGGTGGTCTTGCCAGAACCGGTGCCGCCTGAAATGACCATGGACACCTTGCCCTTGACCGCGGCGCTGAGAAGTATGCGCATCGCATCGGCCATAGCTCCATATTGCACGAGGCGCTCCATCGTCAGCGGCTTGCGCGTGAATTTACGAATGGAAACGAGCGGTCCATCGACCGAGATCGGCCTGATGGCGACGTTGACACGCGAGCCATCCTTGAGGCGGGCGTCAACCATCGGCGTCGACTCGTCGACACGGCGGCCAACCGCCGAGACGATCTTGTTGATCACCCGAAGGAGATGGTCCTCGTCTTTGAACCGCACGGCCGTGCTCTCGAGCTTGCCGCTCCGCTCGACATAGACGCTGTTATAGCCGTTGATGAGAATATCTGCGATCGTGTCGTCGGCCAGCAGCGGCTCGATCGGTCCGAGCCCGAGCATCTCGTCGGTGATATCGCGGATCAGATCATTGATTTCCTTGGCATTCAGCGGAAAGTTGTTACTCCGGATGTAGTCCTTGACCAAAGGCCGGATCTCGGTGGCGATCTCCTCGTTGTCGAGCGTGTCGAGGATCCCGAGGTTGATGCGATCGAGCAGGTAACGGTGCAGATTGACCCGCTCGGAAACCATGTCCGGCCCGAGCGCGGCCTCTTCGCCGCTCGCCGTGGCGCTGTCGGAGGCCGGTTGGGCAGGCATGTTCTGAACTGCGCCGACCAAAGACAGTTCGGCCGCCTCCGGATCTTCCCGGCTTTCCCCCCGCTGCTTGTAGAAACGCCCGATGATACCGTTCGCCATGCTTCCCGCCCCCGAACTCTTATTTTACAATAACCGTGGAACCGACTTTCACCCTCTCATAGAGATCGATGACGTCGGCGTTGCTCATGCGAAAACAGCCCGATGACGCGAAACCGCCGACCGTCGACTGCTCGTTCGTTCCATGAATGCGGTAGAGCGTGTCGGTCCCGCCCTTGTAGAGATAGATCCCGCGAGCACCCAATGGATTGAGCGGCCCGGCCGGCACCAGGTCCGGAAGTCCGGCTGCGCGCGCCTTCATCTCGACAGGCGGGCGCCAGTCGGGCCACTCGGCCTTGCGTCCAACCTTGACGATACCGCTCCAGCGAAATCCGTCTCGTCCGACTCCGATTTTGTAACGGATCGCGCGCCCTTCGGAGATGACGAGATCCAGCGTACGATTGCCGTTGGCGATGACGATTGTCCCAGGCGCGTAGCTTTTTTCGATCGTCACCACGGCGGCTGTCGTCGGCCCCAGGCTTCGCGGCACAAGCCCGGCTGCCGCGGCGTCGCCGACAGCGGCCAGAATTGCCAAAACCGCAAGAGCAACGCCGGCCGCGCGGGACCTTATGCGCCCACTGTCGAACGCCCTCATCGCACCAGCGCTCCAAGTTTACCGACCGCGCCACAGAAGCGCGCCCGGGAATTCACTTGAAATGGCAGCACGCCGCGATTGACCGCCTCGCTCAGAGTATCCCAGTCATCCGCAATGACATGCGTCGGGATCTCCTTGAAGATCTTTTCCGTTTGTTGTCGGCGCAGGCCGAGGCCGAAAAGCTTGGAGCGGTATTTGTTGATGACGATGAATATCTGATCCGAACTGCCACGCAGCCGTACCAGGTTGGCAAACAAATCCTTGGCTTGAGAAAGCGCCGGGACCGTCATTTCAGTGACGATGCAGATGCTGTTGACCGAAGTGAGCACCTCGTATTTCCACGGCGTGTCATAATAGGGAATGTCGATGATCGTGTGGTCGCTCTCGAAGGCGGCCACGTCGAGCATACGCAGCACGAGTTCCCGGCCCTTCGGCGCCAGAAGCACGGATGGCTGCTTGAAGGACAGCAGCGAAAAGCCCCCCGAATGACGCTTTCGGACCAGATCGATGAATTCCAGATCGACACGGGAAGGATTGGCGATGACTGGTTTCAAGTCGTAGTCGTTGACGAGGTTGAGATAATAGCCAAGCGCGCCGGAGCAAAAATCGGTGTCGAACAAGTCAATCCGCGGCGTGGAATTCTTGGTCGGCTGGGCCAGCACATGCGCGAGCGACGAAGCGATCATGCTGGCGCCCGCGCCCCCGACGGCTGAGACCACGGCATGCACCCGGCTGTCGCTGGCCCCA
The DNA here is from genome assembly GCF_019685025.1 of Rhizobium sp. NZLR8. Taxonomy (NCBI): domain Bacteria; kingdom Pseudomonadati; phylum Pseudomonadota; class Alphaproteobacteria; order Hyphomicrobiales; family Rhizobiaceae; genus Rhizobium; species Rhizobium sp. NZLR8. The sequence goes on along the minus strand of NZ_JABDVY010000002.1, from coordinate 348,179 downwards.
GTGCCTGGCGCATGGGTCGAAATCATGTCGATCAGGGCGCGACGCTCGAGCGGCTTCTTCAGCCAGTCGTTGCCGTTCAGGCGGAAGAGCAGCCGCAGCATGTCGTCCGGCAGGTCTTCGGAAACGACGACGAGCGGAATGTGGCGATAGCTGGTGCGAAACGCGAAAAGCTCCGGCTGCTGCAGCAATGTGCCGTTGTCAACGTCAAGAACGATCAGGTCGAACTGCGTCGGATCGAACCGGCCCTTTTCTCCGAGCGCCTTCAGCGCCAGATGGCGGACATCGTAACGCGAAAGCGACCCGAACGTATCGAGCATGAAGCTCGCTGCAGCCGCATCGTCGGAGAGGACCAGGATCTTGGTGGATGCGGCAATGTTCATGTGAGCTGTCATTTTCGCTTTCCTACGCGTAATTTAAGGAGTCAGCAGGTTGAGCAGGTCTTCAGATCTTCCGTCGTGATCGTCACCGGATGGGCCGGGATGGTGACGTCGTTCAATCCCAACAGCCCGCCGAGGACCGGCAGATCGAAAGTGATGTTGCGCACCTCCAGCCGCATCGTCAGCACAGGCCCGTCCGGCCGGCCCCAGTAGCCGAGGCCCGATCGCTGATAGGTGACCATCAGCTTATCCGGCGTGATGCGCCAATTGAGGTCGCAAATGCCGGGGTGAGGATCAGTGCCCGCGCTGCAAACGCCGTCACTTCCGCGGACGATCCGGTTCAGTGCCGCCGTGCAGTTTGCAAGAGCCGGTCCGCAGGTCGAGGATATCGTTGCATCGTTCGGCGCCGCTTTGCCGTTGTTGAGTGGATCGGCGGCATCTGTTGGGAAAACGGCATTGAAATTCGTGGTCAGCGGATCGGATACCGCCGCCAGACGGGCACCATATTGCAGCGCCTTGACCGTCTGATTCCACTGCGACATGGCATAACCGAACTCGATGAAGGCGGCGAATACCAGCATGACGATCGGAAAGGTCAGCAATGCTTCGACAAGGCTGACACCGCTGCTATCCTGCCAGAATGCCTTGATTGCCCTAGAGGTCACCATCCGATGTATTTCTCTTCATGGAAGGAACTGATCGTGATGGCACCAATTCCCAGAAAGCCGAACACCGGCGAGGTCTGGTAGAGATGAGCAGTTGATATGGTGATGTCCCCGTCCGCATCCGGTGCGGTGATGGTGATGTCGGCAGGGCTGTTCCAGCCGGGCACGCGGGGTTTAGCGTTTGCCGCAGGTGTTTGCGTTCCGTAAAAGGCGATCGTCTTCGCAGTCGCCTGATTACATGTCGGCACATAGGTTCCCGACACCGGTCGGCATCGCGAAAGGTAACGCCCGGCATCGCGCAAGCCTGCGTCGATCTGCATACGCTGCCAGAAGATGCTGCCAAACTCGAGTATCCCCGCCGCAAAGATCGTCACAAAGGGGATCGCGAGCAGCGCTTCGGCAAGCACCGCGCCTTCCTCCCGCCGCCAGAAGCCGAGGCAAAGCCGATGCCGGATAAAATTGCGGAGCGCCATCATCTGACCAACTCCGCTTCTTCCCGGAGGAAATCTTCGAGTGTGCCCCGTCCACCCTTGCCGCTGATGTCGATCACTTCAAGCGAGAGATAGCGCTCGTTGCCAGCCTTGAACGCCGGTTTGGTCATGAACATGCGTGCGAAGGCAACCGCCTGCGTCTGCTTGTGGCCGTTCAAATGGTCGACCGAGGCCTCGTAGCCGCAATTGACGATGGCGGCGAAAATCTCGCGGCGGTCGCCATATTCGCCCACCGTGTAGTTCGACAGGGCCGGCCCCGAGTAGCACTGTCCGCCGCCTGTCGTCGGATTGCCGATTTCGCCGTTTGCCGAGGCATGGTTGAGCAGCGCCGCGGTGTTGAGCTCGTAACGATAGACGTCATAGGCGGAGGGCCGGCTCGGTGTTCCGCCGGCCTGCGGCGGATAGCTGGAATAATTGCTGAGAATCGCGCTGACCGACGGGGCCGTGCCGCCCTGCGCGACGGTCCAGTAGTTTGCATAGTTCCAATTGTTGCTGGTGCTGATCTTGCCGCCGCCGAGGGGCGACATGGCTGCACCGTAACCCAATGGCACCGCCTTGGTGACATCGCCAACAGTGCTGCCGACCAGCACCGGGTCGTAGGCCTTGCAGCCGTTCTGTCCCGTTTGCTTTTGTGCGGAGCGCACGTTCTGGGCCGGGCGGTAGCGGCCATCATTGCGCAAGCCCTTGAACGACCCCTGATAAATACCGAATCGCGTGTTGACGCCGTCTTCAACTGGCCCGGCCATGGCACCCGTTTCGGTATCCAGGTTGTCCTTCGTATAACAGGCCCCCGGATTCCCGGTAGCCAAAGCGTCGGCCATCACGCTTGCGCCATTGCCCAGAGGGGTTCTCAGGAACCCGAAATTGCCAGGCCCGGGGCTGGACGAGGACGTGCTGTACATTTCGATTTGCCGGCCGTAGAGATTGCCGGCCGCGAAGTTGGTGTGGAGATCCGCCGCCGCCTGTTCGTTGGCGGCCGGGCTCGTATTGCCAGCCGGCTCATAGGGATTGCAGATGAAGATCGGCGTGATATCACAGGCACTGGCGTGATAGACCGCGACGGCGTCGGCAGCGATGTTGATCGTATTGCGGGTGAAGCCAACCGGGATCGGAAAGATCGTCTGCATCGCCTGCGGCTTGGCGATGACCCAGGCGTAGGAGGCTTCGCTGGCCACCGTCGTTTCCATCGAAGACGGGATGGGCGTATCATCGTTGGCCGGGATGTTTTTCAGAAAAAGCACGTTGACCGTGCTCCCGGCATTATTTCCGGCGTGATAGGCCACGGTAATATTCGAGCCAAGCGACATGCCGGTCCCGCCCCCGGAAAAAGCCGCGCTATTGGCGATTTTCTCGATCGCCGTCTGCGCCCTCGAAATGGCATCGTCGCGGCCATCGAGTTCGCGGGCTCCGGCCAGCGCCATGGCATCGACCGCGTTCTGGAGATCAGTATGCAGGTTACTGCTGCGACCGACATCGATAACCAGCAGCGAAAAGCCGAGAAGCATTGGCATGGCGATGAGCGTCAAAGCGATGACATAGCCACGATGATCGTTCCAGAACCGTCTGACAACCCTGCCCAGCATTGGCATACCCCCATCACGGCGCTATCGCCGCGACGACCCTGTGTGATGCATTTTCCCTTCCGGCGCGCTGCGCCGTTCATGCCTTTCGAACAGCTACTGGCTAGCTGTGGCCCCAGTGGACGCCCCATTGGCCCCCATGGCCGGCGATGGCTCAACAACCACCACCCCGCCGTTCTGATACTCAGTGACCGCCCTGCGGATCACCTTGCCGTCGCTCGCGATACGGGTTCGCTGGGCTTCCGGCGGGAACGGATCCTCGGTATGGATGGCCTTATTTGCTTCCATGGCGTTGCCCGCCCCGAATGTGATCGTATCGCGATGGTTCATATAATCGGCGCAGCCGGAAGCGAGGCCGGCGGCTGCGAGGACGAGAAGGACGCGCTTAGCGTTTTGTAGCAACGACTTGGACTCCCTGGTTCAGGTCGAGACGATGGCCATAGGGCCCAGTCACACCTACGCCATTGCGAAAGCGTCGGAGCATGTCCTTGTCGACTTCCAGGACACCGAGCGCGAAAAGCTCGGCGTCGTTGGACGAACGCGTCTGATCGAGCGGACTGTAGAGGTCCTCACCCGGGCGGGCCGGTCGCACGATGTGCGGGGTGACGACGATGACGAGGTCGGATTCCTTCTTCTGGAAACTCGTCGAACGGAACAGCGCGCCGAGGATCGGGATCTGCCCGAGGCCCGGCAATTGCTGGATATCTTTGGCATTGATCGACTGCAGCAGGCCGGCCATGGCAAAGCTCTGGCCGTCGCGCAGCGCTACCGTGGTGCTGGCAGCGCGCGAGATGAAACCTGGATTGCCGTTGACGTTGATCGATGGATCAAGCTCGGAAACCTCGGGCTCGATCTCCAAATTGATGACGCCGTCGTCAAGCACCACCGGTTTGAAGGTCAGCCGCACACCGAAGGGGCGATAGTCCGTCTCGGTGGCGACTGTCGTGCCGTTGTTCGTCGTCTTCAGGATCGGCACTTCACCGCCGGCATGGAAGCTGGCAGTCGAGCCGCTCATGGCGATGAGGTTCGGCTGAGCCAGGCGACGCACCAATCCCTTCTGCTCGAGCGCGTTGATGACCACGTCGATGCGGCCGCCCGAGATTTCCAGCACCTTGGCGATCAACTGGCCGAAGGGCAGCATACCCGTTGCCGCACCCTTGGGATCAACGAGGGTACGGACGAGGCTGCCGTTATCATCCACGCCGATACCCTGGCTGGTCGTTGCCTTGCCGATGCCGTTGTTGCCGCGCCCGGACCAACCGATCCCGAGGTCACGACCCGTCTGTCGGGAGGCTTCGATGACACGGACCTCCAGCATCACCTGCTGGCTGTCGCTGACGCGCAACTGGTTCAGCACCGGTTGGTCGGAATAGGACTGGGCGATTTCGATCACCCGCTGCAATTCGACGCCGTCACGGACCATGCCTGTCAGGCGAATGCGATCGTTGGAGTTGGCCACGATAACCCGGGCCGAGGGCGCGGCAGAGCGAATGGCGGCGGCGACTTCGCTGAAATCGCTGGCAACGCGGATGTCGATGACGCCGAGAAGCGACTTGTCGTCGCCATAGACCGAGATATTGGTGGCGCCGATCTTCTTGCCGCGGATGAACAGCGACTTGTCGGAAAGCGGCACTACGTCGATCATGTCGGCGCTGCCGATGACGAGATCGCCGAAGGGCTGGCCGGTATTAAGCGTCAGGGTCTCGTTCGGAGGCAATCTCACATGCTGGACCGATTTGCCGAGCGTGACCAACTTTTCCTGTGCGTTGGCGGAGCCCGCAAATCCCGGCCCTAAACACACACAGGCCGAAAACACTGCCGCCAGTGGCGCAAGGCTTCTGGTCCTTGCGATTCTTCTCTTGCCGTTCGCCATGCCTGCTTTAGCCCCCCATTCGGCTCGCCGCACCTGCGGCATGCCGCATAAATATCACTGGATCAGGCCGACTCGGTGCTCCTCGCGCTTCGTCGTGTTCCAGACACCCACTGTCACCCACTTCGGCTCGACCGACAACACCGGCTCGACCTTTTGTTCCACAATCTGCACTTGTTTTTCGGGTTCTGGCAACTTATTCTTTTCCAGATCGTTGCCTAGCTCCGTCGCCATCGCCCCGCCACCCAGGTCGGCGACGGTGATCGGCCGGGTCTGCTCGATAGAGGAGGAGGCAATATTGCGAAGCGCCAGCGAGAGCGTGCCGATACTGGAGCCGAGGGTAAGGCGCTGCGCCTCATCGGTCGTGACCTCAAAGGTCACGGTTTTCACGACGGATGGCTCGTCCTTTCGCTCGTCTGCCGTCTGGTCCACCGCAAGCACCTTGACGCCTTGCAGCAGCACGTCGACGAAGGTCTGATCGTTGCCTGCCGGCCCGCGCACGACCCGCGTCAGAAGCACGTCGACGCGATCGGAAGGCCTGACGAAGCCGGCAACGCCGAGCACGTCGTTGACGCGGATGGAAACCGCCTTCATGCCCTGGTCGAGCGCCGCCGACAGCGTGGCGCGTTCGCCGGTACCAGTGATTTTCGAGGATAGCACCGGCTCGCCAGGGTCGATCGCCGCCATGGCATAACGCGGCTGGGCATCGCTGCCGACGACCGCTTCTATGCCGACGAACGAGCCTGTGGGTGTTTCATTGGAGGGCCATGGAATGGCCCTGAGATTTTCGGACCGGATTCGGTCGCCGAAGCGCATTGCCTTGGCGGCGACAACGAGTGTCCTTTCCTCGGGCCTCACGCCGTTCATCGCCAGCAGCCGGGCCTTCTGATCGGAGAGATACTCGCGCATGCCGAAAACTGCTGCTGCCGCGAGCACGAACGCAATAACGAGGCTTAAAATCGTTGAAGAACGCATCTCGATTACTCGTTACACTGGATGGAGCGCATCCATTCATTGCTTCTAATTTAGAAGAGAGGGGTTAACAAAACCCCTCGCTTCCTCGAACGCCAATATCAGGCTGCTGGAGCGGTCAGATTGTTCGTAAACCACCCTGCCCAGCCGTTCCAAACGGTAGCCAGATTGGTGCCGGCCAATGTCACCGCCGTGATCACGCCGCCAACCAGCAAGGCAAGCAGAATAAGGTATTCGGTGAGTGCGACGCCATCTTCTTCCCGCGCGAAAGCGCGTACGCTATTTACAAAAGCTTTCATCGAGAATTTCCTCCGGATAAGTTGTGCGCCGTATTCCCCCCGGCCGCCTTGTCGTCGAGACCGCCTCTTCGACTGGGATTATTAATAATCTCTTAACTCTAATTTAGTCAATCGATTTATACGCTGGCTCTCGACATCTATACTTTATGGTTAAGACCAAAGTCCCGGTGTCTATTCGAAAAACTGACTCAACCGTCTGGATTTACTGTATCACAACTTGAAAATCAGGCCATAATAGCCCAAAAGGTTGAATACCATGCCGCAAATGATCGATGTCACTAGCTCGCTTTCGGTATTTCTTTTTCTCTACGCCGCCTGGACCGATTTCCGCACATGGAAGATCCCCAACGCGATCGTGCTCGCGCTCGTTGCACTTTATGCATTGCGCACGGTGGCCGTGATACTTGGCTCACAGGATGTCGGCGCTGCGTTGTTTGCTTCGAGCGGAATAGGGGGCGATCTCGGGGCCGGTCTGCTGATGTTTATGCTGGGGGTGGTGCTCTGGGCGGTCCGGATGTTCGGCGCAGGAGACGCCAAGCTTTTCCTGCCGATCGGCCTTTTTGTCGGATGGCACGGAATGCTGCCGTTTTCGTTTTTCCTCCTCGTCCTCGGCATCGTGACGCTCCTGGTCCTGCGGCTGCCGGTGCCGCTGCGCGTCGCACATCTCGCCTTTTTCATGCGCGTCGAGGAAATCCGGGCGAGCCGGAAGATACCTTACGGCGTCATCATGGTTTTCGCCGTGCTCCTCACCCTGGCATTGCCGCCCATCCGAGAGCAACTGCAGCTGCGGTGACCTGGCATCGACATAGCTTCCTCGCAAGCGGAGATGGTGGCCGGGATCACATCGCCGGCAAGAAGCGTGCCTGGGACAAGCGATGCGTTCCCGCCATCTGCTTTACCGATCCGGAGATTGTCAGCGCCGGCCTCTCGCCGGCGGAGGCGCAGGCGCAGGGCTATGAAATCCGCACCGGCCAGTTTCCGTTCAGCGCCAACGGACGGGCGATGACCATGCTGTCGGAGGAGGGCTTCGTGCGCGTCGTCGCCCGCGCCGACACCAATCTCGTTCTCGGCCTGCAGGCGGTGGGAGCAGGGGTCTCCGAACTCTCGGCGGCCTTTGCGCTGGCGATCGAAATGGGTGCGCGCCTGGAAGATATTGCCGGCACCATCCACGCCCATCCGACCCGCAGTGAAGCAGTCATGGAGGCGGCGCTGAAAGCTTTGGANCGGGCGATGACCATGCTGTCGGAGGAGGGCTTCGTGCGCGTCGTCGCCCGCGCCGACACCAATCTCGTTCTCGGCCTGCAGGCGGTGGGAGCAGGGGTCTCCGAACTCTCGGCGGCCTTTGCGCTGGCGATCGAAATGGGTGCGCGCCTGGAAGATATTGCCGGCACCATCCACGCCCATCCGACCCGCAGTGAAGCAGTCATGGAGGCGGCGCTGAAAGCTTTGGAAGCGCTTTGCATATTTGACGAGGAGCAGGCGATGATGAGTGGTTATTGCCAAGCGAACGCCTGTTGGTGCGGATCGCGCGAAGCCGCCTCTCTGTTCATGGTCAGACCAGAACTGTGAAGTTGTCAAACGCGAGCTGCGGAAAGCCTGTAGGCTCTACGTCAGGATGAATATCAAAGCGGACGAAGTCGACTGCTCCGAGGGCTTCCAATGAGATATGCTGGCCGTCGGCAATCGTGTCTCCATAAACCGTAACGGCCATCTCGCTCACCTTGTTGCCACCGATATAGCCCTCAAAGGTTACAAGGGCGTCGACCCCTTCGTAACCAGGGTCGAAATTGGTCGCGACGTCGACGCCCTCTATCGTGAAGAGCTTGCCGTCAGCGTGATTGAAAAAGGGATTGTAGGGATTGCTGACGACGTACTCGTTGCCGTTCGCTTCGGCGACCGCCCAGAGATTGCCGTCAAGTTTGTCGCCAAACTTGAAGCCTGCATAGCCCGAGGCGATATCGGACTGCCCGGGATATTCCCTGGGGGCGTTTTCAAAATCGATAGAATACATCCCCTGCGGCGGGACGTTGACGGCGATGTGGAGGTTGCTGACGTCAGTACCGCCTTTTCCATCGGAGGTCTTGAATGAAAAATTCTCCGAAAATACGCCACCAGGCTCGAGGCTTGCCGGGTCGTTGACGTTGTAAGCGTAGCTGCCGTTGCTCCAAATCGTCAGCGTTCCGTGCTCGCCCGCTACCGTAAGATATCCCGGCTCACCGGCTTTGCTGGGGATTCTCATGCCGTTGACGAACTGAACTTGAAGCAGATCGCCATCTGCGTCCGAAGCGCTTTCGAGCAGGTTGCCTTCGACGGCTTCCGTTGGGGAGTAGTCGTGGATGGACACGCTGGGCACGGTTGGTTTGTGATTTGCCATGGCTCGCCTCCCTGAAGATGAGCGTGGAAAGGATGTCGGGCAGCGACCCGAACGCCCCAAATAAACTTTCTACTCCACTTTGAGTCAAGCAACAAACTACACGCTGCAAGGGAATTGGTGCGCGGACCGTCGCTGCGACTGCAAACTTGCAGCGATTAAGAAGGGACGCGCAACCGGAGGGAGGGAACCTTTGTCAAAGCCGATTAGCGGCGCGACACCGCCAATTGACCAGCACGTCGAGAGGCGAGACTGTCGCATCTCTAGCTGGCCCAACTGTCGCACTTTAAACTCGAACCCACCTTCCTACAAAGAAAGTGGCGTAATCTGTATTATGGAACAACAATATGCCGTTTGATTACAATGGTATACCATTGTCATCCATCTCAACGTCCCACTCTTTTAAAGTTGCCGTTCTGCATGCCGATCGCTCTCAACTCCGCAACGAACGGCGATTGGCGGCTTCTATTGATCAACCCAGCCCGGGATAGTCGCGCAAGTTTTCGATCTCCGAGTCACCTGTGAGTGATGGCAGCCTTCCGAACATGATTTCTCATCATCGACCGCAATTCGGCGAATGTCTGCAGTCCACAGTGCTGAGCCAAGCGCAAAACGGTTGTCTGAGATACCTTGCAACTGCGCGCGATCGCTGCCGCGCTTTCGAAAGCGACCATCTCCGGTCGTTCAATGATTTGTCTGGCAACCTGCTCAAGTCGATCGGGAAAGACAATCTGACGCCTCGCGATCAGCGATTTCAACTCCTCCAATGTCTGAGGAGGACCAACGTTAGCCTGCTTCATTGGCTTCTGCCTCCTGAAGGTCGCTATCTAGGATCTGCCGGTCATGCGTAGCATCCGACGATCTGCAAAGGTTAGCCGGTGCGTCGGGTGCGAACCGATAACGCGTGAAGCACTATTGGTTCGCACCCGTTCCCTTCCATCAATCGACCGTCACCGGTTTGCCGGTCTGCCAGCTTTTGGTTGCGGCTTCCGCGAGTTTCTGAGCTTGCAATCCGTCAAACCCGCTCGGCCGCGGCGACCGATGGCCATTGTCGATTGCGTCGATGAAGGCATTGATCTCGTTGGCGTAGGCCTGCGCGTAGCGCTCAAGGAAGAAATATTGGACGGGATCGCCGCTGACACCGCTTGCGTTGGAAAGCTCCACACTGGTTGCCTGGATATTCCGCGCCGCAAGCATGCCGGCAGCGCCATGGACTTCGATGCGTTGATCGTAGCCATAGGTTGCCCGGCGCGAATTGGTGATGACAGCGATACGACCCGACGCCGTCTGCATCTGCACGGCGGCAGTATCCACATCACCTTCGGCCCCGATCGCCTTGTCGACGAGAGACGATCCAAGCGCGTTTACCACGACGAATTCCTCGCCCATGAGGAAGCGGGCCATATCGAAGTCGTGGATCATCATGTCGCGGAACAAGCCGCCGGAGGATTTGACGTATTCGGCTGGCGGCGGGGCGGGATCACGGCTGGTGATGGTGACGATTTCGATGTCGCCGACATCGCCGCGACGCAGCCGCGCCTCCACACTGGCAAAATTGGGATCGAAGCGGCGATTGAAGCCGATCATCAGCGTGGAATTGTTCTTCTCGACAAGGTCGAGGCAGGCATTGATGCGTTCGACCGACAAGGATACCGGCTTTTCGCAGAGGATCGCCTTGCCGGCCTTCGAGGCCGCCTCGATGAGATCGGCATGACTGGGCGTCGGCGTTGCTATGAGGATCGCATCCACCGCTGGAGACTTGATGATATCCTCCGCGTCAGCGACCTCGGCGCCCGTCTGGGCAGCAAGCGCCTCTGCCGTGGCCCTGAAAGCATCGGCCACATAAACGAGCTTTGCCTTCGGGTTCGCCGCGATGGTGGCGGCATGGACCTTGCCTATCCGGCCGGCGCCGATCACTCCAAACCTGATCATCGATATTTCTCCGTTATCTGTAAGCGTTAACTGTCGGATCGTTCAAACCGTGAAGGCATCGCGGAAGCGGTCGAGCGCCGCCTCATCGTCGCCGGACGCCCAGGCCTCCATGCCGATGGCGCCGCGATAGCCCATGTCCTTGAGCGTGCGTGCGATCATCTTATAATTGACCTCGCCAGTCCCTGGCTCGCAGCGGCCGGGCACATCGGCCACCTGGATTTCGCCGATCCAAGGCAGGCATTTGCGGCAAAGCTCGATCAGGTTTCCCTCGCCAATCTGGGCATGGTAGAGATCGAGATTAAGGCGGAGCCGCGGATGATTGACGCTCGAGACAAGCGCCAGCGTGTCTTCGGCGCGCCCGAATGGCACGCCCGGATGATCGACCGGCAGGTTGAGGTTCTCGAGCGTGAAGGTGACGCCTTCTTCTTCGGCCATGTCGACGACACGGCAGAGGGTGTCGCGCGCCTTCAACCACATGGCGCCGGTCACGACTTCGACCGGCTGGACCGGCAGGCCTCCATCTCCCAGGCCTGTGCCGTGCAGATTGAGCCTTTGCACGCCGAGCCGCTTACCGATCTGCGCCGTTTCGCGTGCCGTCTTGAGAAGTTCGGCGGCACCTTCGTCGTCGGTCAGACGGCCGGAGAGATAGCCGTTCATAATTGTGAAAGTCGCGCCGGTTGCTTCCAACTTGCTCAGATCGTGATCCGGCCAATTCCATAGACCAACGCCAAAGCCCATTTCCTTAAGGCGGGAGGCCCGCCACTCGATCGCCTTGTCGCGCCAGAGCATTTCCGCGCAGGCGGCGAGTGTAAACGTTGGCAAGTCATCTCGTGATCGATCGTTCATGATCGTGTTCCATCGTTATTGCGTGAATGAGAGGCGATTGCTTTTTTGCAACGGTCGAACCGCTTGTGGTGTGACCGCGGTCTAGATCGTACCGCCGAGTTCCTCGGACAACTGCTGCAGCTCCTTGCCACCGGCCATCAGGTTCTGGAGTTCGTCCATGGCGATGTCCGCCTTTGCGTATGTGCCAAGCGTTTGACCGCGGTTGAGGATGGTGAAACGGTCGGCCACCGCATAGGCGTGGCGGACATTGTGGGTAATGAAGATAACGCCCAATCCTTTCTGCCGGACCTGATGGATGTATTTCAACACCATTGAGGTCTGAGCCACACCGAGCGCCGAGGTCGGTTCGTCCAGGATGAGGATCTTGGCGCCGAAATAGACGGCTCGTGCGATGGCCACGCACTGGCGTTCACCGCCGGAAAGCGTGCCGACGGCCTGGTTGGGATCGCGGATATCGATGCCGATCTTGCGCATTTCCTCGCGCGTGACATCATTGCAGTGATCGAAGTCGATGTGGCGGAATGGGAAGACGCCTCTACGAGGTTCCCGCCCCATGAAGAAATTGCGGGTGATCGACATCAGGGGGATCATCGCAAGATCCTGGTAGACGGTCGCGATCCCGGCATCGAGTGCATCCCTGGGGCTTCTGAAATCGACCGGCTTTCCCTCCACCCGGAACTCGCCGCCACTCGGGCGGACAACGCCGGATAGCGTCTTGATCAGCGTGGATTTGCCCGCGCCATTGTCTCCCAGAAGACAAAGCACCTCCCCGGCTGAGACCTGCATTGACACGCCGTTCAATGCGATCACCGAACCGTAGTGCTTGACGATATCGGCCACTTCGATGACCGGAGTTCGGATGTTGACGTCAACCATGATCAGCGCTCCCCAGTAACCTTGCGGCGAATGAAATTGTTGAAGAGCACGGCCAGCAACAGCATTGAGCCCAGGAACACCTGAAACCAGTCGGAGTCGAACTTGGTATAGGTCAGACCGATCGAAACCGAGCCGAAGATAATCGCACCGAAGAAGGCGCCGATCGCCGAGCCGTAGCCGCCGGTGAGCAAACACCCGCCGATAACGGCGGCGATGATGGCTTCGAATTCCTTCTGAAATCCGCGCCTGGCGTCGGTGGAACCAGCATCGAGTACGGTGATGATCGCAACGAGTGCCGCCGCACATGCCGTCAGCGCAAAGAGGCCGGTTTTAACCCTGTGGACCGGGACACCCGAGTTCCTCGCCGCATTGGGATCGCCGCCGGCCGCAAAGACCCAGTTGCCGGTGCGCGTACGCAATAAGACCCAGGTCGCCAGCAGGGCAAGGGCTGCAAACCACAAGACGGAAACCGGAACGCCCGTGACCTTCGGCACGCCATTGGGGAACTTGTCGATCAGATCATGATCCGCGAGCCATAGGAAGGCGCCCTTCAGGGCTTCGCCGGAGAAAATTCCAAGCAGCGGGCTGTCTTTGACATGGTCGCTGATGCCGCGGAGCTGTGTCGAGCCACCGGTCGCCCATTTCAGGCCGACGAGCGTCAGACCGCGGAGAATAAAGAGGAACGCCAGCGTCACGATAAAGGATGGCAGACGCGTATGGATCACGATCTGTCCGTTGATCGCGCCCATGAAGGCGGCGAAAAGCATCGTCATCACGATGGCGACCGACAATGGCTGACCGAAGTTGGTCAGGATGACACCAAAGACCAGTCCAGCGAACGCGACCATAGAACCGATCGAGAGATCGAACTCGCCGCCGATCATTAGAAGTGCGGCCGCGATGGCGAGGATCCCCAATTGGGAAGCCGGCGCCATGATCGTCATTACGCCCGAAAGCGAAAACATTGTGGGGTCTGCGGTGAGAAAGAAAAATACGATGACGAGCACCAGGCCGGCCACGGCTCCAAGCTCGGGCCGACGCATCAGTTGCGTCAGAAAGCCCACCTGCTTGATACGCTCATCGGCTTTCGGCGCGACCGCCGCTTTCTGCTCAAGCGAAGCCATGATTCCTCCCTGTGAATGTAATTTAGCGCTTCATCTGCGCTGCCTCGCAGCGCGTTCCATCAAACCAAAGCCCCTCCCCGATAACGGGGAGGAACTTCGGGGAGGATGCCTTTCGGCAATCTCGGTCAGCGGATCCCCTTAGCGGAAAGATCGACTACCTGAGCGGCCTTTTCTTTGGTGATCAGGTTCGGACCGGAGGGGACGTTGCCACCTGGGATGAGCCCGTATTTGGCGTAATTGGCCAGAAACACGACAGGCATATAACCCTGAAGGAATTGCTGCTGATCGATCGCGAAAGCGGCCTTGCCGTCTGCCACCGCCTTCAGAAAATCAGCCGAAAGGTCGAAGGTTGCCACCTTGATCTTGCCGGTCATGCCGACATCTTCGACGGCTGCCAAGGCCGGCTCACCAGCTGTGCTGGCGCCGAGCGCCATAACGGTATCGACGGTCGAGTTGGAACTCAGCGCTGCCTTGACCTTCGCCCGAACATCGGCCGGATCGTTGCTGACAGGAAGCACCGTGACTTTGCCGCCGAAACCATCGGCAAAGCCCTTGCAACGCAGATCGAGCGAAACATTGCCGACTTCCTGGTTCACGCACAGGCCTTCCTTGCCGCCGAGATCGTGGAGCTTTGCGCCGGCGGCTTTGCCGGCGGTATATTCGTCCTGACCGACATGCAGAAGCGCTCCCAACTCTCTCGAAACATCGGAGCCGGAATTGATTGAGATGACCGGGATCCCGGCAGCGACGGCTTTCTTAATGGAAGGACCGAGCGCCGAGGCGTCTGGAATGGAGACGATCAGCCCATCGGGTTTCTGATTGACGGCAGCATCGATAAGCTGCGCCATCGACACCATGTCGAAAGTTTCCGGAGCACGATATTCGACACTGGCACCCATGTCCTTGGCCGCCGCGCTCACGCCGTTCTTGACGACGGACCAGAATGGGTCGTTGGCCTGACCGTGAGTGACGGCAACGATGCGAATGTCGGCGGCAGTGGCAAGTGCCGAAGACCCGATGATCGCGGCCGCAAAGGCGGCGCCTGCGAAAAGTGATTTCAGACCAAATTTCATTTTACCCTCCCAAAACGATCCACCGGGTGGATCTTCCCAATGCTACCGGTTGCAACTCCATTTGCACCCGGTAGCAAGCGGAGCAAAATTACTTTATCCTCGACAAAAATCAAGCATCCATTCCATTTTTATTTTTTTGTGGAATATTCATTCCAATCAAGGAGGCGGCAAATGCGCAAGCGGGCGACAGCAAAAGAGGTGGCGGAAGCCGCTGGCGTATCGAAATGGACGGTCATCCGCGCCTTCACTTCCGGTGCGTCGATTACAGATGCCAGCCGACAGAAAGTGCTTCGGGCGGCAGAGGCTCTGAATTACTCACCCAACCTGCTTGCCCGCAGCCTTGCGACGAACATCACGCATCAGGTCGCCGTCTTCGTCGACGACTTCGCCAACCCACATAAGCTCCCCGTTCTGGAGATGCTGACCGAGCGTTTGCAGGCGGAGGGTCTGCTGACCGTCCTGATCAATATCAATCGCCATTTCGATCACATTCATGCGTTGATCAACGCCGATCAGCGCCAGTTCGACGCCGTCATTCTGTTCGGAACCGCCTTTCGTGAGGAAACGCTGGGTAGTCAACGGCTTGGCCCCGGTTTTCCGCCGATGTTCGTCCTTGCGCGCGATAGCCAAATCCCCGGCGTTCCCGCCGTCGCCTGCAATGCCGAACTCGCTCTCGGCGAAATTGTGAATTACCTGTTCGAGAGGGGGTATCGCCGTCCGGGCTTCATGACGGGAGGACAGACCCTGTCGACCGCGCTCGGCCGACGACATCACTATTTGAAATTCTGGCAGCGGAAGGGCGTCGAAGGCGTCGTCGAGCTGACTGCAGAGCGCTACAGCGCCGAGGCCGGGGCTAAGGTGGCGCGCGCCTATCTGAACGCCACCTCCCCCTCCTCGCGCATCGATGTGCTGATGTGCGAGAACGACATTCTGGCGCTCGGAGCAATGGATGTGGTCCGCAGCGAATTCGCGCTTCGCGTTCCACATGACCTGGCGATCGTCGGCTTCGACAATATCGAGCTCAGCGCCGCTCCCGCTTATCAACTGACGTCTTACGAGCAGCCTGCCGATGAGATGATTGACACCATGGTCGCAATGATCACGGGCAAGCGCGAAGCCGAAACGATTATTCTGCCTGGGCGTCTTGTGCCGAGATCATCGGCGTGAATTGCCCGCTAGCCCGCGAGCCTTTTTAACGGCAGTCGGCGATGGCGCGATCGCGAATGAACATGCTCAGGCCGATGCCGAATATCTTTCGCGGTTGCGCCTCAGGAGATCGAGCAGAGCATCACTCTCCGGATCACCGGCTGCCTTCATCCATGCCACCGCCAGCGGCAGTTTCGGCGTCGGTCGCCCGGCTTCCTCTTGCACCGGCAAAAAGCGAACCCCGGCAGAGGCAAGAGAGGATGTCCATCGTGGGACGACGGCGAGACCGAGGCCGCCCGCAACCATGCTGACGATGGTTTGCTTTTCATCGGCGACCTGGGTGATATCACGGTGCAGGCCGGCTGCCGCAAACAGGAGCGCGCAGGCCTCAGCGGATAAGACCTGCGGAAGATGTTACGGGAGAAAATCGATGCGTGAATACTCAATCGCAGCCATCCCCGCCGACGGGATCGGACCTGAGGTCATTGCTGCCGGGTGCACGGTGCTTGCAAGTCTGGAAAAACGTCTCGGCGACGTGAGGTTCGCCATCGAAAATTTCGACTGGGGTTCCGACTACTACAAGAAGCACGGCGTGATGATGCCGTCCGACGGACTTGAGCGGCTGAAGAAATTCGACGCGATCTATTTCGGTGCCGTCGGCGCGTTGGATGTTCCCGACCACATCACCCTCTGGGGGCTCAGACTGCCGATCTGCCAGGGCTTCGACCAATATGCCAATGTCCGGCCGACCAAGATCCTTCCGGGCATTACCCCTCCGCTGCGCAACTGCGGTGTGGGCGATCTTGATTGGGTGATTGTCCGCGAGAATTCCGAAGGCGAATACTCCGGCCATGGCGGCCGCGCCCATCGCGGCCTGCCCGAGGAAGTCGGGACCGAGGTCGCCATCTTCACGCGCGTCGGCGTCACCCGCATCATGCGCTACGCCTTCAAACTGGCGCAGGCGCGGCCGCGCAAGTTGCTGACGGTCGTGACCAAATCGAATGCCCAGCGCCACGGCATGGTCATGTGGGACGAGATCGCCGCCGAGGTGGCTGCAGAGTTCCCTGACGTCACCTGGGACAAAATGCTGGTCGACGCCATGACGGTGCGGATGACGCTGAAGCCGCAGAGCCTCGACACGATCGTCGCGACCAACCTGCATGCCGACATCCTCTCCGACCTCGCCGGTGCGCTGGCCGGCAGTATCGGTGTCGCCCCCACCGCGAATATCGATCCGCAGCGGCGTTTTCCCTCGATGTTCGAACCGATCCATGGCTCGGCCTTCGACATCACCGGCAAGGGCATCGCCAACCCTATCGCGAGCTTCTGGACCGCCGCGCAGATGCTCGACCATCTCGGCGAGCAGGAGGCCGCGGCTCGTCTCATGCGCGCCGTCGAAGCGGTCACCGGCGCGGGCATCCTCACCCCCGACCTCGGCGGCACCGCCACGACCAAAGAGGTCACGGAGGCCGTCTGCGACGCGATCCATTCCTCCAATATCTAGAACACGGCCGCGGGGTGTCACACATCGTTGCGTCTCCGGTCAGGGGCAGCATAAAATGCTGTCTTAGGCCAAGCCACATCCCGTTCGTCCCTCCCCGAGCCCCCGAAACGCGATCGACTCGAACCTCCAATGTGTTAGTGTTGGGAAAGTGGCGGCACAATATGCTGCGGCGTTAGCAGGTTCGACAGGCGGAGTGGAGCGATGAAACTCGACCGGATCGATATAAAAATTCTGCATGAATTGCAGAAGAATGGCCGCGTCACCAATGTCGAGCTCGCCGAGCTCGTCAACCTGTCGCCGAGCCCCTGCCTGATGCGGGTGAAGAAGCTGCAGTCGGAAGGATATATCGAGGGCTACTCCGCACAGATCAATGTCGCCAAGCTCGGACAGACGTTGACCGTTTTCACCGAGATCACCCTGAAGAACCACCGGCAGATCGATTTCGCCCGGTTTTTGACGACGGTCGAGAAGATCGACCAGGTGATCGAATGTCATCTGGTCTCCGGCGGCTACGATTATCTGTTGAAATTCGTGACGGCCGGGATCGGCGAGTACCAGACGATCATGGAGCGGCTCTCCGACATGGAGATCGGCATCGACAAGTATTTCAGCTTCGTCGTTCTGAAATCGCCGATCGTCAAGGCGCACATGCCATTGACGAGCCTATTTCCGCTCTAGAGCCTTTCCTGGTCAGCTTGAAGCATTCTGCCGGAGCAGGTTTTCGACAGGGCAGAGGCGATTGGCGACGGGCATATCCTTTGGTACGTCCGAGCCGATCGCCTCTGATCCTGGCGGAAAGATGCCCGGCCCTTCGGGTTGGCTGAAACGGGCCGCCTGCTCGACCGGCCGGCTTGGCCGTAGAGCTGAGCTACGACGCGCGCCGGCCGGTCGAGCATCCGACTCCGTTTGAGCCAACAGAATGATTCAATCTGACCAGGAAAGGCTCTAGTTTGGTGGTCGACCCCGTCAAGGGTGCGCGGCCGCGGGGGTGACAAGGGCCGGATGCTCACATGGCATCGGCCTTTGCCATATGTTTCGTTTTATCGCAGGGATCACGGAAACGGCTGCCTGCCCGCTCAGCCTTTCAGGGCCGCGCGTACATCGGGGTCAGCCAGGGTGTCGTCCAAGGTTTTGCGCGTGCGCTCGATGATCGCGTCGATGTCGGCGTCGGTGCAACAGAGCGGCGGCGCATAACCGAGGACGCCGTTGCCAAAGGCACGGATGACCAGGCCGTTTTCCCAGGCGCGGTCGAAGATCCGGCGCGCCGGATCGGCGGCTGCCGGCAACGGCGTCTTCTTCTCCTTGTCGATCACCAGTTCGATGGCGGCGAGCATGCCGCGGCCGCGCACATCGCCGACGAGCGGATGGTCCTTGAGGCCTTCAAGCCCCTGCATCAGCCTTGCGCCGGCCTTCCGGCCGTTCGCCAGGAGACCGGTTTCATAAAGGTTCAGCACTTCGAGGCCGACGGCGGCGCTGACGGGGTGGGCCGAATAGGTATAGCCGTGACCGACGGCCGCGCCACCAGCGCCATCCGCAATGGTTTGGTAGACGTGGTCGGCCATGAAGACCGCCCCCATCGGCACATAGCCGGAGGTCAGACCCTTTGCCGTGGTGATGAAGTCCGGAACGATCTCGTCCTCCTCGCATGCAAAGAGTGGGCCGGTGCGGCCGAAAGCGGTGATCACTTCGTCGGCGACAAAGAGGATGCCGAGCTCGCTGCAAAGCGCGCGCATCGCCTTCATCCAGCCCTTCGGTGGCACCAGCACGCCGCCCGAACCCTGGATGGGTTCGGCATAAAAGGCGGCGACGCGTTCGGGACCGATCTCTTCGACCTTGCGACGCAGGGCTGCGAGGGAGGAGTTGATGATCGCCTGCGGGTCCTGGCCGACGGGGTTGCGATAGGCGTAGTGGGAGGGAATTTTATGCTGCCAGTCGAAGGGAATGCCGAAGCCGGCGTGGAACAGTGGAAGTGCCGTCAGCCCTGCCCCGACAGTCGAAGAACCGTGATAACCTTGCTCAAGGGAGATGAACTGGTCGCGCTGCGGCTGCCCGCGGGCGATCCAGTAATAGCGGATGAAACGGATCGTGCTGTCGACGGCATCGGATCCGCCCAGGGTGAAGTAGACATGGTTGAGGTCGCCTGGAGCCCGTTCGGCCAATGCCGCGGCAAGCCGGATCGCCGGTTCCGAGCCGAGACCGAAATAGGTTGTCGCATAGGGCAGGTCGCGCATCTGCCGCGTTGCTGCCTCGACGATCGATTCATGGCCGTAACCGGCATTGACGCACCACAGGCCGGCAAAGCCGTCGACCAGCTGCTTGCCGGAAGCATCGGTCACCGTCGCGCCTTTGGCGGAAGCGAGCACACGCACGCCGAGCTTTTCATGATTGCGGTAGGAGGCGACCGGATGCACGAGATGGGCGCGGTCGAGTTCGACAAGGGAATTGCTGTACATCATACTCTCCGGATCAGCCGAGCGCCTGGTTGGCGAGGGCGAAGATGGTGGCGACGGAATCGGCGTCTGGAATCGATGGCTTCATCATGGCGATGCCGCCACCGACATGGGCGAAGCCCTGTTCGACCAGCCAGTCGGACAGGCCGGCGGCGGCGGTGGTATCGACCCTGAGAAACACGCCGGGCCGCCGGGCGATGAAATGAGCGACGAGCGCTTTGGCGTCCTCCAGGTTCCCGGCAACGACGGGGCCGATGACCTCGCCCCGGCCGAAGGTGCGGATGACCGCAAAACCGGTGACGCCTCCGCTACGGCGGACGACGGCAAATTCCCCGACCTTGGCGAGATATGCGATCAGATCGGCGCGATCGGCGCCGAAGGCCTGTCGATCGAGTTCGGTGATCGCGGGAGAATCGGCAATGGCGGCGGCTGACGTCGCCATCGGCGCGGCGAGTTCTGCTGCGATGCCTTGGTGCTGCAGAATGCGGCCGGTCTGGCGGAAGCCGAGCTTCTCATAGAGCGGAAGGCCGTCGGCGGTCGCAACAAGCCGGAGCGGGCGTTTGCCGGCAAGCTCTATTGCGGCATCCATCAGCCTGCGGCCAAGCCCGCGGCCGCGCATGGCTTCATCGACGATGACCATGTTGATCGTGGCGCACTCTTGCTTGTAGGGGGTCATGAGCACGGTGCCGACCACCCGGTCGTTCTCGATCGCCACAACGCCTTCGCTCAAGGCAAGCGCCATCTGCCAATCCTCAGGGCGATGGGGCCAGCCTGCCTGCCGCGACAGGTTGAGAGCGGCACCCAGGTGTTCGGTGCCGAAAGCGGCGAAATCGATCTGGCTTGTCTGCATGACACTTCCTTCATTTCCTGGGTGGAAGTGTGAAGGAGTGCGGGTTGGCTAATCGTCTGAAGGCTACGCTCTGAGCGGTATCTTATCGTTTTCCCTTTGTCGCCCGCCGCATCTTATGCTGGCATGTAGGCTCCACGGGGCGGATCTCGCGCAAAATTCGCTGCACTCGCCGCAACGAGCCGGTCAAAACAGTGGGATATAGCATGGGTGACGTAGTCAATCGTCCGCCGCCCTTCCGCGCCCGCCAGCCGGCGGGGGTCCGCAACCATCTGCCAAAGCCACCTTTCGATACGAAATAATCTGCTTCGTTAGCCGCCACATTCAGGCGAGCCGAGGGGCGGGCCGCGTCTATCATGGGTTCAAATGCCCCGGTCCACTCTCCAAAGGATATGCCCATGACCCTGTCGCGTCCGAAATACATCACCTTCGACTGCTACGGTACGCTGACCAACTTCCAGATGGCGGAAGCGGCACACGACCTTTACCGCGACCAGCTCGATGAACCCCGCATGGCCGAGTTCATCCGGAATTTCGCCGCCTATCGCCTCGACGAGGTCCTGGGCGACTGGAAACCCTATGCCGAGGTCGTTCACAATTCGATCGAGCGCAGTTGCAAGCGCAACGGCGTCAAGTTCAACGACGAAGATGCCCGCACGGTCTATGAGCGGGTGCCGACTTGGGGGCCGCATGCGGATGTGCCGGCGGGTCTTGCGAAGGTTGCCAAGGAGATCCCGCTGGTGATCCTGTCGAACGCGATGAATTCGCAGATCATGTCGAACGTCGAAAAGCTCGGTGCGCCCTTCCATGCGGTCTACACGGCCGAACAGGCGCAGGCCTACAAGCCGCGCCTGCAGGCCTTTGAATACCTGTTCGACATGCTCTGCTGCGCCCCCGAAGATGTCGTCCATTGCTCCTCCTCGTTCCGTTACGATCATATGTCGGCTAACGATATCGGCATCAAGAACAAGGTGTGGGTGAACCGCGGCCACGAGCCCGCCAACCCGTTCTATGGTTACGTCGAGATCGCCGACATCTCCGGCCTCCCCGGTGTTTTCGGTCTCTAAAGCCAACGAAGGAAAGCGCGGGCGGCTTTTCCGCCCGCGCTTGTTTTTAAGTATCGGCCGGGCTCGCAGGCCGCCAAGGCAATTCGTTGCGGTAACGTCATGAAGTCGTGTTGCCGGTACTGGCAAGGTCGATTGTCGACCGCCCGGCCGGTGCCTAATCCGTATCCGTTCGCCCGCCGTGAAGTAAAAATGTGGCGCTCCCGCGTGCGCCACATTGCTGCTGGTTCTCACCTCATGATCGTTTCGGGCTCAGCTCAGCCCACCAATGTGGAAGCTCTTCATTTCGAGATATTCCTCGATGCCAACCTGGGCTCCCTCCCGGCCGAGGCCAGACTGCTTGACGCCGCCGAAAGGGGCGACTTCGGTCGAGATCGCGCCGGTGTTGAGCCCGATCATGCCGAATTCGAGCGCTTCGCCGACGCGCCAGGAGCGCTTCAGGTTTTCGGTGTAGAAGTAGGCGGCAAGGCCGAAGGGTGTGCCGTTGGCGATTGTGATCGCTTCGTCTTCCGTCTCGAAGCGGAAGAGCGGTGCAACCGGGCCGAAGGTCTCTTCGCTGGCAAGCAGCATGTCGGTTGTCGCCTCCGTCAGCACCATCGGCGCGGCGTATTGCCTGCCTTCCGCCACCGTGCTGCCCCGTGCGGCGATCTTGGCGCCTTTGGCCAGAGCGTCGTCGACATGGCGGTTGATTTTCTCGATCGCCGCAGCGTTGATCATCGGGCCGATGACATTGCCCGGCTCCGTACCGGGGCCGACCTTCATGGCGTTGACGCTGGCGCCGAGTTTCTCGGCAAAGGCATCATACACGCCGGCCTGTACCAAGATGCGGTTGGCGCAGACGCAGGTCTGGCCGCCGTTGCGGAACTTGGACAGGATTGCGCCTTCGACCGCGAGATCGAGATCGGCATCATCGAAGACGATGAACGGCGCATTGCCGCCGAGTTCGAGGGAGAGCCGCTTGACGCTGTCGGCGGCGCCGCGCATCAGAAGCGAGCCGATCCGGGTCGAGCCGGTGAAGGAGATTTTCCGCACCGTCGCGTTTGCCATGAACTCGTTGCCGATCTCAGTCGGCATGCCGGTGACGATATTGATCACCCCTGCCGGAATGCCGGCGCGCTCGGCAAGGATACCCATGGCGAGCGCCGAATAGGGGGTGAATTCCGAAGGCTTGATGACAACCGTGCAGCCGGCCGCCAAGGCGGGCGCCACCTTTCGGGTGATCATCGCGATCGGAAAATTCCACGGGGTGACGATCGCGCAGACGCCGACCGCTTCCTTGAGGACGATGATGCGGCGATCCGGTGTTGGCGAGGGAATGGTGTGGCCGCCGATGCGGCGGGCTTCTTCGGCAAACCATTTGACGAAGGAGGCACCGTAACGGACCTCGGCGCGAGATTCATCGAGAGGCTTGCCCTGCTCGAGCGTGATGAGCAGCGCAAGATCCTGGAGATTTTCGATCATCAGCGCATACCAACGCTCGAGCAGAACCGCACGCTCGGCATGCGTCCTCTTCTTCCATAGGGTGAAAGCGGCCTGGGCTGCGCCGATCGCCGCGCGGGTCTCGGCGGTTCCCATATCCGGGACAGTGCCAAGGCTTGCCTGGGTGGCCGGATTGGCGACGCTCACCGTTTTGCCCGACGCTGCCCTCGACCAGATCCCGTCGATCAGGCCGGCCTGCTGAAAAAGGTCTTTGTCTTTCAACTCAAGCATATCGTTTCCTCTCGGACCATTGGTCGTCGGCTGCAAGAGCCACCGTGATGAATGAATTTCGTCCCGTGCCGCCATCGCAGCCCTCGACGTGTTCCCGGGCTGAGCTTAGCGAAACAGGGCAAGCAGCATGCATCGACTGCGGGTGCCAGAGCGGTGGAAAATAACGTTTTGCGCGAGGCGACAGTCAGATTCGGTTGTTGCCTTGACGCTTCGGCTGATGGCCTTCAAAGGTCGGGAGGACGTGCAGAAGGAGCCATCGGCCAGCGTTGACGGATGCCCTAGAAGTATCCGAGGATGGATTTGACTTCGAGGTATTCGAGCATGCCCTCAATGCCGAATTCGCGTCCATTTCCAGATTGTTTGAAGCCGCCAAAAGGCGCGTGTGGATCCCAGACCGGATAGTTCAGATGCACTTGACCGCAGCGGATCTGTGACGCGACGTCCTTGACGATGTCTATATTTTTGCCCTGCACATGCGCAGCCAGGCCGTAGACGGTATGGTTGGCGATGGCGATGGCTTCGTCCACCGTGTCATAGGGAATAAGGCAGAGGACCGGGCCGAAGATTTCCTCCTGGGCGATGCGCATGTCTGTGCGCACGTCCGAGAAAACCGTCGGTTTAACGTAGAACCCGGCATTCAGACCGGCTGGGCGACCCTCTCCGCCGGCAACGAGCGTCGCGCCTTCCGCAATCCCGACGCCGATCATGGTCTGGATCCGATCGAACTGGGCGCGGTTGGCGATCGCACCGTGCGTGGTGGCGTTTGAACGGGGATCACCGACGACGATCTCATCTGCGGCCCTCTTGGCAAGCGACTCGATCTCGGAGAGCCGCGTGCACGGCACAATCATCCGCGTCGGCGCGCTGCATGATTGGCCGAGATTGCGGAAAGCAGCCGCTATGCCTAAGGAAACGGCTCGATCGAGATCGGCGTCCGGCAGGACCACGTTCGGTGACTTGCCGCCAAGCTCCTGCGCGACGCGCTTGACAGTCGGCGCGGCTGCCTGAGCCACTGCGATACCGGCACGGGTTGAGCCGGTAATGGAAATCATGTCGACATCGGGATGCGACGCGAGGACCGAACCGACGGACGGGCCGTCACCATTGACGAGGTTGAAGACGCCGGAGGGGAAGCCGGCTTCCTCGATCGTCTCTGCAAACAGCAGCGCGTTGAGGGGGGAAAGCTCGCTGGGCTTCAGCACGACAGTACAGCCTGCGGCGAGTGCCGGCGAAACTTTGGCGGTGATCTGGTAGAGCGGCCAGTTCCATGGCGTGATCAGTGCGCAGACACCGATCGGTTCGTGGGTGATGGCGGTGTGGCCGCGTTGCTTGACGAAGGGGAAAGCTTCCAGGACCTCGCGAGCGACCTTGACATGGGCGATCGCCAGCGGCACCTGCGCGGTGCGCGAATATCCGATCGCCGCGCCCATTTCGAGGCTCAAGCATTGCGCAAACAGTTCGCTACGGGCTTCGAGCAGCGCCTGCAGGCGATCAAGCAGACCCGCACGGTATTCCGGTTTGGTCCGGCTCCAGGTGGCGAAGGCCCGTCGGGCGGCGGAAACAGCCGCATCGACATCCTCGGCGTTTCCGAGCGCAAAGTGGGTCACCACCTCTTCCGTGGCAGGGTTGACCACGACGCCCTTGGCGGTGCCCTTGGGTTCGAGCCATCGACCGTCGATGAAGAACTTGTCCAGACGACCGTTGCGGGACAGGTGTTCGAGAGGCGTGATCATCTTACAAGGTCCTTCATGCGGCAATTGCGCGGAGGATCGGCAGGGACCAGGGGTGGCCGTCCATGACGTCGTCGGCCGTCCCCAGGTGAGGCCGTCTAGCCGCGACCGGGGCGGCGCCAGGATCGGTCAGGGCAGCAGGTCCTTCATGCGGTAATAGGTGCCGACGATCGGCAGGAACCACGGATTCCCGGTATGCATCGGAACGGCGGGCCAGGCGAAGCCGTCGAGTGGATTGGCGTCTTTGCGCCCCATCGCCATATTCGCCAGGGCGTTACCCATGAAGGTCGACAACTGGGCTCCGTGGCCGGAATAGCCCATGCTGTAAATCACACCCTCGGCGCTGCCCGCGCGGGGATAACGGTCTTGCGTGCAACCGACGAGGCCGCCCCAGCAATAGTCGATCTCGACGTCGGCAAGCTGCGGAAACATGCCGAGCATCTGCTGGCGCAGAAGCTGGCCAGAGCTGACGTCGGTTTTCTGGTTCGACACAGTCGAAAATCTTGCCCTCCCCCCGAACAGCATGCGGTTGTCGGGCGTCAGGCGGAAATAGTTGGCGATGTTGAGCGAGTTGGTGAAGTTGCGGTTGCCCGGAACCGTCGCGGCGACCTCCTGCGGCGTGAGCGGGCGCGTCGCAATGATGAAGGAAGCGATCGGCATGAGCCTCCGGCGGAAATAGTTAAAGACGCTTGGCGTATAGGCATCGGTCGCCAGGATGACCTGGCGCGCAGTAAGCGAGCCGGTCGGTGTGGTTAGCCGCCATCCATTCGGCACGCGTTCGCGGCCGGTGACCGGGTTTCGCTCCCAGATCGCAGCACCATGGCGACGGGCCGCCTGCGCCACGCCGTTGGCGTAGCGTCCCATGTGCATCATGGCGGATTTCGGATAGAGAATCCCACCATGGAAGGCATCCGATAGCACCTCCTTGCGGAGGTCCTCACGCGTGAGCCATTCGGCTGACGGGTCGACCTCGCGACGGATTTCGTCTGACATCGCCTGCAGCTTGCCGACATGAGAGGGCTTCGAGGCAAGCTTGAGCTTGCCGCCCCTGCGGAAATCGCAGGCGATCTTTTCTTCCTCGATGATCCGTTCGATCATGTCGATCGAGTCATCATAGGCTCGCCACAAGCGGCGCGCCCGGTCTTCTCCGAGATGCTGCCTGGCGGCACTGAAGCTTGCGAAATGACCGCTGTTAAGGTGCCCGCCATTGCGGCCGGAGGCACCATACCCGACGTGCTCGGCTTCCAACATAGCGACCTTCACACCGGATTGCGCCAGTGTGCGCGCGGCGTTGAGCCCCGTGAAGCCAGCACCGATCACTGCAACCTCGAAATCTCCCGAGACGGGGTCGACGATGCCTCCGGCGAATGGGATTGAGGTGTCATGCCAGTAGGAAGCAAATTTCATTGGCGCATGCCCTTATGCTCGTCTGATCCGAAGTATGAAGTATATGCCTGCTCGCGCTGGAGAGGTGCGGCGCAGGCGGCCTTGTTTCGCAACAATTGCCTGTGTTGGGGGCAGCAAACCACAGGATATTCTGTTTATGCGCCAACTCCGCAGCCCACCCCTTGAAGCCACAGATTAGGATCTACGCAGAATTCGGTCCAGAGGTGCTTCCAGGAGTAGATCATGCCCAATGATGCTCAGCTGTTGCCGAAGTGGTGCTGCATCGGGCCGACTCCAAAGGACTGGGAACGAGCCTGGCCTGGCCCGGTAAATCGGCTTGCGGCCCAATCGGCACCAGCACCAGACCTATGAATGTCGCACCAAATTGGGAGTCAGACGATGACCGGTAAGACCATCCTCCTCTTCGAGGCGAAAAGCGGATATGCTCCGGAGGGCCAGCGACGCACCTTAGGGCCAGACGACATATTCGGAGCCGGCCGCGATATCGTCTGGAGCGCTTCCAGCGGGGTTTCCGCTGGATCAGTGCATTGGAACGGAAAAGCCTCCATCGCCAGTTTTCCCCATACGGAATCCCTGGTTGTCGTGGCAGGGCGACTTGTCCTGCATTCGGGCGGCTCAACGTTTGATCTCACATCCGGCGACAGCGTGGTCATCGGCCGGGGCAAGGACGTCACAGCGGAAGCGGAAAAAGGCACCCGCTGGATCTTCTGTGCGACGATCGCGCCAACATTGAGCACGCAAGGCGTCGTGGCGATCGATAGGCAGGTTGCACTTGCCCCCTCCCCGCCGCCTCCGGCGCAGTTCGTGGAGGGGGACACACCTCAGTGCAGTCACTTCAGGGCATTTTCCGACGAGGCGGTCGGCTTTCGAACAGGTGTCTGGGCGACGACGCCGCACGTCCGGCTGTCGCGCCCTCATCCCGTCCATGAATTGATGTACATCCTGGAGGGGCAGGCTGATGTGACCGATGGAGACGGTACGAAAACGTCAGTCGAGGCGGGAGACGCGATCTTCGTCGGTCGCGGGACGATCAACCGCCTATCGATCCACGGCAACCTCAAGAAGATCTTCGCCATCGTCGAAGGCCTGGAGATTTAACCGGATCAGCGGCCTCGTCTGCGGATAGAACGCCGAATGTTGAGGCTTACCCTTCTGCCGGCCTTCGGTGCTTCTATGCGGCAGGCGCGCCCATCTTTCGGGCGAGCGCCGTTGGCAGTCGCTCAGTCGTAAACGCAGACGTAGATCTTGCGCACGGTCTCGATGGTACGCCAGACGCCGACAAAACCGGGCTTCATCACAAAGCTGTCGCCGGCGCGATAAGTCTTCGTCTCGCCGTCTTTTTCGTCGATTTCAACGACACCGGAAATGATGTGGCAAAACTCGTAGACCGTGCCCTTGATGGAATGGTGCTCGCCGGGCGTCGCTTCCCAAATGCCGGTCAGCACCTTCTCGCCTTTTGAGGCATCTTGCGCCCAGGTCTTGTAGGTGGGATTGCCTGAAATCAGCCGTTCTGCGTCCGGCACGGCCTGTTTTGGGGCGAAGTTTGGATCGGTATCGATGGTCAACAGAAACGACATGTCATTTTCCTCGTTTAATAACCGCGTGTCCGATCGACCAGGCCGATCAGCTTTTCGCCGGCGCGGTGGCGCCGAATATTTTCAGTGACCGATTGCGCCGCCGTTTCCGGTTGCGTGACGGAGGCGGTGTGCGGCGTAATCGCTACTTTCGGATGTTGCCAGAGTGGATGTTCTGCCGGCAGCGGCTCGGGATCGGTGACATCGAGCATCGCCGCGGCAAGACGGCCGCTATCGAGAGCCTCGATCAAAGCCGCGTGGTCAAGGTGCGGCCCGCGGCCCACATGCAACAGCCGTGCGCCGGCCGGCAGCTGTGCGAAGAGCTCGGCATTGAGGATGCCGCGCGTCTCGTCGGTCAGCGGCAGCAGACAGACCAGGATGTCGGTCTTCGCCAAAAAGGCGGCCAGTCCATCCGTGCCATAGTGGCAGGTAACGCCGTCGATTTGCTTCTCGCTTCGGCTCCATCCTGCGAGCGGAAATTGGAAGGGCTTCAAGCGTTCGATCGCCGCCTGCGCCAGAATGCCGAGGCCCAGAAAGCCTATTCGGCGCCGAGCGGCCTGCGGCGCGGCGAGCGTCTGCCAGACAGACTGTCGCTGCAGCTCCCGGTAAGCGAGCATCTCCCGGTGGAGCGTCAGGACGCCGAGAGTGACGTATTCTTCCATCATCCGGATAATGCCGTCCTCGACCATGCGGACGACCGCTACATGGTCCGGTAGGCTGCCCTGTTTGAGCTGATCGACGCCGGCGCCGATACAAAACAAAACTTCCAAATTGCGGTAACGCGAGATATCGCCTGGGATCGTCCATGTCAGAAGATACCGCACCCTTTGCGGATCCACCGGCTGGCCCTGCCCGACGAACTCCAGATCCGGCAGTTCGCGCGCAAAAATCTCCTGGAAAACCGCACCGCGTGTGGCATCGGAGTTGAAGAGAAACGCCATGAAAATCGCCTTCTTTCAGCCTTCGGCAAGATGGGTGCCGAGTTCCTCGATCATCGTCTGGCATGCCGCGAGCTCGCCAACTTCGATGTATTCGTCAGGCCGGTGTGCGCGACCAATATCCCCAGGACCGCAGATGATGGAATCGATGCCAGCCTGCTGGTAGAGCCCGGCCTCCGTGCCATAGCTTACGGCGGCAAGCGGCTCCTGCCCCGTCAATTTCATCAGCAGCGTTGCGAGGTCGCTGCCTTCAGGGAGCGCAAGTCCCGGGTAAGCGCTCAGCTCGTGCCAGCCCACCTCGAAGCCCTGGTCTTTGAGAGCCGCAAGCCTGGCCCTTACCGGCTCCAGCAGAGATGACGGGGAGATACCCGGCACAGCGCGGACCTCGATATCGGCGGTGCAGCGATCCGGAATGATATTGACCGCCTGGCCGCCAGTAATGACGCCAACCTGCAATGACGAGTAGGGAGGCGCGAAATCATGGTGGAAGGGCCCGTTCGTCAGGGACTTGCCGTATTCCGCAATCTCGGTGATCAGATTGGCCATGGCATGAATGGCGTTAAGCCCCAGATTAGGGCGTGAGGAATGACCCGAGCGCCCGATCACCTCGAGGCGGACAGCCGCCTTGCCTTTGTGCGCCCGAACGGCCTGCATCCGGCTCGGCTCGCCGATGATCGCCCCCAACGGTGCATTGCACAGGTTTGGCAGCTCGGCGATGAGATGCGGTACGCCGCGGCTGCCTGCCTCCTCGTCATAGGAGAAGGCAAGGTGAATTGGCCGTCGCAGGTTCATGGCGGCAAGCTTCGGCAATGCGGCCAAGGCGCAGGCGAGAAAGCCTTTCATGTCGCTGGTGCCACGTCCGTAAAGTCTGCCTTCCTCGGCGCGCAGAACGAAAGGATCCGAACTCCATTCCCGTTCGCCGGCCGGCACGACATCCATGTGCCCGGACAGAATGTAACCCTGGCCTTCGCGCGGTCCGACAGTCGCGAAAAGGTTGTACCGGTCACCTTCCGGGCCGAGATGGACCGTCACATCGGCTCCCGCCTTCCGGCAATAGTTACGTATCCAGTCGGCAATCGCGCCATTCGGCGTGCCGACAACGGAGGGAAATGCGATCAACCTTGCGAGAATTTCTTTGACGTCCATGGGAGTGACCAAGTTGCCTTCAGAGTGGTCTAGATGTTACTAAGCCTAAGCGCAGGGATGCGTTTTACCTGCTGAGTAGGGCTTCGGTTCAGCTGAAGATTTCGAATTGTTGCGATGAACAAGCCAATCCTGCCGGCCTTGGTGTGCAATATTGTGACTTGGTTGCAATCGGCGCATGATCAAAGACACTGTCTACCTCCAGTGGAGCTTGGTGATCCGGCGAACGGAGCGGATATCCGAAAATGCAAAAATCAGTGCGCCTGAAATCATTCGAATTGATCGCGCAGGATATAAACAGTGTCGATGTCAGCCTGCTTCACGCGCTGTCGATCGGCGTCGGCTGGCCGCACCGGCCCAAAGACTGGGATCTCCTGCGGCGCGCTGGGCTTGGCATCGTTGCGGTCGATGGCATAGGACGCGTCTTCGGAAGTGCGATGTGGTTTCCGCATGGCGATGATTTCGCCACGATCGGGCTGGTGATCACCTCGCCTCGCACGCAGGCGCAAGGGACCGGGCGATGGCTCATGGACCAAGTGTTCGAGCAGTGCGGCGACCGCAATCTGAGCTTGAATTCGACCCATGCAGCTTACAGACTTTATGTTTCGCTCGATTTCACCAAGGAAGCGATTGTCTATCAATACCAGGGAGATGTTGGGCCGAAGCTTCCTCCCCTGCCGGAGCTGAATGGGCAGTTGAGCGAACTGTCCAGCGACAAAATCGAGGAGATCAACGCTCTCGATACGCGAGCCTTCGGCACCGATCGCGGCAAGTTGATCGCTTTGCTTGCTGAGGGGGCGTCCATTTGCACACTCCGGCGAGGCGACGAAATCGTCGGCTATTCCATGTGCCGCGAGTTCGGGCGTGGCCATGTGATTGGTCCGATCGTGGCAAGCAATGATCAGGACGCGATCAATCTTGCCGCCGTGCATCTCAAGGATTTGGCAGGCGGGTTCGCACGTGTTGATACCCGAGAGAAAGGCCTGTTCGCCGAGTTCCTTCAACAGAGCCGGCTCGCCGTCTCCGATACCGTTACGACCATGTCCAAGGGGCGTAATTTCTTAAATAGGCAGAGCGGCGAACCGGCGGTTTATGGTTTGGCCGGCCATGCGCTAAGCTAGTGTAATGGACTGGCGAAATCTAATTTTACGCTGATGGATTACCTTCTCCCCCGTACTGACGGGCAGAAGGGACGTGCCCTACAAGACCCTGGTGACGGAGAGGCCGCGGCATTCGCCCGTTTACGGGGGTTCGAAGGACGGGTCGAGACCCGTGGCTCGACCCCGGTCGGTGGCGGCAGCCGGATGGGCAGTTGTCGGCGATCGCGTGCCTGAGGTGTCGAGCCCATTCCCGCAAAATTGTGTGGTGGATTGCACAAACACGAAAAGAGATAGAGCATCCCCGCGACTCGAAGAAACAGAAATGGTCTATCTGAGGAGACAGTCATGGAATTGAAGGACGCAACTTTGTTTCGGCAGGCCGCATTGGTCGGCGGCGATTGGATCGAGGCCGGGGACAATGCGATCGCCGTGGATAATCCCGCGACCGGCGAGATCATCGGCCGCGTTCCCAATCTGGGGGCTGCGGAAACCAAGGCGGCGATTGCCGCAGCCGAGATTGCGCAGAAGGAATGGGCAGCCCGCACCGCCAAGGAACGGTCGGTGATCCTGCGGCGCTGGTTCCAGCTGATGATGGACAATCAGGACGATCTCGGCCGCATCCTGACATCAGAACAGGGCAAGCCGCTTACTGAAGCCAAGGGCGAGATCGCCTATGGCGCGAGTTTCATCGAATGGTTTGCCGAGGAGGCGCGGCGTGTCTACGGCGACATCGTTCCCGGCCATCAGAAGGACAAGCGCATTCTGGTGATGAAGCAGCCGATCGGCGTCGTTGCCGCCATCACCCCGTGGAATTTCCCGAATGCGATGATCACCCGCAAGGCGGGGCCGGCCTTTGCCGCCGGCTGCGCCATGGTGTTGAAGCCGGCCTCGCAGACGCCCTTTTCGGCAATTGCCATTGCCATCCTTGCCGAGCGCGCCGGCTTCCCCAAAGGCCTGTTCAGCGTCTTGACCGGCTCGGCGCGCGCCATCGGTGGCGAGATGACCGCAAGCCCCGTCGTACGCAAGCTGACCTTCACCGGCTCGACCGAAGTCGGCACCGAGCTTTACAGGCAGAGCGCCGCGACCATCAAGAAGCTTGGGCTGGAACTCGGCGGCAACGCCCCCTTCATCGTCTTCGACGATGCCGATCTCGATGCGGCCGTGGAAGGTGCTTTGATCGCCAAGTTCCGCAACAACGGCCAGACCTGCGTCTGCGCCAACCGCCTCTATGTGCAGGAGGGTGTCTATGACGCCTTTGCCGAGAAGTTGTCGAAGGCCGTCGGAGCGCTGAAGACCGGCAACGGCTTCGACGAGGGCATCAATCTCGGCCCGCTGATCGACGAGGCAGCACTTGCCAAGGTCGAAGAGCATGTCGCCGATGCGCTTTCCAAGGGCGGCCGGGTCATTGCCGGCGGGCATCGCCATCGGCTCGGCGGGCGCTTCTATGAGGCGACGGTGCTGGCCGACGTCGCCGCTGGCATGGCTGTGGCGAAGGAAGAGACGTTCGGACCGGTGGCTCCACTCTTCCGCTTCAAGGACGAAGGCGATGTGATCGCCCAGGCCAACGACACCGAGTTCGGTCTCGCCTCCTATTTCTACGCCAAGGATCTCGCCCGGGTCTTCCGGGTCGCCGAAGCGCTGGAATACGGCATGGTCGGCGTCAATACCGGGCTGATCTCGACGGCCGAAGCCCCCTTCGGCGGCGTCAAGCTCTCCGGCCTCGGCCGCGAAGGCTCGAAATACGGCATCGAGGAATTCACCGAAATCAAATATGTCTGCCTCGGCGGCATCGCCTGAGGCCAAAACAAGGCCCAAGACAAGCATAGCCCATCCACGATTTCTGTTCTTTTCGAGAAACGGCCGTCATGGCTATGGGCTTGCCGTCGAGGCGGCGTCATCGACCTGTCGGCTCACCACGGTGCAAGCTGAGCATCGTGGAGGGTCACCGGCCTTTTGCAGAGCAAACTCCGACGGCGTATCCTCGATTCGATGATGACCCTTTCGCAAGTTCATCCAGGCGCTATGGTGCAGGAAAAGCAAGGGCGAGCATGGGACAAGATACAAGCCACCTTCAGGAGCGGATGACGATTGTCGGTGATCTCGAGGCTGCGTCCTTTGTCCCCTGGATCCGGCGCCATGCCGCCAAGCTCGGGCTCTCGCACAGCATATCTCATACAAGTTCGATGCGGATCGAACTCGAGCTTTCAGGACCGGAGGATTTGATCGACATGATGGAGGTGGGGTGCTCGCTGGGGCCAATCGACGTATGGGTCGAGAGCATAGAACGCACGGCGATCATCGGAGAAACGGCCTGACACCAAATGCGGTTTTGCGATGTGCATATTATTTAATCAATATTGCCAATGCGAAATAACTATGCAAACGTGAGGCCTTGAGCGCAACTGCCTTGAGGCCAAGGTGGAGCGTGCTCTACAAAACATAGTATGGTTCAGGAAGTCTAGTCATGCCATCCGATACGACCGGCTTTTGGACGCCAGTCGCCCTTTCCCGGGATCTGCCGGCCGCAACCGTCATGCCGGCCCGGACGGCATCTGGATCGATAGCCCTCTGGCGCAGCGCTTTGGGGCGTATATCGGCATCGGCGGATCGCTGTCCGCACCGCGGCATGCGTTTGTCCCATGGCTTCGTGCGCGGCGAGGCACTTTCCTGCATCTATCACGGCTGGAGCTATGGTCAGGCCGGAAACTGTCTGCGCATTCCCGCCCATCCGGGGCTGGCGCCGCCGGAAACCATCCGTGTCGCCACCCATGACGTCGAGGAAGCGGGCAGCGTGATCTGGGTGGCGGTCGGCACGCCCACTTCGAAGCCGCCGAGGCTTGACGGCCTCATGCCCCTGCGCTCGCTGACGGCGTTTGCCGGCACTGCCGCGATCGAGGCGGCAGCCGGCGTGAAGGCGAACCCTGACGGTCTTATCGAGATCGACGCATCCACGGGCAGCTTCTGTCTGCTATTATCCGCTCAGGAAGATGGGCAGACGCTGATCCATGTGCTGCTGAAGGGTGACGTCGGCCCCGCCGTCGCCATCGGCGCTTCGCGGGCCGCCGAAGGCCTGCGCCGCCGGGCTGAAGGTCTTCAGAAAAAGGAGATCGCGCGGTGAGGATGCAGGCGATGATCGACGAATGGTATCCGGTCGGGCTTTTCAGTCAGCTTGAGAGCCCCGGTCGCAGGACGGCGTTGATGGGCGAGCCGATCGAAGTGGCGAGCGACGCCGATGGCAATGCGCGGGTAACGGCCGGCGACGGCCGTGTTCTGCCGGTGCGCGTACGTTACGGCCATGTTTGGTCTTCCCTCGGCGAGCCGAAGAAGGATATTTTCCCGATCCCCGAGGCCGACCAGCCCGGCCGCCGTTTCGTCGACGTCGGCGTGGTGCGGGTACGCTGCTCGCCCCTGCGCGCCGTCGAGAACTTCCTCGACATTGCCCATTTCCCCTTCGTCCACACCGACATTCTCGGTGCAGAGCCGCACACGGAGGTTCAGAACTACAAGGTCGAGATCCGCGAGGAGGAGGACGAAGTCTGGGCAACGCAGGTGAAGTTTTACCAGCCGCAGGCCTCCAAGTCGGCAAGCGGCGGGATCACCACGGAGTATATGTACCGCGTGCCGGCACCGACCTGTTCCGTGCTCTACAAGACCTGCCCGCCGCGCCCGAGCGAATGGGATGTCATCACGCTCTTCGTGCAGCCGCTGGCCGAGGACCTGTGCGACGTCTGGCCGTGGATGGCGCTCTTCGACGACGAAACTGCGATGACCGACCTCATCCACTTCCAGCAGACGATCTTCCTGCAAGACCGTTCGATCCTCGAAAACCAGATCCCGCGGCTCCTGCCGCTTGATCCCGGTATGGAAATCCCGACGCGGGCCGATCTGACATCGATCGCTTACCGGCGTTGGCTCAAGCGTCACAATTATACTTACGGCGCACAGCTGGTGGCGCAATGAGGCTCTACGACTACATTCTTTCCCCCAGCTGCTACAAGGTGCGCCTGATGGCGGCGCTGACCGGCGTGAAGCTGGAACTTCGTCCGGTGGATTTCCATCCCGGCGCCGAGCATCGCGGCCCCGAGCTTCTCACCCTCAATCCGGCAGGCTCCATTCCGATCCTGGAGGATGGTGATCTGATCCTGACCGAGTCGTCGGCGATTCTCGTCTATCTCGCCGCCAAGGCAGCACCCGAATGGCTTGGTAATGGCGCGGCGCGGGAAGCGGCCCAGGTGCAGCAATGGCTGTCGTTCTCCGGCCGGCTGACGGCAAACCTCGGCGGCGCGCGACTTCATGAGATGCTGCTGCGGCCGGGCGATATCGGCGCGCTGCAGGCCCAGGGTATCGCCGCACTTCGCGAGCTCGAGGCCGGGCTCGTCGAGCAGGGTCTTCGCGGCGTGCGCTTTCTTGCCGCCGACCGGCCGACAATTGCCGACATCGCCTGCTTTCCCTATGTGGCGCTGGCGCCCGATGGGGGCGTGACGCTGGATGCTTATCCCGCCATCCGGCTCTGGTCGCGGGCGCTGCGAGCCCTCGACAAGTTTATCGAAATGCCGGGTATTCACCGGCTGCACGAATTGAAGCCCGAACCTCATATCGAAGAACCGGGCGAGGCGTGACATGACCGGCTATCTCCTGAAGAACTGCGCGGCCGTGATCGTCGACGAGGGCAAGGGGCCGGTCGTCCGTCGCCATGTCGATCTCCTGACCGACGGTTCGGCGATTGTGGCGATCGGCGAAAATCTGGCGGCGGACGCGCTTTTCGCCGGCACGACTGTTCAGGATGCTGCCGGCTGGTTCGTCTATCCCGGCCTCGTCAACACCCATCATCATTTTTTCCAATGCTTCGTGCGCAATCGCGCCGATCTCGACTGGACGAAGCTTTCGGTCATCGAGTGGCTGGACTGGATCTACCCGATCTTTTCGCAGCTCAACGAGGAGTGTTTTTACCACTCCTCCGTCACGGCGATGGCCGAGATGATCAAACATGGCTGTACCACGGCTTTTGACCATCAATACAATTTCCCGCGGCACGCCGGGAAGCGGCTGATCGACCGCCAGTTCGAAGCAGCCGAACTGTTCGGCATGCGCTTCCACGCCGGCCGCGGCGGCAATACCCTGCCGAAGTCGGAGGGCTCGACCATTCCCGACGAGATGCTGGAAACGACCGATGAATTCATCGCCGACTGCGCCCGGCTGATCGACACTTACCACGATGCCAACCCCTTCAGCATGCGCCAGGTCGTGGTGGCGCCCTGCCAGCCGGTGAATTGCTATCGCGAGACCTTTGCGGAATCGGTGGCGCTGGCGCGTGATCGCGGCGTCATGATGCACACCCATGTCGGCGAGGGCGAAAGCCCGGTCATTCATGCTCGCCATGGCATGCGCACGGTCGATTATCTGGAAGAAGTCGGCTTTGCCGGGCCGGACACCTTCTATGCCCATTGCTGGGAGTTGAGCCACGACGAACTCAGGAAGATGGCGGCGAGCCGCACCGGCGTGGCGCACTGCCCGGAGCCGGTCTATCTGGTCGGCGCTGAAGTCACCGACATTCCCGCCATGGCCGCCTTCGGCCTGCGCATCGGCCTTGGTTGCGACGGGGCCGCCTCCAACGACAATTCCAACCTGATGCACTGCCTGCACTCCGCCTATATGCTGCAGTGCCTGGTCTCCTCCAGCCGCGCCCATCCCGTGCCGCCGCCCGTCGATTTCCTCGGCTACGGCACGACAGGCGGTGCGAGCCTGCTCGGCAGGCGCGACATCGGCCGACTGGCGCCCGGCATGGCAGCCGACCTGTTTGCGATTGACACGCGCCGCATGGATTATGTCGGTACGCGGCACGATCCGTTGAGCCTGATTGCCCGCGTCGGCATCGGCATGGCGACCGACATGACGATGATCAATGGCCGCATCGTCTGGCAGAAGGGGGAATTCCCAGGTCTCGACGAGGCCAAGCTTTCTGCCGACGCCGAGGCTGCACTCGCAGCCGTGAAATTCTAAAAACCAAAAAAGGGAACGCGTGAACATGACCAAATTGACCCGCAGAAACCTGATGACGGCCGCTGCCGCCACCGGCCTTGCCGGCGCGCTCGGCCGCCGTCTTGCCTTCGCCGCCGACCAGCCGCTCGGCATCACCCTCGTCGTCCCTTCGCCGATCGGCGACGTAGGCTGGGGGCACGCCCTTGCCGCCGGTCTCGAGCCGATCAAGGCCGCTTACGGCGACAAGGTGAAGGTCACGGTGCTTGAGAATATCGCCGAAGGCCCGGACGCCGACCGCATCATGACCAAGACCGTCGCCGACGGAAATAAGTTCCTGATTGCCGGCTCCTTCGGCTATCAGAACGGCGCCCTGCAGATCGCCCGCCGTGATCCGAGCGTGACGGTCCTGCATGCCTCCGGCTTCCAGGTTGCTCCGAATTTCTCGCCGTTCGCCGCCAAATATTTCCAGGGCACCTATCTGCTCGGCATGGCCGCGGCGGCGCTTTCCAAGACCGGCAAGCTCGGCTCCGTCTCGGCCTTTGCCATTCCCGAGCTCATTACCTCGATCAACGCCTTTACGCTCGGCGCCCAGGCGGTGAAGCCGGATATCGAAGTCTCCGTCGTCTGGGTCAATTCCTGGTTCGACCCGGCCAAGGAGCAGGAGGCAGCCAAGGCGCTGATCGCGCAGAAGTGCGACGTGATCTTCTCCAATGCGCAGGACACGCCATCCGTCATCTCTGCCTGTGAGGACGCCGGCGTCTACGCCTTCAACCTCAATTCGTCGATGAAGAAGTATGCGCCGAAAACCTATCTCGGCTGCATCTCGACGGACTGGTCGCCTTTCTTCAAGGCTTCGGTCGATGCCCATCTCGCCGGTACGTTCAAGGGGGCCAATACGTTCCTCGGCGTCGCCGACAAGGTCGTCGAAGTGGTCGACTGGAACCCAGATATTCCGGCCGACGTAATGACCAAGATCAAAGAGGTCGAGGCAAAGATCGCCGACGGCAGCTTCTCGCCCTTCACCGGGCCGATCACCAAGGCCGACGGCAGCGAAGGTGCCGCCTCGGGCGCAACCATGGCCGACCCTGAGATCATAGCCATGAATTGGCACGTCAAGGGCGTCTCGACGCCGCTGCCGAAATAATTCATGACCACCCCGCTCCTGTCGCTGCGTGGCATTTCGAAAAGCTACGGCCAGATCCATGCCAATCAGGCAATCGATCTGGATGTGGCTCCGCAATCGATCCATGCGATCCTCGGAGAAAACGGGGCGGGAAAATCGACGCTGATGAAGCTGATTTACGGTGTCGAGCAGCCGGACGACGGAGATGTCGTCTGGGAAGGAACACCCTTGCGCCTCGCCTCCCCCGGGGAGGCGAGGCGCAAGGGCATCGGCATGGTCTTCCAGCACTTTTCGCTGTTCGAGACATTGACGGTCATCGAGAATATTCAGCTGGTGGTGCCGGGTCGCAAAGCTGATCTCAAGGAACGTATCCGGACGCTTGGACGGGAGTTCGGCCTCGAAGTCGATCCGCTTGCCCATGTGCATGCGCTGTCGGTCGGCGAGCGGCAACGGGTGGAGATCATCCGAAGCCTGATGACCAATCCGAAGCTGCTGATCCTTGACGAGCCCACCTCCGTCCTGCCGCCGCAACTGGTGGAGAAACTCTTCGACACCCTGCGTCGGCTGCGCGACGGCGGCGTTTCCATCCTGCTGATTTCCCACAAGCTCGAAGAAATTCGGGCGATCTGTGACCGCGCGACGATTCTGCGGAGCGGACGCGTGACCGGAGATATCGACCCGCGCGATCACGACGCCCATGACCTTGCCCGGATGATGATCGGCCGCGATATGCCGGCACCCATCTCGGCGCTGCCGCTGTCTGGCGGGGAAAAGCGGCTGGAGATCATCGGTTTGGACCACCAGCCCGACGATCCCTTTGCGGTGCCGCTCTCCGGCCTCAGTCTCGAAGTGCGTTCCGGCGAAATCCTTGGGATCGCCGGTATTTCGGGCAACGGCCAAAGTGAGCTTGCCGCGCTGATTTCGGGCGAGACCATGCTGGGGCGCGAACAACGCGACCGGATCTACATGATGGGAATGGATGTCGGCAGGCTCGATGCCGCCGCGCGGCGGCAGCTCGGATTTGCCTTCGTTCCGGAAGACCGGCTCGGACGCGGCGCCGTGCCGGAAATGTCGCTCGTCCTCAACAGCTTGCTGACGGCCCATCCACTCAAGCTTTTACGGCGTGGTCTCATCGAAAGGGCACGAGCGATGACATTCACCAAGGATTGTATCCGTCAGTATGATGTCCGCACACCCGGTCCGGATGCGGAAGCCGGCACCCTGTCCGGCGGCAACCTGCAGAAGTTCATCGTTGGCCGCGAAATCATGCTGTCTCCGAAATTGCTTTTCGTGGCGCAGCCGACCTGGGGCGTCGATGTCGGCGCTGCATCCGCCATCCGCAGCCGCCTGGTCGCATTGCGCAATCAGGGCATGGCGATCCTCGTCATTTCCGAGGAACTGGAAGAACTGTTCGAG
Organism: Rhizobium sp. NZLR8; assembly: GCF_019685025.1. Lineage (NCBI taxonomy): Bacteria > Pseudomonadati > Pseudomonadota > Alphaproteobacteria > Hyphomicrobiales > Rhizobiaceae > Rhizobium > Rhizobium sp. NZLR8. Next base: position 308,572 of record NZ_JABDVY010000002.1, on the reverse strand, counting down.
CTCTGCGATTCCATCCAGGTGCTGCATCACGGCCGGCTCAGCCCGCCGCTCGCAACGCGGGACACGAAGCCCGAGGAGATCGGCCGATACATGATCGGGGCACATACCTCGCCCGAGAAAGTCCAGTGATGAGCGCTTGGTTACCCGCTTCCGTTCCCACCCTGGTCCGCCGGGAGCATGCATCGCTGGCTGCGGCCCTCTGCGCACCCGTCATCGCGCTCGGGGGGGCGATCGCACTTAATCTTTGCCTTTATGTCTTGATGGGCCGCGACCCCGTCGCGGTCGTCTATGCGATGCTTTTCGAGCCCTTCCTCTCCTGGGCTTCATTTTCGGAAGTGCTCTTAAAGGCTGGGCCCCTCCTCCTGATCGCCCAGGGGCTGGCAATCGGCTTTCGCGCCAAGGTTTTCAATATCGGCGCCGAAGGCCAGTTTATCCTTGGGGCGATCTTCGCCTCCGCCATTCCGGTCTGGTTTCCCCAGGCGACGGGCCAGTGGATCTGGCCGGCGATGCTGCTGCTCGGCGCCATCGGCGGCGCACTCTGGGCTTCTCTTACCGCCTTCTGGCGCGTACGCCTCAACGCCAACGAGATCCTCGTTTCGCTGATGCTGAGCCTCGTTGCCGCGCAACTGTTGAACTATCTGCTGCTCGGCCCCTGGAAGGATCCGAACGGCTTCAATTTCCCGCAGTCGGTGATGTTCCAGTACGATGCGATGGTGCCGACCCTGATTGCCGGTACTCGTGTCAACGTCTCCTTCCTCATCACCCTCGTTTTGTCGGTTGCGGCCTGGGTCTTCATGCAGAAGAGCTTCATCGGCTATAAGCTGCAGGTCGGCGGCCTGGCGCCGAGGGCTGCCGGCTACGCCGGCTTCAGGGAAGGTTGGGCGATCTGGCTTTCGCTGCTGATCGGCGGTTTTGCTGCCGGCCTTGCCGGCGCCGCCGAAGTTGCCGGTCCGCTCGGCCAGCTGCAGCGTTCGGTCGCGAGCGGCTATGGTTATGCGGCCATCATCGTCGCCTATCTCGGCGGCCTGCATCCAATCGGCATCGTGGTCTCGGCGCTGGTCATGGCGGTCATCTATATCGGCGGCGACAATGCCATGGTCTCGGCCGGCCTGCCGATCGCCGCCGTCCGTGTCTTCCAGGGCAGTCTGCTGCTCGCCTACCTGATCGCCGTCGCCTTCGTGCGCTACCGTCTTGAATGGCGCCGCACCGCCCAGCGGAGCCTGCCATGAACGCCATCGAGTTCATTCTTGCCGGCATGCTTGCTGCCGCGACACCGTTTCTTCTGGCAGCACTCGGCGAACTGGTGGCCGAGCGCGCTGGTGTCCTCAACCTCGGGGTCGAGGGATTGATGGCGCTTGGCGCCGTGCTCGCCTTCATCGTCGTTTATCATGGCGGCGGACATTTTCTCGGCTTCATCGCCGCAGGGCTCGGCAGCGCTGCCCTTTCCCTGCTTTTTGCCTTCGTCACGCTCGGGTTCCGGGCAAACCAGGTGGCCGCCGGCCTTGCCATCGGCATCCTTGGCCAGGGCCTCTCGGCGCTTTTCGGCAAGACCTATGAAAGCCTGACGGTCAAAGGTCTTTCAAAGCTTGCTCTTCCAGGGCTGTCGGAACTCCCGGTCATCGGCGGTCTTTTCGTCCAGGACATCGTCGTGTGGATTTCGCTCGCCGCGACCCTCGCTCTCTGGGCCATACTTGCCTACACCAAGCTTGGTCTCATCGTCCGGGCCGTTGGCGAGAACCCGAAGGCCGCCCACGCTATCGGCTATTCGGTCATATCGGTCCGTATCCTCGCCATCGCCTTCGGCGGCGCGATGGCCGGCTTCGCCGGCGCCTACGCGGCGGTCGTCTACACACCACTTTGGGCCGACGGAATGATCGCCGGACGCGGCTGGATCGCCGTCGCTCTGGTCGTCTTCGGGACCTGGCTCACCGGTCGCATCTTCCTCGGCGCCTGCCTCTTCGGTGCGGTCTCGCTGATGGGGCTTGCAGCCCAGGCAAGCGGGCTGGACGTTCCCTCGCAATTGCTCTCGAGCCTGCCTTATCTCGTCACGATCATCGTGCTCGGCATCATCTCCGCCGACCGCCGCCTGCTGAAACTGAACGGCGTCGCTTCACTGGGCGAACCATTCGAGCGATAGAGCATCGTGCGGAAAGGTGTCAGCGGTCAGCCGCGATCGCGTTTCTTGCGACTGCGCACTTCAAATTGGACGAGCAGCGACTTGAGTTCGATCTCGCGAACGCGTCGTGCCGCTTCATCCGGGCTGACCCATTCGAGAATACGCTGATCCCGCTCCTTGAAATCGCCGCTGATTTCCGTGACTTCAATCTGAAACATGTCGACGATACAGGGGGCCACATCGCCATTGTCGAATTCTTTGAGATAGGTATAGCGTCCGACCGGCTTCTTCTTCACCAGCCCGCGCACGCCTGCCTCCTCCCATGCTTCGATTGCTGCTGCTTCGAAAGGCTTTTTCCCCTTCATCGGCCACCCTTTCGGGATGACCCAGCGTGCGCTCTCGCGCGATGTGATCACCAGGATTTCGACCTCGGATCCGGCATTGCAATGGCGGAAGCAAATAGCGCCATATTGTTGGCGGAATGCGCCGGCGAACAGCGTTTCAGGAACAGCAGCGAGCTGCCGCAGTAGTGGCTGGGTTTTGTCCAGTCTAGGCTTCCTGCCTTTTTTGCTAGGCGTCATAGCGATGGAGTAGCCGATTTGCTTGTTGCTTCAATTGCCTGAGCGTGTTTATGACACATTTATGACAGTCGGCCGCACGAGGAAGGTTCGCAGGCATGATGAGCATTTTTCGCAAGCTGATGCCACGGGAAGACAGATTCTTTGAAATGTTTTCCAAGCATTCGAAGACCGTCGTTGCCGCGGCGCACGCCCTCGATCAACTCCTGAAGGGCAATGACGTTCAGAAAAACTGTGAACGTATCGTCACATTGGAAAACGAGGCCGACGACGTCACGCGTGAGGTTCTTCTTGCCGTTCGGCGAAGCTTCATCACGCCCTTCGACCGGGGGGACATCAAAGACCTTATTCAGTCGATGGATGATGCGATCGACATGATGCACAAAACTGTCAAGACGATCCGCTTGTTCGAGCAATCCTGCTTCGATCCGCTCATGCAGCAGATGGGCAGTGAAATCGTCAAGGCGGCAAACCTTGTCGCCGAAGCGATACCCCTCCTCGACAAATTGGGAGCCAATGCGCAACGTCTCGCAGCCATCGCGGAGGAGGTCACCCGAGTGGAGGGACGTTCCGATGAGCTCCACGACCAGGGCTTGAAGGAGCTGTTTGTGCGTTATGGCGCCAGCGGCAATGCGATGGCCTACATGATCGGAAGCGAAATCTACGGAGAACTGGAGAAAGTCGTCGACCGCTTCGAGGATGTCGCCAACGAGATCAGCGGCATTCTCATCGAGAACGTCTGATGGATGCCTCCCTCGCTTTGCCGCTGCTCGTCGGCCTGGTCGTTGTCGCCCTGTTCTTCGACTTTCTCAACGGTCTGCATGATGCGGCCAATTCGATCGCCACGATCGTCTCGACCCGCGTCCTGCGGCCACAATATGCGGTCGCCTGGGCGGCGTTCTTCAATTTCATCGCATTCCTGTTCTTCGGTCTGCATGTGGCCGAAACGCTGGGAACCGGCATCATCGATCCTGCGATCGTTTCGCCTCAAGTGATCTTCGCCGCACTGATGGGCGCTATCATTTGGAATATTCTCACCTGGATTTTCGGAATTCCGTCCAGTTCGTCGCATGCGCTTGTCGGTGGGCTGGTGGGGGCCGGCCTGGCAAAGGTGGGTTTCAGTTCGATCGTCTGGAACGGCCTCCTAAAGACCGTCGGTGCCATTTTCCTTTCGCCAGCCATCGGCTTCCTGCTCGCCCTCGTGCTGGTGCTCGCCGTCTCCTGGTTATTCGTCCGGCAAACGCCGTTTGCGGTGGATCGGACATTTCGCGTCATGCAATTTGTGTCCGCTTCGCTCTACTCGCTTGGCCACGGCGGGAACGATGCGCAGAAGACGATGGGCATCATTGCGGTACTCTTGTTCAGCCAAGGATATCTTGGCCCGACATTCTACGTGCCTTTCTGGGTGGTCATTTCCTGCCAGTCGGCAATGGCTCTCGGTACGCTCTTTGGCGGATGGCGGATCGTTCATACCATGGGGTCGAAGATCACTCGGCTCAACCCCATGCAAGGTTTCTGCGCAGAGACGGGCGGAGCGTTGACACTCTTCGGAGCGACGTGGCTCGGTATTCCCGTTTCGACGACGCATACCATCACTGGAGCAATCGTTGGAGTGGGCGCGGCTCGTCGTGTTTCAGCCGTGCGCTGGGGATTGGCCGGCAACATCGTGATAGCCTGGATCGTAACGATGCCGGCGGCTGCGGCAATATCCGCAGCGTTCTACGGCCTCGTATCTTTGCTGCAATGAAATGAGGTGACGGCGAGGCAATCACCTCGCATTGACCCTCCCCTCTTGAGCTTTGCCAGTGGCAATACCGACGAATAGGGCGGGCAGAATCCATTCCCCCGTCCTCGTCATCGCGACTTCCATATTGCGTGCACTGCACAAATAGAGCGCTCCCATGGCTGCGGCCACAGCAGTAATCGCACAAAACGGAAGCAGAAAATAACAAAGCCCAAAAAATAGGCATTTATCAATTCTTCGCATTTCTCCTTTTGCTTCATGCCGTTACCAACTCTTCTTGAAATTGGCACGCTGCTTGCAAGTCCTGAGATGCACCGGTCAACGGCGACCGGTGCGGATAGGCGCGGCATAAGCGCCTACATCAGACACCGACGTCGCAAGGTCTTTGCTCTCCGGGATGCTCCCATCCCCTGGACGCAATTTCCAGCGGCGTTTTTTTGTGTCCAAATTCAGCCAGCAGAGGGAACCTGCGCATGACAACGAATTTGAAGACTGGGATTTCGACAATAGGCATAACCCGCCGCAGCATGCTCAAGACGACCGCAGCGGCTGCCCTCATCGGCGCCGTCAAAACTGCCTTTCCGTCCGGCGCCTTCGCAGCCGGAGCAGGCCCTGAAGTGAAAGGCGTCAAGCTCGGCTTTATCGCTCTCACGGATTCCGCGCCGCTGATCATCGCTAGAGAGAAGGGCTTTTTCGACAAGCATGGCCTTCCGGAAACGGATGTGGCCAAACAGGCATCCTGGGGCGCGACCCGCGACAATCTCGTGCTGGGCGGCGCAGCAAACGGTATCGACGGTGCCCATATCCTCTCGCCGCTGCCCTATCTCATGCATACCGGCAAGGTGACGCAGAACAATAAGCCGGTGCCGATGGCGATCCTCGCCCGCCTCAACCTCGACAGCCAGGGCATTTCCGTCGCCAAGGAATATGCCGAAACCGGCGTGCAGCTCGATGCCTCGAAGCTGAAGGCCGCGTTCGAGAAAAAGAAGGCAGAAGGCAAGGAGATCAAGGCCGCCATGACCTTCCCGGGCGGCACACACGACCTCTGGATACGCTATTGGCTCGCCGCCGGCGGCATCGATCCAAACAAGGACGTTTCGACCATCGTCGTGCCGCCGCCGCAGATGGTTGCCAATATGAAGGTCGGCAACATGGACGTCTTCTGTGTGGGCGAACCGTGGAACGAGCAGCTCGTCAACCAAGGCATCGGCTTCACCGCGGCTACCACCGGCGAGCTCTGGAAGGGTCATCCCGAAAAGGCGCTGGGGCTCCGCGCCGAATGGATCGAAAAGAATCCCAATGCGGCCAAGGCCTTGCTGATGGCTGTCATGGAGGCCCAGCAGTGGTGCGAGAGCATGGATAACAAGGCGGAGATGGCGGACATTCTCGGCAAGCGCCAATGGTTCAACGTTCCGACGAAGGACGTGCTCGGCCGCCTCAAGGGAGACATCAATTATGGCAACGGCCGCGAGGTCAAGGCCACCGACCTCTACATGAAGTTCTGGAAAGACGGCGCCTCCTATCCGTTCAAGAGCCACGATACCTGGTTCATGACGGAAAACATCCGCTGGGGAAATCTGCCGGCGAGTACCGACATCAAGGCGCTGGTCAACCAGGTGAACCGTGAAGATATCTGGCGCGAGGCCGCCAAGGATCTCGGTGTCGCGGCGGCCGATATTCCCGCCTCGTCTTCCCGTGGCAAGGAGACCTTCTTCGACGGCAAGATCTTCGACCCTGAAAATCCTTCCGCCTATCTCGACAGCCTTTCGATCAAGGTTGTCTCCTAACCCCGCCTCCGGCGCGCCACGGGCGCGCCGGCCTTTCGTTCATGTGAGGAGCGCGTCGATGTCCGCCCTGGCAAATAAAGCAAATCCCTCCACTGCCGTCTCTGCCAAGCCGGCGGCAAAAATTCTGCCATTATCCGGCAAGCAAAGATCACGGATCGATTTTCGTCATGCGGCAACCGCCACGTTTCGCAACGTCGTTCCGCCAGCCGTGGTGCTGGCACTCATCCTGCTCTTCTGGCAGGCGCTCTGTTCATCGCCGGATGCGTCCTTGCCCTCGCCGCATCGGGTCTGGCAGGAGAGCTACGACCTGATCGCCTATCCGTTCTTCAACAACGGCTCCCAGGATATCGGGCTTGGCTGGCGCGTGCTCGTTTCGCTGCAACGCGTGCTCTATGGTTTTGGCTTGGCCTCCGTCACCGGCGTTATCGTCGGAGCGATCATCGGCCAATCGGTCTGGGCAATGCGCGGTCTCGATCCGATCTTCCAGGTGTTGCGAACGGTTCCGCCGCTCGCCTGGTTGCCGCTATCGCTCGCAGCCTTCCAGGATTCCAACCCTTCCGCGATTTTCGTCATCTTCATCACCTCGATCTGGCCGGTGATTATCAACACCGCCGTCGGCGTACGTAATATCCCGCAGGACTACCGCAACGTTGCCGAGGTGCTGCGGCTCAATCAGTTCGAGTTTTTCTGGAAGATCATGCTGCCATCGGCGGCCCCCTACATCTTCACCGGCCTGAGGATCGGAGTCGGCCTCTCCTGGCTCGCCATCGTCGCGGCCGAAATGCTGACCGGCGGCGTCGGCATCGGTTTCTTCATCTGGGACGCATGGAATTCGTCGCGCCTGCCGGACATCATCGTCGCGCTCGCCTATATCGGTATCGTCGGCTTCGCACTCGACAAGCTGGTGGCTGCGCTCGGCAAACTCATCACGCGCGGCGCCACCGCCAACTAAGGAACGTCCCGATGAATGCCTATCTGAAGCTCGATCATATCGACAAACATTTCGATCGCAGCGGCGTGCGCGCCGAGGTTTTGAAAGACATCAACCTGACGATCTCCGCGGGCGAATTCGTCTCGATCATCGGCCATTCGGGCTGTGGCAAATCCACTCTGCTCAACCTCATTGCCGGCCTGACCCCGGTTTCCGCCGGCGCCGTGCTCCTCGAAAATCGTGAGGTCAACGGACCCGGTCCCGAACGCGCCGTCGTTTTCCAGAACCACTCCCTGCTGCCTTGGCTGACGGTTTACGAGAACGTCAATCTGGCCGTCTCCAAGCTCTTCAACCGAACGAAGACCAAGGCCGAGCGGCATGACTGGGTCATGGCCAACCTCGACCTTGTGCAAATGGCGCATGCGAGGGATAAGCGGCCTTCGGAAATTTCCGGTGGCATGAAACAGCGCGTCGGCATTGCCCGCGCGCTTTCGATGGAGCCGAAGATCTTGCTGCTCGACGAGCCTTTCGGTGCGCTGGATGCGCTGACCCGCGCCCATCTTCAGGACGCAGTGATGGAAATCCACGCCCGGCTCGGCAACACGATGGTGATGATCACCCATGACGTCGATGAGGCGGTGCTGCTCTCCGACCGCATCGTGATGATGACCAACGGCCCGGCGGCCCGCATCGGCGAAGTGCTCGATGTGACCATGTCTCGTCCCCGCAATCGCATCGAACTCGCCTCCGACCGGACATATCTCAAATGCCGGGAGGCCGTGCTGAAGTTCCTTTACGAACGCCACCGCTTCATCGAAGTCGCGGAGTAGAGACCGGAAACAACGGCGTGATTGACCGGTCGCAGCCTGCTTACTCCTCGGCCGTTGCAAATACCGCGCTGGCATCGCTGACAATTTCCACGTGGGAATATGCCGCCTGCCCCGCGGCGGCTGCGTCCGCGCGCATGATTGCGGTCACGATCCGGCCGTGCTCTTCATAGGATTTCGCCAGACGTCCGGGCAGACGGAACTGCGCCCGCCGAAAAGCCGCGAGCCGCGCCCGCGTCTGAGTCACCATCTCGAAGACATGATCGTTATGCGCGCCGCGATAAAGCCGGGTGTGAAATTCGGTGTTGTGAGCCGAATATTCCTCTTCCGCGCCGGCATGCACGAGCTTCACCGATCCCCGATGATCCAGTTCCAGCGCCCGCCGCTCATCGACCGTCATACGCTCGGCCGAGAGCCTGGCACAGATCGCTTCGAGTTCCGCCATCGCCTCGAACATCGAATGCAGATAAGCCTCGGTGACATTGGTAACGACGGCACTGCGGTTTGGTTCGCGCGCAACCAATCCCATGGCGCTGAGCTCACGCAAGGCTTCTCTGACCGGTGTGCGCGAAACGTCGAAACGAACCGCGAGCGACACCTCGTCCAGCTTTCCGCCCGGCAGGATTTCGCCTGTGACGATCATGTCGGAGATCGCCCTCACCATCTGTTCGACGGTGGTTCCGGTGCGGATGATTTCTCTGCGTTTGGCCTGCTTCACGATACGAATCTGCTCACGTCAACACTCTGCATACAGATGCCGCTCAGCACGCCATAAGTCAAACTACGTGGCGAAGATATTGTTAGATTTTCACTTTCCGATGCAAGGCACAGTCCGCAACAGCTTGTCGACTCGCTGACTGCGCACCTAGATTGAGTAAAAAACAGTTCATGATTATTTTTTATGCGTTACTGCGGTCAATCTGCATGCACTTTAAACAATACAGGCTGCTACTCCAAAAATAATATATAAAAAACAATAAATTGGGTTCTGGCATGAGCATTGCATGCACTTTACTGTCCTGTTTCGCAAACCGGCCCAGCGCCGCAAGGAGCATTCCAATGACCAAACTCCTTTCCATGAACCGCCGCAATTTCCTGCAGGCTTCCGCTGCCGGAGCGCTGGCCAGCGCCATACCGGGCCTGATCGGCTCCTCCGCAGCGGCCCAAACCGCGCTGACCATCGGCTTCATCTATGTCGGCCCCAAGGACGACTACGGCTACAACCAGGCGCATGCGGAAGGCGCCGCCGTGGTCAAGGCGCTGCCGGGCGTGACGCTGGTCGAAGAAGAGAACGTTCCGGAGACCGTCGATGTTCAGAAGACCATGGAGTCGATGATCAATCTCGACGGTGCGACCCTGCTGTTTCCGACCTCCTTCGGCTATTTCGACCCACACATGCTGGCCATGGCCGCTAAACATCCCGACGTTCAGTTCCGCCATTGCGGCGGCCTCTGGCAGGAAGGCAAGCACCCGGCCAATACGGGCTCCTATTTCGGCTATATCTTCCAGGGCCAGTATCTGAACGGCATCGCCGCCGGCCATGCGACGAAGAGCAAGAAGATCGGCTTTGTCGCCGCCAAGCCGATCCCGCAGGTTCTGCAGAACATCAACGCCTTCCTGCTCGGCGCGCGCGCAGTCGACCCTGCTATCACCTGCCAGGTAATCTTCACCGGCGAGTGGTCGCTCGCCGTCAAGGAGGCCGAAGCCACCAACGCCTTGGTCGACCAAGGCGCCGACGTCATCACCTGCCACGTCGATAGCCCGAAAGTGGTTGTCGAGACGGCCGCGGGCCGCGGCGCCTTCGTCTGCGGCTATCACGCCAACCAGAGCCCGCTCGCTCCCGAAAAGTACCTCACGGGCGCCGAATGGGCCTGGGGCAACGTCTATGGCGACTTCGTCAAGAAGGCGCAGGCCGGCGAAAAGCTCGGCAATTTCGTGCGCGGCGGCCTGAAGGACGGCTTCGTCAAGATGAGCGCGCTCGGCCCCGGCGTGTCCGCAGAGGGCCGCAAGGCCTTCGAAGCCACGCAGGCGGACATGATGAAGGGCGGCTTCTCGGTTTTCAAGGGACCGTTGAAGGACAACAAGGGCGACACCGCCGTGGCTGCAGACAAGAGCTACGCTGAAGACGCGATCGAGCTCGAAAGCATGAATTATCTGGTCGAGGGCGTCGTCGGGTCCACATCGTAAACCGCGAAGGGAGAAGCGCCATGACCATCGAGGCCAATCCTGCAATATCGATCGCGGGAAAACCGGCTTCGCTGCGCCCGGTCCTCGAATGGACCGCGCGGCGAGCCGAGCCGATCGTCATCGGCCTCGCGGCCATCCTGATCGGTCTTGCGCTTTTCTCCCTCTTCATCCTGGCGGTCGGCAAGTCGCCGGCCACCCTCTTCCAACTGATGTACACCGGCGGCTTCGGCAGTTGGTTTTCGGTGCAAAACAGCCTAAGCCGTGCCGCACCCCTTCTCCTGACGGCACTCTGCGTCGCCCTGCCCGCCCGTCTCGGCCTCGTCATCATCGGCGGGGAAGGAGCGGTTGTGTTGGGCGGCGTTGCTGCCGCAGCCATGGCTCTGCCGCTCGCCGGCACCGCGCCGGTCTTCCTCACCCTCGTTCTGATGGCGATGGCGGCCATGGTGGTCGGCGGCATCTGGATCGGCCTCGCCGGGTTCCTGCGCCACTACCGCGGCGTCAACGAAACCATATCGTCGCTGCTGCTCTCCTATATCGCCATTGCCCTGATGAACCAGTTCGTCGAAGGGGTGCTCCGCGATCCGGCAAGCCTCAACAAGCCGTCGACCAGGCCGCTGCCGGCGGAATACATGCTCGGCAATATACCCGGCATGGACGTGCATTGGGGTCTTGTCATCGGCATCCTCGCCTGCATGGTCTCGTGGATCGTGATCGAGGCGACGAGCTACGGTTTTGCCGCCCGCATCGCCGGCGGCAACGTGCGAGCCGCCCAGATCCAGGGGCTGCCGGTCGGCAAGCTGATCGCGGGATTTACCGCACTTGCCGGCAGCTTTGCCGGTCTGGCGGGCATGATCGAAGTGGCGGCGGTGCAGGGAAGTGCCAATGCTTCGCTTGCGGCGGGCTACGGTTATACCGGCATCCTCGTCGCCTTCCTCGCCAGGCACAATCCGCTGGCGATCATTCCAGTGGCGATCCTGCTCGGCGGCATCGAAGCCTCGGGCGGCCTCATCCAGCGGCGCATGGGCCTGCCGGATGCGACCGTTCTGGTGCTGCAGGGAACGCTCTTCATCGTTATTCTTTTCTGCGAGACATTCTACGGCCGCTTTAAGATCTTCAATCCCGATCTCTGGAAAAGGAGCCTCTGATGGAAGAGACAGGCATCGGCATCTGGGGCGTGCCGCTGGCGATCTTTGCAGGCGCCATCCGCGTTTCCACCCCGTTCATCTTCGTTAGCCTCGGCGAGACGATCACCGAACGCTCCGGCCGCATTAATCTCGGCCTGGAAGGCACGCTGGTCTTCGGCGCCATGACGGCTTATGCGGTGGCCGTCATGACTGGCTCACCGACCCTCGGCGTGGTGGCCGCGATGATGGCCGGCGCGATCTTCGGCGTCATCCACGGCTGGATCTGCAAATTCCCCAAGGTCAATGACATCGCCATCGGCATTGCCATGATGCAGTTCGGTCTCGGCATGGCGTTCTTCCTCGGCAAATCCTTCATTCAACCCGTGGCGCCGAAACTGCCCTCGATCGCGCTCGGAGGCTGGTCGAGCATGCCGCAGCTACAGGCGGCGCTCAATATCAACGTGCTGTTCTTCATCGGCGCCGCACTTGCTCTCTTCCTGTTCTGGGCCTTCAAGAACACCCGCATCGGTCTGATCCTGCGCGTCGTCGGCGATAGCACCGACGCGGCCCGGGCCATGGGCATCGACCCTGACCGGGTTCGCCTGCTGGCGACGGCCGCGGGCGGCTCGCTGGCGGCGATCGGCGGCGCCTACCTTTCGCTCTATTATCCGGGCTCGTGGAACGAAGGCATCTCGTCGGGTCAGGGCCTGATGGCCGTGGCCCTAGTGATCTTCGCGCGCTGGAACCCAATCGGCTGCTTCCTCGCCGCCCTGCTTTTCGGCGGTGCCGGCGCGCTCGGCCCGGCGCTGCAATCGGTCGGCGTCACACAAGGCTACTACCTCTTCTACGCTGCCCCTTATGTCCTCACCCTCATCATCCTGATTGCCACCTCCTCGCCCACCCGCTCGCTCGCCGGTGCGCCGGGCGCGCTGTCGCTGACGAAATAACGGAGCCTTGTGATGAACGGACTTGGCGGTCTCAACAAATCTGCCGCGGAATAGGAGAGAGAATGATGGACGCGATGGTCGAAACCAAAGGGCGTTTTATCGACGCCGATCCGTATCCGTGGCCCTATAACGGCGCTCTCAGGCCTGATAACACCGCCCTCATCATCATCGACATGCAGACGGATTTCTGTGGCAAAGGCGGCTATGTCGACCACATGGGCTACGACCTGTCGCTGGTGCAGGCGCCGATCGAACCCATCAAACGCGTGCTTGCCGCCATGCGGGCCAAGGGCTACCACATCATCCATACGCGCGAGGGCCATCGCCCCGACCTCGCCGATCTGCCGGCCAACAAACGCTGGCGCTCGCGGCGGATCGGCGCCGGCATAGGGGATCCCGGCCCCTGCGGCCGCATCCTGACGCGTGGCGAACCCGGCTGGGACATCATCCCCGAACTCTACCCGACCGAAGGCGAGACAATCATCGACAAGCCCGGCAAGGGTTCGTTCTGCGCCACCGATCTTGAGCTCATCCTCAACCAGAAGCGCATCGAGAACATCATCCTCACGGGAATCACCACCGATGTCTGCGTCTCGACGACGATGCGCGAGGCGAACGACCGCGGCTACGAATGCCTGCTGCTGGAGGACTGCTGTGGGGCGACGGACTATGGAAACCACCTCGCCGCCATCAAGATGGTGAAGATGCAGGGCGGCGTCTTCGGCTCGGTCTCCAATTCCGAAACCTTTGTGAGCCAGCTGTCATGAGCACCGTTCGCGACACGCCCCTTCCCAAGGCCGGCAAGGCGATCGGTATCGATACGCTCGGCATGACCATGCGCTTCGGCAGCTTTACCGCGCTCGACAACGTCTCGATCGCCGTTCCGGCCGGCTCTTTTCACGCGCTTCTCGGCGAAAACGGCGCCGGCAAGTCGACGCTTGTCAAATGCATCATGGGCTTCTATCACGCCACGTCAGGCTCGCTGTCGGTCGACGGCCGCGAGGTAGCGATCGGCTCACCCAAGGATGCCGCGACCTACGGGCTCGGTATGGTCTACCAGCATTTCACCTTGGTTCCCTCTCTGACCGGCGCGGAAAACCTGGTCATCAGCCGTGCCGAAGTACCTGCGGTGATCAACTGGGCCGGGGAACGCAAGGATCTGGCGGGTTTCATGGAGCGCATGCCGTTCAAGATTCCGCTCGACAGGCCGGTGAGCCAGCTTGCCGCCGGCGAAAAACAGAAGCTCGAAATCGTCAAGCAGCTCTACCTCGGCCGCTCCTTCCTCGTTCTCGACGAGCCGACCTCGGTGCTGACGCCGGCGGAGGCAGACGAGATGCTCGGCATCGTGCGCGGGATGACCGAGCGCGGCGAACTCACCGTGCTGATGATTTCTCACAAATTCCACGAAGTGACGAAATTCGCCGATGCCGTCTCGATCCTGCGGCGCGGCAAACTGGTCGGTGCCGGCAACGTCGGTGAGCTCTCCACATCAGATATGGCGGCGATGATGATCGGCGACGTCAAGCTCGCCGAACTCGACAGCCGCCTGCCGGTGGCGGAAGCGGCAAGGCCGGTGCTGTCCGTAAGCCGGGTGAAAGCCCCGGATCGTTCCGGCCTGAAAACGATCGAAATCGACGAGCTTACGGTGCGCTCCGGCGAGATCGTCGGCATCGCCGGCATATCGGGCAATGGCCAGAAGGAACTGACGGAAATCCTCGCCGGCCAGCGCCCGACCGATAGCGGCCAGGTCATGGTCAATGGCGAGGCTTACGGCGCAACCCGCGACGAGACCCGCAAGAACAGGGTGCGTTTCATCCCCGAGGAGCCGTTGCAGAATGCCTGCGCGCCGAAGATGACGGTGAGCGAGAACCTTGCGTTCCGCACCTTCGACTTGAAGCCGGACGGCAAGGACGCGATCTGGTTGAACAGGGCCAGCATGAAGAAGCGTGCGTCGGCGCTGATCTCCGACTTCAAGGTCAGGACCGCCTCTTCCTCCTCGCCGATTGCAGCGCTTTCAGGCGGCAACGTGCAGCGGGCGGTGCTCGCCCGCGAGCTGACCGGCGACGTCGATCTGCTCATCGTCTCCAACCCGTGTTTCGGCCTCGATTTCTCGGCCGTTGCCGAAATCCGCGCCCGCATCATGAAGGCGCGCAATTTGGGTGCTGCCGTGCTGCTGCTCTCCGAAGACCTCGACGAACTGCTCGAAATGTCCGATCGCATCATGGTCATTTCGGAAGGCAGGCTGGTTTACGAGACACCGGCGCGTTCGGCCGATATCGGCGTGATCGGCGCCCACATGGCGGGGCATCACTGATGGTGGGGATTAGAGCCGAACCTTTCGCTTTTCCGGTGAGGCACGATGAACTCGCCCTTATCGTCATCGACATGCAGCGCGATTTCGCCGAAGCCGGCGGCTTCGGTGCAAGCCTTGGTAACGATGTCAGCCGCATCACCCGCATCGTGCCTGATGTCAAACGCCTCATCCAGGGCTTCCGCAATGCCGGCCTGCCTGTGATCCATACGATGGAGTGCCACCGGCCGGACCTGTCCGACCTGCCGCCGGCGAAACGCGACCGCGGCAATCCTTCGCTCAGGATCGGCGACGAAGGCCCGATGGGCCGCATCCTGATCTCAGGCGAACCCGGCACGGCGATTCTTCCGGAACTTGCTCCTGTGAAGGGGGAAATCATCATCGAAAAACCCGGCAAGGGCGCCTTCTACGCTACCGAGCTTGGCGCCATGTTGCAGCAGAAGGGTATCAGTCAGCTCGTCTTTGCCGGCGTCACCACCGAAGTCTGCGTGCAGACGACCATGCGCGAAGCAAACGACCGCGGCTATGAATGCCTGCTCGCCGAGGAGGCGACGGAAAGCTATTTCCCCGAATTCAAAGCCGCAGCCATCGCCATGATCCGCGCCCAGGGCGCTATCGTCGGCTGGACCGCCCATGTCGACGACATTCTGGAAAGCATTGCCAATGCCTGAAACGACCCGCGAACTGCTGACATCAGGCGGCTGGAAGGAAGTGGAATTCGTCCCTTTCCGCGAGAATGTCACCATTCACTGGATCCGCCCCTTCGAGGGCGACCAGCCGGGCGTGGCGCTGTTGAAATATGAGCCCGGCGCCTCCGTTCCCCGCCATCTCCACGAGGGGCTCGAGACCATCCTGGTGCTCGATGGTGTTCAATCCGACGAGACGGGCGATTACATCAGCGGTAGTTATATCGTCAATGCACCCGGCAGCGAGCATTCGGTCTGGAGCGATACCGGCTGTGTCGTGCTGATCCAGTGGGACCGGCCGGTGAAGATACTCGAAGAGGAAATCGCATGATTCCGTTCTTCGCCGCTGCATGGCAACGACAGCAGCGTCGAGCTAATTGAAGCGGTCTCACCCACTGGGGCGATTTCCATCAGGCAAGCGGCGTGACGCTGGGTGCGACGCGCTTTTAAGCAACGCCTCTCAAAAACTCCTCGGTCTCCATGAGTTCAAGCTGCACGGAAAACCGATCGTGCAGGAGTTCCAGTGAGGCGTCATGCGTATCGTCGGCGCCACTGCAGACGGCATCCTTCAGCACGATGACTCGATAGGCGAGATCGATGGCGCCGAGTGTCGTGGCAAGCACGCAGACGTCCGTTTCACCGCCGGTGATGACGAGGGTATCGACCCGCTCCGACTGAAGGATCGGATGAAGACGCCCGTCGATCCAAGGGGAATAGGTGCGTTTGTCGAAGTGCCTTGCCGGCGGAACCAGCGACGCCAGCGATGAGGCGAGATCGATGAAGCTGCGGGGAAGATGTTCGCCCGTCATCATCCACCATTTCTGGTAATAATCCCTCCATTTTCCCGTCATGTCGTCGGCATGTGCGGGTGGCACGAAACGGGTAAAGATCGTTCGGGAAGGGTGCCGCCCGGCCAGCTCTTCGATCTGGGGAGAGACCCGTGCCATCCAGGGAACGTGCCACGGCGTGTCCTCGGCAAACATCCGCTGCATGTCGACACAAAGATGCCGCCACTCCCCGACCTCGCCCATCACATCCTCCATTCGGTTTTCAGGCGTCAACCGCCGCGCTGGGCGAAAGTTCCTCTAACCAGCGGAAGAGCAGAAGCCTTTCAGGCAACGGCGCCCGGAGCGATCGTCAGTAATCGAGTGGTGCTTTCAGGTTCCCGGAAACAATCGAGTTCACGAAGAGGAACTGGTTTGGAGAAGAAGTAGCCTTGGAGGTCGGTGCAGCCGAGGGCGGCCAGAAAGTCGCGTTGATATTCGGTTTCAACCCCTTCCGCCGTCGTCGAGATCCCGAGGTTGCGGCTGAGCGCGACGATAGCGCCAATGATAGCTGCCCCGTTGGCTTTTGTGCCGAGCAGCGAGACGAAGGAACGATCGATCTTGATGCGGTCGATATCGAAGCGCATCAGGTGGCTGAGGCATGAAAATCCGGTCCCGAAATCGTCGAGCGAAATCTGAATACCCCGACTGCGCAGCGACTTCAGCACCGAATAGACGTCCGAGTTATCCTCGATGAGCGAGGATTCGGTGAGCTCGAGTTCGAGCCGGGATGGCGGCAGCCCGCTCTCCTGAAGCACGGCGAAGACTTCCTCGGCAAAATTCGGTCTTCTTAACTGGGCGGGAGATACATTGACGGCAACGAACGTATCTTCAGGCCATTTGCAGGCGGCTCGGCAGGCTTCGCGCAATACCCAGAAACCGAGAGCGTCGATGAGACCACCCTCCTCGGCGACAGGGATGAAGCTGGCAGGCGTCAACAGTCCACGCTGACTGTGACGCCAGCGCACCAGAGCTTCCGCGCCCGACGCCGAGTATCCGCCCTCGGCACGATGCACGGTTTGGTAATAGACCTCGAGCGATCCGAAATCCGGCCTGTTTGCAGCCGGATCTGAGCGTGGACCGTCGCCGGATGAGGCCATGCTTTTAGCCAGAACTTCGCGCAATTCGTTTTTGAGAATGTCGCGCGCATTCCTGCCGCCGTCCATGGACGGCGAATAGACGCGCCATTGACCTCTCCCGCCCATCTTGGCCTCGTAAAGCGCGACGTCGGCGTAGCGCATGATGTCGTCGGCATTCCGGCCGGCATCCGGAACAACGGTTACGCCGATCGAGCCGCCGACGCGGGCGACCGCCTCGCCTCGCAAAAGCGGGAAGGGCTTGCCAAGTTCGGCAACGATCGCTTCGCAGATTGCCGGCAAAACTTGATCATGGTCTTTGATGTCCCGGAGAAGCAGGGCAAATTCGTCCCCTCCGAGCCGGGCAAGCGTGTCGCCTGGACGCAGTATGGAGCGGATCCGCTCCGCAGCCATCCTGATGAGTTCATCGCCGGCCGCATGGCCGAACGTGTCGTTCACGGCTTTGAAGCGGTCGAGGTCGAGAAGCGCAACTGCCGAGCGCTCGGCCGAATTTTTTGTCTCGGCCAGGCACTCGTCAAACCGGATGGCGAACAAGGCGCGATTGGGAAGGTCGGTCAGCACATCATGCAGGGCAAGCTGCCGTGCATGCAGCTCGCTTTTCTTCAATTCGCCGAGACTGCTTCGCAGGCGCACCAGCAGGACCGAGAACAGGATGGCGATCACCAGGGCGGCAATCGAAAGCGCCGGCATCAAGCGGCCGATCACTCTTGAACCCGGAAGATCGGGCCGCCAGACGATGAAGCCGATCGGTTCGCCGTTTGCCGTGGCGTCGATCTGAAACGCAACCTCGTTTTCGTCCGCATCGGCGGTGCGCGCGAAGCGCGCGCCGTTGAGACCTTGTTGCCGGCTCAATTCGTCCAGCGCCGCACCATCGATAAACCGAACGACGATCAGGAATTGCCGCGTCGGCTGCTGCTGTCCCTGGTCGGCCTCGTTGATGGCGACGACGCCGACGATCGTCGGCCGGCCTTCCAGCCGCATCAGATTGGCCAAGGCACGGTTGGAGCGGGTTGCGTTCGCAAGGCGGCTTTCCATCGAGGACGGCGTTCGTTCGGAAACCGTCCCTTGTCTCACCCCAAGGCGGGCATCCTGAAGGAGAGGCAAAAAGAGAGGCTTCATCCAGCGATAACGCTTTTCCGTCTGGGCGTCCGCCAGCATGAGCAGTTGAGCCTTCTCGTCGACGACGAAAGCCTGGTCGTAGCCGAAGGCGGACATTGCGGTCTGGCTGATCGCACTTCCGGCCGCCGCCGTCAGTACTGCCTCGAGGCTTGAGGAGCCTCCGGTTGATCGGGCGGCAGGATAAACACGTGTGAGGTAGCCATTGCCGAACTGACCGATAACATGCGCGACCTGATCGACCTGTTCGCGCAGGCGCGCATTTACAAGCTGGCGTTGGCGATCAAGGGCGGCAGCGTCACTCTCGGTTCCTGCCCACAGCGCCGAAAGCACGACAAGTCCGATCGCTCCAAGGCCGCTGACGGCGATCAGAAAGAGAATTCTTCCCGAGGCGATCCAGGATTGCTGAAACGTATTGGAGCTGGAAGGAACAACGATTTGCAAGCCTAGACCCCTGGACACCACGACACGGGCGTATTCGCCGACGCTAACAAAGAAGCGTTCACGTAGAATTAAAAGCTACGGCGCATTATGGGCGAGATCGAATACGCCCCAAGGAGCTCCCGATGCTGCGCATATCCCTTCAGACTATGTTGCGCGGAGCACTGATTGCGGGGGGCTTGGGTATGTTATTGATCGCGGCCGCGCCAATCCAGGCGACCGCGCAAGATCGTACGCCGATGAGGATTGCCGTCGAAGGGGCATTTCCGCCCTTTAATTACGTCGATGCAAACAACAAGCTTCAAGGCTTCGACATCGATGTTGCCAACGCCCTTTGCGAGGTCGGCAAGTTCGAATGCCAGTTCATCATCGAGAAGTGGGACGACATAATTCCCGATCTCGTTGCCGATAAATACGACGCGATCATCTCATCCATGTCGATGAGCCTCGAGCGGCGTCAAAAGGTTGCTTTCACTGAAAAATACTACAACAGCCCGTCCGTGTTCATCGCTCGGAAAGATTCGCCGATCAGCGATGTCAGCCCCGCCGCCCTCAGCGGCAAGATTCTCGGGGTGACGTCGTCGACAGCGCAGGAATCCTACGCCAACCATCTCTATCCGGAGATGAAAAAGAAGGTCTTTCGGTCTTCGCCTGAATTGTACAAGGGGCTGTCGGACGGCAGTGTCGATATCATTCTGGAAGACAAACTCGCCATCTACGACTGGATCGCCAATACGAAGGCTGGAACCTGCTGCGAGTTCAAAGGACCGGATCTGGTCGACGTCACATACTTCGGTGAAGGTGCCGGCATCGCGTTGCGCCTGGATGACAAGGAACGTCTTACGCGCTTGAACGAAGCGTTGAAGAGCATCAAGGCGGACGGGACCTATGACATGATCAACGCAAAATATTTCCCGTTCAGCATCCAGTAGTTTCGCAGTAAATGCTTGATAAATGAAGGATGGCCGGTTTGCGGCCGACCATCCCATCAGGGCTATCTTCGATCGTGCCGCTATGCGGCTTTCGCGACGTCTCCATGCGGATCGAGGACATATTTCATCGCGGCTCCATGGTCGAAGCTCTCATATCCAGCGGCGGCATCGTCGAGCGGGATGACCTTGGCATTGACGATATCGGCAATGGGCAGCCGGTCGTGGAGGATCGCCTGCATGAGCTGACGATTGTATTTGAGCACCGGCGTCTGGCCGGTGTGGAAAGATTGCGCCTTGGCCCAGCCGAGACCGAAGCGGAGCGCAAGATTGCCGTGTTTGGCGGCATTGTCGACGGCGCCCGGATCCTCGGTGACGTAGAGGCCGGGAATACCGATCGAGCCTGCGGCTCGGGTAATCTCCATCATCTGGTTGAGCACGATCGCAGGCTGTTCGCCGCCCGAATGGCCGCGTGCCTCGAAGCCGACCGCATCGATGGCGCTATCCACCTCGTTGCTGCCGACGACCTGGGCGATCATGTCGCCAAGACGGTCGCTCTTGGAGAGATCGATCGGTTCGAAACCGACCCTCGCCGCATGCGCCAGACGATCCTTGTTGAAGTCACCGATCATGACGACCGCGGCGCCGAGGATGCGTGCCGAAGCCGCAGCCGCAAGGCCGACAGGGCCGGCGCCAGCGACGTAGACGGTCGAGCCGACCCCGACACCGGCGCGCACTGCGCCATGGAAACCGGTGGGCAGAATATCGGAGAGCATGGTGAGATCGCGGATCTTCGCCATCGCCTTGTCCCGATCGGGGATTTTCAGCAGGTTGAAATCCGCATAGGGGATGGTGACGTAGCGCGCCTGTCCGCCGATCCAGCCGCCCATGTCGACATAACCATAAGCGCCACCGGCGCGGGACGGGTTTACGGTGAGGCAGACACCGGTATCCTGGGACTTGCAGCAGCGGCAACGGCCGCAGGCGACATTGAAGGGTACCGAGACGATATCGCCGATGTCGAGCATCTCGACGTCGATGCCTTTCTCGATGATCTCGCCGGTGATCTCGTGGCCGAGGACCAGACCCGGCATTGCCGTGGTACGGCCACGGACCATGTGCTGGTCGGAGCCGCAAATGTTGGTCGATATTACCTTCAGAATGACGCCGTGTTCGATGCGGCGTCCATCGGGCGCTTCCAGTTTCGGATCGTCGAGATCGCGAACCTCGACCTTGCCCGGCCTCAAATAAACGACGCCTCTATTCTTGCTCATGGATTCCTCCCACTTGTTGATGCCTCGAGCTGCAACCGATGCAGTCGATGGCAACCTTTCCTTCGGCCTGCCTCCTCTGCAGCCCGGTATTCACAACGCGCCGGATATCGCCGCATCGGGCGATATTCGAATTTCACGAATGGACAGATTGGATGGAGGGAGAGAGTAAACACGCTAGGTCTTGCCTGTCGTTCCGCTCGTCATCGCCGATCTGCTGCGTAAGCGCCAGTTTCGGGCTCCAGAACCTCCTTTCGATCCATCTCGATATCCTTCCGGAACTCTCTCCGGCGATCTCCTTGCGGATTCAGTTCTTATAACAGCTGCCGAGCGGCCGGACCGGCCTTTCAATGGTTCATGTCGCCAGCTTGCAAGGCGGCGCCTTGAATACCACAAGAAAACCACGCCCGGCGGAAAACAGCGCCCAAAAAAACGACATGGGTGCAATTCAAAGACGACGTCGGCGAAGCCGCGGCGGCATGCCGCTCAAGCGGATAAGTTGGCCCCTCGAATAGGGCGGTTTTCCGGATCGCTTCAGAAATTTGATCGTAGGCCTCTGATCAAATAGTTTGAGCATCATGTCGCCCGCTGTCGAGCCTCAGTTTGTGCTCTGGAGCCTGATTTGGCTAATTGGCTGTCGCGCTGTGATCACATCTCCTCGGCCCGCGCAGATGACGTTTTCAATCGTGATTGGACATCGGCTTCGACCTGAGCCACGCTATTGTTGGGAGCGGACCATCTATTTTTGCGAAGATAGGAGGCCGGAATGGAACAGTATGCACTGGAGCAACTGAAAGCAGTTGCAAAGGTCAGCACGACCTGTAAGCGCCTTGAACTAACGCGGCGCGAACGCATTGAACGCTGGGCTGAATGTCTCGAACGCAGCCCCAGACCGTATCTTAGAACGCTTCACGAAACCGAATATCAGCCGATCGCAGATCGGTTTGCCTTGCGGGATGACGACACCCCGATCTCTGTTGCATTCGCTGATCCCATCCTGCGGGCGGCAGGAATGGAAAATGACAGCTATGGAGAGGCCAGACGGTTCTTCGAACTCAGCGACGAGCAGTTGCACGATGTTGTCTGCTTCTGCCATTTTGGTGAACGCGTCAGCGCGGCGACAGTCGCTCGTCGCGTGCGAAAGATGGCAGATCGCAGTCCAGGCGGTTTTTTCGCTCAGCTCCGTGCGTTCTTTGGCTAGCGGCCAGTAGCGCTACGCGCTGTCTGCTGGTTGTGAATGGTCAACCTATCGTTTTGGCACGCCTCGTTGCGTGGCGTCTCGTGTTGCGGCCACCTGACATCTAGTCACGTGACCACCGGCCCAGGTTGAAGTCGATCGCCGTGTGCCAGAACACGGCGCCGAGGATGATCGCCCCGCCGAAATAGGTGGCGACTGGCGGCTGCTCCGAAAACAGCAGCCAGACCCAGAAGGGCGTCAGCACGATTTCCATCGTGCCGATCAGCGCTGCCTCGGCCGGCGGCATCCGCTTCGCGCCGGCAAGGAATAGCACCAGCGCGAGGGAGAAGTTAGTCGCGCCGAAGGCGGCAAGGACGATCCAGTTGTGCAGGTCGAGTGAGCCGACCGAACCGAACGGCGCGAAGATGACGAGGGTCAGAAAAGCGCTGACGACAGTCGGCGGCAGGCTCGGCACGCCGGGATTGATACGCGGAATGATGATAACAAGCGCAAACGACGCGGTCATGCCGAGCGCCAGCAGGTCGCCCCAGCCGGTGCCCCCGCCGATCGACGAGGCGACGATGACCGCAACGCCGAAGAGCGAGACGCCGCCGGCAATCAGCGTCCGCCTGGCGACCCTCTCCTTGAGGATGAGCCAGCCGAACAAGGCTGCGATGAACGGCGTCGTAGCATAGATCATCGTCACATTGGCGACGGTGGTCATATAGAGCGCCCCGATGAAGCAGCCCTGACTGAAGGTCTGGCACGCGATCATCGCAAGTCCCGAGGGATGGAAAACGGAACGCCATTGCCGCCGCGAGATGCCCCCTTCGAGGAAAAGGCAGGGGATCAGCAGAAACAGGCCGCCGAACAACGACCGCCAGGCGATCGCCGTCCATACGTCGGTGGTCAGGAGCCGCGCGTAAACGCCGCTCGCACTCCAGGCGAGCGTCGCGGCAACGATGAGAAGCACACCCTTCTCGTGCTCGCTGCCTGCGAGGCGTGTGGTCGGATTTTCAATGGTCACGCAGATGGTCTCAAAGAAGGAAGTCGAACGCGATCCTGTTCTGCGCCGAGAATTGACATTCGACAAACGAATAGTAGAGATGGCAATCATCGATTTTTTCTATGGCTAGCAATGCACCAGCCGATCGAAAGCGACCTGTTGAGAACCTTCCTGGTCGTCGCCGAGACGTCGAACTTCTCCGTTGCTGCCCAGCGCATCGGGCGGACGCAATCGGCCGTCAGCACCCAGGTCAAGAGGCTCGAGGAGGCGATCGGCGAAAGTCTTTTCGAACGCGGCGCCCGCGGCGTGCTGCTCACTCGCCAGGGCATGCAACTGGTGCCTTATGCCCGCAGGGTGATCGATCTCCTGAACGAGGCCGCCGCGACGATCCGCAGCAAGCCTCTCGACGGGCCGGTGCGCATCGGAATTCCCGAGGAATACAGCCAGACGGTGCTGCCGGCCGCCCTTGCGGCTTTTGCCGTGCGCCATCCTGCGGTCGAGGTCACGGTGTCCTGCGACTACACGGTCCGCAACCTTGCCGCCCTGGAACGGGACGAACTCGATCTCGCCGTCGTTTTCGACTGGAGCGACCAGAACAAAGGCGAAGTCCTCTGCGTCGATCCGACAGTCTGGGTCACATCGATGGTTCACCGGCTGCACGACATCGATCCGCTGCCCGTTGCGACCTATCGCAACTCCACGTGGTCACGCGATTTTGCGCTCCGGTCGCTGGAGCAGATCGGCCGCAACTACCGGATCGCCTTCATCGCCGATACCGGCTCGGGGCTGAAGAATGCCGTGACCGCGGGCCTTGCCGTCACGACGCTTTCCCGCAGCAGCATCCCGCTCGGCTGCCGGGAGCTGACCGCCGAAGACGGTTTTCCGCCGGTCGATTCCTCGAAGGTCGTGCTTCGCCGGAGCACTTTCCGTTCCAGCGAAGCCGTACGGGAGCTTGCCGAAATGGTGCGCGAAGCCTTCCAGCCTATGGCGGCGCCGGCGATGGTGTGATGCGGCGGCGCAGTCGGCGCCTCGTCTCGGAGGGGCTCTCGGAGAAACTCGCCCGGTAGCTTCTCGCAAAGGCCGAAGCCGAATTGAAGCCGGTCGCTGCGGCGATGTCGGCGAAGGAGGCTGTCGTCTCGATCACCTTGCGGCGCGCTGCGTTCAGGCGTAGCGCCAAATAATGCACATGCGGCGGTGCGCCGATGCTCTGCTGGAAAAGATCCTGCAGATGCCGGGCGCTGATGCCCACCCTGCGGGCAAGCCGCGCGAGCACCAATGGCTGCTCGATATGCTCCTCCATCAGCCGCACCGCCTGCGTCACGCGGGAATCCTGCATGCGCAGTCCCGCCGAGGCCGCGGCAAGCGGCTCGTCCGCATGGAAAGACGGATGCTCGTAGCGGAACAGCCGGCTGACTTCGAGCGCCAGCGAATAGCCTTGCCGTTGCCTGATCACCTCCAGCATCAGATCGACGGTCGGAAGCGATCCCGATGTCGTCAGCCGCTTGCCGTCGATGACGAAACGATCCTTGACGGCCCGCACCTCAGGATAGGCCAGCGCAAAATCCTCATAGTCTTCCCAGTGAACGGTTGCCGACAGGCCGTCGAGCAGGCTTGCCTCGGCCAGCAGCCAGGTACCGGACTCGATGCCGGCGATTGTCGTACGGTAGCGGGCGGCCTGCGACAGCTGCATCTTCAGCGCCGGCGTCGCGCTGCGGCGCCAATTATAACTCGCAAGCACGAACAGCGGCGCCTCGTCCCGCGTCGCCTGGAATATCCCCTGGGCCGGGATGGCGATATCGCTGGTGGTCGGGACCGGCGCTCCATCCGGCGTCAGCAGCCGCCAGCGATAGAGTTCACTGCCGGCGATGCGGTTGGCGCCGCGCAGCGGCTCGATGACAGACGCGATCAGGATCAGGTTCGCATCCGGCAGGACGAGAAGGTCGATATCAAGCCGTTCCGTCGATCGCTGCAGCAAGGCCACCTCCCTGTTGTTCCGATAATGTATCGTTGAGTTCCGAGAATGCAAAGCATCTCCGCCGATCCTGCCGCGTAATGGTTGGTAAGACGGGGAGAAAAAAACATGCCTCTTGCGATGAACCGCGATGTTTTCATCACCTGCGCCGTCACCGGCGCCGGCGATACGATTTCCAGATCCAGCCATGTTCCCATTACTCCCAAGCAGATCGCCGCCTCCGCGATCGACGCCGCCAAGGCTGGGGCGGCTGTTGTTCACTGCCATGTCCGCGATCCTGAAACGGGGGCCGCCAGCCGCCGCAACGATCTCTATAGGGAAGTCACCGACCGCATCCGCTCGGCGGATATCGACGTCGTCCTCAATCTCACCGCCGGCATGGGCGGGGATATGATTTTCGGGGATGTCGAAAGCCCCCTTCCCCTCAATCCGAAGGGCACGGATATGGCAGGGGCCACCGAGCGCGTCAGCCATGTCGCCGAATGCCTGCCGGAGATCTGCACGCTCGACTGCGGCACCATGAATTTCAACCTTGGCGACTATGTCATGACCAACACGCCTGCCATGCTGCGGGCGATGGCGAAGAAGATGACGGATCTCGGCGTGCGGCCGGAGATCGAAGCTTTCGACACCGGCCATCTCTGGTTCGCCAAACAGCTTGCCGAGGAAGGCCTCATCGAAGACCCGGTGCTGATCCAGCTCTGCATGGGCATTCCGTGGGGCGCGCCCGACGATCTCAATACCTTCATGGCGATGGTCAACAACGTGCCCGATAGCTGGACCTTCTCGGCCTTCTCGATTGGCCGCAACGCCATGGCCTACCCGGCGGCAGCGGTTCTTGCCGGCGGCAATGTGCGCGTCGGCCTGGAAGACAACCTCTTCGTCGGCAAGGGCCAGCTCGCCACCAATGCGCAGCTCGTCGAAAAGGCCGTGCAGGTGGTCGAAGGCATGGGGGCGCGGATCATCGGCCCGGAAGACGTGCGCAAGAAACTCAAACTGACGAAGCGCTGAGGACGGCATGACAAGGATCAGCAAGGCGGCTTGTATCGGCGGCGGCGTCATCGGCGGCGGGTGGATCGCCCGTTTCCTGCTGGCCGGCATCGACGTTGATGTGTTCGACCCGCATCCGGAAGCGGGCCGCATCGTCGGCGAGGTGATCGCCAATGCCGAAAGAGCCTATGCCATGCTAACCGGCGCACCGCTGCCGCCGCGCGGCAGGCTTAGCTTCACCAAGACGCTAGAGGAAGCCGTCACAGATGCGGACTGGATCCAGGAAAGCGTGCCGGAAAGGCTCGATCTCAAGCGCCGCGTGCTGACCGAGATCGATGCCGTAGCGCGTCCGGATGCGCTGATCGGCTCTTCCACGTCAGGGCTGCTGCCAACCGATCTGCAGCGCGACATGAAGCATCCCGAACGCCTGTTCGTCGCTCACCCTTATAATCCCGTCTATCTGCTGCCGCTCGTCGAAATCGTCGGCGGAGAGAAGACCTCGGCGGCGACCATCCATGCGGCGATGGAAAAACTGGTCCCGATCGGCATGAAGGGCGTTCATATCGCCAAGGAGATCGAGGCCTTCGTCGGCGACCGGCTGCTCGAAGCACTCTGGCGCGAGGCCTTGTGGCTCATCCACGACGATATCTGCACCGTCGAGACGCTCGACGACGTCATCCGCTATTCCTTCGGCCTGCGCTGGGCGCAGATGGGCCTGTTCCAGACCTACCGCATCGCCGGCGGCGAGGCCGGGATGCGCCACTTCCTCGCCCAGTTCGGTCCCTGCCTTGCCTGGCCCTGGACCAAGCTCACCGATGTCGTCGATCTCGACGATGCACTGATCGAAAAGATCGGCCGGCAATCCGACGAACAGGCGGCCGGTCTCTCGATCCGCGAACTCGAACGCATCCGCGACGAAAACCTCGTCGGCATCCTGCAGGCGCTGAAAGGCGGCGATGGCGGCAAGGGCTGGGGCGCCGGCAAGCTGCTGAAGGATTTCGAGCAATCGCTCTGGGCAGAAGGCGGCGGTGCGACCGCGTCTTTCGACCCATCGAAACCGCTGCGGCTCATCGAGGCAAAAGTCAGCCCCGCCTGGGTCGACTATAACGGCCATATGACCGAGCACCGCTACCTCCAGGTTTTCGGCGACACCTCCGACGCATTGCTGCGCCTCATCGGCGTCGATCTCGCTTATGTCGAGGCGGGGCAGAGCTATTACACGGTGGAAACCCACATCCGTCATCTCGGCGAGGCGAAGCTCGGCCAGGCAATCCATGCGACCTGCCGGATTCTGTCCGTCGACGAAAAGCGGCTGCATCTCTTCCATACTCTCTACGACACGGCGACGGACGAAGCTCTGGCAACCGCCGAGCACATGCTGCTGCATGTCGACAGCAAGGCCGGCAAGGCTGTGCCAGCGCCGGCCGCCCTGCTCGACAAGGCGAAGGCGATCGCGAACGCCCATGCGGCGTTGGCGCTGCCTGAAGGCGTCGGCCGCCACATCGGCCAGAAGCGCTAGAGGATCAACATGGATTTCGGTCTCAGCCAAGAACAGGAAATGATCGTCGAGACGGTCCGCACCTTCGTTGAAACCGAAATCTATCCGCATGAGAACGAGGTCGAGCGGACCGGCATCGTCCCGCCGGAACTCGGCCGCGAGATCCAGCGCAAATGCGTCGATCTCGGCTTCTACGCCTGCAATTTCCCCGAGGAGGTCGGCGGCGCCGGCATCGACCATGTCACCTTCACGCTGGTCGAGCGCGAGCTCGGGCGCGGCTCGCTCGGGCTGACGGTTTTTTTCGGTCGGCCCTCGGGCATCCTGATGGCCTGCGAGGGCGAGCAGCGCGAGCGTTACCTGCTGCCTGCGGTGCGTGGCGAGAAGATCGACGCGCTTGCCATCACCGAGCCGGACGCCGGCTCTGATATGCGCGGCATGAAGTGTGCTGCCCGCCGCGACGGCGGCGATTTCGTCTTGAACGGCACGAAACATTTCATCTCCCATGCCGACGTCGCCGATTTCGTGATCGTCTTTGCCGCGACGGGCGAAGAGGAAACGCCGAAGGGCATCAAGAAGAAGATCACCGCTTTCCTGGTGGACCGCGGCACGCCGGGGTTTGAAATCCTGAAGGGCTACGATTCCGTTTCGCATCGCGGCTACCACAACTCGACGCTCAACTTCGCAGATTGCCGCATCCCCGAAGCCCAAGTGTTGGGCGAGGTGCATCGCGGCTTCGATATTGCCAATCAATGGCTTTACGGCACGCGGCTGACGGTTGCCGCCACCTGCGTCGGCCGGGCGCGGCGTGTCTTCGAGATGGCCCTGCCCTATGCCGCCGAGCGCAAACAGTTCGGCAGGCCGATCGGCGCCAATCAGGGCGTGTCGTTCAAGCTCGCCGATATGATCACCGAGATCGACGCGGCCGAATGGCTGACGCTTTCAGCCGCCTGGCGGCTCGATGCCGGCCTGTCGGCCGACCGGCAGATCGCTTCGGCCAAGCTCTACGCCTCGGAAATGCTGGCGAGGGTGACGGATGAGGCGATCCAGATCTTCGGCGGCATGGGGCTGATGGACGATCTGCCGCTTGCCCGCTTCTGGCGCGATGCCCGCGTCGAGCGCATCTGGGACGGCACATCGGAAATCCAGCGGCATATCATCAGCCGCGACCTGCTTCGGCCTCTGGGAGCATGAGCCGATGACAGCGAGCCCTCTCGACCGCCTGCTTAGACCGCAAACGATCGCCGTCTTCGGCGGCCGTGAGGCGCGCAGGGTGATCGAGCAGTGCGACCGCATGGGCTTTTCAGGCAAGATCTGGCCCGTCCATCCCAAACTCGACGAGGTGCTTGGACGGGCCTGCTATCGCTCGGTCTCCGATCTGCCGTCGGCGCCGGACGCCGCCTTCGTCGGCGTCAACAGGACGCTGACCGTCGAGATCGTGCGCAGCCTTTCTGCGGCCGGTGCCGGCGGCGCGGTCTGTTATGCCTCCGGCTTCAGCGAGGCGACCGGCGAACTCGGCGACGGCGCCGAGCTGCAGCAAGCCCTGCTGGAAGCGGCTGGCGATATGCCGATCCTCGGGCCGAACTGCTACGGGCTGATCAACGGTCTCGACGGCGCGCTGCTGTGGCCCGATCAGCACGGCATGCAGCGGATCGAACGGGGTGTGGCGATCCTCACGCAATCCTCCAATATCGCCATCAACCTGACCATGCAGACCCGTGGGCTGCCGATCGCCTATGTGGTCACGGCCGGCAATCAGGCGCAGACATCGCTTGCCGATATCGCCTGCGCGCTGATCGACGATCCGCGCGTCACGGCGGTCGGCCTCCATGTCGAAGGTTTCGGCGATCTTGCTTCCCTGGAACACTTGGCTGCCGCTGCCCGCCGATCGAGGAAGCCGGTGGTCGTGCTGAAGGTCGGCAGGTCCGAGCAGGCAAAACGCGCGGCGGTGTCGCACACTGCCTCGCTTGCCGGCAGCGATGCCGTGGCAGACGCCGTACTCGCTCGTCTCGGCCTCGGCCGCGTCCAGAGCTTGCCGGCGCTGTTGGAAATCCTGAAGCTGCTGCATGTCGCCGGCCCGCTCGCAAGCCGTTCGATCTCGTCGATGAGCTGCTCGGGCGGCGAGGCTTCGCTGATGGCCGATGCCGCCGTCGGCCGCAATGTCGAATTCCCACCCCTGCAGCCGCAACAATTACCGCGTCTGCGGCGGGTCCTCGGCGAGATGGTGACGCTTTCCAATCCGCTCGACTACCACACCTTCGTCTGGGGTGATCTCGCGCGCCAGACCGAAGCCTTCAGCGCCATGTTCGAAGGCGGTTATGCCCTCAATCTCGTGGTCCTCGACTTCCCGCGCGGTGACCGCTGCGATGCCTCCGAATGGGCGATGACGGCCGACGCGGTCATCACTGCCGCCTCCGCCACCGGCGCGCTGGCCGGTATTCTGGCGACACTTCCGGAAAATATGCCCGAGCCGATCGCCAATCGACTGATGGCAAATGGAATCATTGCCTTCTCAGGCATCGACGAAACCATCACCGCTGTGGAAGTCGCGGCCGGCATCGGCCAAGCTTGGGGAGCACCACCTGCCCTGCCGCTGCTCAACGTGTCGTGCTTGGGCGGCGAGATCGAGACGCTGACGGAAGCCGATGCGAAGACCGAACTTGCTGCCTGCGGCCTCCCTGTTCCCCGGGGGCTGCAGGCTTTTTCTCCCCGCGATGCCGGCGAACAGGCCGAACGGCTCGGTTTTCCCGTCGTCCTGAAGGCTCTCGGCATCGCTCACAAGACCGAGGCCGGGGCTGTCGCGCTCAACCTTAAGGATGTTGAAACGGTTTCGAACGCGGCGGCGGCCATGCCGCTAAATGCCGGTTATCTCGTCGAGAAGATGATCGATCCGCCGGTCGCCGAGCTCATTGTCGGCGCCGTCCGCGACCCTGTCTTCGGATTGTCGCTCACGCTCGGAGCGGGAGGAATCCTCGTTGAATTGCTTGAGGATTCGGTCATTCTTCCGCTTCCCGCGACGAAAACCGAGATTTACGCGGCGATTTCTCGTCTCAAACTTGCAAAATTGATCTATGGCTATCGCGGGCGGCCAAAAGGCGATCTCGACGCCGCGGTCGTCGCTATCGCAGCAGCGGCAGATTATGTCGTAACGAACGCGGCATGGCTGGAGGAACTGGACATTAATCCATTGATGGTTCTTCCCGAAGGGCAAGGCGTTGCAGCAGTCGATGCGCTGATACGGCGGAGGAGGTAGCATAGGTTGAGCGACCAAATTCGCGTACGACATGACGGCGGCATCCTCGAAGTCGTCATCGACCGGCCGAAGGCGAACGCCATCGACCTGGCGACCAGCCGTGCTCTGGGATTGATCTTCCGGGATTTCCGCGACGATTCTGAATTGCGTGTCGCCATCGTCTCGGGCGCGGGCGAGAAGTTCTTTTGCGCCGGCTGGGACCTCAAGGCGGCTGCATCAGGCGATGCGGTCGACGGCGATTATGGCGTCGGCGGCTTCGGCGGGCTGCAGGAGCTGCGCGATCTCAACAAGCCCGTCATCTGTGCGGTCAACGGCATCTGTTGCGGCGGCGGACTGGAGATCGCGCTCTCAGCCGACCTGATCATCGCCGCCGAACATGCGACCTTCGCGCTGCCGGAAATCCGCTCCGGTACGGTTGCCGATGCGGCCTCGATCAAGCTGCCGAAACGCATTCCCTACCATATCGCCATGGACATGCTTTTGACCGGACGCTGGCTCGACGTTCACGAGGCGCATCGCTGGGGTTTCGTCAACGAGGTCTTGCCGGCCGAGCGGCTGATGGAGAGAGCCTGGGAGCTTGCCCGCCTGCTCGCGAGCGGGCCGCCGCTCGTCTATGCGGCCATCAAGGAAATCGTGCGCGATGCGGAGGGTTCGACGTTCCAGACTGCCATGAACAAGGTCACCAAGCGGCAGTTTGCAACGGTCGACAGGCTCTATTCGAGCCAAGACCAATTGGAAGGCGCGCGGGCCTTCGCCGAGAAGCGAAACCCTATCTGGAAAGGACAATAACGAGGCGGCGGCAACCGCAATGTTTTCCCGCATGATGCGGGCACCGAAGGCGGAGAGGAAACCGCCTGCGGATCTGCCCGGAAGTTCTGTCAACGCACAATAAAGAAGGAACTGGGGAATGAACGACTATACCAAAGTTCTCGCAAGCCGCGTCACCGCAGGCGGGCTCAGCCGCCGCGAATTCATGGGACGCGCCATGGCGGCAGGCATCACACTTGCCGTCGCCGACAAGCTCTTCACCGAGAGTGCCGAAGCCGCCGAACCGAAACGCGGCGGCCACCTGAAGCTCGGCCTCGAAGGGGGGGCGGCCACCGATTCCAAGGATCCGGCGAAATTCCTGTCGCAGTTCATGTTCTGCGTCGGCCGCTGCTGGGGTGACATGCTGGTCGAATCCGACCCGCTGACCGGTGCCGCCGTACCGGCGCTCGCCGAATCCTGGGAGCCGTCGAAGGACGCGGTGACCTGGACCTTCAAGATCCGCAAGGGTGTCAAGTTCCACGATGGCAAGGAACTCACGATCGACGACGTCGTTGCGACGCTGAAGCGCCACACCGATAAAAAGTCGGAATCCGGCGCGCTCGGTGTTCTCGGGTCGATCAAGGAGGTCAAGGCTGACGGCGGCAATCTCGTGCTGACGCTGAGCGAAGGCAATGCCGACATGCCGTTGCTGCTGTCCGATTACCATCTGGTCATCCAGCCGAACGGCGGCGTCGACGATCCGCTCGCCTCGATCGGCACCGGTCCCTATAAGCTGACGAGCTTCGAGGCCGGCGTTCGCGCCACCTTCGAAAAGAACAAGGACGACTGGCGCAGCGACCGGGGTTATGTCGATTCGATCGAAGTGATCGGCATGAATGACGCGACCGCCCGCATCGCGGCCCTGTCGTCCGGCCAGGTGCACTATATCAACCGCGTCGACCCGAAGACGGTCAACCTCTTGAAACGCGCCCCCAACGTCGAGATCCTCTCGACCGCCGGCCGCGGCCATTACGTCTTCATCATGCACTGCGACAAGGCGCCGTTCGACAATAACGACCTGCGCTTGGCCCTCAAATACGCCATGGACCGCGAAACCATGGTGCAGAAGATCCTCGGCGGTTACGGCAAGGTCGGCAACGACTTTCCGATCAACAGCACCTATGCGCTATTCCCCGAGGGCATCGAGCAGCGCGTTTACGATCCCGACAAGGCCGCCTTCCACTACAAGAAATCGGGCCATAGCGGCTCGGTCCTCTTGCGCACCTCGGAAGTCGCTTTCCCCGGCGGCGTCGATGCGGCCGTCCTCTATCAGGAAAGTTGCAAGAAGGCCGGGATCGAGATCGAGGTGAAGCGCGAACCGGGCGACGGCTACTGGACCAACGTCTGGAACGTCCAGCCCTTCTCGACCTCCTACTGGGGTGGCCGGCCGACGCAGGACCAGATGTATTCCACCGCCTATCTCTCGACGGCGGATTGGAACGACACCAAGTTCAAGCGTCCCGACTTCGACAAACTGCTGCTACAGGCCCGCTCCGAACTGGATGAAGCCAAGCGCAAGGACATGTACCGCGCCATGGCGATGATGGTGCGCGACGAAGGCGGGGTGATTCTGCCGATGTTCAACGACTTCGTGAACGCCTCCACCAAGCAGGTGAAGGGTTATGTCCACGACATCGGCAACGACATGTCGAACGGTTATGTCGCAACCCGCGTCTGGCTGGACGCCTGAGGGGCGCAACGCCCTTTGATCTCCGACGAAGCCGGGACCGCGGGATGAAACCTGCGGTCCCTCCTGACGTTTTACGAGAGGCCTTCGCCATGACCAATCCAGTCCCGAGCAATATCTTGCCGGGCTTGAGGTTCCGGCAGCGTTTTCCGCTGCTCGCCCTCATCCTCGAGCGCTTCGTGCTCAGCATCGTGCTGCTTTTCGCCGTTTCCATCCTGATTTTCGGCGGGCTCGAAGCCCTGCCCGGCGATTTTGCCACCACCTATCTCGGCCAGTCGGCCACACCGCAGGCTGTCGCCAATATTCGTCAGGATCTCGGGCTGAACCGTCCGGTCACGACGCGCTACGTCGAATGGCTCGGCAACGCCGTTCAAGGGAACTTCGGCACATCCTGGGCCAGCAAAAATTCGGTGAGCGAGCAGATCGGCAAGCGCCTTGGCAATTCGCTCTTCCTGGCGGGTTTCGCCGCGGTGATATCAGTGCCGCTCGCCGTCGGCCTCGGCATGTTCTCGGTGCATTTCCGCAACCGGCTGCCGGACAAGATCATCAATGTGATCTCGCTTGCGGCGATCTCGCTGCCGGAATTCTTCATCGGCTATCTGCTCATCCTCTTCTTCGCGGTGAACCTCGGCATCGCCACCTTTCCGGCGACGGTCTATGACAGCATGGGCTTCGTCGAGCGGTTGAAGGCGATCGCCTTACCGACGGCCACCCTGGTGCTCGTCGTGCTCGCCCACATGATGCGGATGACGCGGGCCGCCATCCTCTCGGTGATGTCTTCCGCCTATATGGAGACCGCCGAGCTGAAAGGCCTCAGCGCCTTCCGCTCGATCGTCAAGCACGCGGCGCCCAATGCGCTGGCGCCGATCATCAACGTCGTCGCGCTGAACCTCGCCTATCTCGTCGTCGGCGTCGTCGTTGTCGAAGTGGTCTTCGTCTATCCCGGCATGGGGCAATATATGGTCGATGCGGTCACCGTGCGCGACATGCCGGTCGTGCAAGCCTGCGGCCTGATCTTCGCGGCGGTCTACATCTTCCTCAATATGACGGCCGATATCCTCGCGATCGTCGCCAATCCCCGGCTGAGGCATCCGCGATGAGATTGAGAGACATCCCCATCACCGCCTGGATCGGCATCACCGGCATCGCCATCGCCTTCATCTTTGCGCTCTTTGCACCTTGGCTCGCCCCCTATGGCGAGACGCAGGTCGTCGGCGACGTCTGGCAACTGCCGGATGATCACTATATCTTCGGCCTCGACAACCTCGGCCGCGACATCTTCTCGCGGCTGATCTACGGCGCGCGCACGACACTGCTGGTCTCATCCGCGGCCACCATCATCTCCTTCTCGCTCGGTATCATCCTGAGCTTCACCGCCGCGGTTTCGCGCGGCATCATCGACACGGTGTTCTCGCGCTTCAACGATCTGATGATGTCGATCCCGACGCTGATCTTTGCGCTGGTGGTTCTTGCGGTCCTGCCGCAGAACATCATCGTCCTGATCCTGGTGATGGCGATCCTCGATTCCACCCGCGTTTATCGCCTCGGCCGCGCCGTGGCGCTCGATGTCGCGGTGATGGAATTCGTCGAGGCGGCCAAGCTACGCGGCGAAGGCAGGCTCTGGATCATCTTCCGCGAAATCCTGCCGAACACGCTGTCGCCTCTGCTTGCCGAGTTCGGGCTGCGCTTCGCCTTCTCGATCCTGTTCCTCTCGACGCTTTCCTTCCTCGGCCTCGGCATTCAGCCGCCGGCGGCCGATTGGGGCGGCATGGTCAAGGACAACAAGGACGGCATCATCTTCGGCATCTCCGCCGCGCTGGTGCCGGGCACGGCGATCGCCGTGCTTGCCGTCTGCGTCAACCTCGTGGTCGACTGGCTCCTGAAACGTACATCCAGCCTCAAGGGAGGGCGCGGCGATGCCTGAGCTTCTTTCCGTTCGCAATCTGAAGATCGAAGCAACCAGCTATCCCCCCGGCGAACCGCCCAAGCGGGTGACGATCGTCGACGGCGTTTCCTTCGACCTGCAGAAGGGCAAGGTTCTGGGCCTGATCGGTGAATCGGGCGCCGGCAAGTCGACGATCGGCCTTGCGGCGCTGGCCTATGGCCGGGGTGGCGCCGAAATCACCGGCGGCGAGGTACGGCTCGACGGCGCCGATATCCTGCCACTCGGCAAGAACGGCATCCGAAAAATTCGTGGCGCCCGGGTCTGCTACGTCGCGCAATCGGCCGCCGCCGCCTTCAATCCGGCGCACCGGCTTGGCGATCAGGTGATCGAAGCGTCGCTCAAACATGGGTTGATGACCAGGGAGGAGGCGCGCAAACGGGCGCTTTATCTGTTCCGGGTCTTGGGCCTGCCCAATCCTGAAACCTTCGGTGAGCGCTTCGCCCATCAGGTCTCCGGCGGCCAATTGCAGCGGGCGATGACGGCGATGGCGCTCTGTTCCAACCCCGAACTCATCGTTTTCGACGAGCCGACCACAGCCCTTGACGTCACCACGCAGATCGACGTGCTGGCGGCAATCAAACATGCCATCGAGGAAACGCACACGGCCGCCCTCTACATCACCCACGACCTTGCCGTCGTTGCCCAGATATCCGACGACATCATGGTGCTGCGCCACGGCAGGCAGGTGGAATATGGCAGCGTCCAGCAGATCATCGAGGCGCCGCGGGAAGAGTATACGCGCGCGCTCGTCAATGTCAGGCAGGCCTATCGCGAGGAGGCCGCCGACCAGTCTGCCGCACTTCTCAAGGTGGAAAATGTCAGCGCCGAATATTCCAACGGCTTCAAGGTGCTGCATGATGTCTCGCTGCACGTGCCGAAGGGGCAGACGCTCGCCATCGTCGGCGAATCCGGTTCGGGCAAATCATCCTTGGCGCGCGTCATTACCGGCCTGTTGCCGCCAAGCGGCGGCCGCATCGTCTTTGGCGGCAAACCGCTGATGCCCCACCTCAAGAGCCGGCCGAACGACGACCTCAGGCGCATTCAGCTGATCTACCAGATGGCTGATACGGCGATGAACCCGCGGCAGACGGTCCGTGACATCATCGGCCGCCCGCTGACCTTCTATTATGGTCTGAGAGGTGCTGAGAAAACCGCCCGGGTGAAGGAATTGCTCGACCAGATCGAGATGAGCAACGGCTTCATCGATCGCTATCCGGCCGAACTGTCCGGTGGACAGAAGCAGCGCGTGGCGATTGCCAGAGCCCTTGCCGCCAAGCCCGAACTCATCCTCTGCGATGAGCCGACTTCGGCGCTCGACCCGCTGGTGGCGGAGGGTATCCTCAAGCTGCTGCTCCGCCTACAGGAAGAAGAGCAGCTGTCCTATGTCTTCATCACCCACGACATCGCGATCGTCCGGGCAATCGCCGACAGCGTGGCGGTGATGCATCGCGGCAGGCTGGTGCGCTTCGGCCCGAAATCGACAGCGCTTTCACCGCCCTTCGACGACTACACCGATCTGCTTTTGAAATCCGTGCCGGAAATGGAAATCGGCTGGCTGGAACGTGTGCTTGCGACGCGACGCATGGAGAGCGCCGGCCATTGAATGGGCCGATCACTGAAAGGAATGAACATGGGCTCGCGCGGCTTTGCCACGATCGAAAATGAATGGATCACGCTGAAGGATGGAACACGGCTTGCCGCGCGCATCTGGATGCCCGACGGCGCGGAGCAGGATCCCGTTCCCGCCGTCTTCGAATTCCTGCCCTATCGCAAACGCGATGGAACCTGCCTCAGGGACGAGTCGACCTATCCAGTGTTTACGGCCGCAGGCATTGCCGGCGTGCGCGTCGATATCCGGGGATCGGGAGAATCCGATGGCGTCATCGATGGCGAATATACCGAGCGTGAGCTCGCCGATGCCTGCGAGCTGATCGCGTGGATTGCCGCCCAGCCATGGTCGAACGGCTCGGTCGGCATGATGGGCATCTCCTGGGGCGGGTTCAACAGCCTGCAGGTCGCAGCTCTGCGCCCGCCGGCGCTGAAAGCCGTCATCTCGCTCGCCTCGACCGTCGACCGCTACAATGACGATATCCACTACAAGAACGGCTGCCATCTCTCCGCCCAGCTCTCCTGGGCGGCGACGATGCTCGGCTACCAGTCGCGCCCGCCCGATCCGGCGCTGGTCGGCGAGCGCTGGAAGGAAATGTGGTTGGAGCGCCTGGCAGGCGAACCCTTCTTCATGGAGGAGTGGCTGGCCCACCAACGGCGCGACGATTTCTGGCGTCACGGCTCGATCGCAGAGGATTTTTCAAGCGTCGAGATCCCGACGCTGGTGATCGCCGGCTGGGCGGATGGCTACCGCAATACGCCGCTGATGGCGGTCGAGGGCTTGGGCGATAAAGCCAAGGCGTTGATCGGCCCTTGGGTGCATAAATACCCGCACTTCGCCTGGCCGAAACCCCGCACGGATTTCCATGGCGAAGCGATCGCCTGGTGGAACAAGTGGCTGCGTGGCGAGGACAATGGCATCGACCGCTTGCCGCAGGCCCGCGCCTATATTCTCGATGCCATCCGCCCTGCGCCCCGCCGCGATAGTGATCGGGGTTTCTGGATCGCCAAGGATGTCTGGACGCCGCCGCACATGCAATGCTTCTATGTCGAGCAATTCGGCAGGTTGACGGAGGGCATGCCGATCCCGCATGCGCCCGAGCATCCCGTCTATGTGAGCTCTCGGCTCGACATCGGGACGGCATCGGGTGAATATTTCACGCTGAAGCCGGATGCCGAAATGGCGATCGATCAGCGCTCGGACGATGCCGGCTCATTGGTTTTCGATACGATGCCGCTTGCCGGCGATTGCGACTATCTCGGCCGGCCGGTGCTGACGCTTGCGCTACGTCCCGGCGCGGCGGGTGGGAATCTCTGCGCCCGGCTCGTCGACGTCCATCCGGATGGCACGGCAACGCGTGTCGCCTTCGGCGTTGTCAATCTTACCCACCGTGACGGCAATGCCGATCCCAAGCCGCTGATTCCAGGCGAGACAGTGTGGATCCGGCTCGCGCTCGACGCCTGCGGTTATCGCTTCCGCAAGGGGCATCGCATCCGTCTTTCGCTTTCGACGGCCTATTGGCCGATGATCCTTCCGCCGCCTGAGGATGAAGGGGTAGAGATCGATATGGCATCGCTCGGCCTGGGGCTGCCGGTGCTCGGCGACCATCGCAGGATTGAAATCGAGGAACCGGCCAATCCCGATCCTCTGCCAAAATATATTGAACATGCGGCGGCTGCGACGAAACGGCAGGTCGTCCGCGACCTGTCTGCCAACCGGACGGATTATCGCATCCACGAGGATACCGGGCTCCACGAACATCCGCAGACGGGCCTGTCAACCCGGCAATTGCGCGAGGAAGTCTGGTCGATTTCACCGGATGATCCGCTGTCGATGACAGGAACATCGACCTGGACCTGCGACATGCGCCGCCCCGGCTGGTTCGTCCGCACAGTCTCAACGGCGCGGATTGCCTGCACTGCGACCGATTGGATCATCAGCGCCGTCGTCACCGCTTTCGAGGACGACGTGCAGATCTTCGAAAAGGTCTTTGCGGAAAAGCGGATCCGACGCGACCTGATGTGATCGTCAGGGCGCCGCGAAATGCCGGACGGCCTCGCAGACGGCATGGAAACCATCGCGTGCGCCATCGCTGATGTGGCGGGCGCGCAGCCAAGCATGCACCATTTGCGGCTCCTCCCGAAACCAGACTTCGACGCCCTCCGCGGTAAGCCGGGCGGCATAGTGCCGGCCGTCGTCGCGGAGAGGATCGAAATGCGCGACCGTGATGAAGGCCGGCGGCAGCCCGGCCAGCGAGGCTGCCTGCAGCGGCTCAGCGATCTCACTGCCTGCCGTCGCCTGCAGGATGTCGCGATAATAGGCGACATCCGCCGTCGTCAGCCCTGGGGCCTCGGCCATCTCGACGTAAGAGCCTGCCGTAAGGTCCCCGCCGAGCGCGGGGTAGATCAGGACCTGGCCAATGAGGCCGGACAGGCCCTCGTCGCGTGCACGCAATGCAAGGCCCGCCGCAAGATTGCCGCCGGCGCTGTCGCCGATCAGCACGACCTTGCTGTTGGCGGAAAGCAGATGCTTCAACACGGTAAAGCCGTCATCCGTCTGTGCCGGCCAGCGATATTCCGGGGCCAGCCGGTAATCGACGGAAACGAGTTCCGCGCCGGCAAAATCGGCAATCTCGGCGCAGATGGCATGGTGGCTCTCGAGCGACCCGACAACGAAGCCGCCGCCATGCAGATAGAGCAGGATGGTCCGCGTGACGATCTTCCGTGGGCGGTAGCGCCGAATCGGTATGCGCTGGAGCATGCCGTCCGCAAAGATCATCTCCGGGGGCAACGGTCGGTCGAAGCGGGCGCAAAGAGCGTCGTACCAATGCCGCTGCTGCTCGGCCGACGCGTCAACGGCGTCCG
The DNA here is from genome assembly GCF_019685025.1 of Rhizobium sp. NZLR8. Lineage (NCBI taxonomy): Bacteria > Pseudomonadati > Pseudomonadota > Alphaproteobacteria > Hyphomicrobiales > Rhizobiaceae > Rhizobium > Rhizobium sp. NZLR8. Next base: position 268,851 of record NZ_JABDVY010000002.1, on the reverse strand, counting down.
CGGGATAGAAGCTATCGCAGATCTCAAGAAACTGCAGGATGCCCTTTTCGGTGGGCGCAGGCGATGGAGCGGACATTGAAGGTCCTTTCGATTTGGGACATGCAGACCCATGTCCCTGGCCGACTCTGCGCTCATCATGCGTCAAGGTGACGGAGGCAATCTGTCTGGTCGCGACCCATAAATGTCGCGACACTCGATTATTTTGAACCCGCATTTCCAGATTTCGGCTTTTTTTCAAAAATCCGATATTTTTTCGTCATCGACCCAAGGAAAGCCTTCGGAGAAACGTCTCAATTCCGAAATAGCATCTTGCTGGATAGCTTGGGGGTAGGTGCGCATTGGATGCGGAGCTCATAGAACGAGCACAGGGCGGCGACCGGGAGGCCTTCGGGCAACTGGTTTCGCGCCACTATGATTTCGTCCATGCGGCGGCATGGCGGTGGTCGGGCAGTTCCACCGACGCGGACGATATTGCCCAGGAGGTTTGCGTCAAACTCGGCGCAGCCATTCGCGGCTTTCGTGGCGCCAGCCGCTTCAGGACATGGCTCTATACGCTGACGCTCAACGCGGCCCGCGACCATAGACGGAAGCTTGCGCGAGAAGAGCAGACATTTCGCGCATTCGCCGCCGAACCGCGGCAGGATGCGCCGGCCGCAAACGACGACGAGTTATCGAGTGAATTATGGGCAGCCGTGCGCGCCTTGCCGGAAAGGCAATGCGACGCCGTGCTGCTCGTCTATGGCGAAGGCCTTAGCCATTCCGCTGCCGCCGATATCATGGGCTGTTCGGAAACGACCGTGTCCTGGCAGGTGCATGAGGCGCGCAAAAGGTTGAAGGCCATGCTCGGCAAGGAAGAGGTATGACCGTGGACAAGGAACTTGAAAAGCTCTCCCGCCTCACCCCGCCGGCAGCCGATCCGGAGGCGCGCGTACGCGCCCTTGCCGCGGCGATGCAGGCCTTCGACGGCGCAGAAAATAATGTGGCGGCAGCCCAAGGAAATGCGAGAGGCTGGCGTCAAAGCTCCGTCATCAACTGGATATGGAGCCCAGCCATGAACAAGAAATTCCTTGCCGGTTCAGCGCTTGCGACGCTGCTTGTCATTCCCGCCGCCGGTTATCTCGTAGTCGAGCTGACCCGAAACGGATTGCCGATCATCGACCAGACTGAGATCGCCGGCAATCTTTCGCAGAATGGGACGTCGAAACCGGCCGAACCGGCAGGCAAGCCGGCAGACCCAGTTGCGGCTGCGCCTCAACTTCCCGAGGCAGCGGCCGAAGAGAACAAACTGGCTCGATCGTCAGCGGCCGGCAACGCCGAAGCGTTGCAGGACAAGGAGCAGCAAGCTGCCGCGAAAGCCAAGGCGCCGCAGACCTCTGAGTTCGATGCCGATGAAATGTCGACTCTTCTGAATAAGTCGGAGGGTTCCGCCACAACGCTCGGCGAAGCCAAACGCTCCATTGCACCCGGCATCGCCCCCCAACAGCAGCCAGCCGAACCGATGGCTGCTGTCGCCCCTTCCCCTGCTCCGCCGGCGGACGGACGTGTCCAGCTTCAGCTCGATCCCAGCCACGAGCGCTTTGCCAATGCCGCGGCTAATCCGATCAAGAGTGTCGCGACCGATCCGGTCTCGACTTTCTCAGCCGATGTCGACAGCGCATCCTATTCCTTCGTCCGCCGGTCGTTAACGGGCGGGGCGATGCCCGATCCGCAATCGGTCCGCGTCGAGGAGATGATCAATTATTTCCCCTATGACTGGCCGGGTCCCGATAAGGCCGAGCAGCCCTTCAAGGCGACTGTGACGGTGATGCCGACGCCGTGGAACCACGACACGGAATTGATGCATGTGGCGATCAAGGGCTATGACATCGCGCCGGCGACTGCGCCGCACGCCAATCTGGTCTTCCTGATCGACGTCTCGGGCTCGATGGACGAGCCGGATAAGCTGCCGCTGCTGAAAAGCGCCTTCCGCCTTCTGGTCAACCGGCTGAAGGCTGACGATACAGTCTCGATCGTCACCTATGCCGGCAATGCCGGGACCGTGCTTCAGCCGACGCGCGTGATGGAGAAGTCAAAGATCCTGTCGGCAATCGACAGGCTGGAAGCTGGAGGTTCGACCGGCGGCGCCGAGGGCATCGAGGCAGCTTACGACCTTGCCAAACAGGCATTCGTCAAGGACGGCGTCAATCGGGTGATGCTGGCGACGGACGGCGACTTCAATGTCGGCCCATCAAGCGACGAGGATTTGAAGCGCATCATCGAAGAGAGGCGCAAGGACGGCATCTTCCTCACTGTTCTTGGCTTCGGACGCGGCAATCTCAACGACTCGCTGATGCAGACGCTGGCGCAGAACGGCAATGGCAGCGCCGCCTATATCGACACCTTGGCGGAGGCGCAGAAGACGCTCGTTGAAGAGGCCGGGTCGACGCTGTTTCCGATCGCCAAGGACGTCAAGTTCCAGGTCGAGTTCAATCCGGAACGGATCGCCGAATACCGGCTGATCGGCTACGAGACACGCGCCCTCAACCGCGAGGATTTCAACAATGACCGTGTCGATGCCGGCGATATCGGCTCCGGCCACAGCGTCACGGCGATCTACGAGATTACCCCCAAAGGAAGCCCTGCGGTCATGAATGACGACCTGCGTTATGGCGCAGCCGACAAGGCGCCGGCACAGGCCTCCGATAGCGCTCATGGCGGCGAGCTTGCCTTCGTCAAGATGCGCTACAAGCGGCCGGGCGAGGATAAGAGCGCCCTCATCACCACACCTGTCGACAACGGCAACGTGGTCGCCACTGTCGACGCCGCGCCTCAGGATGTCCGTTTCTCGGTGGCCGTCGCCGCCTTCGGCCAGAAACTGAGCCGCAGCGCCGCCCTCGATGCCTATTCCTATCAGGCGATTGTCGATCTCGCGGCGGCGTCGCGGGGCACGGATCCGTTCGGCTATCGATCGGATTTCCTCGGGCTGGTCCGGCTGGCGGATGGCCTCAGCCAACGATAAGTGGAGAAGCGCAAAGGAGAGGCCGCCCGGAAAGGCGGCCTCTCCTGCTTGGTGTTTAGCCGGGTCTTGATCCATTGGCCGTAAGGTAGACAGCATAAAGGGACGTTGTTGCCGTGATGAACAGGCGATTCAATTTCTCGCCGCCGAAGGCGACATTGGAGACGATCTCGGGAATATGGATTTTGCCGATCAGCGTGCCATCCGGATCGTAAGCGTGCACACCGTCGCCGGCGCTCGTCCAGATCCTTCCCTTCCGGTCGACACGAAAACCGTCGAAAAAGCCCGAGGTGCATTCGGCGAAAATACCGAGATCGGTCAGCTTTCCAACGTCGGATACAGCAAGCTTTCGTATATGGCGCGGACCGCCTGATAGATGCGTACCTCCGGTGTCGGCGACATAGAGCAGCTTTTCGTCGGGGGAAAAAGCCAGCCCGTTCGGCTTGACGAAATCGGACGTCATCTGGTCTGTCGTGCCCGTTGCCGGGTCATGCCGGTAGACGTGGCATCCGCCGATTTCCTCTTCGCCGTAGTCGCCTTCATAGTCGTGAAGGATGCCGTAGCTCGGGTCGGTGAACCAGATAGTTCCATCGGATTTGACGGTGACGTCGTTTGGAGAGTTGAGCCGGTTGCCGGCAATTCGGTCGGCCAGAATGCTGATCTGGCCGTTGAAGTCGGTTCGCGTGACGCGACGCGTCAGATGCTCGCAGGTGATGAGCCGGCCCTGAGTGTCGACGGTATTGCCGTTCGAATTGTCGCTGGGGGCGCGGAAGACCGACGTATGGCCGCTGGTATGGTCGTAGCGCATCATTCGGTTATTGGGGATATCCGAGAAAACCAGATAACGCCCGGCGGCAAACCAGGCTGGCCCCTCCAGCCAGCGGCCGCCGGTCCAAAGCCGCTCGACGCGTGCGTGACCGACGAAGCAGCTTTCAAAGCGCGGGTCGAGAACCTCAAAACCTGTACCGTCAATTTCCCCGAACATCTGTTCCTCCGTTACTTTTGAATGTTATCGATATCATAATGTCGTGTTTCGCAGGCTTCGTACAGCCATCCGACCTGACGTCGTTCCTGTGTATTGCACCAGGAACGCAGGTTTTTGCCGGGGGAAGTGGCGCATTCTTGTGAAAATATCGATTGTGCGATGATAGCGATAACTTTATCGTGTCTGGATTGTCGAGCGCAGGAAGCGTGTTTGAAAGCGGAGACCAGTGAAAAACGAGGATGAGCCGAAAGACAAGCGTCTGAAGCCGGGGGACGCTCAAAAGCTGACGATGGCGGAGGTTGCCAAATATGTCGGCGTATCCGCCATGACCGTTTCGCGGGCCTTCCGCCAGGATGCAAGCGTTTCCGAGGAGACGCGAAAGCGCATCATGGAAGCTGTCGACGCGCTCGGCTACGTGCTCGACCTGTCGGCCGGCAGTCTCTCGTCAAGGCGCAGCGGCTTCATCGCCGCGCTGGTGCCCTCCATCAACAATTCGAATTTTTCCGACACCGCGCGCGGCATTACCGATGCGCTGGAGAATACCGGCCTTCAGCTTCTTCTCGGCTATACCGACTATGCGGCGGAGAAAGAAGAAGAGCTGATCGAGGCGATGCTGCGCCGTCGCCCTGAAGGCATTATCCTGACCGGTGGTTCGCACACGGCGCGGGCCCGGCGGATGCTTGCAAAAGCCAGCATTCCTGTTGTCGAGACCTGGGAGCTTCCAGAAGACCCGATCAATCATGTCGTCGGCTTTTCCAACAGCGAGGCGATGGCCCTGCTGGTGCGGGCGCTCGCCGGCCAGGGATACCGGAAGTTCGGCTATATCGGCGGAACGACGGCACGTGATACGCGCGGCAGCCAGCGGCGAAGCGGTTTCCAGAAGACTGTCGAAGAACTCGGCCTGGGACCGGGACGGATGATTTCCTTCGGCGTACCGCCGATCACCATGGAGCAGGGGGGCCAGGCGATCGTCAGCCTCTTGGAGCGTTGGCCGGACACGGAAGTCGTTCTCTGCGTCTCCGACCTTTCCGCTTTCGGCGCGATCATGGAATGCAAGCGCAGGGGAATGAAAGTGCCGGGTGATATCGCCATTGCCGGTTTCGGCGACTACGAGATATCGTCGATCTGTCATCCCAGCATCACGACTATCAATGTCGACTGTTACGGCATCGGCCGTCAGGCCGCCGCCCGCCTGCTGGACGCGCTGCAGGGCAGCGGCGAGGCGACCGGCGACGAGATCACATTGACCGGCTACAGGGTGGTCCTGCGCGAAAGCACGCGCCGCAGCGCCTAGAGCCTTTTCCTGGAATTGCTCTGATAGTTGGGGCGCCGATATCAGAAGGCGATCTGCACTTTCATCGATTTGCTGCGGTCACCTGCCAGCTCGAAGGCGGCAACGGCCTCGTCGATTGCAAAAACGCCCGTCAGCAGCGGTTTCAGATCGACGCGGCGCGCGTTGATCAGCTCGACGGCGAGCGCGAATTCCTCGTGAAAACGGAACGTCCCGCGCATCTCGATTTCTTTGGCGACGATCATGTTCTGTGGGATGGAGACATCACCGCCGAGGCCCAACTGCACCAGAATGGCGCGGGGCTTCAGCGTTTCCAGGCCAGCGCGCACGGCCCGCTCGTTGCCCGACGCCTCGAACATGACGTCGAAGTATCCCTTTTCGGCACTGTAAGCCGCAAGGTCGGAAGTATGGGTGGCAACATTGATCGTTCGATCCGCGCCGCTGGTGCGGGCGATGGCCAGAACGCTATCCGTCACGTCAGTCGCGACGATTTCGCGGGCGCCGAGAACGCGCGCCGCAATGATTGCCAACATCCCGATCGGGCCGCAGCCGGTGACGAGCACCCGTTTGCCCAGCAGCGATCCGGCGCGGTTTGCCGCATGTAAAGTTACAGCAAAGGGTTCTGCGAAGGCGGCCTCATGAATGGAAATGCCCTCAGTGACCTTGTGGCATTGCCAGCGCTCCGCCACCAGTCGCTGGCGAAAACCGCCCTGAATATGCGGCATCGGCATGGCGCTGCCATAAAACCGCATGTTGAGGCAGTGGTTCTGCTGTCCCTTCAGGCAATATTGGCAATGATTGCACGGCCGGCTTGGGGAAACCGCAACACGGTCTCCCATGGCAAGATCGGCAACGCCGGCGCCCAGTGCCTTGACCGTCCCGGCAATCTCATGGCCGAGAATCATCGGTTCGCGCAGACGAACGGTGCCGAAGCCGCCGTGATTGTAATAGTGCAGGTCGGAACCGCAGATGCCGCCGGCTTCGATGGCAATCTCAACCTGCCCCGCGCCTACAACCTCCGGCTCTCGCTCTTCGATCCTCAGATCCTTGGCGGCATGAATGACGATGGCTTTCATATCGAAATCCTTACACGACGGGAGTTGGAAGTGGGCGACCGGCAAAATGCGCAGCGAGATTGTCTCTGACCAGTTGGCCCATTGCCTTGCGTGTCTCGACGGTACCGGAGCCATGATGGGGCTGCAACACAACGTTTTTGAGCGTCAGGAAACGCGCATCGATCTTGGGTTCGTTCAGGAAGACATCGAGGCCTGCAGCCTGAATGCTACGGTCTTGCAGTGCGGCGATCAGCGCCTCTTCGTCGACGGTCGTCCCGCGCGAAACATTGATCAAAATGCCGTTGGGGCCGAGGGCTTTAAGCACATCGGCGTCGATGATCTTCACAGTCGCCTCCCCTCCCGGAACGATGACGATCAGAAAATCGGCCCAATCGGCAAGCGCCACCAGGTCCGGCTGGTAGGCATAGGCGACATCCGTGTGCTCGTGGCGAGTGAAATAGGCGATGTCGCAGCCGAAACCGGCAGCCCTTCTGGCGATTGCCTGGCCGATCCGGCCCATGCCGATGATCCCGACCTTCTTGCCGGAGACGCGCGTCACCAGCGGCATGGCGACACTGCCCCATTGGCCGGAGCGGACGAAAACGTCGGCCTGCGGAACCTGTCTCGCCGTGGCAAGCAGCAGCCCGATGGCGATGTCGGCGACATCTTCGGTGAGCACATCGGGGGTATTGGTCACGCGAATGCCATTGGCGCGGGAAAAGGACAGGTCGATCGCGTCGGTGCCGACGCCGTAACAGGAGACGATCTCCAGCTTCGGCAGTTGCTTCATCAGCTCGGCGGAGGCGCCGAGTTCACCACGCGTCGCGATGGCGCGAATATCCCTGCCGACCCTTACGATCAGTTCTTGCCGGTCTGCCGCTTCCCACAGGCGATGGACGCGATACTTCGCCTCCAGATCCACCATGTCCCACTCCGGATAGGCTCCGGTCATCAAGATTTCTACCTCAGGCATTCCGTCTCCATCCGGCATTTTGACAGTTGATTATGTTATCGATAACATATAATTCGAAGGCGGGATGTCAAGTGAGTTTCACCGCGAGCGGCGGTATAAGCGGTCATTCGCAGCGACACTGGAGGAGTTATTTGCATGAAGAACCTGTTTGATCTGACCGGACGGCTTGCCCTGATCACCGGCTCGAGCCAGGGGATCGGCTATGCCCTGGCGGAAGGCCTGGCCCAACACGGCGCCGAGGTCATCATCAACGGCCGCACGCCCGAAAGCGTCAAGCGCGCAGTCGAGAGCCTCAAGGCTCAGGGCCTGTCTGCCCATGCGGCGATCTTCGACGTGACCAGCAAGGATGCGGCCAAACAGGGCATTGACGCGGTCGAAGCCGATATCGGGTCGCTCGACATCCTGATCAACAATGCCGGCATGCAGTTTCGAAGCCCGCTGGAAGATTTTCCGGCGGACAAATGGGAACTGCTGTTGACCACCAATATTTCGAGCGTGTTTTACGTCGGCCAGGCAGCCGCCAAAGCCATGATCGCCCGCGGCAAGGGCAAGATTATCAACATCGCCTCGGTTCAAAGCGAACTCGCCCGCCCCGGCATTGCTCCTTATACGGCAACCAAGGGCGCGGTGCGCAATCTGACGCGCGGCATGTGCGCCGACTGGGCCAAGTACGGCCTGCAGATCAACGCGATTGCGCCAGGTTATTTCAAGACGCCGCTCAACCAGGCGCTCGTCGACAACCCCGAATTCTCGTCTTGGCTCGAGAAGCGGACGCCGGCCGGACGGTGGGGCAATGTCGAGGAACTGGTCGGCGCTGCCGTTTTCCTGTCGGGCGGCGGTTCGTCCTTCATCAACGGCCACACGCTTTATGTCGACGGCGGCATCACGACCTGCCTCTGACAGAGACGAGACAATGGACTTCGAAAGAAAGGCACCGCCTCTTGCCGTCGTTGTCATGGGCGTAAGCGGCTGCGGCAAATCCTCGGTTGGAGAGCGCATCGCCGCTGAATACGGCATGCGATTTGTCGAGGGCGATCAACTCCACCCCGTCGGAAATGTCGCGAAAATGGCTGAGGGCACCCCGCTCACCGACGCCGACCGGCTGCCCTGGCTCGACCGGATTGGTGAGGAAATAACCACTGCGCAAGGCGCGTCGCAGGGATTGGTGATCTCGTGTTCGGCGCTGAAGAAAGCCTATCGGGACAGGCTGCGGCAGGCGGCAAGCGGGCGTCTGGCCTTCGTTTTCCTGGAAGGGTCTCGCGATCTATTGCTGTCGCGGATGCAGGCCCGCAAGGGTCATTTCATGCCGGCGTCCTTGCTTGACAGCCAACTGCAGGCGCTGGAGCCGCCGGCCGGTGAACCTCACGTGGTGACGGTGCCGATCGATAATGTGTTGGACGATATTGTGGCGCTGGCTTGCAAAGGGCTGAGCGGCGTGGCTGTCAAGGGAGGGTTTCATGCAGTGTGACTATAGAGCAGATGTCGCCGTCATCGGCGCGGGCATCATGGGAACGGCGATCGTCAGCCGACTGATCGAAACCGGCCACAAAGTATCGGTCTTTGACCTGGATGCCGAAAAAGTTGCGGCATTAGCAGCCAAGGGCGCCCACGCGGCGAGTTCCGTGCAAGATGCGGTCGCGGCGTCGGAATTCTGCGTGCTCAGCCTCAATCATGCGAACATCGTGCGTGCCGTCGTCTTCGGCGAGAAGGGCGTTGCAGCGGCGGCGAGCGCCGACAAGCTGCTGATCGACATGTCCTCCATCGATCCCGCCGAGACCGCGGACATGGCGATGCGACTGCGCCGGGAAACGGGCATGGCATGGGTGGATTGCCCGCTTTCCGGCGGCGTGCCCGGTGCGCTGAGCGGGCGCCTGACGATCATGGCCGGCGGCAGCCCTGAGGATTTCGAACGGGCGCGCGTGGTGATGCGGCATCTTGCCGCCAATTACACGCTGATGGGCGGATCCGGCGCCGGGCAGACCACGAAGCTGATCAACCAGCTGTTTTGCGCCGTGCTGTTTCAGGCCGTCGCTGAAGCCGTCAAGCTTGCCGAAGCCGGCGGCGTCGATCCCTCAGCCATCCCGGCAGCTCTTGCCGGCGGTCGGGCGGACAATCGGATCATGCAGGAATTCATGGCAAAATTCGCCGCCCGGGATTTCTCACCGACCGGCAGGATCGACAACATGCTGAAGGACCTGGATTCGCTGCAGGCCTTTGCGCTGAAGACAAAGACGCCCTTGCCGATGACCGGCGCGGTAGTCGAAATCCACCGACTGCTCTGCGCCGCCGGGCTCGGGCCGAAGGACTCCGCCGAAATGATGCGCCTTCTCGACGGGCTTCAGCCCGGCTGACGCCAATCTTTATTCGAGATTGTCATCTTTCCGCTTGACCATCAGCAAATGTTATCGATAACATACAGCCAATGACAACCGCAGCTTTGGGAGGAGCCACAGTGGAAGCCAGGAGACTGCTGGAGTTCCAATCGATCACCAAGAGCTTCGGCGGCACGCAAGCGCTGCGTGATGTCTCGATCGATTTGCGCGAGGGAGAAATTCTCGCGCTGCTCGGAGAAAACGGCGCCGGCAAATCGACGCTCATCAAGACGCTCGCCGGCATCTACAAGCCAGATAGCGGCGACATCCTTTTCCGCGGCGAGAGCTACCACCATCGCCCCCCGAAGCCGAACGAGCGGCAGCCGGTTGCCTTCATCCACCAGGATCTCGGTTTGATCGAGTGGATGACGGTCGGCGAGAATATGGGCCTGTCGCAGGGCTTCTCGATGCGCCGCGGCCTGATCGATTGGAACAGGACGCAAGCGCGCGCCAAGGAAGCCCTGAAACTGGTTGGCTGCGATTTTGACCCCACCACGCGGGTCTCGACGTTGTCGCGCACCGAAAAATCGCTTGTCGCCATCGCTCGCGCACTTGCCGTCGAAGCTGACGTTCTGGTGCTCGACGAGCCGACGGCGAGCCTGCCCGCCGATGAAGTCGACCGGCTGTTCAATGCGATCCGTCCTCTAAAGGATCGCGGCGTCGGCATGATCTATGTCTCCCACAGGCTCGACGAGATTTTCCGTATTGCCGATCGGGTCGCCGTTCTGCGTGACGGATGCATGGTCGGACAGAAGCCGGTCAGCGAAACGGCGCCCGACGAGCTGGTGACGATGATCATCGGTCGCAGCGGCGATAGTCTCTTTTCCAAGGCCGCGATTACGCCCGGCAAGGCGATCGTCAAGGTTCGTGACCTCATCTGTGCCGGCACGAGCCCGATATCCTTCGATATCCGCGAAGGTGAGCTGCTCGGCCTGGCCGGATTGCGTGGCGCCGGCCAGGAACGGATCGGCCGGGCGCTGTTCGGTTGCGAGCCCTTCAACGGCACGGTTCTGCTGCATGACGAGGCCCCGGATCTTTCGAGCCCGCGACGGGCCATGGCGTCGGGGATCGGATTGATTGCCCGTGACCGGACGGAAGAATCCGTTGCTCTGTCGCTTTCCATCCGGGAAAATACCTATCTCAATCCAGGCGCCGTCGGCCGCGGGCTTTTGTCCTTCCTGTCGCCGCGCGGCGAAGCCGACCTTGCCCATGCGATCGGCCACACCGTCGGCCTGCGGCCGAACGATCCGGATCTGCCGGTCGAGGCCCTGTCGGGCGGCAACCAGCAGAAGGTGGTCGTCGGTCGCTGGCTGGCGACCGGCCGCAAGCTGCTGGTCGCGGAAGATCCGACCGCCGGCGTCGACATCGGCGCGCGTGCCGAGATCTACCGTCTGATCACCCAGGCGCTCGAGGCGGGTCTCGCGGTTGTCGTCGTCTCGACCGATTTCGAGGAAATCGCCCATATATGCCACCGCGCGCTGGTCTTCTCGCGCGGCAAAATCGTCAGCGAACTGACTGGAAGCGCCCTCACGACGGAGGCGGTCATCACCGCCGCCTCCGCGTCGGAAGCGGCTTGAGCCATCGGGAGAACAGCCATGCAATCCATTGAATCCACCGCGCTGGAGCCAACCAAGAGCGAAATGGCCGGCCTGTCCACAGGCCAGAAGATCGGACGCCTGATCCCGGTCTACGGGCTGGTGATCCTGACCGTCGGCCTGATCGTGATCTTCTCGATCCTTCTGCCGGATACGTTCCCCACCGTGCTGAACGTTCGCTCGATTGTCTCAGACAAGGCAATCATCGCGCTTCTGTCGCTCGCCGCGATGATCCCGATGGCATCGGGCCGCATCGATCTGACCGTTGGCTACGGCATCGTGCTCTGGCATATTCTCGCCATCAGCCTGCAGACCGCTTATGGCCTGCCCTGGCCGGTCGCCGTGATCATCGTTCTGGCGCTCGGCGTCCTCACCGGCTTCATCAACGGGCTGTTGGTCGAAGTCGCAAAGATCGACAGCTTCATCGCCACGCTCGGTACGGGAACGGTTCTCTACGCGCTTGCCCTCTGGCACACCGGCGGGCGGCAGGTGGTCGGCGTCTTGCCGGAGGGTTTCTATGCGCTGAATGGCACCATGCTGTTCGGCCTGCCGATCACCGGCTTCTACGTGCTGCTGATCGCCATCTGCATGTGGGTCGTGCTCGAATACCTGCCGATCGGCCGCTATCTCTACGCCATCGGCGCCAATCCCAAGGCGGCAGCCCTCAATGGCATTCCGGTCCGCAAATTCGTGATCGGCGCATTCGTCACCTCAGGCCTGCTGGCAGCGCTGACCGGGGTCCTTCTCGCCTCGAAGCTGCGCATCGGCCAGGCCAGCGTCGGCCTCGAATATCTGCTACCGGCGCTTGTCGGCGCATTTCTCGGATCGACGACGATCAAGCCGGGGCGGGTGAACGTCTGGGGCACTTTGATCGGCGTCATCATTCTGGCGGTCGGCATATCCGGAATTCAGCAATTCGGCGGGTCGTTCTTCGTCGAGCCGCTGTTCAACGGCGTAACCCTGCTGATTGCGATCGGCATAGCAGGGTATGCCCAGCGCAAGCGCGGAGCTGTGAGGAGGATCACACCCGCATCCAAATGAGGATGCCGGCTCATCCCGGCATCTTACAACAAACAAAATGGAGGAGTGGACATGAAGCGCAGAACATTATTGCAGGCAACGGTCGCAACCGTCGCCGTTATGCTCAGCATGCCGGCATTGGCGGATTCGATGGCCGACGCCAAGGCGGTGGTGGACAAGTATGCTTCCAAGGTAAGCGCCTGGGATGGCCCGACGAGCGGCCCCAAGGGCGCCAGCGGAAAGAACATCGTCATTCTGGCCGGCGACATGAAGAATGGCGGCATTCTCGGCGTGGTCAATGGCGTTCAGGAAGCGGCGGGCGCGCTGGGGTGGACGGTCAAGGCGCTTGACGGCGCCGGTTCGATCGGCGGGCGGACCGCGGCGTTCGGCCAGGCGATGGCCCTGAAGCCGGATGGCATCATCATCAACGGCTTCGACGCGGTCGAGCAGAAGCCGGCGATGGAAGCGGCCAAGGCGGCCGGTATTCCAATGGTTTCCTGGCACGCCGCCTCGGCTGTCGGCCCCGTTCCCGAAGTCGGCGTCTTCGCTAACGTGACGACCGATGCGATGGAAGTATCGAAGTCTGCGGCCGATTGGGCCTTCGTCGACGCAGGCGGCAAGCCTGGCGTCATCATCTTTACCGACTCCACCTATGCGATCGCGATCGCCAAGGCCGACCGCATGAAGAAGGAGATCGAGGATCTCGGCGGCACGGTGCTCGAATATGTCGACACGCCGATTGCCGAAACCTCTCAGCGCATGCCGCAATTGACCACGTCGCTGCTGCAGAAGTATGGCGCCAAGTGGACGCATTCTCTGGCGATCAACGACCTCTATTACGACTTCATGGGGCCTTCGCTCGCTTCAGCCGGCATTGCCGGCGACGGAAAACCGGTGAACGTTGCAGCAGGCGATGGTTCGGAGAGCGCCTATCAACGTATCCGCGCCAAGCAGTTTCAGGCCGTCACGGTCGCCGAGCCGCTCAACCTCCAGGGCTGGCAGCTCGTCGACGAGCTTAACCGCGCCTTTGCGGGCGTTCCGTGGTCGGGTTACGTGTCGCCACTGCATGTGGTGACCAGCGCCAACGTCGAGTTCGACGGCGGACCGAAGAACAGCTTCGATCCCGATAACGGCTATCGCGATCAATACAAGAAAGTCTGGGGCAAATAAGCCTCCGATCAGGGCGTATCGGTCGATACGCCCTCACTTCCTCGCATCCCCATCGATCCAGCTCCGGCGAGTTTTGGAAAAGAGAAGCTATGATTATTCGTTATGCTTTATTTGAAGGTGAAATCCATCCCGGTCGGGAAGAGGAATTCCGCGACTTCGTGAAACAGCGGCTCGTCCCGCTCTGGACGAAATTTCCGGGCGCCGAGGAAGTCCGGGTGCTGGACGGGATGGAGCGCGACGAAGGCGCCCCGGTCTATGCCATGGCCTTGGCCATTCGTTACCCGGATATGGATGCAGTGAACGCAGCGCTTCGCTCCGATGTGCGCTTCGAGAGCCGCGAGGTCACCGGCGAACTCCTCCAGCTCTTCACCGGCAAGGTGCATCATCACGTCTTCCAGGCCAACGAATACTCGCCGCATACCGCCTGAGATCGGCGCATCGATTTCGGCAAGCAACGCATGTTTTCCGGGTGATGGTCTTGATGACTGCGTCAGGTCGCCGTCGCAACTCATCGATTGCGGCCGGAATTCCTGGCGATATAAAGGTTGGCGTCCGCCATATGCAGCGCCGCCCCCAGGCAGTCGGCCGATGGAACAGGTGACTTCAAGCTTCGGGGTCACCTTGGCCATTCGTGGTCCGCAGCCGCTCGACATCGGCAAAGGTGTCCCCGGCACTCGCCCGGGAAACAACAGCAGGAATTCCTCGCCGCCCATCCGGATCGTCAGACAGCCTTCCTGTCCAGTGTCGCCCAGCAACGCGGCGCAGAAGCTGCAATTCATGCCGATTGCATCGCTGAACATCGACTACGCCTAGGCAGATCAATGCTTGGCTCTTGGCAAGTGGATTCAAACCGTCCGTTTGCAACAGGAGATGTGCGTCACTTCAAACCAACAACTTGGTGTAGGTTTTCCGCGCGGACGTCGAGCCGTTTAAGACGAAAAATGCGACAAAATAGTCAAAAAGCGCAGCAATATGACGCCCTGCCGGCTTCGTTTACACTCTCTAAAATATCTCCCCCTATTTTTAAGGGTATCGGAGCGACGTTCTGAGGATCGTCACCTACGCCATGATGGCCGGCCAGGTATACCGAAATCTCGCATGAATCGACGTTGTTACGCTGACGCTCGCCCCGCTTTAGGCGCGACGCGCGCAGTGGTGCACGGCGGACGCATTCGGGCACAGATCCTGGTCATAGACACCTTTGACAAACCTCGCCAACACGATGGAGCGTGGCAATGGATACTATTAAAAGTTTCGGGATCGCGATGCGTCTCGCTCTTGGCTTCAGCTTCCTGATTGTGCTGATGGCCGGCCTGAGCATCTACTCGGCGGTACAGGTCGATGAGATCAACAGCAACCTTGGAACGATCAACGACGTCAACAGCGTCAAGCAGCGGTTTGCCATCAACTATCGCGGCAGCGTGCACGATCGGGCGATTGCCATTCGCGACGTCACTCTGGTGACCTCTGCCGATGAACGCAAAGCGGCCGAGGCATTGATCGAAAAGCTGGCCGCCACCTACGCCGAGAATGAAAAGCGCATGGCGGATATGGTTGCATCTCCGGCAGGTGCGACGGATCAGGAAAAGACCATTCTGGGCGACATCGCCGACATACAGGCGAAAACCAATCCTTTGGTCGCTCAGATCATTGCGCTGCAGGAAAAGGGCGATGGCGACGCGGCCCGCAAGATCCTGCTCGAACAGGCAAGACCGGCCTTCATTTCCTGGCTGGGCGCCATCAACAAATTCATCGATTATCAGGAAGCACTGAACAAATCGATTGGTGGCGAGGTTCGCAGCACGGCAAGCGGCTTCAAGCCGATCGTGCTGACGGCGTTGGGTATCGCGGCTCTTCTTTCGATCATTGCGGCTGCGATTACCGCGCGTACGATCGTCGGCCCGCTGGCAAAATTGCAGCTTTCGTTGAAAGCGATGGCGGAGGGCAATCTCGACGGCGATCGTCGCCTCGAAGCGCGAGGTGATGAGATCGGCAAGCTTGCGCGCGCTGTGGCCGGCTTGCGTGACGCCATTTCGACAAAGGCCGAACGGGAAGCTGACACGGAAGCCAAGCGGGCTGTCGCAGAACGGCATCGGCTCGAACAGGATGCCGATGAACGCCGCACTCTTGCCGAGCAGACCGACCGGGCTGTCGGCCAGCTTGGCGATGCATTGCAGGCGCTGGCCGACGGCGACCTCACACAGCAGATCGACACGCCGTTCATCCCGTCTCTGGAAAAGCTCAGAGCCGACTTCAATACCGCTGTCGAAAAGCTCCGCGCCGCCATGCAGAAGGTTGCTCAGAACGCAAGTGCGATCGCCGCCGGCGCACAGGAGATCCGATCTTCGTCGGATGATCTCGCCAAGCGGACCGAACAGCAGGCCGCATCCGTTGAGGAAACCGCTGCTGCGCTCGAGGAAATCACCACCACTGTCGCCGACTCGAGCAACAAGGCCCAGGAAGCAGGGCAGCTCGTTCGCAAGACGAAGGACAGCGCGGAGCGTTCGGGCAGCGTCGTCCGGGGTGCGGTCGACGCGATGGGCAAGATCGAATCCTCCGCTACTGAAATCGGAAGCATCATCGGTGTCATCGATGAAATCGCCTTCCAGACCAACCTGCTTGCGTTGAATGCCGGTGTCGAAGCCGCCCGCGCCGGTGAAGCAGGCAAGGGTTTTGCCGTCGTTGCCCAGGAGGTGCGCGAATTGGCGCAACGTTCCGCCAAGGCTGCAAAGGAAATCAAAGAGCTGATCAACGCGTCGAACGGCCACGTGAAAAACGGCGTCGCCTTGGTCGGCGAGACCGGAAAAGCCTTGCAAGAGATCGTCGCACAAGTGCAGCAGGTCGACGGCAATGTCGGCGCTATTGTCGGCGCTTCGCAAGAGCAGGCAACGGGTCTGAAGGAGATCAACACCGCTGTCAACAGGATGGATCAGGGCACGCAGCAGAACGCAGCCATGGTGGAAGAAGCGACGGCCGCCGCCCATAACCTCGCCAAGGAAGCCGACGCGCTGTTCCAGCTCCTAGGCCAGTTCAGCATCGGGGGCGCGGTGGTATCGAAGCGCTCAACGCAGCCCGCTGCCGCGGCACAACATGCTCAGCCGGTGTCCTCGCCGGCGCGCCAGATGATTGCCAAGGTAGGCAGGTCGTTTCAGCGAAGCGCGGGCCAGGGAAATGCGGCCCAGGGGAACGCAGCATTGGCCGGCGATTGGGAAGAGTTTTAAATCGGACTGATTTCCGGTCAGCTTCTGCTGGATAGCAAATTGCAAAGGGCGGCGTGTGCCGCCCTTTGCTTTGATTGGTCTCACGCCCGGGCCGGAACCTTGGCCGGAAGCAGGGCATTGAGCACGACTGCGACCGCGATGTTTGCCGCAAGCGCCAGCAGTCCCGTGTAGACGGTGAAGGGCTCGCCGCCGAGGCTGATCATATGCAGCGGTTTCCAACCGGCATCCCAGACCAGGAAGGTGCCGCCGCAGAAGCCGACGAACCAACCGGCCAGCAGAGCGGGTGCTCGAAACCAGTTGGTGTAAAGGCCGAAGACCAGGGCCGGAAGTGTCTGCAGGATCCAGATGCCGCCGAGCAGCTGCAGGTCGAGTGCGAACTGCGTCGGCAGGAAGATGATGACGAGCAGCGCACCGACCTTCACCACCAACGAGGTGATCTTTGCGACCTTCGCCTCTCCCGCATCGCTGACCTTCGGATCGACATAGGCTTTCCAGAAGTTGCGGGTGAAGAGATTGGCGGCACCAATGCTCATCACCGCCGCCGGCACCAGCGCGCCGATGGCGATCGCCGCAAAGGCGAAGCCGGAGAACCAGCCCGAAAACAGCGTCTTGAACAGGGTCGGAACGACATCATTGGCACTGTCGAGCTTCAGATTGGCGGCATGACCCATATAGCCGAGCAGTGCCAGAAGACCGAGCAGCAGCGTATAGGCGGGCAGCATGATCGCGTTCTTGCGGATCGTCTTGCCGCTGTTGGAGGCGAAGATGCCTGTCAGCGTATGCGGATACATGAAGGCGGCAAGCGCCGAACCCAGCGCCAGCGTGGCATAGGCGACATATTGATTGCCGCCGAGCAGCAGGTTGCCGGAGCCCTTGGCCTGGAAGGCCGCATCGGCCGAGGCGAAGACATTGGCGTAGCCGCCGAGCTTCGACGGGATCAGTGCGACGGCTGCGATCACCACGATGTAGATCATGATGTCCTTGACAAAGGCGATCAGGGCCGGCGCGCGCAGACCCGCCGAATAGGTATAGAGCGCCAGCACGATGAAGGCGATCGCGAGCGGCAATTCGCCATGCAGCCCGAGCGCCTTCAGGACCGCAGTCATACCGACGAGCTGGAGGGCGATGTAGGGCATGGTGGCGATGACGCCCGTTGCCGCGACGGCGAGTTCGAGGCCGCGCGATCCGTATTGGCCGTGGACGACGTCGGCAGCCGTCACATAACCGAACTCTTTGGCGCGTTTCCACAGAACCGGCATGACCATGAAGACGAAGGGGTAGACGACGATGGTGTAGGGCAGCGCGAAGAAGCCGTAGGCGCCGACCGTATAGACCAGCGCCGGGACGGCGATCACCGTATAGGCGGTATAGAAATCGCCGCCGACGAGGAACCAGGTGATCCAGGTGCCGAAGTTGCGGCCGCCGAGGCCCCATTCATCGATATGGGCGAGCGTCTCGGGCTTGCGCCAGCGGCTGGCGACGAAGCCCATGACCGTGACGAGGACGAAGAAGAAGATGAAGACGGCAAGCGCCTGGCCGTTGATATCAGTCGTCATGGCGGGTGCTCCGATAAGCGATCCAGGTCAGCGTCGCGGTGATCGGCACCCAGAGAAGCTGATACCAGTAGAAGAACGGAAAGCCGAAAAGGGACGGCTCGCGGACATTGTAAAATGCCGGCCAGAGCAGGCCTATATACGGAATGATCAGCAGCCAGAGCGCTGCCTTGCTACGTGGTTTTTCCATGTCGGAATACCTTTCAGGCGCCGCGGGCGGCGGTCGCCATGTTCCAGTTGTCGGCGTGGAAGGCAGGTCTGTCAGCCGGCGGTGGCAGCAGGCCCTGTTCGGGTCGCTCGAGCTTTTCCGGACGTTCGGAAGCTGATGTAACGCATGTGAATTCCTCCCAGCGGCTTGCACTTGGCTAGCGGCGAATGGAGTCCTAGGGCGTCGGATTTATCCTCACAAGATGGGCGAGGAGCTGAAGTGCCGGGCTCTACCCAGAAGTGGGTAGGCGCGGATCCACGCCGACTTTCGGGACGATGCCGTGGTCGAGCGCATAGCGGATGAGACCTGCTGTCGTTGCGATGCCGAGCTTTTTCTTGAGGTTCTTGCGATGTGTTTCGGCCGTGGCGGAGCTTATCCCCAGCACTTCCGCGATCTCGCGGTTGCTCCTGCCTGCAACGATCAGCCCGAGAGTGTCGCGCTCACGCGGCGTCAAGGGATCGCTCCCCTCCTCCGCGCGTTCGCCCATCAGCGCATCGAAGACGCCGGAGGAGAAATAGGTGCCGCCGCCGGCGACGGTTTCGATAGCTGCGACGATCTCGTCGGTCGAGACGTCTTTGAGGACGTAGCCGGCGGCGCCATGCATGACCGACGAGGAAATATACTCGCGGCTGTCATGCATGGAGAGCATCACGACGCGAGTTTGCGGAAGTTCGTTCCTGAACAATTCGATCGCATCGATGCCGCTGAGCTTCGGCATGTTGATATCCATCAGCACCACCTGCGGCTGAACCTGCAGGGCGATGTCGAGCCCGGTTTGAGCCAAGCCGGCGGTGCCGGCGACTTCGATATGGTCGAATGTGTCGAGCACGGCTTTCAGCCCGTCCAGCACCAGCGGATGGTTGTCGATCAGCAGCACCTTGATTTTCGGGCGTGCCGTCATGCGGCTTCCGCCTTCTTGCCGGCGGCAAGATTGGCCGATCTCGGCATCATGGCCGTCAGCGTCGTGCCGGCCTCGCTGCTGTTGATCAACAACAGACCGCGGAAATGTGCCATCCGCTCCTGCATGTTGCGCAGGCCGAGTCCCGCTCTGCCTGAGGCGCCGTCCTTGCTGCCGTCGAAGCCGGTGCCGTTGTCGGAGATGGTCATGCGGGCGCGGCCGCCGTCGCTCCAGAGCTTGACCGTAAGCCGGGAGGCGCCCGCATGGCGCTCGACATTGTTGAATGCTTCCTGTGCGACGCGATAAAGTGCGGTGTTGGCTTCGGCTTTCAGCCTGTCGGTGAACGCGGAAGCGTCGATTTCCGTCTCGATTCCTGTCCGCTCGGCGAAATTGTAGCAGAGCGCCTCAAGCGCCGCCTTCAGGCCGAGGTCGTCGAGCACGCGTGGGCGCAGGTCGTGCGAGAGCCGCCTGATCTCCTTGATGGCGCCGTTCAGCGCCTCGACGCCGCGGTCGATGGTCAGCGCCGCATCGTCGACATTGGTCCTGACCTTGCGGCCGGCGAGATCCATCGCATAGCGCACGCCGACGAGATTTTGGGAAATGCCGTCATGTAGTTCGCGGGCAAGCCGCGCGCGCTCTTCTTCCTGGGTGTCGATGACCCGCTGCGTCAGCGCCTTGAGCCGGCTATCGGCCATGCGGCGCTCGTGGAAGGTCAGCAGCATGCAGGTGGTGAACACGACGAGCACCGAAGGCACGGCGATCAGCGCGACGATGACGAAGGTCCGTCTTATGTTGACGCGCATCACCTTGTTGGCGGCGGCACTCTGGGCAAAGACGTCATCGAGATAGACGCCGGTGCCGACGACCCAGCGCCACTTGTCGAGACTGACGACGAAGGAGAGTTTGTCGGCGATCTGTCCGGTCGATGGCTTTTGCCATTTGTACTGATGCAGGCCGCCGCCCGCTCGCGCGGTGGCGATCAGTTCGGCGATGACCTTGTCGCCATCCGGATCGGTGAGATCGAGCCAATTGTGCCCATGCCGGAAGCTCTGGCGCGGGTGGACGATATTGTTGCCGTCATAGTCGTAGACGAAGAAATATCCATCCTTGCCGTAGTCGAGCGAGGTCAGGATCGCGGCCACCTGCTCCTTGGCGGCCTCGTCGTCGGCCCCGGCCTTGTCATAGATCGTCTGGATGGCCGACAGCGCAAGGTTGGTCAGATTGAGGATCTCGGCTTCCTTGGTCTTCAGCATGTTCTGCTCGAACGTGTCGATGCTGTTCTTGGCGAGATTTGCCGATTGCCAGGTGATAAAGGTGGTGATCGCAAGGATCGAGATGACGAGCGGGACGATCGCCAACGCGATGATCTGGTGTCGTAACGTCAAGGGTCGTTCCTCCCGGGATTTGCGGCCGGAATTATGCCCTTTGGCGAATGTGAGTCCAGCGGCTTGTCGCGCTTGCCGCGCGACCGGATCAATGTCGGTTCTGAATTAAAGAGTTAGAGCATGATGTCGTCCGAAAACCGCTCACACTTTTCGGCATCATGCTCTAGGCGCTATTCTAGGGGCACGAACAGGCCGAGTTTGACGTCGCGCAGCACGACATTGGTGTGCATGCGGCGGATCTGCGCGTTTTCCGCCATGATCAGAGCCGCGATGTCGTCATAGTGCTCGACGTCGCGGGCGGTAATGATGGCGATCAGATCGACCGCGCCGGTGACGTAATAGACCTGTTGGATATGATCCTGCTTCTCCGCCCAAAGGCGGAACTTCGCCAGTGCGTCGTAATTGTCCCGCTCGATCTCCATCCCGACGATGAACACCATCGATGTTCCCGTCGCCTTCCGGTCGACGACGGCGACCTCCGCCTTGATGATCCCTTCCTCGCGCAACCGCTTCAACCGTCGCTGCACGGCCGAGACCGACAACCCGATCCGTTCGGCAATCGTTTCGGCCTTCAGCTGGCAGTCACGCTGAACGATGTCGAGAATGTCACGGTCAAAACGATCCAGCTGTTCCATCATTCAGTCCAATTCCAGTTGCGGCACTTCATACATTCTGCCGCATTCGATGCGCGAGGAAGATTATTTTGCACATAATATGCAAAAGAGGTGATAATTGCGCGAAAAAACCGCGTTATTTTATCATTATCCTTCGCAAATTCAGTTCAGCCGGACCACTGCATGTCGGATCAACCCTTTCCTGCTCTTCGCGTCGAAGATCTCCATAAAAGCTTCGGCTCGCAACAGGTCCTCAAGGGTATCTCGACGGAGGCCCACAAGTCTGATGTGATTTCGATCATCGGCTCGTCCGGCTCCGGCAAGAGCACCTTCCTCCGATGCATCAATTTCCTGGAAACGCCGGATCGCGGCCGCATTGCGGTGAACGGCGAGGAAGTCGCGCTGAAAATCGGTCGCGGCGGCCGGCTGCAGCCGCAGAGCTGGCGGCAGATCGAACGGCTGCGGACAGGGCTCGGCATGGTCTTTCAGAGTTTCAATCTCTGGGCCCATCGCACCGTGCTGGAAAACGTCATCGAGGCGCCAGTGCACGTCATGGGCATTTCAAAGCGCGAGGCGATCGAAAAGGCCGAAGCCCTGCTCCACAAGGTCGGGCTCTTTGACAAGCGCGACGCCTATCCCGCCTTCCTGTCCGGCGGCCAGCAGCAGCGCGCGGCGATTGCGAGGGCGCTCTGCGTCGATCCCGCCGTCATGCTGTTCGACGAGCCGACATCGGCGCTCGATCCGGAGCTGGTCGGCGAGGTTCTCAAAGTCATCCGCGATCTTGCGGAAGAAGGCCGGACCATGCTGATCGTCACGCATGAAATGCGCTTTGCCCGGGATGTTTCGAGCCGAGTTCTCTACCTGCATCAGGGACGGATCGAGGAAGAAGGTCCGCCGGAACAAGTTTTCGGGGCGCCGGTCAGTGCCCGCTGTCGGGAGTTCACCCGTCTCAGCGCCCATTGATCACACCAGCCATCATCGACACCACACGAACCAGGAGAATCCCGCGAATGAAACTGCTCCCCACGCTTTTCGCCGGCGTTGCACTTGCGCTTTCCGCCGTCACGGCACAGGCCGAAGTCCGCTTCGGCGTCATGAACGAATCCTATCCGCCCTTCTTCGCCAAGGATGCCTCTGGTGAGTGGCACGGATGGGAAATCGATCTGATGAACGCCGTCTGCGACGAGATGAAGGAGAAATGCTCAATCGTCGAGATTTCCTGGGATGGTCTCATTCCAGCTCTCCAGAGCAAGAAGTTCGATGTGATCTGGTCGTCGATGTCGAACACCGCCGAACGCTCGAAGGTGATCGATTTCACCGACAAATATTACAATACGCCGAGCACACTGATCGGCCCCAAGGACCAGAAGCCGGGCGCCACTGCCGAGGACGTGAAGGGCAAGACGATCGGCATCCAGGTGTCGACGATCCAGTCGGAATATTACAAGAAGTATTTTGCAGGCGCTGCCGAGGAAAAGACCTACCAGACGCTCGACGAGGCTTTCCAGGATCTCGCCTCCGGCCGCATCGACTACGTCTTCGGTGATTCACTGGCGCTCGACGCTTTCCTGAAAAGCGATGGCGGCAAAGATTGCTGCGCCAAGATGGGTGATGTCGCCGACGACAAGGAGATTCTCGGAGCCGGCGTTTCGGGCGGGTTGCGCAAGGAAGACACGGCGCTGAAAGCCAAGCTGAATGCGGCGATCGCTGCCGTTCGCGCCAACGGTCAGTATGACGCCATCAACAAGAAATACTTCGATTTCGATATCTACGGCGCGAAGTAAGCAGTCTCGTTGATGGCGACCGCGCAACAAGGCATTCTGGACCTGCTGTCTCCCTATCCTCCGGGATGGGGCGGCGTTCTTTTGACAGGTGCAGTCTCCACGGTCGCCATCTCGGCCTGCGCCTTCGCAATCGGCCTGTTGCTCGGCACGGGCGGCGCGCTTGGAAAGCTGTCCAGCAATCGCGCCCTCCGCCTGCTGCTCGATCTCTATACGACGGTGATCCGCGCGGTTCCCGAGCTGATCCTGATCGTTGGGCTCTATTATGCCGGCACCGACGGTCTCAATCGGCTGCTGGCGGCATTGGACCTGCCGCCAATCAACGTGAACGGCTTCGTCGCGGCCGTCGCCGTGCTCGGCTTCGTGCAGGGCGCCTATATGACGGAGGTGCTGCGCGGCGCGATCCTTGCTATTCCCGCCGGCCAGATCGAGGCCGCCAAGGCCTTCGGCATGGGACCGATGCTGCGCTTCCGCCGCGTCCTGCTGCCGGCGCTATTGCCGAACGCGCTGCCGGGGCTTGCCAATCTGTGGATGTCGGTCACCAAGGACAGCGCGCTGGTGGCGGTCGTCGGCTACCAGGAACTGGCGCTTGCCACCCGCCTCGCCGGGGCAAGCACCAAACATTACTTCGTGTTTTTCCTGGCTTCGGCCCTCCTCTACCTCGCCATCACGCTCGTTTCCAACGTCGCCTTCAAACTGATCGAGGCGCGGGTGCGGCGGGGACAGCCGCGCCTTGCCTGAAGAAAGCGTCGCATGAATTTCAGCTGGATCTCTTCCTATTGGCCGCTGCTTCTGACCGGCGCCTGGCAGACCGTTGCGCTGCTGGTGATCTCCGTGGTGTTCGGCTTTGCCATCGCCATCGGTCTCGCTTTCGCGCAGGTCAGCGGCGGCAGGCTGACGCGGCTGCTCGCCCGCGGCTATTGCACCTTCTTCCGCGGCACGCCGCTGCTGATCCAGCTATGGCTTCTCTATTATGGGGTCGGCTCGCTGCTGCCCATGGTTCCCGGCATCCGCCAGAGCCTGTTCTGGCCGATCCTGCGCGAGGGCTTCTTCTTTGCGGCCGTCAGTTTCACGCTGAACTATGCGGCCTATGAGGCGGAGGTGTTGCGCGGTGCGCTGCTCGCCGTTCCCAAAGGCGAGCTGGAAGCCGGCCGGGCCTTCGGCCTGTCGCCATGGAAGCTCGTCCGCCGCATCTGGCTGCCGCGCGCCATCCGCATCGCCTTGCCGACGATTGCCGGAGAGATCGTCATGCAGCTGAAGGCGACGCCGCTTGCCTTCACGGTGACGGTGATGGATCTCTACGCCGTGGCCAACAAGGTTCGCCAGGACACGCTGCTGGTCTATGAGCCGCTGCTTGTCGTCACCGTCTTCTATCTCGCTTTGACCGCAGTAATTGCCCGCGTCTTTCGAGGTCTCGAAGCGCAGGTACCCGTTCGTCGTTAGGCCGACGAAAAAGGAACCGGCCATGAACTCCCTCGCGCACCAATCACTTGCAATCCGCCCACTTTGTTATGAAAAGCCCGCCGTCGGTGACGGCGCGACAGCCTGAATGGAAACCTCTTCATGAGCACGACACGAATTCTCGATGGCGGCATGAGCCGCGAGTTGCTGCGGCTGGGCGCCGAACTGAAACAACCGGAATGGTCGGCACTGGCGCTGATCAACGCGCCGGACATCGTCCGTGAGGTCCACAAGGAATTCATCGCGGCCGGTTCGCAGGTCATCACCACGAACAGCTATGCGCTGGTGCCTTTCCATATCGGTGAGGACCGGTTCCAGAAGGAGGGGGCGGCGCTGACCCGTCTCGCCGGTCGTTTGGCGCGCGAGGCGGCCGATGCCGCCACCGATCGCAAGGTGCTGGTCGCCGGTTCGCTGCCGCCGATCTTCGGCTCCTACGAGCCGCAAAATTTTCAGCCTTCACGGGTGCAAGACTATCTCAAGGTGCTGGTCGAAAACCTCGCTCCCTTCGTCGATGTCTGGCTCGGCGAGACGTTGAGCCTGATCGCCGAGGGAGAGGCCGTGCGCCAGGCGGTGGCGGCATCAGGCAAGCCGTTCTGGATTTCCTTCACCTTGGCGGATGACGAGGCAGACATCGAAAGCGGCGGGCCGAAGCTTCGCTCCGGCGAAAGCGTCGAGGACGCGGCATCCTGGGCAGTTTCATCGGGTGCGAAGGCCTTGCTCTTCAATTGCAGCAAGCCTGAAGTCATGCAGGCGGCGGTAGAGACGGTAGCGCGCGTATTCCGGAAGACGGACGCTCAGATCGAAATCGGCGTTTATGCCAATGCCTTCGAAGGCGAACAAGGCACATCAGCCGCCAACGAAGGGCTGCATGAGACCCGTGACGATCTGAACGACGACGCCTATTCGCGCTTTGCGTGCTCCTGGGCCGAAGCCGGTGCGACGATCATCGGCGGCTGCTGCGGCATCGGCGCCGCCCATATCCATCGCCTCAGCAAGACGCTTTTAAGATAGGCTCGACGCCGGTCGGCTCATCAGGCTTGGGCGGTCTTCTGCAGCTCGAGGAGAAGCTCGATCAGCTTCGGCGCCATCTCCCTTATTTCCGAGAGGTGGGCGGCGCTCAGTCTCACCAGAAGCGCGTCGGCCTTCTCCGTCAGAAGTATCGTCTGACGGCGCCTGTCGGTCGGATCGGCATGGCGTTCGACCAGGCCCGCGTCCGACAGCCGCCCGACAAGCTCGGTCGCCGTATGCGGCGCGATGATCAGCCGCTCGGCCAGCATGCCGATGGTCATGGCATCGCCGCGGTGCCCCTTGATCGCCAGCAGCGCCTGATGCTGCTGTACGGGCAGCCCTTCCAGCTGGGCGGCAGAGGCGCTGAAGTCCATGAATTGCCGAAGCGCGAATCTGAGATCGGCGAGCGCCTCATAATCCTCCTGTCTCAGCGCCGGCACGGTTTTCTTCAAACGCATTCTCCTCTGCCGCAACGGCTGCCAAGGTCGCGAGCCATCCCGCCATCTCGAATAGATGGGCATCCGACAGCCGGTCAAGTGAGGCATCTCTACAGACATTTTCACCTTCATGCCTTCACCCATTGATTTATATCGTATCACGATATATTGACGTCGCTCAAGTGTATCCATTTCCGGCGTAGCAGAGGCTTCCATGGCGCAGCATCAACCAAGCAACCGGCCGCACGATTTCACGGGCGGCCTTTCCCGGCGCGAGGCCGGCGATTTCACCACCGACAGGCGGGTCCTCCTGCTGATCGGAATGTCCATCATCGTCGGCACCGGCGGCGCGTTTGCGGCCTGGTGTCTCGTCAGCCTGATCGCGCTGGTGACGAATGTCATCTGGTTCGGGCAGATCGGCATCCAGCCTGCTTCGCTGGCTGCCGTGCCGCGCTCGCTGTGGGTGGTGCTGGTGCCGCCGCTCGGCGGGCTGGTCATCGGCCTGATGGCCCGCTTCGGATCGGAGAAGATCCGCGGCCACGGCATTCCCGAGGCCATAGAGGCGATCCTGATCGGCGGCAGCCGGATGTCGCCGAAGGTCGCGGTCCTGAAGCCGCTGTCCTCGGCAATCTCGATCGGAACGGGTGGTCCGTTCGGCGCCGAGGGGCCGATCATCATGACCGGCGGGGCGATCGGATCGCTCTTCGCGCAATTCTTTCACATGAGCGCTGCCGAGCGGAAGACGCTGCTCGTCGCCGGTGCAGCCGCAGGCATGACGGCGATCTTCGGCTCACCGATTGCCGCGGTCATGCTGGCGGTCGAACTGCTGTTGTTCGAATGGAAGCCGCGCAGCTTCATTCCTGTCGCCGTTGCCGCCTGCGTGTCGATCTGCTGGCGCCCGCTGCTGTTCGGCACCGGCCCGCTGTTTCCGACCCATTTCCAAGTAGATTTGCCCTGGTGGGGGATCTTCGCCTGTGCGGCGATGGGCATCATATCGGGGCTGCAATCGGGGTTGCTGACGACGCTGCTCTACCGGATCGAGGACCTCTTCGAGGCACTGCCGATCCACTGGATGTGGTGGCCGATGCTTGGCGGTCTTGTCATCGGCCTCGGCGGTCTGATCGAACCGCGTGCCATGGGCGTCGGCTACGACATCATCGATGGCCTGCTCAACAACCGGCTGCTCGCACCGGCGGTGATGTCGATCCTGCTGGTGAAGACGATCATCTGGCTGTTTGCGCTGTCGTCCGGCACCTCGGGCGGCGTGCTTGCTCCGCTTCTCATCTTCGGCGGTGCTCTCGGATGGCTGGTCGGCCTTGTCATGCCGGGCAACGATCCCGGCTTCTGGGCGCTGCTCGGAATGGCGGCGATGATGGGCGGAACCATGCGCGCGCCGCTGACGGGGACCTTTTTTGCGATGGAGATCACCGGCGATGTGAGCACGCTCGTTCCGCTGCTCGCCGCAACGGTGGTGGCCTATGCCGTCACGGTTCTTCTGCTGCGCCGCTCGATCCTTACCGAGAAGATTGCGCGCCGCGGGCAGCACATCACCCGCGAATATGGCGTCGATCCGTTCGAGCTCTCCCGTGCACGGGAGATCATGATCAGCAATGTCGACACGCTTCCCGTCACCATGACGGTGGGGGAGGCCTGCGATTTCTTCGCCTCTCAGGAGAAAACCCATCGGATCTACCCGGTGATCGACGCGGCAGGCAGATTGGCGGGCATCGTCTCGCGGGCCGATGCCCTGCGCTGGCAGGGGACGCCGGACCTGACCCTCCAGACGCTTGCCGAAAACGTCACCGACGATTCCGTTCCCGTCGGGCATCCTGATGATACCGTTGCCTTTATCGCCGACCTCATGCTGTCGACGGGCGATGGGCGTATTCCGATCGTCGATCCCGCTTCCGGCAAGCTGTGCGGCCTGATCGCCCGCAAGGATCTGCTGCGGCTACGCAGTTCCTTGAGGTCGCAGGAACTGGATCGGCGGCCGTATCTGACTGCCGGGGCGAGGAGCAAATCGTGATAGCCGCCTCAGGTTTCTTCGGCCCCGCCAATTGAACCGCTCGATCCCGCCGCTTGCAAACTCACCCCAGTCCAGTTATATAGTCACTATAGTCATTCTGGTCAGGAGCTGAGCAATGCAGCCATCACGGCAAGACAATGAAAGCTGGACCGTTGCCAGTGCAAAGGCGAAGCTTTCCGAAGTCATCGAACGCGCGCAATCCGCGCCACAGACAATCACAAGGAACGGCAAGCCGAGCGTTGTCGTCGTCTCTGCCGAGGAATGGCAGCGCAAGACCGCTCGCCAAGGGACGCTTGCCGAATTTCTGATGGAGTCGCCGCTGCGCGGCGCCAATCTGGACCTTGAGCGTCAACGCGACGAACCGCGTGATCCGGCGCTGTGAGACTTTTGCTGGACACCAACGTCCTGTCCGAGGTGACGAAGCCGAAGCCTGATGCGCACGTCTTGCAATGGTTGGACAGGCTCGACGAGGATCGCTCCTTCATCAGCATCGTCTCGGTCGCAGAGATCCGACGTGGTGTTGCCCTGATGGACGAGGGACGAAAACGCGACGCGCTGGCTGAATGGCTTGCCCGGGACCTGACGCAGCGCTTCGAGCACCGCATCATCCCGGTGGATGAATCGGTTGCCCTGGCCTGGGGGGACCTCATGGGCCATGCAAAGCGGAGCGGCCGTGGCCTGCCGTCGATGGATGGCCTGATCGCTGCCACCGCGGTTGCTCACGATCTCACGCTCGCGACGCGCAACACGAAGGATTTCGACGGCTTGGGGATCGAACTGATCAATCCCTGGATCCTTTAGTCCTGGCGAAGGCTACAGCGCAGCCGTCAATGCAATCCGAACAGGTTCAGCAGCTCCTCGCGGTGGCGAACGAATTCCGGTGCGCTGCGGTCGCGCGGTCGCGGCAGATCGATGTCGATCAGGCGCGGTTCGCCGCCCTTCTCCCGTGGCAGGATGAGGATCCGGTCGGCGAGATAAATCGCCTCCTCGAGATCGTGCGTGACGAGAATGGTCGTCACATCCTCATCGCGCCAGATCCGGGCGAGTTCCTGCTGCATGCCGATCTTGGTCATCGCGTCGAGCGCGCCGAGCGGTTCGTCGAGCAGCAGGATCTCGGGCTGAACAGCCAGCGCCCGGGCGATCCCGACGCGCTGCGCCATGCCTCCGGAGAGCTGCCGGGGATAGGCGGCCTCGAATTGCTGCAGGCCGACAAGCTTGACATAGTGGCGCGCCCGCGCCCTCGCCCGCTGACGGGTGAGACCACTTGTTTCCAGCCCGAAGGCGACATTGTCGAGCACATCAAGCCAGGGCAGAAGGCGCGGTTCTTGGAAGATGACGGCGCGCTCTGCGCCGACGCCCCGCACCACCTTGCCGTCGACGAGGACCTCTCCGGTGTCGGCATCCTCGAGACCTGCAAGAACCCTGAGCAGGGTCGTTTTGCCCGAGCCGCTGGCACCGACGATGGCGAGGCTTTCGCCGGAGCGGATGTGGAGATTGATATCCTTGAGAACCTGCAGCGGCGTGCCGTTCAACTTGTAGGATTTGGAGAGGCGACGGATCGTCACCTCGCCGCGGCGAATGTCCTCAGCAATGCTCATCTCGGTTCCTCAGTTGCTTGCCGGCTTGGCATCGGCCGTGAAGAGGATGTCCTTGGCCGCCAACTGGCCTTGCTTCAGCTTGCCTTCGCGAACCAGGACGTCGATCCAGAACTGGATGTCGCGCTCGACCGGCAGACCGCCGGCGCGCACGCCATAGCCGCGGAAATATTGCGCGATATCAGCGTTCTCGCCACGCTCGCTGAGCGCCTTGGCCAGGATCTTCTTGGTTTCTTCAGGATGTTCGCGGGCATAGTCGAGCGCGCGGGCCGACTGCTCGACGAAAATCTTTGCGGCCTCGGGATTTTGCTGAATGAAATCGCGGCGCAGGACCACAAACCCCCCGGCAATGTCGCCGAGCACGTCGGTATCGTCAAAAACCGCGCGCAGGCCGCCATTTTTGAGCGCCGCACCCTCGAAGGTCGTCTGCCAATAACCGAAGGCGGCAATATCGACCTGCTTGGAGCGCAGCACCTGTTCGAGTTGCGGCCCGGGAACGACGATCTGATTGGCGGAGTCGCTCGGCAGGCCGACGGAATGCAAGGCCTCGCGGATGGTATAATCGAGGTGCGCGCCAAGCGTATTGACTGCTATGCTCTTGCCGGCAATGTCCTTGATACTCTTGATCGGGCTGTCTTCCAGCACATAGAAGGTCGACTGCACCTCGTCATTGATGCCGTTCGACGGATAGGCGGCGACGAAGTCATTGCCGCCGATGATCGAATTCAGCACGGCGGAGGTGGCCGCACTGCCGATCTCGACATCACCGGATGCGAGGGCGATCAGAGAGGCCGGCCCGCCTTGAGCATAACCGACATTTTCGAACGTAATGCCGGTGCCTTGAAATAGCCGAGCTCGTCGGCGAGCTCATGGGCGGCAAGACCGCCTTGGCTGGCGAGGTAGCGCAGCTTGATCGTGTCGGCAGCTGCGGCCGGCGTAGCAAGGCCGAGCGCGATGACGGCCGGGAGGAGAAGGTTGCGGGGATGGAATGTCATGACGTATCCCTTTCGGAAGAGGAAAATCGGGGGAAGCAGGTTAGCGGCTCGGCTGAGACCAGCGGCAGAGACGGCGCTGCAGGAGAACGAGCAAGGCATTGGCGGCAAGCCCGAGAAAGGCGAGCAGAAGGATCGCCGCAAACATCAGCGGGATCTGGAAATTGTACTGGGCGTTCATCACCTGGAAGCCGATACCCTTGTTGGCGCCGATCATCTCGGCGGCAATCAACAGGAGAAGCGCAGTCGTCGCCGAGAGACGCAGGCCGACGAAGATCGCAGGGACGGACGCCGGCAGAATGACGCGGCGGAAGATGGTCAGCGGTCCGGCGCCATAAGTCCGCGCCATCTCAATAAGCTTCTGGTCCACCTCCTTGACGCCGCCGATCGTGGCGAGCAGCACCGGAAACAGGGTGGCCCAGAAGATCACGAAGATCTTGGAGGTTTCGCCGAGGCCGAGCAGCAGGATGAAGATCGGATAGAGCGCCAGCGCCGAGGTCTGGCGGAAGAGCTGCAGGATCGGATCGAGCGCCTGCTCGACCGCACGACCCTGGCCCATGAACAGGCCGAGCGGAATGCCGATCACGACGGCAAAGGCGAAGGCGGTTCCGGCTCGCTGCAGGCTGATGGCGATGTCGTCCAGCAACGCGCCGTTGGCAAGATTGGTCCAAAGAGCAGACAGGATCACGTTCAGGGGCGGGAAGATGGCCGGATTGATCCAGCCCCTGGTGCTCGACACCTGCCAGAGCGCGAGGAAGGCGAGGAGCAGGCCATAACGCGGCAAAAACGATGCGAGCAACCCGCGCCCATGGGAGCCGAGAGTGGAAATGGTGCTTTCGCTGCTTTTCAGGCGGCCGAAGCTTCTCGGGAGAGTCTGGTTGATTTCATAGGCCATGGTCCGTTCCCTCATTCTGCTGCCTGGAGAGCTGCGTGTCCGGCAGCCCATCGATTGGCGGGGAAAGGCAGGCCGAGGTTTTCCCGGAGCGTCTTGCCCTCATAGGCCGTGCGAAACAGTCCGCGGCGCTGCAACTCCGGGATGACCAGATCGACGAAATCGTCGAGGGCCGTCGGCAGCCAGGGCGGCAGAATGTTGAAGCCGTCGGCCGCTTCGTTCTCGAACCATTGCTGTAGCGTATCGGCGATCTTTTCAGGCGTTCCGACGATGGTGTAGTGACCGCGGGCCGACGCGATCCATTGATAGAGCTGGCGGATGGAAAAATTGTTTTCGTCTGCGATCTGGCGGATGAGGGCCTGGCGGCTCTTCATGCCTTCCGTCGGCGGCGCCGGCGGCAGCGGCCCGTCGAGATCATAACCGTGCAGGTCGAGCGTACCGCCGGTCAGGCCGTTAAGGAGGCCGATTCCATCCTCTTCGACAATCAGCGAGGTCAGACGGTCGTACTTCTCGCGTGCTTCCGCTTCGGTCCTGCCGACGAAAGCGGAGACGCCGGGCATGACGAGGATGTGATCGGGGTTGCGGCCGAGGCCGCGGGCGCGTGCCTTGATATCGCGGTAGAATTCCTGGGCTGTTTCGATGTGCTGATGGGCGGTGAAGATGACTTCGGCCGTTGCCGCGGCAAGCCCGCGCCCGTCGTCGGACTGCCCGGCTTGCACGATGACCGGATGTCCCTGGGGCGAGCGCGAGACGTTGAGCGGGCCACGCACGCTGAAATGCTCGCCGCGGTGGTCGGTGTCGTGCAGCTTCGCCGGATCGAAGAATACGCCCGACTCCTTGTCGCGGATGAACGCGTCGTCCTCGAAGCTTTCCCAGAGTTTGCGGACAACGTCGACATGCTCGGCAGCACGGCGATATCGATCGGCATGTGGAAGCTGCGTATCGCGGTTGAAGTTCTGTGCCGTGAGGTCGCCCGTCGTGGTCACGACATTCCAGCCGGCGCGGCCCTCGGAGATCAGATCCAGCGAGGCGAATTTGCGAGCAGTCGTATAGGGCTCCTCATAGGTGGTGGAAGACGTCGCGATAAAGCCGAGATGGGTGGTGAAAGGCGCAAGCGCGGAAAACAATGTGACGGGTTCGAAGCCGGCGACGCGGGCATTGCCGCCTTCGCGCGCTCCGCCAAAACCGACAGCCAGTCCGTCGGCCAGGAAATAAGCATCGAAGAGTCCGCGCTCGGCTGTCAGGACGAGTTGCTTGTGAAACTCGAAACTGGTGGCACCGTCGGCCGGCTGGTCAGGATGCCGCCAGGATGCAACATGCTGTCCGCCACCGGGAAGAAATGCCCCAAGCCTGATTTTGCGTGTCATTTCGCGTCCTCTCCGTTTGCCGCCCACAGCCCGGTGTTTTCCAGGGCCATGGTATAGGTTGGCTGTCAGGACTCTACACTACGTTCTCCATAAATTTTATAGAGAAACTTCATTTCATAATTTCGGAGGAAGAGTGAATAGTTTTGCGGGATTGGCTTGAATCTGGAAATCGACGATCGAGGCGGCCAACAAGAGATATGTCGTCTTGCGGCCGTCTTTGATGTTTTCCATGTCGGACAGGTCGACGAGCGACGTCCTGTTTCGTGATATGATTTTGGGAACATGCAGCCGGGCACGGGTCATGCATGAGCGGTGCGTGCCGCCGGATAGCGGTGCCTGGCTATGCTTGGGCATCAGCCCCGTTTTGACCGGGAAGGGGCATGCTCCAGGCCGGCGGCGGCCTTCTTCAGGCAGTCGAGGTAGCGGTCCCGGTTCGCGATACCGTCGTCGCGTGGGGTGACGAGGCAGAGCGTTGCAGCTGCATGGCCTTCCTCGCCCCGCACCGGCACGGCAAAACAATGGGTAAAGCTGTCGACGATGCTGTTGAAGGTGAAGAAGCCTTCACGCTCGGCCTGGCGCACCTCGGCGATGAAGGTCTGGGGCTCGAGCCATTCACCGCCCGGCAGACGGAAATCCTGCGACGGAATGAAGTTCAGGATGTCCTGATCCGACAGATGCGCGACGAGCAGGCGCCCCGACGCCGTCCACGGAATCGGCACCGACTGTCCCACATCCGTCGAAATGCGGAACGGCCGCGCCCCCTCGCGCATGCGCACGACCGTATACCTGTTTCCATCCAGCATGCAGAACTGCGCCGTTTCCCGCGTTTCATCGGCAAGCCGTTCCAGCGTCGCCTCGCATTCGCGGGTGAAGTCGAAATGGTTCTCATAGGCGGCGCCGAGGAAATAGAGCTTGCGGCCGAGATAGACGCGCCCCTCGCCGCCGGTGAATTCGAGAATGCCGTTACTGAGCAGCAGGTTGACGAGTTCGTAGACGGACGAACGCGGCGCACCGATCTGCGCGGCGATTTCGTTCGGCTTCAAGGCCTGCCGTTTCTGGCGCAGGAAATCGAGGATTTCGAAGGCGCGGTCGAGCCCTCGGGCGCGTTTGCCGGCTGCTTCGTCCTGAACTGCATCCATTGCTATCGTCCTGTTCTTTTGTCCGGCCAAGCTTTTCAAGCCGCCTGCCGTATCTGTCAATTGATCCCGTCATTCAATCGCGAATGAAATTTCCCCACCCCTCTTGCGGGGTAAAAAAATCGGCATAAGATCGCCTCGTCCGGTATAAAGATCACATGTACGATATATTGGACATAGATGGCAAACCGTCAAGGTTGCCGCACAAAAAAGGGGATCGACATGAAGAATTTTGAAAACAGCATTTCCGCTTCGCTGCGCCGCCGCCTCCTCGCGGGCGCTGCCGCAGCAGCCACCCTCCTGGTCTTTTCCACCGGCACTGCCTCGGCCGCTGCCAATTGCATCAAGGGCGACAGAAAAGCGCCCTATACGATCGGCTGGGCGAACATCTACTCCGTGCCGACCTGGATGAAACAGACCGAAGGCACCATTACCGCTGAAGTGGAGGAGCTGAAGAAGGCCGGCCTCGTCAAGGACCTGATGATCACTGACGCGCAGGGCAACGCCCAGACGCAGATCCAGCATATCCAGTCGATGATCGACGCCAATGTCGACGCCATCGTCGTCATCGCCGGCTCCTCCAACGCGCTCGACCGCGTCATATCGGATGCCTGCGACAAGGGCATCGCCGTGGTCAATTTCGACAGCTTGGTCAACACCGACAAGGTGACGGCGAAGATCAATACCGATTCCAGCGAATGGGGTGCGACCGCTGCCAAGTGGATGGTCAGCCAGCTCGGTGGCAAGGGCAAGATTATCATCATGAACGGCCCGGCCGGCATCTCGGTCAGCGACGACCGCCGCAAGGGCGCCCAGCCGGTCCTCGATGCCAATCCAGGTCTCAAGGTGATCACCGAGACGAACACCGAATATAACGTCGCGCCGGCACAGGAAGCGATGACCAGCCTGCTCTTCGCCAATCCCGAAATCGACGGCGTGCTGTCGCTCGGCGGCGCGCTGTCTGCCGGCTCCGTCCTCGCCTTCGAGCGCCAGGGCCGCGACCAGGTGCCGACCACAGGTGAAAATGCAAGGCAGTTCCTGGAACTCTGGAAGGAGAAGAGCCTGAAAGGCTGGGCGACGATGCAGCCCAACTGGCTCGGCGCCCTTTCCGTCTACACTGCGGTGCAGGCGCTGCAAGGCAAGAACGTGCCGGCCTTCGTCAAGGTGCCGCTGCCTGTCATCGACGACAGCACGATCGGCAGCTACCTCGCACGGGCCGACAAGTTCCCGGCCGACGGCTATATCTACTCGGATTACGACAAGGCGCTGTTCGACAAGCTGCTTGCCAAGTAATCCGCGGTTGGGGGACGCCGTCATGACGGAAGAAGCGCCCCTGCTGGACGCCCGGCAGGTGTTCAAGGGATTTTTCGGCAATCCCGTTTTGAAGGGCGTCGACATCGCCCTTCTGCCGGGCAGGGTTCACGCCCTGCTCGGTGAAAACGGCGCCGGCAAGTCGACGCTGATCAATCTCCTGTCCGGCTCCCTCCAGCCCGACGGCGGGTCCATCCTCGTCGACGGCAGGCCGGTCGGGCGTTTCAGCCCGGCGGCGGCGCGCGCGGCCGGCATCGCTGTCGTGCAACAGGAGCTGAGCCTCACGGCCAACCTGTCGATTGCCGAAAACATCGGGATCGGCGCGTTTCCGCGCCGGTTCGGTCTCATCGATTACGGAGCGCTTCATCGCGGCGTGCAAGAGGTTTGCGACCTGGTCGGGCTGACAGAACCGCTCGACGTGCCGGTTGCCGATCTCGCGCTCGGCCGCCGTCAGATGGTGGAGATCGCTAAGGCGCTGTTCCGCAAGCCGCGTGTGCTTATTCTGGATGAACCGACCTCGTCGCTCTCCGCGCATGAAGCCGGCATTCTTGCCCAGCTGATCGAGACGCTCAAGGGTCGCGGCACGGCACTTCTCTATATTTCCCACCGCCTCAACGAGGTGCAGGCGCTCTGCTCGCATGTCACCGTGCTGAAGGACGGCGGCGTAACGGCCGACCAGTCGCTGTCCGGCATCGACGGCGAGGGTCTGGTGCGCCTGATGGTTGGTCGCGAAACCGGCGACCTGTTTCCGCCGCGCCCGGCCGCGGTACCCGGTGCGATGCGCATCAGCGTCGAAGGTTTTTCGGCCGGCATCGTGCGTGACATTGGTTTCTCCGCTCGCGTCGGCGAGATCGTCGGCATCGGCGGGCTTGTCGGGCAGGGTCAAGAAGACCTGCTGCTCGGCCTCTATGGCGCGATTCCAGCCTCGGCGACCCGGGCGGAGGTAGCGGGCAATCCCCACCTGCCCGCCCATGTCGGCGCGGCGAATGCGGCTGGTATCGTCTACGTCCCGGCGGACCGCAAGCACGAGGGACTGGTGCTGCCGCATTCGATCGCCTCCAATCTCATCCTGCCTTCGCTCGGGCGGCTTGCCCGCAAGGGGCTGCGCGACGCGAAGGCGGAAAACGGCCTGGTCGCCGATCTCGCGCGCCGGCTGACGATCAAGGGCGATGCGGCCCGGCCGGTGCAGGCGCTTTCCGGCGGCAACCAGCAGAAGGTGGCGCTCGCCAAATGGCTGCCGCTCGATCCGTCTGTGCTGCTCCTCAACGATCCGACGCGCGGCGTCGACATCGAGACCAAACGTGAGATCTACCTGATGCTGCGCGCCTTCGCCGCCGAGGGGCGGCTCGTCATTCTGGCCAGTTCCGATACGCCGGAACTCGTGCATCTCTGCGACCGTGTCGTGGTCCTGCGCGAGGGGCGCGTCGCGGCGACGCTGTCAAAAGATCGGATCAGCGAAGGAGCGATCGTCGGCGCGGCCATGGGCGTGACGACCACGACGCAGGGAGAGGCGGCATGAATACAATTTCGGCATCCCGTCTCTACGGCGCGATCCAACTCCGCCGCAACCGCGGCCTCGCCGGCCTCTATCTGGTCGTCGCTGCCTTTCTCATCCTCTATGCGCTGCTCTTTCCCGGCATCCTTTCCATCGGCGGCTTTTCGAAGTTCACGCAGAACTGGTTTCCGCTCGCGCTGGTCACCATGGCGCAGGCGCTGCTGATGCTGAATGGCGGCATCACGCTGGCGATCGGGCCGCTGGTCAGTCTCGGCGCGGTGATCGCCGCGACGACGATGGAAGGGCCGCTCGGTGTGCCCGGCGGCATTGTCGCGGTCGCCGTCGCCGGCCTATTGATCGGCGCCGTCACCGGCGCCATCGTGACACATCTGAGATTGCCGGCGATCATCGTCACGCTGGCCGGCTCCTTCATCATCGGCGGCGTCGCGCTCATCCTGCTGCCGCGGCCGGGCGGATTCATTCCCGATTGGCTGTCGACGGTGCTTGCCGGCCATACGCCCGTCGCCTTCCTGCTGCTCGTCGTCATCCTCATACTCTGGAAAGCCTTTCTGGCAACGCCGCTCGGCCTCGGCATCTATGCGGCCGGCGACAACCCGGTCGGCGCATTCCGCTCCGGCGTGCCGGTCGAACGGGTGAAGGTCGCAGCCTTCGCGCTCTCCGGCCTTCTTGCTGCTCTCACCGGTCTCTTCGTTGCGGCGCAGACCGGCTCGGGCGATCCCATCATCGGCACGCCCTTCACGCTGAACTCGATCGCCGCCGCCGTGCTCGGCGGCGTGGGTTTCCTCGGCGGCAAGGGCACGATGCGCGGCGCGATCTGCGGCAGCCTGCTGCTCTCGGTGATGATCAACGTGATGTTCTTCCTGGGCTTTCCGCCCGTCGCGCAATATGTCGCGCAAGGCTTGATCATCGTCGGCGCAGTCGCCGTTCCGGAACTTCTTGGAGTATGGAGGGCAAGACGATGAACATCATCCGGTCTGCGTTCCGCAATCCGCCGCTCCTGACCTTTCTTCTGGTCGCGCTCGTCTGGATCGTTGCAAGCTTCACGCTTTGCGGTTTCGGCGCCTACGGCCATCTGCGTTATCTGCTGGAGCTTGCCGCGGTGATCGGCATCGTCGCTGCCGGCCAGACGCTCGTCATCCTGATGGGCGGCATCGATCTTTCCGTCGGTGCTGTCATCACCGTCACGGCGATCCTGCTGCCGCTGATTTCGCCCGCCTGGGATCCAACCGGCCTTGCCGGCATCGCGGCGGCCCTTGCCATCGCCACCGGCATCGGCCTGATGAACGGCGCGGGGGCCGCCTATCTTCGTGTGCCGCCGATCATCATGACGCTCGCGATGGCGACCTTCCTGCAGGGCCTGCTCGTCATCGTCGCCGGCGGCAGCGCCGTCACCGTCAGCAATCCGGCGGTCATTCTGCTCGGGCAGGCGCGGCCGTTCGGCATCCCCTCGGGCATCCTGCTGTGGCTCGTCGTCTCGGTCGTCGTCCTGCTGCTCATTCATCGCATGCCGATCGGCGCACGGTTTCTGGCGCTCGGGGCGAACCCGCTCGCCGCCCGGCTTTCCGGCGTCAGCGTCACCCTCAACACGCTGATCGTCCATACTCTGTCCGGCTTTTTCGCCGGGCTTGCCGGCATTCTCGTGCTGGGCATGAACCGGCAAGGTTATGTCGGCATCGGCGATCCCTATCTGCTGACGTCGATCGCCGCCGTCGTGCTCGGCGGCACCTCCATCCTCGGCGGCCGCGGCACCTATGCCGGCACGATACCGGGGGCGATCCTGCTCGTCACCACGACGGCGCTGATCACCGTCGTCAACGCCTCCCCCGGCTGGCGGTCTATCATGTTCGGCACGCTGATCCTCGCCCTTCTGCTCGTGTCCGGCCGTGAGGCACGCAGATGACGGCGCGCTACGACGGGCCGGTGATCGATCCGCACCACCATCTCTGGGACCTCAGCCTGCAGCGCCACCCCTGGCTTCAGAAGGCGCGGGCTTCCGGCGAAGAGATGGTTTTCGGGAGCCTCGCGCCGATCCTGCGCGACTACGGCATCGATGATTATCGTGCCGATGCCGGGCGTCAGAACGTCATTGCAACCGTGCATGTGGAGGCTGGCTGGTCCGATGCGCATCCGTTGGAAGAGAGCCGCTGGCTGGAGGGTCTCGACCGCAGCTCCGGCGTGGCGAAGCGTTATATCGCACGGGTTCCCCTCGACGGGCCGGACGCCGCGCGCCTGCTCGAAGCGGAAGCGGCGAGCCCTTATGTCGTCGGCATCCGCGATATTCTGAGTTGGCATTCGGAGCCGGCGAAGAGTTTTGCTCTGCGCGCAGATCGCATGGCCGATCCCGCTTGGCGGGCGGGGCTTGCTCACGCTTCACAGTTGGGGCTGGTCTTCGAGCTGATGCTCTACCCGTGGCAGATGGATCAGGCCCTCGAGCTGGTGCGCGATTTTCCGCAAACGCTGTTCGTGCTCAACCACGGCGGCAGCCCCGCCGACCGATCGGAGGACGGCATGGCGCTCTGGCGTCACGGCCTGCGAGCGCTCGGCAAAGAGCCGAACGTGCGGTTAAAGATCTCCGACCTCGTCGCCTACGACAATGACTGGACGCTCGAAAGCCTGCGGCCGGTGATCGAGCACTGCTTCGATTGTTTCGGCCCTGAACGTTCGATGTTCGCCAGCGACTTTCCGGTCGCGGGCCTGCACGCCTCATTCGACGAGGTCTATCAGGTTTTCCGCACGGTCGCCGCGCAACTTTCTCCCGACGAGCAGCGCGATCTGTTCTTTGCCACCGCCAACGACACCTATCGCCTCGGTTTGGGCGATCCGGCCGAGATCGGGCGAGGCCGCCATGTCTGACCTTCATGCCACGACGGAAAACCGGCTGATCGACGACCGGGTTCGCGGCTTTCCGCCGGACAACCCTCCGCTTTCGCCTGCTGCAATCGGAACGCAGGGGTGGAAGCCCTATGACGGCAGGATGGCCCTGCCGCTGATCTCGCTCGACCGCCGGGCCTTCACCGGCAATGTCGAACTGATGATGGCCTATGTGAAAAGCCATGGCGCCGACATCGCGCCGCACGCCAAGACCCCGATGTCGACGGTGCTGGCAGACGCGCTTCTTTCGGCAGGCGCCTGGGGCACGACCGTTGCCGATATCCGCCAGGCAGCCGTCCTGCTCAAGGCGGGACAACGCCGGCTGATCCTCGCCAACGAGATCGGTGGGATCGCCGCTGCTCGCCGGCTTGCTGCCCTGCTCGGCCACTATCCGGATGCGGAATTCCATATCTTCGTGGATTCGACAACGCTCGTCGAGGCGCTTCGCTCCGCATGGCGTGAGCGCGCAGATCTGCCGCCTCTCGGCCTATTGGTTGAGTTCGGCGCCGGCCGCGCCGGTCTTCGAAGCGCCGCCGCTGCCGAGGCAATCCTCGATGCGATCCTGGCCATTGAGACGCCGGCCTTCCGGCTCACCGGCATCGCCGCCTATGAAGGTGCGGCCGCGACCGCCAATGCCGACGAGACGATGCACCGCATCGGCGCGCTGATGGCCCTGACCGCCGAATTCCTGCCGAAGATACGCGCCCGCATCGGCAAGGAGCGGCCGCTTCTCGTCACATCAGGCGGTTCGGTGTTTTTCGACATCGTGGTGGCCCGGCTTTCAGCCGCCGTCGCAGCCGATCCCGCCTGCCGGCTGGTGCTGCGCAGCGGCGCGATCTTCTTCCACGATCACGGCATCTACGAGCGTGGCCTTGCCGGCCTCGACGCGCGCGGCGGTTTGCGTATCGGCGGCGAGACGGTTTCGGCGGCGGCCGGTTTCCGTCCGGCGCTGCGCGTCTGGGCCGAGGTTCTGTCGCGGCCGGAGCCGCAGCTTGCGATCTGCGGCATGGGCATGCGCGACGTGGCAATGGACCAGGGCCTGCCGCGGCCGCTGGCGCTCTATCGCCATGGCGCCCGCCTTACCGATTTGGGAAGTGCCGACGTTATCCGGCTCAACGATCAACATGCCTTCGTCACGCTCGCCGATGGCAGTGATATCGCGGTCGGCGACGTCATCGAGTTCGGCATCTCGCATCCCTGCACCTGCCTTGACCGGCATGCAATCCTGTATGGCCTCGACCCGGATCATTCGGTGACGGCGGCCTATCTGACCAGCTTCGGCTGAATTCTCCCTGCAAAGCCAAGAAAAGGAAAACCCGCATGATCCAGCGTTACCAGAAAGGTTCGCGCATGAGCCAAGCCGTCAGCTATGGCGGTCTCGTCTATATTGCCGGTCAGGTCGCGGAAAATCGCAAGGCTGATATCGAGGAGCAGACCCGCGACGTGCTCGGCAAGATCGACGCCCTTCTGAAGGAAGCCGGTATCGACCGCTCGCGTCTCCTCGCTGTCAATGTCTTCCTGCCGGCGATTACCGATTTCGAGGCGATGAACGGCGTTTATGACAGCTGGATCGACATGGAAAACCCGCCGGCCCGCGCCTGCGTCGAGGCGCGCCTCGCCGATCCGGATCTGCGCGTCGAAATGACCGCGGTCGCGGCGCTATAATTGCACGGCAACCGCCCGCACTGGAGACTTCATGCACAGCGGCCTCGTCAATCCGATCGACTTTTCGCGCGAGGGCCGACAGGCTGGCCATCTCGCCATTCCCTATTCGATCGATCGTTCGCCCTATTATCAGATCCGCATTCCGATCCTCCGTCTCAGAAATGGTGAGGGACCGTCTTTGCTGCTGATGGCCGGTAATCATGGCGACGAATACGAGGGCGAACTCCAGCTCGCCCGGCTGATCCGCCTGCTTGAAGTTACTCAGATCCGCGGTGCCGTCACCATCCTGCCGATGGCGAACCTGCCGGCGGTGATGGCGGCCAAACGCTGCTCGCCCTTCGACGGCGGCAACCTCAACCGGGCCTTTCCCGGCGATCCCTTGGGGTTGCCGACGGCGCGGCTGGCGCATTTCCTCGAACACGAACTCTTTCCGCGCCACGACGTCATGCTCGACCTGCACTCGGGCGGCACGTCGATGGCGCACCTGCCCTGCACGCTGATCGAGCGGCAGGCCGACGCCGCCCGCTTCGAGCGATCCGTCTCGCTGATGCGGGCGATCGGAGCATCGCATGCCTTCATCGCCGACAACGGGCCGGCGGCGCCGACATCGATGGGGGCTGCGGCACGGGTGGGGACTGTCGGTCTTTCCGGCGAGTTCGGCGGTGGCGGGACCGTGACGCCTGCGACGATGGCCTTCACCGCGGCAGCGATCGACCGGTTGCTCCTCACGCTCCGTATCGTCAAACACCCGATCCTGTCGCGAGCGACCCTCGCCGAACCGGGGCCGTTGCAGCTTCT
The DNA here is from genome assembly GCF_019685025.1 of Rhizobium sp. NZLR8. NCBI lineage: Bacteria > Pseudomonadati > Pseudomonadota > Alphaproteobacteria > Hyphomicrobiales > Rhizobiaceae > Rhizobium > Rhizobium sp. NZLR8. The sequence continues at coordinate 226,660 of NZ_JABDVY010000002.1, read as the reverse complement.
CTCGCTGTCCCGGCACAGCCAGGGCATCTATGCCAACCGCAGAGGCTGGTTCGAACCGGCCGTCACGCTTGAAGCCACCGTTTCTGCCGGCGATCTGGCCGGATGGTATCACGATCTGGAACGGCTGGAGCAGCCGGAGGAAGAGCTCCGCTTTGCCGAGAGCGGCATCGTCATTTCCCAGCGTCTGCATTGCGACAGCCAGGCCGGCGACTGTTTAATCCAGGTCGCCGAACCCATTGCAGCTTAGGTGATGGCGGCGACGGCCGCCTTGACCCAGTCGAGACGCTTTGCGGGGATGAGGCCGTAATTGTAGAAGTTCACGCCGTCGGCACCGGCATCAACGGCCGCCTTGGAGCGGGCCGCCAGCACAGCGGCTTCACCGACCTCGGGATAGAAGACGCGCAGGCCGACCCCGAGGAACTTTTCCGATCCAAGGGCTGCCCGGCCGGTGCGGATGACATCGCCGATCGAATCCGGCTCCATGTCGTAGCAGCAGAGGATCGCCCCGTCGCAGAGCCTGCCGACGGCTGCGAGATCGACGCCGCCGAGCCAGCCATCCTTCAGGTCGATGAGCACGATGCGTGTCGCCGGATCGGCTGCCGCCTTGATCTCGCCGATCAGGCTGGTCACCGGTTCGCTGCGCCAGGCAAGAAAGGCATGCAGATCGGGGTGGTCGCGGAAGGCGTCGTTGCCCGCTGCCGGAAAGTCCGGGAACTGCCGCTCCGGGACAGCCCTTTCGCAGAGTTCGGTGATGAAGCGCTTGACCGATCGGCGCGCGCCTTCGACCGGTACGCCGGCCTTGGTGGCGCGCGCCGTGCAATGGTCGCAGAAGCAGAGCGACAGCAGGAAATCGTCTTCGGCGTTCAGGCCGACACCATCTTTTTCGTGATGGTATTCATGCGCGAAACCCATGAAGTTCGGGCTTTCGAGTTCCACCATGTCCGGCCGGTAGTTCGTCGTGATGTCGCGCACGAGAGTGACGGCATAGGCACGCGCCGCCGGGCTGGAGGGGCAAAGGTTGTAATAGTTGGGATTGCCGAAGGCGTTCTGCGTCGCGTGGTCGGGGTGCAGCATGCCGAGGCGGCTATTATGGAGGCAGACCGTCCAGCAGGAGACCTTGAGACCGGTTGTCTCACGCTCCCTGACGAGCGCTTCCAGCATGTCGCCGCGCTCGGCTACATTCCTGGCCATCAACGGCCGGATCACCTTGTCCTGCCACAGGCTTTCATCCGGCCGGAAATAAACCGTCCCGTCCTCGGGAAAATAGGCCTTCTGTTGCGGGCTGCGCGGCTGGAGAAAGCGGCCGGCATGATAAGAGGTCGCAAGGCTGACCGTATTGAGGCCGGCCCGGTTGCGAAGCTCGGCGGCAATCGTGTCGACCCCCTGATCATGGATATCCCAGGGGTAAGTCCACATGGAAAGATGCATGGCGCGCTCCCAAATCTGTCCACTTTATAGAACACGTGTCCATAATAGTGTCCAGGCTGATCTTTGGGTGCAGGCCTTCGGCGCTCCCGCCGTGCATCAAATATCCACGACAAGGCCCTTGGCTTTCAGCACCGCGTCGAGATTGCTGACCTCGATGACCGACTTGCCCTCTTTGTACGCGGCGATATAGCCGGCTTCGGCGTCTTCGCGGGCCTGCGAGAGCCGGGCGGCTTCCCGCGCTTCCTGCCTGCGCACGACCACCAGTCCGTCGGCATCGCCGACGATGATGTCGCCGGGATTGATGGTTTCGCCGCCGACGATGATTGGGTCGTTCACCGCCGCAATAGTTTCCTTCACCGTGCCCTTGATGCAGACGCTGAGCGAGAAGACCGGGAAACCGAGTTCCCGCAGTTGCAGCGTGTCGCGCACGCCGGTGTCGGTGACGAGACCGCCGATGCCCTTCGCCAGGCAGGCATTGGCGAGCACATCGCCGAAGGATCCGGCCTCCTCGTATTCCCCTGCCGATACGACGATGATATCGCCGGGCTTTGCGTAGTTGATGGCAAGCTGCAGCATGATGTTGTCGCGCGGCGCACATTTCACCGTAAAGGCCGGGCCGCACAGTTTCATGCGGTAGTCGACGGGCTTGAGGCGGGAGGAAAGCGCGCCGCGGCGTCCCTGGGCTTCGTGGATCGTCGCCGGCGAAAACTTGGAAACGGCGTCTATATCGGCTTTATCAGGCCGCTCAGTGATATCTTTTATATGGATCATGGATGCCTCACATCGTTGGTGACGGCGGGCATGCCCCGCCGTCGGATTTCGTTTGGAAATCGTCACTTGAGGACGTTGAGGCCGGGAGGCCTCACGGGATCGGGTCGAACTTCAGCTCGGAGAGCGGCACGACCTTATCGGTGCGGGTCATCTTGTATTCGGTATCCGGGCCGAGCCACTTGTCCCAGATCTTGTTGATCTCGCCCGCTGCGTCGAGCTTGTGAAGGATTTCGTTGACCTTGGCGGTCAGCGCCGGCTGATCCTTGGCCATGCCGATGCCGATCGGCTGGTAAAGCATCGGCTCCTCGATCATCCGCATTTCCTTGCCCTTGCTCTTCGATTCATTGACGAACTTGGTCGTCGTCATGGTGTTTGCCACCATGCCGCGGGCCTTGCCCTGCTGGACGGCGAGATAGGCCGAGGCTGTATCCTGGAATGTCAGCGGGTCGGATTTGTTAAGCTTGATCGACATTTCCGAGGTCGAACCCTTGGTCGAAGCGAGGCGCTGGCCTGCATAATCGGCCTTCTTCTTGCCGGCATCGTCGGCCGGCACGATCAGCATCTCCTTTGCGAGATAATAGGGATCGCTGAACTGGATCTGCTCGGCGCGGCTCACCGTATAGGCGAGGTTTGCAACGGTGATGTCGACGCGGCCGAGCTTGACCTCGGGCACGCGGGCTTCGACCGAAACCGGCTTGATTTCAGCCTTGACGCCCAATTCCTTGGCGATGGCGCCGCAGAGATCGACGTCGAAACCGGCCATTTCGCGGGTCTTCGGATCCGGCGAAGCGAAGGGGGGAACGTCGGCGAAAGTCGCGCAGCGCAGGGTCTTCGCCGACATGATGGTGTCGAGCTGATCGGCTTTCGCGGGCAAGGCGGCCGCCATGCCGGCAAATGCGACGGTGAGGCTCAGGTATTTCCAGTTCATTGCTGTTCTCCTTTGTTTTTGGTCGTTGGTCTCAATGCCTGAGATCAGCGAGGAAACGCTGAGCCCGGGGATGGGTCGGATTGTTGAAGAAGTCCTCGGGAGTCGCCGTTTCGATGATCTGGCCCGCATCGATGAACCAGATCCGATCGGCGACGTCGCGCGCGAAACCCATTTCGTGGGTGACGCAGAGCATGGTCATGCCTTCGGACGCCAGGCTCTTCATGACGGCGAGCACCTCGCCGACCATTTCGGGATCGAGCGCACTCGTCGGCTCGTCGAACAGCATCACCGGCGGTTCCATGGCAAGGGCGCGGGCGATCGCCACCCGCTGCTGCTGGCCGCCGGAGAGTTGACCCGGATAGGCCCGGGCCTTGTCGGCGAGGCCGACCCGATCGAGCAGCTTGAGGGCCTTTTCGCGCGCGACATCGGGTGCCACGCCTTTCACCCGGATCGGCGACATCGATACGTTTTCGGCGACGGACAGATGCGGAAACAGGTTGAAGTTCTGGAAGACGAAGCCGATCCGGCTGCGCATCGTATTGAGTTCTCTCGCCCGCATCGAGGCGTGAATGTTTTGCCCGTCGAGCGTGATCGATCCGCTATTGATCTCCTCAAGGCGATTGATCGTGCGGATCAGCGTGGATTTTCCCGAACCGGACGGTCCGCAGATGACCACGACCTCGCCGCGCGCAACCTGCGCATCGATGTCCTTCAGGACCGGATAGTCGCCGTAGCTCTTGCAGACCTGCGAAAGCCGGATCGTCTGCGATTCCTGCGTTGAAACGGACATGGTCATAGCTGCTCCGATACGATTTTCGACGGCGTGACCAGGGCGGCGGGGACGTTGAGAAGTCCCGCACGCCGCCGCGTGATGCGCCGCTCGAGGCGATTTGCGAAGTAGGTCAGCGTCCAGCAGATGGCGAAGTAGACGATCGCCAAGATGAGGAAGACCTGGAAAGGCTGCGTCAGCAGCTGATTGTTGACCTGGCTTGCTGCAAAGGTCAGGTCCGGCACGTTGATCACGTAGCCGAGCGTCGTGTCCTTGATCGTCGACACGAAGGTGGAGAGGATGCTCGGGATCATGTTGTAGAGCGCCTGCGGCAGGATGATGTAGCGCATCGCGCCGATATGACCGTGGCCAAGCGCACGCGCCGCATCCATCTGGCCCGGTCCGAGCGCGACGATGCCCGCACGGACGACCTCGCTCAGGAACGCGCTCTGGTAGACCACGAGTGTCGTCAGCATGGTGACGAAGCTTGGCACGTCGGCGCCGGTCAGCAGCGGAACCAGGAAATAGCTCCACAGGATGAGCATCAGCAGCGGCACGCCCCTGGTGAAATAAACAAGGGCAGTGACTGGCCAGCGCAGCAGCGGCGACCGAGAGAGCCGCGCCATTGCAAATAGGATGCTGACCGGAAAGGCGAGAGCGATGCTCAGCGCCGACAGGATCAGCGTATTGGCGAGCCCGCCGAGCGGTCCGTTCGGATATTGGCCGATCAAGAGCAGCAGCCAATAGTCTCGGACGATGGCGATCATATCGTGGATCATGCGCGCGCGCTCCTGGCAGGATCCGCGCGCATCGACAGATAGGCGCCGATGCTCATGATCACGAGCGAGAAGAAGAGGTAGAGAACGGTGCCGATCAGGTAGATTTCGAAGGTCCGGAAGCTGAGGTTCTCGATTTCCTTGACCGCATGCGTCAGTTCCGACGCCCCGATGATGACGGCGAGACTGCTGTTCTTGAACAGCGAAACACTATGATTGACGAGCGGCGGCAGCGCGTTGCGCACGCCCTGCGGCATGATGACGAAACGCATCGCCGAGACATAACCGTGGCCCAGCGCCCGAGCCGCCTCCATTTGGCCGGGACCGACCGAGCGCACGCCCGAACGAAGATCTTCGCTGAAATAGGCCGCCTGGCAAAGCCCAAGCCCGATCACCGCGAAGATGGCCTCGGCATTATGGATGGCAAGCCATTTTCCCAGCCCGCTCGGCATTAGGGTGAAGATCCCGAAATACCACAGCATGAGCTGGACCAGGGTGGGGACGTTGCGGTGGTAGGATACGTAAGCGGCAACTATCGGATCGCCGAAACGAAAGGGCGACAGACGCAAACTGAGCAGCAGAACAGCCAGCGCCATCGCCAGCGACCAGGATCCGGCAAAGATGATGAAGGTCATCTCGATGCCATGCAGCAGCATGGCGGTATATTCCGGATTTCCGAGGATTGCCGAAAGGTCGAAACCGCTCACGGGGTTGGCTCCCCGGATGGATCTGTCTTTAGTTGCGGCCTTGCGGTCTGCAGGCCGCCCATGACCTGCAGCGTCGGCGTGATCTCCATATGTCCGATGTTGACGGCGACGGGGGCCGATATGGCGAAGGCGATCGCGTCGGCGATATCGGCCGCCTGCGGCAGTTCGAAACCGTCGATGAACTTTTCCCGGATGCTCGAATCATCGCCGTGGACGTGATTGAAAATATCCGTGGCGACGCGGCCGGGGCAGATTTCCGTGACCCGCACCCGCTTGCCGAAAGCGTCGATGCGCAGCTGGTTGGACAGCATGCTCACCCCTGCCTTGGTGGCGTGATAGGAAGAATTGCCGCCGAAATTATAGGCGCCGGCGATCGAGGAGATGTTGATGACGTGGCCGCGGTCCCGCGCCACCATGCCCGGCACGACCAGACGGCAGATGTGCAGGACGGCTCGCAGATTGACGTCGACGATGAGATCGATATCGCCCTCGTCGGCTTCCAGGAATTTCTTCGGCCGGTCGACGCCGGCATTGTTGACGAGGATGTCGAATTCCACCCGACGCGCGAGCTCGGCGATCGCCTCACGGTCGGTCACATCGATGGTGTGGGCGACGCAGCCTGTGCGTGTCGCCAACTGTTTCAGTGCTTCGGCACTGCGGGCAACGGCATGCACTTCGATGTTCTCTCGGCGAAGCCGCTCAACCACGGCTGCGCCGATACCGGAGGATGCGCCGGTCACCAGTGCGGTCTTGTAGTCGGAGAATGGCATTGTCGTTCCCTTGTTGTTGAAAGAGAGAGTAGCGAAGCTTCAACCCCTTGCCTAAGACCGATTATCTCTGGAGCAATAAGCAACGGTTATGGAGCCGGTGCGGTCTGCCGAAGAAGAGAAAGTGGCGATGCCGGCATTCTCTCGCGGCCTTGCCTCAGGCCGCGTCGCGTTGCAAAAGCGATGCGCGTCTGCAAACATGCCATCCGCAGATCAGCACGGTACCCCGATCCCCATGGACATCAGACGCCTCAAATCTTTCATCGTGATCGTCGACAGCGGCAGCATCACGCGAGCGGCGGATCTTTTGCATATCGCCCAGCCGGCTCTCAGCCAGCAGCTTGCGGCGCTGGAAGAGCATTTCGGCCACAAGCTGCTGATCCGCAGCCAGCAGGGCGTCAGCATGACCGATGCGGGACACGCGGTATATCGCCATGCGCAGATTATCCTTCGGCAGATGGAGCAGGCGCAGGCCGATGCATCGGCGGCCGGAAATTCGCTTGCCGGACGCGTGTCCGTCGGTCTAGTCCCGTTCAGCAGTGCGGCGACGCTCTCGGTCGACCTGCTGTCGGAGACGCGGAAACGGCATCCCGGCATTCTGCTGCATCTGACCGAAAGTGTCGGCCAGACCTATAGCCAAATGATCATGAACGGCCGGCTGGAGATGGCGCTTCTCCATGGAACCGGACCAATCAAGGGCGTGCGGTTCGAACCGATCCTCAGCGAAGAGTTTTTCCTGGTCGCCCATCGCGACTTTGCCATTGAAGCGGATGCGAAACCGGTTCCGGTCAACACTCTCGACGGAATACCGCTGCTCCTGCCCCCGGTCTATAATTTCGTCCGCCGCGCGGTCGATACCGCCTTCACCCGCACGCGCACCAATTTGAAAGTCGTGGCGGAAGTCGAAATCGTCCGCACGCTCGCCCGCGCGGTGGACGGCGGTCTCGGCGCGACGATCATGCCGAAAGCCATCGCCGACCGCATCGTCTCTGAATCGAGCGAGCCGCTGATTTGCCGGCTCGTCTCGCCCCGGATCGAGGAAACCCTTTCGCTTTGCGTTTCCGACCAGAATCCCTTGTCGGAACCGGCCCTTGCCGTCCGAGACATCCTTCTGGAGTTGACGGCGCGGCTGAAAGCCTGAGACGCAATTGCCGGTCAGCGCATGTCCTTGCAAAACTGGGCTATGCGGGCGCAACCTTCATCGAGTTTTTCCATACTTGTCGCGTAGGAAATGCGGAAGAAGGGGCTCATTCCGTAAGCCGCACCTTGCACGGTTGCGACATGGTGCTCCTCCACCAGGCCCATGACGAAGTTGACGTCGGTCTCGATCTTTCGCCCGCCCTTGCTGGTCTTGCCGATCAGCCCTGAAATATTAGGATAGATGTAGAAGGCGCCTTCGGGCCGATGGCAGCGCAGCCCTTCCACTTCCGACAATTTGGCGAGCACAAAGTCGCGTCTTTCCTTGTAGATCGCCGCACGCTCCTTCAGCAGATCCTGAGACCCGTCGAGCGCTGCGGTCGCCGCCGCCTGCGTCAGCGTCGCGATGCCGCCGCCATTTTGTCCGTTGACGTTGCTAATGGCGGAGATCAGGTCTTTCGGTCCGGCGCAAAAGCCGAGCCGCCAGCCGGTCATCGCGTAAGCCTTGGAGACACCGTTCATCGTCAGGACGCGTTCATACAGTTTCGGCTCGACCTCCGCGATCGTGCAGAACTGGAAGTCGTCATAGACCAGGTGTTCGTAGATATCATCGGTCATGATCCAGATATCGGGATGGCGCAGCATGACCTCGGCGATGGCCGCCATCTCCCCCCGCGAGCAGGCTGCTCCGGTCGGATTGTTCGGGAAATTCAGGAAGAGCCATTTGGTCCGCGGCGTGATTGCCGCTTCCAGATCCTCCGGCCGCAGCTTGAAGCCGGTCTGCTCGTGACAGGGGACCGCGACCGGCACGCCGCCGGCGAATTTGACGATGTCGGCATAGCTGACCCAGGAGGGTGTGGGGATGACGACCTCGTCACCGGGATTGCAGGTTGCCAGCATGGCATTGAAGATCACCTGCTTGCCGCCGGCCGAGACGACGATCTGGTTGGCATCGTAGTCGAGATTGTTGTCGCGCTTGAACTTCCTTGTGATGGCTGATTTGAGGGCTGGCGTCCCGTCCATCGGCGGATATTTCGTATCGCCGGCAATCGCTGCCGCATGGGCCGCCTCGATCGCGTGTGCCGGAGTGGGGAAATCCGGCTCGCCGGATGAGAGGCTGACGACCTTGATCCCTTTGGCGGCCAATTCCCTAGCACGCTGGGTCATGGTGGCGGATGCGGATATGGAGACGTTTTTCAGGCGGTCTGCAATGACGGACATCGACGTGGTCCTTCGATGAGGGATGGAAACGAGAGACCGCCCGCAGGCGATCAGGATTATGTCAGTCGGCGAGTTCGGCGGCCGGAGCGAGCGTCGCGCCCGTGGCTTCGATCTCGCCGCGGACGATGCCGGCAAGCTCCAGGGCGCCGGGCGTGTCGCTGTGGACGAGAATGGAGCGCGCCGGCATGGTGATCACGGCGCCGTCGATGGTCTCGACGTTTCGGTCGAGGAGGAATTTTCGGACGCGGGCGCGCACCGCAGCTTCATCCTTGACGACGGCGCCGGGAAGCCCGCGCGCAACCAGCCTGCCGCCGGCGTCATAGGCCCGGTCGGCAAGGAATAGCGCCAATGTCTTCAGGCGCGCGCGTTTCGCCGCCTGCTCAATTCCGCTGCCCGATGTGACGAAGACGACGAGATTGGCGTCGACGGTGGCAATCGAGTCCATCATCAGGTCGGCGAGGACAGGATCGCGGTTGACCATATTGCCCATGGCCGCATGGAAGCTGATATGGGAGACAGCGACCCGCTCGCTTCTGGCGATCGCCATCAGTGCGCCGAGCTGATAGAGCATCTGCTGGCGAAGCTCGTCTGCCTGGAACGGTATTTCGCGTCGGCCGAAGCCCAGCCGATCGGGCAGGCCGGGATGGGCGCCGATGCCGACACCGTTCAGTTTCGCAAGCCGCACCATGCGCCCCATCGTCTCGGGGTCGCCGCCGTGGAAGCCGCAGGCGATGTTGGCCGAGGAGACGATTTTCATCATCGCTTCGTCATCGCACAGCCGGTAAGGACCAAATCCTTCGCCCATGTCGGAATTCAGATCGATCTTCATCAGTTCCTCCTTTCGCCTCCCTTAAGCCATCGCCTTCAGGGCGCGCTTGACCATCCCCGATGTTTGCCTGACATCGTCGACATAGCGGGCGACGGCCTGTTCGACGGCGCGCGCTTCCGCATGCGTTGACCGGACGAACTTCAGGCGGGCGCCGATGCGGGCCTGCCCGAGCCGCCACAGATCGCACTCGATCACGCCGGCAATCTTCGGATATCCGCCGGCGGTGTTGGCATCGCTCATCTGTACGATCGGTTCGCCGCCCGGCGGAACCTGGATCACGCCGGGCACGACGCCATGGGAGCGCATTTCGATGGATGCGGTCGGCGTGATCGGCTCGCCGGACAGGCGGTAGCCCGTCCGGTCGCTGCGGGAGGAAATCCTCCAGGTCTGGCTCCAGAAGGCTTCGCCGTCGCCGGCGAAAAGATCGTGCTCGCCGGCAGGCAGACCACGGATTGGCAAGGCGCCGTCGATAGGAGCCGGAAAGACTTCACGTAGCGCCACCGCGGGCTCGACGACGGCGAGACCCGAGGCGGGCAGCATGGCGATCTCCGCATCCTCGCCGACCGCGATCCGATCGCCCTTCGTCAGAGGCCGGCCGGCATTGCCGCCGAAACCGCCGCGCAGCGACGTGCTCCGCGACCCCATGACGACTGGGATATCCAGCCCTCCTCCGACCGAAATATAGGAGCGCGCGAGCCTCGGGGGCTGCTTCAATTCAAGGACCTGTCCGGGCTCTGCCGTATAGGCGCACCATGGAAGCAGTTCCGATCCATCGAGATGCGGACCGCCGTCGGCCCCGGTCACGACAAAGACGGTGCGACGCTCGAAACACAGGCTGAACGGGAAGGTCTGCACCTCGATCACGGCCGCATTCTCATCATTGCCGGCAAGAATATTGCCGATCCTGACCGCAAGCGGGTCCATGGCGCCGCTCGCCGATACGCCGATGTCGCGATAGCCGGAACGCCCGAGATCCTGCGCCGTGTTGAACGGGCCGGTTTCCAAGATCTCGATCATAGTTCGATCCTTGCCGGCAGGAACCGCACCGTATCTCCCGGCGCCATCATGGCGGGGGTCGGCGAGGTTGGGTCGAACATCTGCAGTGATGCGAAGCCGATGGAATTCCAGCCATTAGGACCGGTCAGCATGGCGACGCCGGTCTGCATGCCGCCGATGGTCACGCAGCCCTTCGGCATCTTCAGCGACGGCACGGTCTTTCGCGGCATATAGATGCGCGGATCGAGGCCATGCAGATAGCCGAAACCGGGCGCGCTGCCCAGGGCGAAGACACGGTAGGTCGCTTCATGATGGATGCGGACGACTTCGTGGTCGCTCAAGCCGGAGAGATCGCAAAGGGCGGGAAGATCCGTCGCATGTTCGCCGCCGTAAGTGACGGGGATCTCGATAGTGTTGCCATCGAGATCGATGCTCTGCGCATTCTCCCATGCCTCCAGCAGCCGGGTGACCACTGCATCGGGGTCTTCGGGCGTCTCCTTGAAGATCACCAGCAGGTTGGTCATCCCGGGAATGTTTTCGGCAAGATCCGTCCAACCCTTCACCGTCTGGGACAGGGCCCAGATCCGCCGCTGCGCGATGAGGTCGAACTCGCCTGGCGCCTCGAGCAGGAAGGATCTGGCCCCGATCGAGGAAACCCGTGCCCGGCTTTGGGTGGCCGGAACGATTTCGCGCTGCGCTGCATGTCTGGATGCATGTCGGGTTGTCGTGACGATCATGATGGCAGCTCGATTTCGAACAGAGGATCGCCGAAGCCGACCAATGCGCCGGACTCAGCGAGCTCTTTGGACAAAACACCGGAATAGCCGGCGCGAAGGGGAAGCAGCACATGCCCTATCTTGATGAAGCCGAGGATATCCGCATCGGATACGGAGCGCGGCAAAGTTTGGGGCAGGACGGCGGCGGCCGGATGTTCGGCGCAGAAATGTCCTGCGATCGGCGCCTTCACGATGACAGGCGCGTGGCCTGGAGCGCGGGGTGTAGCTTCTTGTACGCCGATCCGGGCGCCGCCCTCCCCTGAAATGACGATGCGAATCTGCCCGTCCGGCCGGGAGATTTCGAGGCCCTCCACGCCGGCGGCCGTCAGCGCGTCGGCGAGGAATGCGATGGTTGCGGGATCGCTGAAATCGATGGTGCTCATGCCGCCGTCCTCCTCAGCTTCAGCCATTGCTCGAGATAGTGGATATCGGTCTCACCGCGCGCGAATGCGTGATCCTCGAACAGGGCGCGCAGGAAGGGGATATTGGTGGCGATGCCCTCGATCTCGATGCCGGCAAGCGCCTCGCACATTCTGGCCATCGCTTTCGCCCGCGTCGGTGCGTGGACGATCAGCTTGGCGATCAGCGAGTCGTAATAGGGCGAGACCCTGTAGCCGGAATGAATATGCGTATCGACGCGGATGCCTGATCCCTGCGGCAAAGCCAGATGCGTGACGACACCTGCCGACGGCAGGAAGGTGTCGGGATCCTCGGCGTTAATGCGGCATTCGAAAGAGTGGCCCTCGCAGGTGACATTGCTCTGGGCGAGATCCAGAACGTCACCCTGGGCCACCTTTATCTGCGCCTGGACGATATCAACCCCGCTGGTCAGCTCGGTGACGGGATGCTCGACCTGAAGCCGCGTGTTCATCTCGATGAAATAGAAGGCGCCATCCTCATAGAGGAATTCGAAGGTGCCGACGCCGCGGTAGCCGATCTGAAGGCAGGCCTGGACACAAGCCCTGCCGACCGGCTGGATGATCTCGGGCGCGATGCCGGGCGCCGGCGCTTCCTCAACCACTTTCTGGTGGCGGCGCTGCATCGAGCAATCCCGGTGACCCAGCCACACCGCATTGCCGTGATCGTCGCAGATGACCTGGATCTCGATGTGGCGCGGATGCTCTAAGAATTTCTCGATGTAGAGCGACGGCGAGCCGAAGGCCTTGCGCGCCTCCTCGCGGGTCAGCGCGATTGCCTCATGCAGCTGGTCGGCCTTCACCACGACGCGCATGCCGCGTCCACCGCCGCCGCCTGACGCCTTGACGATGACGGGATAGCCGATCTCCAGCGCGATGCGCTCGATCGAGGCCGGGTCGTCGGGCAGCGCGGTATCGGGACCCGGAACACAGGGGACGCCGGCGGCCATCATTGCTCGCTTTGCCACGATCTTGTCGCCCATGGTCGCGATCGATGACGCCGTCGGGCCGATGAAGACCAGCCCGGCCCTTTCGACGGCGTCGGCGAAGGCGGCGTTTTCCGACAGAAAGCCATAACCCGGATGGATGGCGCCAGCGCCGGTCAGACGTGCCGCGAGCAGAATGGCATCCTGATTGAGATAGCTCTTGCCCGCAGTCGACGGGCCGATGCAGAGAAAACTGTCGGCAGTCTTGCCGTAGGGCGCTTGCCTGTCCGCCTCGGAGCAGATGGCGACCGTCTTCAGGCCGAGTTCGCGGCAGGCGCGTTGAATCCGGACAGCGATCTCGCCGCGATTGGCGATGAGGACGGTATCGAAACGGCGGCCTGAAGCGGCGGATTGTTCAGATGTTTCCGGCATCAGGCGATCTCCGCCAGCAGATCGCCGGTCTCAACCTCGCCATTGTCGATATCGGTCAGGTGCGTGATGCGCCCGGACCGCGGCGCGGCGATCGTGTTGAAGACCTTCATCGCTTCGATGATGAAAAGGGTCTGCCCCTCCTCCACCGCGTCGCCGATCGCGACGAACGGCGGCTCGCCGGGCGTCGGCGCCCGGTGCAGAACGCCGAAGACGGGCGCCTTCACCGCATGGGAGGTTTTCTCGACACTCGGAGGCGTATCGGAGACGAGGCTTATCGCCGATTCCGGCTTTTGCGGGGGCTCAGCAGCGTCTGCCTCTCCCGGCGACGTGCGGAAAATCCGAACCGTCACGGCCTTTTCCGTCACGGTCAGCTCGGTAATGTTCGATCGTCCGACAAAGTCGATCAGCGTCTTGATCTTCGAGAGGTCCATGTGCGTGCTCGGAATTTCAAAATTCCACCGCGCAGACCTGAAGTTTCAGATCGCCCGGCGTTATGATTTTCGTAGCACGACGTATGGCCTGATGGGGTCAGACGAAGTTTTGATGGAGCGCAATCCGCGCCCTATGGGCGAGATGTCACCGAATGCCCTGACGGCGGCCGGCGCTGGCGAGGCGAACCGAATCCATGGAAAAGCAAAGCGCTTTTAAAAGCGGCGCTTCCCTTCGAAATAAATCACACTTCATCGCACCTGCTTCGCTCGCAGGTCTGTCTGTGGGTCACATCCATTGAACGGCGCAATCGACAGACAGACTGCGCACGAGGACAGTGGCCAAAGCCGTAGACCGTCGGCTTGAATTGACGTTATCTCTCAAGAATCAGACGATAAAAAATCCTTGTATGGCGCTCTTCTGGCCATTCAATTCCGCCACAACCCACAAAGGCTGACCGGGCGGGGTTGGCTGAACGCCAAGCGCCGGCTTGGCAATGACTGGCCATACCTTGTCCGTGCTCGTGGCAGAGTCATCAGGAAGTACGTTGACGTCAACTCTATCGCTACCGTCCTTATTAGGAGAGATATATACATCCATCCCCTCACCAAAGCCTTGGCCTATAAGTGTAAAAGGCGTTCGAGCGCGTAGTGGAGCTTGCACACGCTTGGGGTCCAGACGCTCAATTTTGAGAGTAGCTTTCGCGGCCATGTTAGCCTCCCTGATTCATCCTTATCCGCAAAATTAATCACTATCGCCCGATCTGCGAGGGATGAACCCGCCTGATCTCGACATCACGCCGCCGGAGCGGGACAAGGCACCGCCCGATCTGGACAGTCCGCCGCTCGCCATTCCTCGAGGGTCAGCCGAGGCCTCGGCCGAAAGCAGGATTTGCTCAAGGGTTCCCGTTTGGGCATCCAGCCTCATCGAGAGATCGCCCTTGTCATAGATCCAGACCTTCATATCCCTGGCGAGAGCACCAATTTGGGAGCCGAGGCCCGTTCGTGCACTCGAACCTGGGGACCGAGACAATCTGTCATATTCGATGTCACCAGCGACGTTTTTCGGAGGGGGATCGTCGGGATTCGCGCCGCTGCCGTGGACAACGAAGATAGCCGGCCGGCTCAGTTCAATAAAAGCTCCCTCGAAAGAGAAAGCGTAGATTCGCGCGAGAGTCGCTTCGTCCGCGCTGAGCTGGCCCCTAAGAAAGCTGTTTCCTCCTAATGGATTTCCGATCAGAGGCTGATAAACCTCGCCTCTCAGAACAAGATCACTAAGTTCACGCCCGAACAGATATACCGCTGATACGCCGAGTAAGGTTTCATTGTCTGCCACGTCTGCCTCCATCTACCTGGTTATTGACCGATGCCTGATCTCGACAGCAGAACTTTCTCGCGAAAGGTCATCTTCGGAAGCTCCAGATAATCTATCGGCAGTAATGTCCGCGCAGAGTGGACATGACTGTGATGCTCGCCGCCTTTGAGGTGCGGGCCAGCGTGCACTTCACCGATCGCCCGTCGCCTGAAGTTTCTACTGATGATCCGTGCGAACTGACCGCCACTTTCGTCCTGATCGATCGCAAGCATCGTTCTCGCGACGTCGCCGTAGTCGAGAAAGTCGGGAGCGAGAGCCCACAAGGTTTCCGCCAGATACGTCCCGGCGATATCGCGTGCGTCGAGCAGTGCTTCGACAAAACCATCCGAGTCCTGCGCGAAAGCGCGGTCGAAAGCATGCTGCACCGGCGCCTCGGCAGCCGGATCGAACTCGGCAATATCTGCGAGGTCTTCAACCGCATGCGAGATCAAGCCGCGCGCCACGAGGCTCTCATGAAAGACGTCGACGAGGATGTCGAATATGGCGCCGGTGAGGGGTTGCGAGAGTTCGTGCTCGTCCTTCCACCCACGCGCGAACTCAGCCATCGTTCGTTTGTTGTTTGCCGACCGTATCTGGCGATGCGGCGAAAATTCCGAAAAGCGTGACAGGCGGTTTGCACGGTAGAGGTTACCGCGCGTCTCCACGAGAACATTGTCTATCACGGAGGGAAAATGCATGGCCGCGATCAGCGACACGCAGTCGGAGAAGGCCTCCTGGAAGCCAAGATATTCAGGGTACTCAGTTCCGGGACGCGGCACGCCAAGCACACTGAAGATGATCGCGTGACCCACCTCGTGGGCGATGACGTCGAAATCCAGGCTGAAGGGAAGGATGTTTCCATCCTTCTCGAACTGGCTGCCGACTTCGAGGAAGCCATAGCCGTACTGGGCATTGTCCCATTGCGGCAAAATGGAGATTTCCAGACGGTCATAATGATCACGAAAATGCCAGGTGAGCGGCTGGCCGAGATAGCGCTCCCACACATCCAGCGTGAATCGCACGCATCCAAAAACATGCGCGGCTTCGAAGCCAGACATCGCAGGTCGGAGATAGTTGAAATTGCCGCACGGGTCGGGAGTGGCGGGCGCGAGGATTTTCCCGGTCCAGGGCGGCAGATAGATGTACGGCGTTCCGAGCGGTCCGCGGTTTAAACCGTAAGGACCGGTCTTGCCGACCGGCTCCACCACGAACATGCGATCGTCGGCTGGGCCAGCTGTCAGGCTACCCAACGGAGACGAAACTTCGACAATCTCGGGCTTGGACCGAGCATCTTCAAATGGAGGCTGTACAAAAAGCCTGAACCGGGTGCCCATCCGCTCCCCCTCAAAAGACTTTTATGATTGCCAGTTTAAGTTGACGATCGGCGCTCGCAAGAATTTTAGCAAGTAATAAAATAGAATTAGAACTAGCCTTCCAAGGTGTACGAGGCGTTATTCTGACAGCTCAACCAACCTTGAATAACGCGGGTGACTGCGAATGGGATCGAGGTCGGAATCGTTCTTGAACCACAGCCGCATCTCGATGCCGACCTGAGGCATCCAGACCTCGAGCAAGTCTATCGCTCGCTCAATCTCGCCAAGCAGTGCATAAGTGCAGGCGGCATTGTACTGAATGTTGATATCGTCGGGATCCGTCGCCAGAGAGCGGGCCAACCACTCCAGGGCCTGATCGCGGACACCGAGAAAGGCCAGCGCCGTCGCTCCCAGGCAGGCAACATTGGCATTCTCCGGATGTAGCCGCAGTTCTTCCTCCGCCTTTTTCAACGCGATCCGAGCATAGCTACTTGCCTTGTCTAATTGCCCGAGCGAACGAAGGACGTTCACAAGCATGATCGGCGCACCATAATCGGCAGGCTTGATTTCCATCGCACGCTGAAAGTGCGCAGCCGCGAGTTCGAATTGACCTTCGGTGACGCAAAATTCGGCATAGTACCGATTTGCCTCGTGGCAATTTGCGTCGAGCGACAAAGCCTGCTCGAATGCAGAAACTGCCTCAGTGCGATTGCCGGCCACCGCCAACGCAAATCCCTTGGCCGCATGTGCTTCCGCCAGATTGGGATCGATAACGAGTGCCATCGTCGTATTCGCGAGAATGTCCTCCACCGAAATCTCGGCGCCGAACTGAGATCGCAGACGCGCATCGCAAACCGCGATACCGGCATAGGCGCGCGCATAATTCGGATCCAGTTCGATGGCTCGGGCGAAGCTCTGCCTGGCCATCAGATGGTTCGAGCGCGAGGCAATATGGTAGTATTCGCGCCCCCTGAGGAAGTGCGTATAAGCTTCGACGCTCTCTGTCGGCGCCAGCTCGATTGCCTCCTTTTCCTCAGGGAGCAGCTTGACCTTGAGTTGCTCGACAATTGCCTTCGTGATCTCGTCCTGCACTTCGAAGATATCGGTGAGGTCGCGATCGTAACGCGCGGCCCAGACGTGGCCGTCGCTGGCTGCGTCGATCAATTCGGCATTGATCCTCACGTGGTTGCCGGCCTTGCGGACGCTGCCCTCTACGACATAGGCAACCCCGAGTTCCCTGGCGATGCGCTGCAGGTTCTCGCTCCGGCCTTTCCATGTGAAGACAGTGTAGCGGCTCAGGACAAACAGGCCTGAAACATTCGACAGATCAGTGATGATGTCCTCGGTAATGCCGTCGCTGAAAAACTCCTGGGCGGGATCGTCGCTGATGTTGGCAAATGGCAGGATTGCCACGGATGGTTTGTTGACGGGTGCCTGCGTGTGGCCGTTTGCCGCAAGCGGCACCCCTTCACCGGAGGCGACATTGCCCCAATCGGCAAAATAGACATGCACAGGACGGGAAATGTTCTTGACGGTCTTTTCGCCCTGGTCTGCGAAATCGAGACCGAGTTTGTTTCCGACTTCGTGGCGCACAGCCGCCGAACAGGCAATACCGCCCGGAGCTGCAAGGGCTTGTAGCCGGACCGCCACATTAATGCCGTCCCCATGAAAGTCATCCGCATCGAAGACGATGTCGCCCAAATTCAAGCCTATTCGAAACGCAAAGTGCCTGTCGGCTGGAATCCCCATGTTGCGCTCCAGCATGCCGCGCTGGATATCGACTGCGCATCGTGCAGCACTGAGCACGCTGCCGAACTCGACCAGGAAACCGTCGCCCATCACCTTGATTATACGCCCGTCGTGGGTCGTGACAGCTGGTTCGAAGAGCTCGCGGCGATGCTGCCGAAGGGCATTGAGCGTCTCCTCTTCGTTTGCCTCCAGGAGACGGCTGTACCCCACCACATCGGCAGCCAGAATAGCCGTCAATCGACGCTCGACAAGCTCTGCACACATGCCCGTCTCCCCAACGTGCTGGTGGCAATACTATTCAATTCGAGAAGCTAGCCAGTAATGTTGCCGGACGATCGTATGACTGACAACTAAAATCGCCGTCTCGCCCGTAAGAACTCCCGGAGAGCCTCGAGGTCGCGGATTACGGCAGCGAGAAGTTGCACACGGCGCTTCAGGGTGGCACCCTCCGAATGAGGGCCTGGCGTTTCTGTACGGGATGCGCGAACCGGTTCCCCATCGTCAACTCTTCGGAGGGGCAATACTTTCCCGCAGGATAAGCCTGCTGCGGATGACGGTGGGCACAGAAGCAGGGTTCTGGCTCTGGCCAAGGGCGTCGAGCAGGAGATCCACTGCGGCGCGGCCCATCTCTTCCACCGGCTGCTCGATCGTCGAGAGCGGTGGCGAGGAGAATTCGCAGACGGGCGAACCGTCGAAGGAGACGACGGACAGATCATCGGGAATGCTCAAGCCTGCGCGCTTGACGCAACTGACAAACGAGATGGCCATGTCATCGCTGGTGGCGATGACTGCCGTTGGTTTCTCGTCCAATCCAGCGAAATCGTCTGCCGCCTGCACGCCGATGTCGAAACCATGCTGATAATCGAGACGACCGCCCGAGCGACGCACGGCCTCCTTCGATAGGCCGGCTGCCGCAAGCGCCTCGAGCACGCCGCCATAGCGCTCGACGTCATGATAATTGCCTTCAGGTCCTGCAAGGTAGAAGAACCGGCGATGGCCAAGCCGGATCAGTTCGGCGGTGACGTCGCGCACAGCCTCGCGGTCGTTCGTCACGACGCTCTGCAGTCCCGCATCGCTCATGTCGAGCAGCATCGAAACGATCGGCAGGCCGGAACTTGCCAGCGAGCGCCCATCGACCTCCGGAAGCTTCGACGACAGGATAATGGCTCCGCGCACGCTGCCGCCGAAGGCGAGGTCGAGAATGTGCCGCTCGGAAATCTCGTCGCGATCGAGGTTGGCGATCATCAGGTTGTAGCCGCCCTGGATCAGCGACTTGTTGATGCTCTGCAGGACCTGCGGAATGATCTGTGAGACGCCATAATAGAGCGATCCGGGCAGGATGATCATGATGATGTTGGATTTGCCGACCCTGAGACCGCGCGCCATCGCATTGGGAGTATAGCCGAGCTGCTTGGCCGCCGCGTTGATCTTGGCGCGCGTCTTCTCGTTGACCCGTCCTGGATTGGCGAGCGCGCGGCTGACCGTTGAAATCGCGACACCGGCGAGCCGCGCGACATCGGCCATCAGCGCGCCCGACTGCTCCTCTATGGCCACATCCTTGTTTTTATTCACGTTTGTTTCATTCTCCCGGATGCTTCGATTTGCAACTCTAAGGCAGCCGGCGATTTATAGCAAACGTTTGCCAAAAATCGCTTGCTTAAAAAACCAGCTTGATTATCATCTAGGCATGGCAAACGATTGCCATTCCTTAATGCGTTGAAAATTCATGATTTATTGATTGCGGAACTGATCTTCCGCACGCGAGTAGGTCATGCCTTAAGAAATGGATGGATTATGGCTACTGGCGACAGGCTCCGATTCGGCGTCGATCTCGTGACGTTCTTCGATCCCGGCTTCTGGGGCGTCGATAGCCATGACGCGATCATCGACTATGCGCGCACCGAACCGCGCGCCTTCTGGGACAAGATTCTCGACAGCGTCCAGGCCTCCGGCGTCACCGGCGTCGAGCTGACCTTTTCTCCGTTCAACTGGCAGGATGCGATCAAGACCTATGGTTCCGTCGATGCTTTTGCAGCCGAGCTGGCAAGACGCCGCCTGACGCTCTGCAGCGGCTTCTTCGCGGAACTGGAGGCGGCGGGCGACTTCGCCGAGCCCGAAGCCCAGCGCGCGCTGATCGACAAGGCGGAGCGATATGCCGACTTCCTGAAAGCCTGCGGCAGCGACATCATGGTGATCGGCGCCCCGCTTCGCCAGACGCTCGGCGCCCAGCCGGTGCAGTTTTACGATTTCGACCGCGCCAAGGTGATCGCCGATTTCCTGAACCGGCTCGGCGCGACCCTCTATGCCAGGGGCGTGCGGCTGGCGCTGCACACCGAGGCGCATTCGATTTTTGCCGCTGCACGCGACGTCGACCTGATGATGCTGCTGACCGACCCAGCCTATGTGCATATGTGCCCGGACACTGCCCATATCATCGTTGCCGGCTCCGATCCCATCCAGCTCGTTGATCGCCACCACGAGCGCATGATCATTGCCCACTGGAAGGATGCGGTCGGGCCTATGCCCGCCGACACGCCGATCGACAAGCACATCCACGATCGCCACCAGCCGTATTTCTGCAGCTTCGGCTTTGGACGGGTCGACTGGCCGGCCTGGATCCGACTGCTGCGCGACCGTGCCTTTGAAGGTTGGGCAATTCTCGAACTCGATGCCGCGCCGGATCCCGTCCGCGACATCGCCAACGGGCTGACGCTCGTCCGGCAGGCGCTCCTGCCGATCTACCGCTGACGATTATTCCCAAGACAACGAACGCCCCGCAAAGAGGGCATTTTCAAGAGGTGGAACAATGAAGACAATGATGAAGCTTTTTCTTGCCGGTGTGGCATTCGCCGGTCTCTTCGCTTCGGCGCATGCCGAGGACAAACCGACGATCGAGATCATGTCGTCCTGGACGTCGGGCGGCGAAGCGGCAGCCCTCAACGTCATCAAGAACGAGTTCGAAAAGCGCGGCGGCGTCTGGAAGGATTCCTCGATCGCCGGCTTCGGCGCCGCCGATGCCGCCTTCCAGAACCGTATCGTCGCCGGTGACGCGCCCGGGGCCAAGCAGGGCGTCATCGGCCTCGCGGCCGCAGATTTCATCAACCAAGGTCTGTTCAATCCGATCGACGACGTAGCCGGTGCCGGCAAATGGGCCGACGTCCTGCCGAAATCGATCCATGATCTCATCTCCTATGACGGCAAGGTCTATCTCGCGCCGACCGGCGCCCATGGCGAAAGCTGGGTCTTTTATTCCAAGGAAGCCTTCGGCAAGGCCGGCATCGCCGAGGAGCCCAAGACCTGGGACGAGTTCTTCGCCGACTTCGACAAGCTGAAGGCTGCCGGCATCGTTCCCGTTGCCTGGGGTGGCCAGCCCTGGCAGCAGACCAAGGTCTTCAATATGATCCTGCTCTCGCAGGTCGGGATCGACGGCTTCCTGAAGATCTATGTCGACAAGGACAAGAGCCAGGCCTCGGTCGACGGCGTGAAGAAGACCCTCGAAATTCTCGCCAAGCTGCGCGGCTATGTCGATGCGGGTGCCGCCGGCCGCAACTGGAACGACGCAACGGCCATGCTGATCACCGCCAAGGCCGGCGTGCAGTTCATGGGCGACTGGGCGAAGGGCGAATTCACCGTTGCCGGCAAGGAGCCGGGTAAAGACTATGGCTGCATGATCGTGCCGGAGTCCAAGGGTATGGTCTATATCGCCGACTCCCTCTGGTTCCCGAAGACCGGCAATGCCGCGACCGACAAGGCGCAGAAACTTCTCGCCGAAGTCGTGATGGATCAGAAGGTGCAGGTCGAATTCGCCTTGAAGAAGGGCTCGGTTCCGATGCGAACCGATGTCGACAAGTCGAAGCTTGATGTCTGCGCTCAGAAGGGTGTCGAGCTGATGGCTGCCGGTGCGATCGTCCCGGATCAGGCGATCGTGCTTACTCCTCAGCAGGTCGGCGCGCTCGACGATTTCGTCGACGAATACTGGAGCGGTGGCTCGAACGATGCAGCTACTGGGGCCGAGAATTTCTTCGCTGTCTTCGAGTAGAATAGTGCCTGCGGCGTCGGCCTGATCCCGACGCCGCGGCCGACGTCGCTGCCTCGCGGTGGCGTGTGCCCCGCTTTTTCCGTCAACGAGCCGGCCGATGCCCATCAAACGCAAATCCAATCTTTCCGCCACCATTGCGCTGCTGCCGACTTGGTTCGTCGCGGTCGTGGTCTTCATCGGCACCATGGCCTGGTCGATCCGCCTGTCCTTCACCAATTCGACGCTCTTTCCATCTTCAACCTATGTCGGCTTTGCGCAGTATTCGAAGCTGTTCTCTTCCGCCAAGTGGCTTGCATCGCTGCAAAACGTGTTGATCTTCGGCGTCCTCTACGTCGCGGGCTGCCTGTTGCTCGGCTTCCTGTTGGCCGCGGCGCTGGACCGCAAGATCCGTTTTGAAAGCGCCTTCAGAACCATATTTCTTTATCCCTATGCCATGTCCTTCGTGGTGACCGGGCTGATCTGGCAATGGATGCTCAATCCGACCCTTGGCATCCAGGCGAGCGTGCGTTCGCTCGGCTGGGAGAGTTTTGTCCTCGACTGGGTGGTCAATCGTGACATGGCGATCTATGCGCTGGTGCTTGCCGGCGTATGGCAGGGTGCGGGGCTGGTGATGGTCATTGCGCTCGCCGGCATGCGCGGCATCGAAGGCGAGCAATGGAAGGCGGCGCGGATAGACGGCATTCCCGTCTGGCGGATCTATGTCTCGATCGTCCTGCCGCAGCTCGGACCGGCGCTGGCGGCGGCCGGCATGCTGCTCGCTATGGGGGTGATCAAGACCTATGACATCGTCGTCGCCATGACGAACGGCGGCCCCGGCAATGCGACGGAGGTGCCGGCGAAATTCATCATGGACAATTTGTTCGGACGTCAGAACCTCGGCCTCGCCACTGCCGGCGCGACGGTGCTTGTCCTCGGTGTGATCATCGCAGTCGCGCCGTTCCGCTACGCGATGCACATGCGCGACAGAGCGAAGGGAGCCGCGTGATGGCCGGTCCTCATCCGAACGGTCCGAAGCCGGCGCAGATCACCGTCGGGCGCATCGGCCTCTATGCCTTCCTGGTCGTTGCCGCACTTTTCTTTCTTCTGCCGCTTTACACGATGGTCGTCACCTCGCTGAAGTCGATGGAGGAAATCCGGCTCGGGCAGATCTTCGCCCTGCCGGCGACGCTCGATTTTTCCGCCTGGACGACCGCCTGGTCGGGCGCCTGCATGGGGACCGTCTGTGTCGGCATTCGCAGCGGCTTCTGGAATTCGGTGGCGATCACCCTTCCCGCGGTTGCGCTCTCGGTCTTTATAGGCGCCGTCAACGGCTATGCGCTGTCGCTCTGGCGGCCGCGAGGGGCAAACCTGCTCTTCGGCCTGCTGATGGCCGGCGGCCTCATCCCCTACCAGATCTTTCTCTATCCGATGGTCCGGGCGATGGCGAATATCGCCCTCTACAATTCGCTCGCCGGCATCATTCTCGTGCATGTCATCTTCGGCCTGCCGCTGGTGACGCTGCTCTTCCGCAATTATTTCATCAGCGTGCCGGAGGAGCTCTGCAAGGCGGCGCGCGTCGACGGCGCCGGCTTCTGGCGTATCTTTTTCGAGATCATGCTGCCGATCGCCGTGCCGATGGTGGTGGTGGTCTCGATGCTGCAGTTCACCGGCATCTGGAACGACTTCCTGCTCGGTCTGGTATTTGCCGGGCGTGACAACCTGCCGATGACCGTGCAGCTCAACAATATCGTCAACACCACGATGGGCGAGCGGACCTACAACGTCAACATGGCGGCGACGATCCTGACCGCCATCGTTCCGCTCGCCATCTATTTCCTGTCCGGCCGCTGGTTCGTGCGCGGCATCGCGGCCGGCGCAGTCAAGGGGTAATGCTTCCATGCAATCTGCCGTCTCCGTCAAGGACCTGAAGATCGCCTATGGCGACCATACGGTGATCGAGAAGCTGTCGATCGATATCGCTCCCCGGGAATTCCTGGTTCTGCTCGGCCCTTCCGGCTGCGGCAAGTCAACGCTTCTGAGCGCCATTGCAGGCCTCCAGGACATTACATCAGGCGAGGTGTGGATCTCAGGCAAGAACGTCAGCTGGGAGGAGCCGAAGGACCGCGGCATCGGCATGGTCTTTCAGTCCTACGCGCTCTATCCACGCATGTCGGTTCGCAAGAACCTGTCCTTCGGCCTTCGCGTCGCCGGTCTGCCGAAAGCCGAGATCGAGGCCCGCGTCGCCCGCACGGCCGCGCTCCTCCATCTCGACACGCTGCTCGACAGGCGCCCTGCCGAGCTGTCGGGCGGCCAGCGCCAGCGCGTCGCCATCGGCCGGGCGCTGGTGCGCGAAGTCGATGTTTTCCTTTTCGACGAACCGCTGTCGAACCTCGATGCCAAGCTGCGCAACGAATTGCGCGTCGAGATCAAGAAGCTGCATCAGCGCCTCGGCAACACTATGATCTACGTGACCCATGATCAGGTAGAGGCGCTGACGCTTGCCGATCGCATCGCCATCATGCGCGACGGCGTGATCCAGCAGCTCGCTTCGCCGGCTGAGATCTATCGCCGCCCGGCCAATCTCTTCGTTGCCGGTTTCATCGGCGCGCCGGCAATGAATTTCATCGAAGGCAGGATCGAGCGCGCCGCCTCCTCACCGGTCTTCCGGAGCAAGGGGCTCGCCGTCGATCTCTCCGGCTATTCCTTTAGCGCAGGCGCGGCGGAAGGACCGGCAACGCTCGGCTTTCGCCCTGAGCATCTTGTGCTCGATAGGGCGGTAAGCAGCCTGCCCATCATTCCCGGCTGTGTTTCCGTCGTCGAGCCGATGGGTTCGGACGCCGTCGTTTGGTTTGACTGGGCGGATCAAAGCCTCTCGCTGAGGCTGATGGGCGACGTCACCCTGCAGCCCGGCGATGCCCTGGCTCCCGGGCTCGATATCGCCAAGGCGTCGCTCTTCGGCGCCGACGGATCGCGGCTGTGATGCCTCGTCCCTTTGTTTTCCCGCAATTGCCGGCGCGTTGCGCGCGGTTTTGAGCAATTGCTCCAGGACAGGATTTGGAAATGTCTGAGATTGTCTACGATGCGCTGGTGATCGGCTCCGGCGCGGCGGGTTCCTTCGCGGTCAAAGAGCTGACAGCGCAGGGCCTTTCGGTGCTGCTTCTCGAGGCCGGCCCCGCTGTTGGGCCGAAGGATTTCGATCCCGCCCGCAAGAAGGCGCCTGCAAGCAGCATCAATATCTGGGAGCGTGCGCGGGCGACACTCAAGGGCCAGCCGATCCAGGCGCGGGCGGCGTTTTTTACCGAGCGCTTCAGCCACTTCTTCGTCAACGACCGCAAGAACCCCTATACCACGCCGAAGGGCGAGCCTTTCCTCTGGATCCGTGGCCGCCAGGGCGGCGGCCGCCTCCACAGTTTTGGCCGCGTGCTGCTGCGCTGGACCGATGATGATTTCAAGATCCGATCACGCGCCGGAAAGGGCGTTGACTGGCCGGTCTCATATGGCGAATTGGCGCCTTTCTACGACGAAGTGGAGACTTATCTCGGGCTCTACGGCAACAAGGACGATGTGCCGACCCTGCCGGACGGCGTCTATGCGAAGCCGGCAAGCCTGACGCCCGCCGAACAGATCTTCAAGCAGGCGGTCGAAAGCCGCTGGCCGGAAAGGCACGTTGTCTCCTGGCGCTACATCGCGCCGGATGCCGAACGCATGCCGCGACCGCTGCGGGAAGCCAAGGCCACCGGCAGGCTGACAGTCCGCTACGATGCCGTCGTTCGCCGCATCACCACGGACGGGAGAACCGGACGTGCCACCGGCGCGGAGTTCACCGATCGCAATACCGGACAAGTATCGACGGCCCGCGCCGCGACGGTGGTTCTCTCCGCCTCGCCGATAGAGAGCGTGCGGCTGCTCTTGAATTCG
This sequence comes from Rhizobium sp. NZLR8, assembly GCF_019685025.1. Lineage (NCBI taxonomy): Bacteria > Pseudomonadati > Pseudomonadota > Alphaproteobacteria > Hyphomicrobiales > Rhizobiaceae > Rhizobium > Rhizobium sp. NZLR8. Next base: position 201,001 of record NZ_JABDVY010000002.1, on the reverse strand, counting down.
GCTTCGGCAAAACATCCGGATGGGCTCGGCAACAGCTCAGGCGCTCTTGGCCGCTATTTCATGGACCAGCTTCCGTGCCTCGCCTTCGGTTCCTTTTCGAAGGCGAAGGGCTGGGCGCCCGATGGCTCCGCCCCGACGGATCCGTTCTACAATCCATCAGGCGGGATCTTCATTCCCCGCTTCGGTGAGGGCGACGCTGCCCGCGGCGATTTCGACTACCAGGGAAGCGTCGGCCGAGCGCCGGTCTCCGGCGACGCTGATGCGCGTCTCGCCTTCTTCGGTTTCGGCCGCATGCTGCCCTATGCCGACAATCGCATTACGCTTGATGTCAGGCGCAAGGACGCCTGGAACATTCCCGTTGCGCATATCCGCTGCGTGATGCAAGCGGAGGAGCAGGCGCTGCTTCGCCGGCAGGAAGAGACGCTGATCGCCATGATCAGCGAGGTCGGAGGCGATCTTGAATTCATCGGTTCGCCCACCGGCCTCAAGGAGATGGGCAAGGGCGCCTTTCCCGAGGCCGATGCCTTCAGCCGCTTCATGTTCCGCAGTTGGTTCCGCAAGACCATGTGCATGGGCGCGGCAATCCATGAAACGGGCGGCGCGCGCATGGGTGAAACCCCGGAAGCTTCGGTGCTCAACCCCTACAACCAGGTCTGGGATGTCCCGAACCTGATTGTCACCGACGCCAGCGCCTTCCCCGGCAGCGGCATCGCCGGCACCACACTCACCGTCATGGCTCTGACGATCCGCGCCTGCCGGAATCTTGTCTCGCAATACCGGACAGGACAGCTGTAGCTGCGCCTCAGCGGCTGTACTGCAAGATCGTTCACGCCGCTTTGGCGTCCCGACGCTCGGCAAGGATCTGTTCGAACAGGTCCATGGTGACAACCGGGCCGACGGCTGTGCCTGCCGCGGAGGCATGCGCAAGGTGAGCGACCGCGTCCGCATTGCCAATGGCAAACACACCCGGCCTGCTGGTCCGGCCTTCCCTGCCGGTCTTAGCTTGCCTCAACGTTCTGCGAAGTCGATGAGATCGGTCTCGCCAGCAACAAAGGCTGCGAAATCGGAAGACGATGCGTTTTCGCCTGGCTTATTACACCCGATGTAATTGAGGGCATTCCCCCTCCCGCGATATCAGTGAACGGCCTTCCTGCAGGAGGAACATTCCAGTCCTCAAACAGAAGCGGCCAATCCGGAGGATGTCGACGGCCAAACCGCTGTCAACCGTACGAGGCGGCCGAGGAGAACGACGATGACGACGGTGAACTTTACCAAGCGAGAGCCCCCGGAATGGCTGCTGGCTTTCTGGAAAGAAATCGATGACAAGACCTTCGGCGAAGGCTTCGATTGCCTGGCGCAAAACGCCACCTGCAATCTCGGCGTCGCCGACTGGAAGGGGCGGGAGGCCATTCGCGAGAACCTGCGCGCTTTCATCGATACGGGTTTTTCAGCGCTTCACGATGTGACGGAATATTGGGACGGCGGCTCGCTTAAGATCTTTCGCGGCACTGTCACCATGACACCCGACGAGAAGGCGCAACCGGTCGTCAAGCCTGTCATGACACACTTTTTCTACATGGACGAACGAGAACCTGCCAAAGTTGGTCGCTGGTACGGGTCTGTCGGCCCCGTTGCATTTTAATCCACAAATCGCTGGCGGGAGCGCTATTGCCCGCCAGTTACCAACGGGACGGATAACGGAGACCGCCGGAAGATGAGCTCGACGCACAACCGTTTAAGCAGAGCGCCGACCGAGCTTGGGGCGCAGTTGCGTGCCTGGCGCGGCACGCGAGGCAAGAGCCAGTTGGCACTCTCGCTCGACACCGGCATATCGCAGCGCCAAATCAGCTTCATCGAAAGTGGCCGGAGCACGCCTGGCCGCCACAATCTGCTGCATCTCGCCGACGCCCTGGATGTGCCGTTCCGGGAGCGCAATACGCTGCTGCTCGCCGCCGGCTATGCGCCTATTTATGCAGAAAACGGTATCGACGATCTTGAAATGAAAAGCGTCACGGATGTGCTTAAACGCATGCTTTTTCAGCATGAACCATTTCCGGCCGTGGTGATGGACCGGTATTGGAACGTGGTGATGGCCAACGATGCGACGCAGCGCTTCTTCAATTGCTTCATCGACATGGCAGCACGGGAAAAACCGCGCAATCTGCTGCATCTGATATTCGATCCGGCCGGTTTGCGGCCCTTCATTCCGAACTGGGAGGAAACGGCAAGAAGCCTGATGGCGCGGATATTCAGGGAGTCCGTCGGCCGCGTCATCGACATGCGCACCAAGGCACTGATCGACGCGCTGCTTGCCTATCCGGATGTGGATAGTGCCTGGAAGGTCTCCACGACAGCGGACAGCACACCCGTCATCCCCTTGTCGTTCATGAAGGATGGGCAGCTTCTAAGTTTCTTCTCGCTGGTGACGACGGTCGGCACCGCACAGACAATAACGACCCAGGAACTGAGGATCGAATGCATGTTCCCGTTGGATGATATCACCGAGATAGAATACGCCAAGCTGATGAAACAGGCCGATGCGCGTCAGCGCCGGACCGTGACGTGAGCGACCACGGCCAAGGCAGAGCGCCGATGGTCCACCATCGCTACTTGAACCGTCATACAAACTTCGCAGTGACATGCTCCTGTCAAAAAAAGCAGGAAGGAAAAGCCCATGTCTCAAAACCATCAGGACCAACTCAGCCGGATAAAGGCCGAAATCGCCGACAGCTTCGATGAAGAGCTGGAAATGCAGATGGAGGAAGACCGGCTGGACGATCTGGTCGCCGAAGGAATGTCGGAAGCGGCGGAGCCGACGCTCGAGCGAAAGACCTACTTCCGGGAACTGTTTCGGCTGCAGCACGAGTTGGTGCGGCTGCAGGATTGGGTTCAGCACACGAAGTTGAAAGTGGTGGTGCTTTTCGAAGGCCGCGATTCGGCCGGCAAGGGCGGCGCGATCAAGCGGGTGACCCAGCGGCTCAATCCACGCGTCTGCCGGACGGTTGCGTTGCCCGCCCCGACCGAACGGGAACGCCATCAATGGTATTTCCAGCGCTATGTCCCGCATCTTCCCACAGCCGGCGAAATGGTGCTCTTCGACCGAAGCTGGTACAACCGCGCCGGTGTCGAGCGCGTGATGGGCTTCTGCACCCCTGATGAACTCGAGGAGTTCTTCCGCTCGGTGCCTGAATTCGAGCGGATGCTGGTCCGTTCCGGAATCGTGCTGATCAAATACTGGTTTTCGATCACCGACGAGGAGCAGGAATTCCGCTTCAAGATGCGTATCCACGATCCGCTGAAGCAATGGAAGCTTTCACCGATGGATATGGAAAGTCGCGTCCATTGGGAGGAATATACCAAGGCCAAGGAAGAAATGCTGGCGCGGACGCACACCAAGGATGCACCCTGGTGGGTGGTGCAGGCGGTAGACAAGAAACGGGCGCGTTTGAACTGCATCGCCCATCTTCTCGAACAAATCCCGTACGAGGATGTTCCGAAACCGGAAATCGAGTTGCCGGATCGCATCCGCCATGCCGATTACAACAGGGCGCCGGTTGCGTCTGAAATGCTCGTGCCGGAGCGCTATTGAAGGCATAACCATACCGGCCTTCCCGGCCGGAGATGACGAGCGGATTTCAGCGTCGCTGACGCTTTCGGCTCCGCCACACCACGTGTGAGCGTGGTGTGGCGGTAGCTCGCGGCCTTTGAATGCGATCAGGCGGCGATGTTCCCGATCTGGTTGAGTTCGTCGACAGCCTCATCCGGCAGAACAAGCGCGGCAGCGGCGAGGTTCTCCTTGAGGTGGCCGACGGACGAGGTGCCGGGGATCAGCAGGACGTTCGGGGCGCGGCGCAGCAGCCAGGCAAGTGCGACCTGCATGGGCGTAGCATCAAGGCGTGCGGCGACATTAGACAGGCTGGACGACTGCAGCGGTGTGAAGCCGCCGAGCGGGAAGAAGGGCACATAGGCGGTGCCCTCGCGGGCGAGCTCGTCGATCAGGCGATCGTCGGCCCGATGCGCAAGATTGTACTGGTTCTGCACGCAGACGATCTCGGTGATCCCGCGCCCTTCGGCGATCTGCTTCGCTGTGGCGTTGCTTAAGCCCAGGTGACGGATCAGTCCCTGCCGTTGGAGATCGGCAAGCACCGTCAGGGGTCCTTCGATCGAGCCTTCGGCAGGGCCATGCACGTCGAACATGAGCCTGAGGTTGACGACGTCAAGCACATCCTGACCTAAGTGACGAAGATTGTCGTGGACTGCCGCCGTCAGTTCTTCTGGCGAAAAGGCCGGAATCCATGATCCATCCGCGCCGCGCCGTGCGCCGATCTTGGTGACGATGACGAGGTCGTCACGATAGGGATGGAGCGCTTCACGGATGATCCGGTTGGTGACGTGCGGACCATAGAAATCGCTGGTGTCGATGTGGTTTACGCCGCTTGCGACAGCCTCGCGCAGCACCGCCAAGGCCGCGCCGTGATCCTTGGGCGGGCCAAACACGCCGGGCCCGGCAAGCTGCATGGCGCCGTAGCCGAGCCGTTTGATGCTGCTGTCGCCGAGATTGAAGGTGCCGGCCTGATCGATGGTGGACATGAACTCACTCCTTTCAAGAGTCGACGCCAAGATAGGCGTTGTCGGCGCGCCTGATAATTCGTTACAATCCGCACAGGCTGTGCGGAGTGGCGAACAGTGAAAGTCGATTTGGGTGATCTGAATGCCTTCCTTGCCGTGGCGCGGGCCGGTGGTTTTCGCGAGGGCGCGCGTGCAAACGGCGGCAGTGCTTCCTTCCTCAGCGAGGCGGTGCGTCGGCTGGAGGCCGAGCTCGGTGTGAGGCTGCTCAACCGCACGACACGCAGCGTCGTGCCGACCGAAGCCGGCAAGGGCCTGCTGGAACGGCTCGGCCCTGCCTTGACCGAAGTGGAGTCCGCACTCGATGTGGTCAACGGATATCGCGACAGGCCGGCCGGTGCGTTGCGGCTCAATGTGCCGGTCAGCGCGGCGCGGCTGGTGCTGCCCGCCATCGTTCCGCCATTCCTCGCCGCCTATCCCGACATTCGGCTGGAGGTGATCGCCGACGAGAGCTTCGTCGATGTGCTTGCTGCCGGGTGCGACGCCGGCATCCGCTATGACGAGCGGCTGGAGCAGGATATGATTGCCGTGCCGATCGGCCCGCGTGTTCAGCGCTTTGCCACCGCCGCCTCCCCTGACTATCTCGACCGCCATGGCCGGCCGCAACATCCGAGCGATCTGCTCGGCCATGCCTGTCTGTTGGGCCGCTTTGCCAGTGGTGTGCTGACGACGCCATGGGAGTTCGAACGAGATGGCGAGGTGGTGCGGGTCGAACCTTCAGGACCATTGATCGTCAGGGTCGGCGGCGCGACCGATCTTACCGTCGATGCAGCGATATCGGGCACTGGGATCATCTGCGTTTTCGAGGACTGGCTGCGCCCGTATATTGACAGCGGCGCTCTCGAGCCAATTCTCGAACCCTGGTGGCAGCGGTTTTCCGGGCCATTTCTCTATTATCCTGGACGGCGGCTGGTGCCAGCGCCGCTGCGGGCCTTCATTGATTTCGTCAAGGCCTCGGCCAAGCAGGCTTGAAGAGCGCTGCGATCCGTTAAAGCTTGACCTCGGCGTTGTCGCCCATATCCGGTTTGCTGTTCGAGACCGCTGCAGCTGCCATTTTGATATAGCTGATGATGGTGCCCGGGCTATCCCAATATTCCGCCGAGGACGGGGTAATCTTGAGGATGCGGATGGAGGGATCGTCGGGATTGTCCCACCACGCCTTGGCCGGCGTTGCCCATAATTCCCTGATCTTCTCGCGATCGTTCTGCACCTCGGCCGTCCCAGACACGGAAACATATTTCTGTCCCTTGGTGTCGGCAAAGGCCAGGCACACATTTGGCCAGTGGGCGATCTCGTCGTCCTTGTGGCTGGCCACATCCGTCAGAAAATAGACCGCATTCTCCATCTGGGCGGTATAGGCGGACATCGGGCGGGCGCGCAGATCGTCACTGCTGCGGGTCGTCAGCATGCAAAACCCTATTCTGTCGATCAGCTCCCACACCCGTGTCGCATCATCATGCTCGGCCATCGTCATCTCCATCTGTGCAAAAGACGAAATAACCGTCTGCCGGCGCCGATGTTCCCGTGGTTCATCCCGCCAATTCCCGCAATCGATCGACAGGCGGGATGGAATGTTCCTGCTGCCTGCGTTTATCCTCAATGCACGCTTGGGGTTTCCATGACCATGGCGAAGTCCTCAGCGACCAGTTCACTGACGGCGATCAGGACCTCCTCGCGGGAAAAGCCCGACGTCAATGCGCGTTGGATCAGATCCTGCAGATCCGGCTCCACGACATCGCGGCAATCCTCGAGGCGTTCTTCTGAAACGGTGAGGCTATTGAGTTCGTCCATTGTCTGTCCTTTCCGGGGAATGTTGTCGTCGAAGCCTGGGAAGGCCGGCCGGGATGGCCTGTTAACGGGCGGCCGTCCGCTTCGGCCCGGCGATCAGGCCTTCACGCTGCAGCTTCTTGCGTGCGGCTTTACGGTGCCGACTGATCGCCTGCGCCTTTTCCCTGACGCGTCGTTCGGAGGGCTTCTCATAGGCGCGCCGTTCCTTCATTTCGCGGAACAGCCCTTCGCGCTGCATTTTCTTTTTCAAAACCCTGAGGGCCTGATCGACGTTGTTTTCTCTGACGAGTACCTGCATTTCGAATTCTCCTATGTAAGGGACGCTCAGCCGAGCTGCTCGGCGATGAGCGCCCGCAACTCGCGGCGGGTGAGAAGGCAGGGTGATGGCTTCCAAGTCTTGGCAGCGCGGCGGACGGCCACGTCACCCTCACGCGAGTTCACCACCGCAATCGCAGTGGCTGTATTTGTGTCGTTCAAAAAGAAATCCTTATACCGGCCATTGCCGGCTTCATCGATCGTTGTGGATTTGACCATCGCGCTGCCTCAAGGGCATGCGCCGATTCAGCCGATGTACAAGCGTCTCGTTCCCAAGCCGGCGACGGCTTCGATTTCCGCTTTAGCCCTAAAATAGTTGGCGGAGCGCGCGATTGCAACAGCTGACCCCGATGGCTCGGTTTAACGGCCGGAATCATCCTTAGATATATTCATTGCCGATGTTCAAGTTAGCCGGGTATAGATTCGGTCAAATTTTCTTCAATTTGGTGTGAAAACGAAATTATTCGCCCAGGAATTAAGCAACGCCCATATCGGTTACGAAATTAACCTTTCGTTAAATAACCCATTGACTTGCAGTATTAATAGGTTGTTAAAGGAGCCGCTCGCTGAGGTCGAAACTGACCCGTCTATAACAATTTGAGGAGAGAGCGATGGCTTCGCCGATACACGCAACTGATGATAGTGCAACATTTCTAGAAACTGACGTTATTTCCGGAAATCTCCTTTCCAACGATACATCCGATAATGGCCACCTTTTCCTGCGCGCCTTCGACGGCGAGACCGTTGGCGCCAAAAGCGGCAACAGCCAGATCACCGAAATCCATGGCGACTACGGCACGTTCTTCGTCAAGCCGGACGGCAGCTACACCTATGTCCTGAGCGATGCTGCCAAGATTGGCTTCGCCAACGGCGAATCGTACCAGGAAAAGGTTTCCTACAAGATCTCCGACGGCAGCGGTCATACCGACGTCGGCCTGTTCACCCTGAACATTCAGGGCGTAACCCAGGTCAAGCCGATCGCAGTTGACGATGTCTACAGCTTCACCGAAGGCCATGCCATCGGCGGCAACGTTCTGGACAACGACATTGCCGGCGACAACGGCAAGATGTTCCTCCGTCAGTTCCTGACCACGAAGGTCGACGGCAACCCGAGCGCAACCACCGACGTCGCCGGCACCTATGGTACGTTCCATGTCAAGTCGAACGGCGAATTCACCTACGAGCTGACGCACGATATCGCTGCTGGCGATCATGTCACGGAAGTTCTGCGCTACTACAAGATCTCCGATGGTGACGGCCACACGGACACTGCCAAGGTGACCCTCAACATCACCGGCACGGATGCTCTTCCCCATATCGCTTGATCAATAGATCAGCATGACACAACGCCCGCCGCGCAATCGGCGGGCGTTTTTGCATCTCCGCCTCTCTTGATGCGGGGCCTGGCGGCACCTGACATATTCGGTCGATATAATTCTTTTTAGCTAGTTCTTATAAATGCCTGGGAGGCGTAGTCTCGAAGTTCGGAGGATACGCCCTTGACCGAACACATCGAACCCAAGCAAATTGAGACCGATGAGCTGACGAAAGTCTGGTCCGTTACCGAGTTCTGCGCTCGCCATCGAATAGATACCGAGGAACAAGCGCTGTTGCTCAAACTTTTCGGACCGTTCGCGACAGCCTGCGAACTACTCCACAATGCCACGCGCGCGCCGAGGTTCAGATAAACCTCCCTTCATTCCTTCGATGATCTTTTCACAAATGCCGGCAAAGTCAGCCGGCAAATGAGACTGCGCCAGGAATGTATTGATTGGGTGAGGCTCGTTCGCTTGGCGGATTGCTTTCCCCGATTGCTGAAATGAGTGCGGCGCCGTCCTCTGCGACCGGGGCCTCCCCGAAAAGCGGAAATGACAAGCCGTTTTCACGCCCGATACGACCTCGCGAGACTTTCCCGGCGTTTCCGCCCCGCGGGCGATTCCTGAATTGCTCCTCACTCTCTGCACAAAATCTGCAATCCGGCGCGGCATCTTCCTGCCATGAACCAGAACGACATGCCGCCCCGCGTTATACCTCCCACTTTGCCGGACCGCCTTCGCAACGACGGTTGGTGGCTGACGGAGACGTGCGGGACACAAGGCCCGCCTTCCCATGCGAGTTCCGCAGTCATGCTCATGACGATCGAAAAGCCGCATCTACGAGAGGAGCAGCAATGGACACAACAGATATCCTGACGGAAGCAATGCCGATGAGGCGGGGCAGTGGCCGGATGACCGGGCTGTTGGCGCTCGTGGCGCTTTCAGATTTTCTGATCTTTGGCCATGAACCCGGGATAAATATCTTCCTTTTTGCGCTCGCCGTCTGCGCCGCCACTTTGCTTTCGGCCAGCAAGAGACCTCGGCTTTCCCAAGCGATCATGTTGCTCGGCTTTTCGGTTCTGGCGTCGGCGCCGCTGCTGGAATCGCCTTCGCTTACGGGCATTGCCTTTTGCCTCGGCGCCCTGATGTCGGTTGCGCTCGTCAGCGCCAGGCTCCTGCCGCGTCGCCTGTCCGCCGCCCTGCCCCTGGTTTTCTTCCGTTTCGCCCTTGTCGTTCCCCTGCGGCTTGCCGAGGATATCAGGAAATATCTTGCGACACCGGGGAAACGTTACTCTTTCGCCGGAACCCGACAGAGCATCGCCCTCTGGATCATGCCGCTCATTCTTGCAGCGGTCTTCGTATCTCTCTTTGCGGCGGCCAACCCACTTATCGAGATCGCTCTGCGCAGCATCGATTTTGCCGTTCTGCTGCAGTTCCTCGATCTCTGGCGGATCGGCTTCTGGATGATCGTCGCTATTGTGGTTTGGGCGATGTTGCGGCCGCGCCTCAAGCGCCGCGGTGCGAGGTCGCAGGCCGCCAGGGCCTTCATGATCGTGCCCACCAGAAATGCGCCGCTCGGTTATGCCTCGTTGTTGCGGGCGCTCGTCCTGTTCAACGCGCTCTTTGCCGTGCAGACGCTCCTCGATCTCGTCTATCTCTGGGGCGGCGCAGATCTGCCCGATCACATGAGCCGTGCCGAATATGCTCATCGCGGCGCCTATCCGCTGATTGCGACAGCGCTTCTTGCCGCCGGTTTCGTGCTGGTCGCTATGCGGCGCGGTGGTCCCGGCGATCACAGCCCGCTGATCCGCGGCCTCGTCCACACCTGGATCGGCCAGAATATTCTGCTTTGCCTGTCGTCGATGCTGCGGCTTGGGCTTTACGTCGAGGTCTATTCGCTGACGGAATTGCGTGTCGCCGCCGGTCTCTGGATGGGCCTCGTCGCCATCGGTCTTTTCTTGATCCTGCTGCGCATTCTGCTCAGCCGATCCAACGAGTGGCTGATCGCGATGAATCTCGCCTCTCTGCTTGTAGTCGTCTACATCAGCGCCTTCATTGATTTCCCTGATATTATCGCCCGCTTCAATGTCGCCCACAGCCAGGAAATCACTGAGGAAGGTCCACCGCTCGATCTCGATTATCTCTCCTCGCTTGGCCCTTCCGCCATTCCGGCGATCGATCTCTATCTCCACATGCTGCCGGATCAGCTGATCGACAAGAGGAATCAGGCACTGGCGATTCGGTACTATCTCGTCAGGGACTTCGCGCGGCGCCCGCACGACTGGCGGAACTGGACCTTCCGGGCAGCGCGGCTGGAGACCTATCTTCTGTCTCCTGCAGCCATTGCAAGATAGAACGAGAACGATAACAACAGGCACGACAAACAACGCAGGACTGGTGGATGGCGCCCCGAATTCTCGTCGTCGATGACGAACCTCACATCCGCGATGTGATCTGCTTCGCCCTCGAGCGTGCCGGCTTGACACCGACGGCGGTCCGCAGCGGAACCGAGGCGATGACGGCATTCCGGCGCGCCAACATCGATCTCATCATTCTCGATATCGGCATGCCCGATATGGATGGTCTGGAAGTGTGCCGCCAGATCCGCAAGACATCGGGATTGCCGATCCTGTTTCTTTCCGCACGCGACGAGGAGATCGACAGGGTGCTGGGGTTGGAAATCGGCGGAGACGATTACGTCACCAAACCGTTCAGCCCGCGCGAACTCGTCGCCAGGGTCAAGGCGATCTTGAAGCGCAGCGGCAATGAACCCGCGCCTGAAAGGCGTCACGCCATCTTTATCGCCGGCGAACTCAGCCTCGATCGCCACGGCAGGACGGTCATGTTCGGCGACAGGGCCATCACGATGACGGCGCTCGAATTCGCCATCCTGGACGCATTGTTGTCACGCCCCGACATGGTCTTCAGCCGCGAACGACTGATGGAGGCGGCCTATGGCGCTGGAACCTATGTCGCCGACCGAACGATCGACAGTCATATCCGCAACATCAGGGCCAAGTTCCTGGCGGCCGGCGGCCAGGGGATCATCGCGACGGTTCACGGCATCGGCTTCAAACTCGGCGGTGAAATCGGGAGGAATGCCTGATGCCGGTACCGAAAGTCAGGATGAAATGGCGCCCGACGCTGGCGCTGATCGTCTATGTCGTGCTTCTCGCCGTCATGGCGCTGCCGATCCTGATCGTCATCTGGTTCCGCGCCGTGGAAGTGAGTTCGAACCGGATGGCGCCGGCGGAAATGGTCGCCCTCGCCGTCGTCTTCATATTGACGCTCGGCGTCGCCTATGTGCTGACGCGCACCATCACCGGCCCGATCGACGCCTTGATCGCCCGCACGGAAGAGATCGCCCGGGGCGGTAAGCGGGCGATCCGGCCGCTGGACAGCTATGGAACGCGCGAGATCGCCGTCCTGTCGCAGAGCTTCCTCGATCTCGCCGGAAGACTGGTCGATCGCACCGAATATGTCCGCTCCTTTGCCGCCCACGTCTCCCACGAACTAAAGTCGCCGCTGACGGCGATCCGCGGTGCGGCGGAGCTTTTGCGCGACGACGATGCCGAAAAGGCGATGACGAAGGCGCAGCGTTTGCACTTTCTCGATAATATCGTCGTCGATGCAGCTCGGCTCGACGCGCTGTTGCTGCGGCTGAGGGAGCTTGCCCAAGCAGAAATCCCTCTAGCCGAGGGCAAAAGCAGCATCAGGGACATCCTGTCCTCGCTGCGCCGGCAATTTCCATCCCTCGATATCTCCGGTAAAGGCGATACGGACATATCGGTTGCTCTTCCCCGAGAAGCAGCCGGCATCGTTTTTGCCAATCTCGCCGAGAATGCCTTTCAGCATGGCGCCACGCTATTGGAACTCAGCGCGTCAGCCGATGTCCGGACAACCGTTGTTCTTGTCCGAGACGACGGCGGCGGTATTTCCGAGGCAAATCGCCAACATGTCTTTCAGCCGTTCTTTTCAACCCGCCGCGAACAGGGCGGCACCGGCATGGGTCTCGGCATCGTTCGCGCCATGCTGAGCTCCCATGGCGGTACGATCCGCCTGCTGCCGACGACCGGCGCAGGTGCCGAGTTCGAAATCACCATGCCCGTGTAGTTCTCGCAGGGTTGGGAACACGTGTGCGCAGTCCTGAACCCAAACGCCATCGCCGCATGCGGATTAGCTTCCAGGCTTTATCGCTGTCAACGCAGCCTGCGCGATGACCTCTGCAATGCGTTCGGAGAGTGCCGGGTCGGAAACGGCGCGCGCGAGGGTAACACCGCCACTCAGCATGGCGAGGAGCAGGATCGCCTGGTCTTCCCGCACAATGTCGGATCGGCCGTCTATCTCCGGCAGGCCGGCGGCGACTTCTTCGACGAGGCGTTTGATCTCTGCCGTATAAGCGCTTCGCGTTTCATCGTCCGCACGCATCACATCGGGCGAAAGGCTCGGCAGAGCACAGCTCTCGCCCAGATCGCAGGTTCTTTTATAACCGAGATAGTAGCCGACGAAGGTCGTCAGCCAGTCTTTCGGTTGATTGGTCTTCAACGCGGCGATTCCTTGCCGCAGTTCTTCGAGGCCTTCCAGCACGGCTGTGCGAAAGGCTTCGGCCTTCGACTTGAAATGTCCGTAGAAGGCGCCGTTTGTCACGCCGGCGGCCTTCGTCAGCGCATCGATACCGGCACCGCCATAGCCGTCCTTGCGGAAGATCTGTCCTGCGGCTGCGAGGACGCGGGCGCGGGTTTCTGATTTGTGTTCGGCGCTATAACGCATGAATGCCTCAATAAGAGTGAACGCTCTTTATTGCTTGCTAAGAGAGCGATCGCTGTGTATCTATAAAGAGTGATCGGTATATCACAAGCGGTCACGATTCAAAGAGGGAGATATCCGATGCCTATCACACTCACCGTTCCGGAAGGCCTGCTCTCGCCGGAGGCCCAGGCGCAAGCCTTTGCCGGCTTGACGGACGCGTTGCTCGATGTAGCCGGTTTGACCGGCAATGCCTTCATGACCGCCAATGTCATCGGCACGATCAACGTGCTGCCGCGCGAGCACGTGCTTGCGGCGGGAAAGCCGATCGCTGCGGCATTCGTCGAACTCAAATTGCCGGAGGTCGCGCTGGTAAGCGCCGAAGCGAAACAGGCCTTCATCGAAAAAGCGGCCGATGTCGTCGAACAGGCCGCCGAAGGCCGGCTCAAGCGCGATCATATTTGGTCGAACATCGTCTACGCGCCCGAAGGGGCGTGGGGAATCGCCGGCCACAGCTACAGCAATGCGGATTTCGTCGGCGCCATCCAGGGCACGGCCGCCGCGTTGTAAGGGTCGCGGTGCATGCGCGGAAATCTCAGACCTGATTCAGCAATGCGTCGCCATCCGGCGGCGCGACGGAGCGAGATCATGCAGCTTGCCAACTATCTATTCTTTTCCACCCGCTGCGAGGAGGCGCTGGCCTTTTATGCCGAATGCGGGCTTGGCCGGGTCACGCAATTGAAGCGCCACGGCGCGGACGGAATGCCCATTGCCAGCGAAGCTATGCGGGGCAAGGTGATGCACGCTCGCTTCGAAGGGCTTGGTGTCTTGTTCTTCGCCTCGGACAATCACGATGCGGAGCCGATGCGAGGCTCCGCCCACATGTTGATCTTGGATGACCGCGACAGGACCGACGGGCTTTTCGCCCGGCTCGCCGAAGGCGGCAAGATAACGACACCGCTCGCGGTCCAGCCATGGGGGAGCTATTACGGCAAACTCACCGATCGTTTTGGTGTCCAGTGGATGCTCGACTGCTTGGCGTGAGCATATGCCGCTCATGGGCGATATGCTTCGCTCTCCTCTCAGTGTCTGGCCATTATCGTGTCGTATAGCCGCCATCGATCACCAGCACTTCGCCGGTGACATAGCTTGCCGCTGCCGAGCAGAGGAACAAGGCGGCCCCCGCCACCTCTTCCGGCTGCCCGACCCGTCCCATCGGGGTCATGCTGCGCCAGGTCGGGAACCAGTCGGGATTGGCGATGCCGCCGCGCGACAGATCGGTCTCGATATAGCCCGGCGCAATGGCGTTGACGCGAATATTCTCGGCGGCAACTTCGCTGGCGAGGCTCTTCGTCATCATATGAACCGCCGCCTTGGAGGTGTTGTAGGCGACCTGGTTCTGGGGAATGTTGGAGACGATGCCCGACATCGAGCCGATATTGAGGATGACACCGCCGCCCTGACGCCGCATGGGGGCGAGTGCGGCGCGGCAGGCGCGGAAGACGGCGTCGACATTGACGGTCATGATCTCGCGCCAAATCGCGTCGGAGAACGCGCCGCTGTCGCCATGAATGGCGATGCCGGCATTGTTGACGAGGATGTCGAGCTGGCCCGCCCGTAGGAGCGTCTCCGTGACGAGCGCGTCGGCGGCATCGTCTTTCATCAGGTCGGCGGCGACGAAATCGCAATCGACACCGGCCTTGGCGAGCCTGTCCTCCGCCGCTGCATTGCGCGTCCTTCCCGTGATGAGGACTTTGGCGCCAGCCTCGCCGAGCGCCTCGGCGATGGCAAGCCCGATGCCGCGCGTGCCGCCGGTCACCAGCGCTACCTTTCCATCTAAGCGAAACCTATCGAAGATCATCTCCGTTTCCTTCCGTGATTTTCAGAGCCGGTACAAACGCGTCAGATATCCGTGCTCTGCGGCAGGATGACGAGATCGCGGATCGTGATGTTGCGCGGACGCGTCAGCATGAAGAGCACCGCTTCGGCCACCTCCTTCGGCTCCATCAGGCCGCCGGCGGCAAGTGCTTCATCCAACTTCTCCTGCGGCCAGTCGCTGAGAAGGGCCGTGACGACTGGGCCTGGAGCGACGGCGCCGACGCGCAAGCCATGTTTGGCCACCTGTCGCCTCAGTGTATGGACGAATGCCTGAACCGCATGTTTCGAGGCCGTGTAGATCGGCTCCCAGACGACGGGGATCAAGCCGGCGACGGAACTGGTGAGGATGATATCTCCGGTCCTGCGTTCGACCATGTGCGGCAGCACGGCATGCACCGAGCGGAAGGCGGCATTGACGTTCAGGTTGAGCATCCGGTCCCACGCGTCGGGGTCGCCGCCCAGTACCTCGCCGCCGATATAGGAGCCGGCATTGGCGTGGAAGATATCCAACTGGCCTGCCTTCTTCAGAATCTGCGGCATCATCCCTTCGACGCTTTTCGGATCGGTTAGATCGATGACCAACGGAATGGCGTTCGCGTCGAGTTTCGAGCAGATTTCCTTCAATGCCTCCTCGTTACGATCGACCAACACCACCTGGGCGCCGGCGGCAAGCAGGGCCTTGGCGCATTCGAGGCCGATACCCGATGCCGCTCCGGTGACGGCCGCGACTTTTCCAGACAGATCCTGTCTCATTTTCTTCCTCTGCTTTCTTGATGGGTTTTAGGCCCGGCCGTGCGAAATCCGCGATCGGCGTGCCAACGAGTCGACGATGACGGCGACGGCGAGAACGGCGCCGGTGATCATGTATCGAAGCGATGACGACAGATCGAGAAGCGTCAGCCCGCTGGCGATCGACTGAATGACGATGATGCCGAGAAGGGCTGAATAGGCGCTGCCGCGCCCGCCGAACAGGCTCGTGCCGCCGATGACCGCCGCGGCGATGGCGTTGAGATTGACGTCGCCGGTGCCGGCCTGCTGACTTGCTGTCGCCAGCCGGGCAGCTGAAAGCACGCCGCCGGTTGCCGCAAGCAACGCGCATATGACGAAGGCGCTCGTATAGATGCGCGAGACGTTGATGCCAGAGCGGCGGGCGGCCTCCCTGTTGCCGCCGACGGCATGCATGGAGCGTCCCCATTTGGTGCGCATCAGCGCATAGTTCATGACGGCAACGAGCCCGACGAAAAGGCCGAACATCCATGGAACGCCGCGCGACTGGTTGAGATAGAATGCGACAGCTTCCAAAGCGGCCGTGATGATGACGGCGCGAAGGAGCAGCCCGCGGGCCGATTTTGCCGACAGGCCGGCTGCCCGCCGGCGCGCCGCCGTGCGGTAGCTGGAGAAGAAGAATGCAATGCCGGCAAGGGCTACCAGCAGATAGGCGATCGGGTCCGGCATGACCATGATCTGGCCGAAACTCACGAGCCAGGAACCATAGGGCAGATTGATCGAACCGGTCGCTCCGAGGATATAGAGCTGCAGGCCGAGAACCGCGAGCAGCCCGGATAGGGTGGAGACGAAGCTCGGCATGCCGAAGCGGTTGAACAGGAAGGCGTAGAGAGAGCCGATCAGAGCGCCGACGACCATGGCGGCGAGGACCGCCAGGACCACTGGCCAGCCCTGGTTGACCCAGAAGACGCCGACCAGTGCCGAGGCGAAGCCGCTGACCGAGCCGACGGAAAGATCGATCTCGCCCACCATCAGGATGCAGACGATACCCAGCGAGATGACGCCGACCGTCGAGCAGTCGAACAGCATGTTGACGAGATTGGCGCTGGAGAGAAACACTGGATTGAGCGCCTGGAACACCGTCCAGATGATTGCCAGGCCGACAATGACCGGCAGCGAGCCGAGGTCGCCGGCGCGGATGCGATCCCAAAAGGCGCGGATCGAGCCGGCAAGACTATCGTCATGGCGCACTCTTTCGTCACGCCGGTCGAGGAGCGCAGGTGCTGCCGGTTCATTCTGGATGGTCTTCATCATGGCCTGCCCTCCTCGTTCTGCTGGCTTTGCGCCTGGCGGCGCGACGCGCGGCGGGAGACGGAATTGTTGGATGCGCCGGTGATCGCGCTGACGAGCTCTTCGTTGGAAGCATCGGGCAGCAGAGTGCCGTTGTTGCGGCCGAGCCGAAGGACGACAATGCGATCGGCAACGGCGCGCACATCCTCCATATTGTGGCTGATCATGATGACGGCGAGTCCGCGTTCCCGTACGCGCTCGATCAGATCCAGCACTTCGGCGGTCTGGGCGACGCCAAGCGCTGCGGTGGGTTCGTCGAGCATGATCAATTTCGGCTCGAGCAGTAGCGATCGGGCGATCGCCACGGTCTGGCGCTGTCCGCCGGACAATGAGGCGACGGGCTCGCGTACGCTTGGGATTCGGGCCGAAAGCTCGTTCAAAAGCTTCCAGGCACGGATCTCCATGGCGACCTCATCGAGCTGGAAAGGATTGAGCTCCTTGCCGAGAAAGATATTGGCGACGACATCGAGATTCTCGCAAAGCGCCAAATCCTGAAAGACGGTTGCAATGCCGAGCCCGAGGGCAGCACTTGGGCTCGGCAGATTGACTGGCTCACCCTCAAACAGGATCGCGCCTGAGCTTGGTTGGTGTACACCGGCCAGGATCTTGACCAGCGTCGATTTGCCGGCGCCGTTGTCGCCGACGAGTGCCACGACCTCGCCGGCATGGACATCGAGTTCGATATCGGTGAGTGCCGACACCGCCCCGAAGTTCTTCGATATTCCGCGCAGGCTGAGGACGGGCTGGCGGGAAGGGTCAAGAGTATGAGAGGTTTCAGACATCGCCTGGCCTTTTGGAAAAAGCGAAACGGCAAGCGCGACCGGCGGACCGGCCGCGCTTTCCCTTGGTTCGATTACTTGGTGATGCCGAGCTTCTTGCAGCCGTCGGCGTAGCGGCCGGTGCACAGCTCCTCGGCGGTGTTGATCTTCTTGTCGATGATCTCGGCCTTGAGGTTCTCGGCAGTGACGACCGCAGGCACGAAAAGCTGTGCCGGCGTGTCGTAAAGCGTCATTTCGGCCTTCGGCGTTTCTCCAGCCAGGAGCTTGACGGCAACGTCGGCAGCGGCAGCCGCAACGATTTCGCTCGGTTTGGAGATCGTGTTGTACTGATCCCCCGATATGATCAGCTGCAGTGCAGCGATCGTCGCATCATTGCCGGTCACCGGCGGCACGGGATCGACACCCGCTGCCTTGAAGGCTGCAATGGCGCCGCCACCGGTGCCGTCATTGGCGGCGACCACGCCGACGATCTGTTTGCTGAAGCGGGTGATCTGACCGGCTGCCCATTGCTGGGCATTCGCCGGCTGCCAGTTCGGCGTGTCGAATTCGGCAAGCGTCTTGTATCCGCCACTGGCAAGACCATCATGAATACCGTCCTTGATCAGCCCGGCAGCCGCGTCGGTCGGTGAACCGTTGATCTGCAGGATGCCGCCGCCATCGGTCGGCACTTTCTTAGCCTTCAGATGCTGGACGAGCGATTCCGCGATTGCCTTGCCGATCGCCTTGTTATCGAAGGAGACGTAGAAATCGGCTTTCCCCTTCGGGATAGGACGGTCATAGGCAATGACCTTAACGCCCTGGCTCTGGGCGAGCTGGACGAGAGACGCGGCGGCTGCCGAATCCACCGGATCGAGCACGATAACCTTGGCGCCCTGGGTAATGGCCGAATTGAACTGCTGCTGCTGTTTGGCAATATCGGCATCGGCATTCTGATAGAGAACCTTGCACGAGGCGCAAAGCTTCTTCATTTCCGCGACGAATCCTGGATGGTCGTGCTCTTCGTAACGGGTCGAGCCCTGGTCGGGCATAAGGAATGCGACCGTCGCATCCGAAACGGCGTTTTGCGCGAAGGCGGACGTGCCGCCGAGCAGGGATAGGACAACTGCTGTCGCACCTGCCACCTTGGTTGAGAATTTCATCATTTCCATATCCTCCCGTTGGAAAAAATTGTGTAGCTTCTTCGTTGCAGTGTTTCGCTGTGGCCGTTCGGCTGAGCGAACCGCCACGCCTGTCCCGGCGGTTTGCCGTTTTCTGAGGACAAGCGTCTCCTCTCGCGAACCGCTCACTGCGCGCTCGCGTTCAATCAATGTCAGTTTTCGTTCCTCCTCCTCGTCCTCCCTATCGCCGTCTTCGGCGAAACGTCGTCCTATTCCCGGGTTCCTGTTCGCTCGGCTGGCTCAGGCCGCTTTCGCTATGTTGATATTGTCGCCCAATAGCCGCCGGAAACGGGAAGGCGTCATGCCTTTTTCCGCGAGAAATTGCCGGTTGAAATTGGACAGATTGTTGAAGCCGACCTCGAAGCAGATGTCGGTGATCGATGCATGGTCGTCGCTCATCAGGATCTGACAGGCGAGGTTGATGCGCAGTCGCTTCACATATTGCACCAGCGACATGCCGGTATGGCGGCGGAAGGCACGCGAAAAGGCGCCGGCCGATTGCCCGGCAATCCTGGCGAGATCGGCTTCATCGAAGGATTTGGTCAGATTTTCCCTGATGTAGGCGAGTGCCTTGTTGATGCCGGCCGACATGTAGCCCGACGGATCGGGCAGATAGTTCGGGCTGGCAAGAAACTGGGAATCCTGCGCCCGGCTGAGCAGGCCGACGATCATCATGAAGAGCTCGATGCGACGCACACCGTGAGCCTGCTGCACCTCGTTCATCAGGGGAGCAACCTGCCGGCTGGTCTCGGCGCCGAAGAGCACGCCGCGGCGGGAGGCTTCGAGAACCGGATCGAACGGGCCGAGCTCGGCCAGCACCTTCATGGTGTCGCTGATGAAATTCTCGCTGAACTGGATGAGCTGGCATCGAAGCGGAATGCTCGATCCTTTCGGGACATCGCTGATCCAGTTATGAGGAAGATTAGGCCCGGCAAGCACAAGGTTGCCTGGCTCGAACTCGCCGATGAAGTCGCCAACGAAATATCGTCCGGTTGTCGCCACGACGAGATGAAGTTCGTATTCCGGATGAAAATGCCAACGAACCGTATGATAGGGATAGCCATGGGCCTTCGTTGCGAAGGATTCGCCCGGTCTGATCTGAATGACTTCCAAGTCAGGTTCCATTGTTTCCTCCTCCGAGGACGGGTGGTAAGCCCGCGTGCCAAATTCCCTTTTTGGCTTTATTGTTAAGCGGAGTGTAGTGGGCACGTCTCACGCCCGCCACCACGATTCCCAGGCAAAACTGATACTTTTTTGACGATCGACGCTTCGCAGCTGGCGGAAAGACGACAGCAATCGGCATTGCACATCATCCGAGGACATGCTTCAGCCGGCCAAGGCGGCAATGACGTTTCTGACCAGTGCAGAGGAGGACAGCCGGCTCGTGGCACAGCTCGGGGCGCCGATCGCGCCGACCCGCACGGAAACGCCGCCGCGCGCATTGGCGATCGCAAACATCGACTCGTCGGTCAGATCATCGCCGATGGTAATCGGGCAGCGGTTCCTGAAAGGGTCGGACTGGAAAAACCGTTCCAGCGCATCGCCCTTGCTCGATCGTGCGGGACGCAGCTCGAAGACCATCTTGCCGAGCTGCAACGCCCAGTTCGACCCTGCCAGCTCCGCATAGTGGTGCATGCGGTCCTCGAGTACCTTTTCATATTCGGGCGCCAGCCGGTAATGGGCGGCAACGGCGGCGCCCTTGTCCTCGATCAAGACTCCCGGATAGTGCTCGGCTTCCGCAGTCAGCGCGTGCTTCAGCGCCTGAAACTCAGATGTCGCCTCGACCGTCTGCATTCCCGCGGCGCTCCTGATTTCCGCGCCATGAAGGCCTGCCGTCGGAAATGCAAAGGGTTTGAACAGCGTGTCTGCATAAGCAAGCGACCGTCCGGTGACCAGTGCCAAGGCGCCGCCAAGCTTGTTCGACAGGCGGTGAAGTTGCCCGGGAAGCGCCTCCGGAACTTCGATCGCGTCCGGCGTGGGCGCAAGATTGAGCAGCGTCCCGTCGATATCGAGAAACATCGCCCAATGATCCGGCTCTTCCAAGACCAGTGAAAGCATTTCCTGGGTGGCGCTATCGTCCTGCACGGGATTCTCCAAACGCTGCAGTCATTGAAGCTAGGTCGCCAAGCGACGAGGGCAAGGTGAGCTTTCAGACTCCGGAACATCAAGCGGCTGGTCCGCGTTGTATCTCGCCGCCCGTTCGAGCACTCGCGCCGTAGAAGGTATTTTGATGGCCAAAAGCAGTTCCGAGCCCCGTGATGCGCTCAATGCCCCACTGGCACATGGCGCGTTAAACCTGCCATTGGTGACGATCGACGACTACAACAACGAGCTGCGTGACAAGAATGGTTTCGTTGGCGACAACGCCAACAAGAAGACTTTTCAAATGAAGCTCGACGATTGGAGAAAACGCATCCGCAAGGTCGGAGACGACCCGATCGGCAAGACCGCGACGCCGAAGCTTTCCAAGAAGAAGATTGATGCCTTCCTCAAGGGCGACGATATGGAGGCAGCGGCATTGATCATGGGGGCGGTGGAAGACTTCGCTCAGGACTTTGCCGACGTGATCGGAAAGTTCCTTAAGGACAAGCGCTGGGTCAAGACGGAACGCATCGTCGTTGGCGGCGGCTTCCGGCAGAGCCGGTTCGGCGAGCTGACCATCGCCAGGACCATGGTTATTCTCAAGGCGGCCGGCATAGACGTCGAGGTCGTGCCGATCGTTCACCATCCTGACGAGGCTGGACTGATCGGCTCGGTCCACCTGATGCCGCGCTGGATGTTCAAGGGCCACGAGGCGATCCTGGCCGTTGATATCGGCGGCACTAACGTTCGCGCCGGCGTCGTAAAATTCGGAAAGGACGACGCGCCGAACTTCGCGGATGCGAGCGTATGGGAATCAGCCATCTGGCGTCATGCCGATGATGAGCCAAGTCGCACCGCAACCATCGAGAAGTTGGCCGCGATGTTGCACGAACTGATCGGCAAGGCGGAGAAGGCCAATCTCAAACCTGCGCCCATCATCGGGATCGCCTGCCCCGGCATCATCAAAGCCGATGGCTCAATCGAACGCGGCGGACAGAACCTGCCGGGCGGAAACTGGGAAAGCGACAGCTTCAACCTTCCCGCCGCGCTGATGAAGGCCATTCCTGAGATTGGTGACGACAGCACATTCGTGATGATGCACAACGACGCCGTCGTGCAGGGATTGTCGCAGATCCCATTTATGACCGACGTGTCGAGGTGGGCGGTACTGACGATCGGTACGGGTCTGGGCAATGCGCATTTCACGAATCGAGAGGCAACGAAGGCGCGATAGGCTCCAACTCCACTGCCCGGGGCGAACCAACCAAAAAAGCCCCGACAGGAAAGAGTGCCCGTTTGCGGAAGATGGAGATGCGATTTGGTCAACCGGGTTAGCGGCAGCTCTGGAGGCCCCTCCCCTTTTTCGCTTGGGAAAAGATGGTGATAACTGCCACGGGTTGTTCTCGGCGGGTTCAAATTGCGCTTATCTCTCCGGCGTCACACAGGCCATGCGCAGACGAAAGATGGATCATGAACTTCAAGGGAATAAGCGCTCCGCTCAATGCTGTCCGTCTCGAACAAATGCTCGGGCTCGTTCCGTCACGCCGCGATCCTGAAACCCGTGATGCAAACGACAAATCTTCCGGCAATGAACCCGCCCGCGGGCTGGAGGCCGAAAACCAGTACCGTTCGCCTGCCTAAATGAGACGATCTGTGCAAGGTGACGGAAGCTGTTCGCGATGCGTCGGCAATGGCGTTTAGCGCGCAAAATTACCCGATTTATCAGTATTGCGTGAATGCCGACCGAGACCGCGATTGCTGAGAAGCCAAGATCGCCAGTCAGGCGCATGAAATCAATACCAACGCCACGGCGATCATGGCGGCGGCGCACGAGCAATCAACTGCGTTCGGCCTTGATGCCGACGGCTTTAAAGTCTGCCTCGCTTCCAAACAGCGAAGACATCGCCGACCGTTGAGACGCGGCACTGTTCGATTCGATATCCCTTCATTGAAACGGTCAGCAAGCCCCAAGGCGATCAGCCTCGGTGGCAACAGGAAAATGCTGCGCTGCCAAAAAAATCGCCACGCATTTCACTGCGCGTTTTTTCGGCAGTACCCATTGACAATTCATCCTTCATGGCACTTGATACATTATTCCAGTAAAACAGACATACGTCCATTATACTGGAATAATGGGAACCATCCATAAGGGGAACGCCATGACCATTTCCTTTCGCACCGGCGTGATGTCGCTGGTCGCCGCCGCCATGTTGTCCACGCCTGTGCTGGCCGACGGCAGCAAGCTCGATGAAGTGCTGGCCCGCGGCCACCTCGTCCTCGGCACGGGCAGCACCAACGCGCCTTGGCACTTTAAGAGCGCAGACGACAAGCTTCAGGGGTTCGACGTCGACATGGGCCATATCATCGCCAAAGCTCTCTTCGGCGATCCTGAGAAAATTGAATATGTGAACCAGTCCTCCGACGCCCGCATCCCGAACATTACCACTGACAAGGTCGACATCACCTGCCAGTTCATGACCGTTACCGGCGAACGCGCCCAGCAGGTTGCCTTTACCATTCCCTATTATCGCGAGGGTGTGGGCCTGATGCTCAAGGCGGACGCAAAATATGCCGACTACGCCGCTCTCAAGGCGGCTGGTTCTTCCGTCACCATCTCGGTTCTCCAGAACGTCTACGCCGAGACAATGGTGCATGCGGCATTGCCGGAGGCGGCCGTCGATCAGTATGATTCCGTCGACCTGATCTATCAGGCCCTGGAGTCGGGACGCGCCGACGCCGTCGCCACCGACCAGTCGTCGCTCGCCTGGTACATGACCCAAAATCCGGGCCGCTATAAGGACGCTGGTTACGGCTGGAACCCGCAGACCTACGCCTGCGCGGTCAAGCGCGGCGACCAGGACTGGCTGAACTTCGTCAACACCGCCCTGCATGAAGCCATGACCGGCGTCGAGTTCGACTTCTACGCCAAGTCCTTCAAGACCTGGTTCGGCAAGGATCTGACGCCACCGCAGATCGGCTTTCCTGTTGAATTCAAGTAACGGCCATGCGGAGCGGGACTGTTCTCCCGCTCCGCTGCGCAGGATGATTTCACGCCGGGTCGTCCTGAAATCTGAATCCTGTTTTCAATTAAACAGTGCGAGCATGATGTCATAAGAAAACCGCGCACAATTTTCGGCATCATGTTCAGTCTGAAAGGGCGGCCCGTATGGGTTACACGTTGAATTTCGGCGCCGTCTGGCGCAATTTCGATTTCCTTTTGAGCGGGCTCGCGCTCAGCCTCGGCCTTGCGGTGATCTCGATCCTGATCGGGGCTGCGATCGGTCTCGCCGTGGCATTCGCGCTGACGTCCAAAAGCCGCTTCGCGGTCGTGCCTGCACGGCTCTATGTCACGGTAATCCGCAACCTGCCGATTCTCGTCCTGGTGCTTTTCGTCTTTTTCGCGCTGCCGCAGATGGGCTTGCGCCTCGACAAGATAAAAAGCTTCGTGCTGGTCCTATCGCTCTATTCCGGCGCCTATCTGGCCGAGGTGTTCCGCGCCGGGCTGTTGTCGATCCCGAGAGGATTGACGGAAGCCGGCCTCGCCATCGGCCTGACGGGAATGCAGATCCGCAGCTCTATCATCGCGCCGTTGATGCTGCGTAACGTGCTGCCATCGTTATCCTCGACGATCATCTCGCTCTTCAAGGACACCTCGCTCGCCGCCGCCATCGCCGTGCCGGAGCTGACCTTTGCTGCCCGCAAGATCAATGTCGAGAGCTTTCGCGTCATCGAAACCTGGATGGTCACATCGGCCCTCTACGTCGTGACCTGTTTCCTCATCGCTGCCGTGATGCGCTTCGTCGAGCGCCGCCTGGCCCTGCCGAGATAGACCTGATGACCCACACCTTTCTCGAACAACTCTGGATCGCCCGCTACGTCATCATCAATGGCGTCGGTGTGACCGTATCGATCTCTCTGCTGGCCATCCTCGCGGGTTCCGTCCTCGGCGTTTTCGTCGGCCTGGCGCTCGTCTATGGCGGCGTTGTTTTACGTGTGGCCGTGCGCGCCTATACCGATATCATCCGCGGCACGCCGGTGCTGGTGCTGGTGCTGGCGAGCTACTATGTCTCTGCCGCTGTCGGTCTCGATCTCGGGCCGTTTTCAGCCGGTGTGCTCGCCCTTGCTATCTTCTGCTCCTCGCATGTCGGCGAAATCGTCCGCGGTGCGCTTCAGGCGATCCCGAAGGGGCAGACTGAAGCCGCCAAGGCGATCGGCCTGACCTTTACCCAGACCTTCACCTCGGTGCTGTGGCCGCAGGCCATGCGCCAGTGCCTGCCGGCCTGGGTGAATACCGCCGCCGAGATGGTGAAGGCCTCGACGCTGCTCTCGGTCATCGGCGTCGCGGAGCTTCTGCTGCGCACGCAGGAGATCATCTCCCGCAATTTCATGAGCCTCCAGTTCTATTTCCTGGCCGGCGGTCTCTATTTCATCGTCAATTACGGCATCGAGCACTTCGGCAAATATGTCGAGCGCAAGACCGCCCTGCCGTCCTGAGGAGTTCCCCCGATGGCCAACACCATTCTCGACATCAAAGGCCTGCGCAAGACTTACGGCATCCACGAGGTTCTCAAAGGCGTCGATTGCGCCGTAGCGGAAGGCGAGGTCATTTCCATCATCGGCTCGTCCGGCTCCGGGAAAACCACTTTGCTGCGCTGCGTCAACATGCTGGAGGAATTCCAGGGCGGCACGATCAGCCTCGATGGCGAGGAGATCGGCTACCGCGCCGAAGGCGCTACGCGGCGCCGCAAGAGCGAGAAGGAAATTGCACGCCAGCGCGCGCTGACCGGCATGGCTTTTCAGCAGTTCAATCTCTTCCCGCATATGAGTGCCGCTGAAAACGTCATGCTCGGTCTCGTCAAGGTGAAGAAAATGACGAAGCCGGAAGCCCGCGCCATCGCGGAAAAATGGCTCGATCGTGTCGGCCTCGCCGCGCGCACCAACCACTATCCCGGACAGCTTTCCGGCGGCCAGCAGCAGCGCGTCGCGATCGCCCGCGCCATCGCCATGTCGCCGAGGCTGATGCTGTTCGACGAAGTGACCTCGGCGCTGGATCCGGAGCTGGTGGGCGAAGTGCTGCAGGTCATCAAGGGGCTTGTCTCCGACGGCATGACCATGCTGCTCGTCACCCATGAAATGCGCTTCGCCTACGAGGTTTCATCGCGCGTCATCTTCATGAACCAGGGCGTTATCTGCGAGGAGGGAGATCCGAAGGAAATGTTCGTGCGGCCGAAGACCGAACGGCTCGCAGAATTCCTCAAAACCTCGAGTTTCAACTAATGCATGTCGCCCGGAAGTGTGCAGCGGTTCCGGGACAACGACATGCATAAAAACAAAGGGCAAAAGCGCGTCGCATGCATCAAATTTGATGCGACGCGCTTTAGACGAAAAAGAGGCCGCGTGGACCATCAGCGTTGCTTACCTGCATGGCGCCCGATCCAAGGCGAGTTTCGACGCGCGGCCGCTCCGTCTTCAAGAAAGAAATCTGCCAACAGGGCAACCGATCGAGGGAACTGTTAGTCCTCGTTGCCAGTGGGCGCCGGCGGCAATGACGACCGGACCAAATGTCGGGACGAGGAGGTGCGGGCGCGCGCACAAATTTCGGTCAATCTGCATTCCCGGCAGGCAAATTCCCGGCCAAGCCTTCGAGACATCTTGAAAATCCTGAACGCAGGATTTTGGCATATGCTTTGCTTTCTCTCTTTTATGCAAGATAGCCACACACCCGAGACCGCGCAGAAGTCCATCGAGGCAACGATCGTCTCCGGGATCCTTTCGGCAAAGATTCGGCCCGGTACGCGTCTCAGCGAAAACCAGCTGGCCGCGCTCTTCGGGGTGTCCCGGACCCCGGTCAGGGAAGCCATGATGCGCTTGGAGACACGCGGCACCGTGCATGTAAGTCCCCGGCGGGGTTGGTTTGTCGTTGAGCCGTCCGCAGAAGAGGCGATCGCTGTCTATGAGGCACGGCGTGTCGTCGAGGCTGGATCGCTGCGCGGCATGCGCGTGCTGACAGATGACGGACGCAAGGCTCTTGCCGCAACATTTGAACGAGGAAAAAAGCGCAATGGCTGCCGCCGATCGCCAGCGCTTGACCTATTTGATGGGCGATTTCCACATCCGCATCGCCGAATTGAGCGGGAACGCCATCATCGTCGATATCCTTCGCGATCTAACGGCGAGGACGATCCTCATTTCGATGCTCTATCAGTCTGAATTTCACGCAGCGCAATCTCATGACGGGCATTGCCGTATCTTCGAGGCCATGCAGGCGGGCGATTTCTTCAGAGCTGCGGCGCTTTCTGTCGAACATCTTGATGAAGTGGAAATGGGCCTCGACCTCACCACGCGCCCGGACCCGCTCTCGGAACTGCGCAGCTCCCTCTCACTCCCTCCCAAGACCGTGTCCTCCTCTCCTCCATCGTTAAACTTCAAAACCACAACTCCAAAGGAGCAATGAACACATGCTGACAAGACGAGCACTCATCGGAATCGCGACCCTGGCGGCAAGCTTCGGCTTCAGCTCGCCGTCTCACGCCGATACTCTCTCCGACATCATGGCACGCGGTACGCTGCGCGTCGCTGTGCCGCAGGATTTTCCGCCCTTCGGCAGTGTCGGCACCGATATGGCGCCGATGGGCTATGACATCGATATGGCCAATCTCATTGCCGAAAAGCTGGGCGTCAAAGCCGAGCTCGTGCCGGTCACCAGCGCCAACCGCGTTCCCTATCTGCAGACGAACAAAGTCGACTTGGTCATTTCCAGCCTCGGAAAAAATGCGGAGCGTGAAAAGGTGATCGATTTCTCTGTCGCCTACGCCCCCTTTTTCAACGGCGTTTTCGCGCCGGCCGATCTTTCGGTCGCCAAGGCGGAAGATCTCGCCGGCAAGAGCATCGGCGTTACGCGCGGCGCCGTGGAGGACTTGGAGCTGACGAAGATCGCGCCGGCCGACGCGACGATCAAGCGTTACGAGGACAATAACGGCACTATCTCGGCCTTCCTGTCCGGCCAGGTTGACACTGTCGCTACCGGCAACGTGGTGGCTGCTGCGATCCTCGCCAAAAATCCCCCCAAGCGCCCCGAGCTGAAGTTCCTCATCAAGAACTCGCCCTGCTACATCGGTCTCAACAAGGAGCAGACGGCTCTTCTGGAGAAGGTAAACGGCATTATTGCTGCCGCCAAAGCCGATGGCGCGCTGAACACCATATCGCAGAAGTGGCTCGGCACCGATCTCCCGTCGGATCTGTAAGGAAACCGGTTTCACGGACGTCATCCCGCACTGGCTGGCGGGATGACATCCGCTCCGTCACCGCAAGAGGGGAGAATTTCTTGAGCTACCATTTCGAATTCGGCTGGCTGCTTCAATATTACCCTGAGATCATCAAGGGCATACTGATCACCTTGGAGCTTATCGCGGTCGGCGGAGTGCTCGGCATTTCGCTCGGCATCTTCTGCGCCTGGGTGCGCGCACTCGGCCCGATCTGGCTGAAGCCTGCCATTGCCACCTATGTCGAACTGATCCGCAACACGCCGTTCCTGATCCAGCTGTTTTTCATCTTCTTCGGGTTGCCATCGCTCGGCTTCCGGCTTTCCGAACTGACGGCCGCCAACCTCGCGATGGTCGTCAACCTCGGCGCCTATAGCTGCGAGATTATCCGCGCCGGCATCCAGGCAACCCCGAAGGGTCAGTTCGAAGCAGGCGAAAGCCTTGCCATGACGCGCTTCGAAACTTTCCGCTATGTCGTTCTCGTGCCGTCACTGCAGCGCATCTGGCCGGCGCTGTCGTCGCAAGTCGTCATCGTCATGCTCGGCTCATCGGTCGTGTCGCAGATCGCTGCCGAGGATCTGACCTTTGCCGCGAACTTCATACAATCGCGAACCTTCCGCGCCTTCGAGGCCTACATCGTCTCGACAACCATCTATCTGATGCTGGCAATCCTGCTCCGGCAGGTGCTGGGGATCGTCGGCGGCTTTATTTTCCCGCGGAGAGAAGCACGATGATCGAGTTCACATTCTGGGATATCCTGCGCAACCTGTTGCTCGCCACTCGCTGGACGATCCTGCTTTCGCTCGTCTCGTTCGTCGGCGGCGGTGCGGTCGGACTGGGATTGCTGTTCCTGCGCATCGGCAAGCGCAAGGCATTCAAGGTGCTCGCGAAATATTACATCGAACTTTTCCAGGGCACCCCGCTGCTGATGCAGCTCTTCATCGCTTTTTTCGGTCTCGGCCTTTTCGGCATCGATGTGCCGGCCTGGCTTGCTGCTGGGCTGGCGCTCACCCTGTGGAGCGCCGCCTTCCTCGCCGAAATCTGGCGAGGCTGCGTTGAAGCGGTCGCCGGGGGGCAATGGGAAGCCTCAGCCAGCCTTGGCATGGGCCGGCTGCAGCAGATGCGTTACGTCATCCTCCCGCAGGCGTTGAGGGTCGCCATACCGCCCACGGTCGGCTTCTCCGTGCAAATCGTCAAGGGAACAGCGCTGACCTCGATCATCGGCTTCGTCGAATTGTCGAAAGCGGGCACGGTGGTCACCAATGCGACCTTCCAACCCTTCATCGTCTACGGGCTCGTCGCCCTTATCTACTTTGCCCTTTGCTGGCCTTTGTCAAAAAGCAGCCAGATCCTGGAAAGGAAGCTTAATGTCGCTCATCGAAATCACTGAAGTCCGAAAGAGCTTCGGAACCACAGAAGTGCTGAAAGGCATCAATCTCGATGTGGAGGTGGGCGAAGTCATCGCCATTATCGGCAAAAGCGGTTCGGGCAAATCGACCCTGCTTCGCTGCATCAACGGCCTGGAGACCATCACCGACGGCTCCATCTCCGTGGCCGGTGCGCAACTCATCGGTGACGAGATGCATCTCAAGGCGCTGCGCCTTAAGGTCGGCATGATCTTTCAGCAGTTCAACCTCTTTCCCCACCTGACCGTTGGCGGCAACGTCATGCTGTCTCAGACCGTGGTCAAGAGGACTTCAAAGCCCGATGCCGAAGCCATCGCCCGCAAGATGCTGGAGCGCGTGGGGCTGGCCCACAGGTTCGACGCCTATCCCGATGAGCTCTCGGGTGGTCAGCAGCAGCGCGTCGCCATCGCCCGCGCGCTCGCCATGCAGCCGAGCGCGCTTCTTTGCGACGAGATCACCTCGGCGCTGGATCCGGAGCTGGTTGCCGAAGTTCTGGCCGTCGTGCGCGAGCTTGCCGCTGAGGGAATGACGCTGCTGATGGTAACGCACGAGATGAAGTTTGCCCGCGACGTCTGCAGCCGCGTCGTCTTCATGCATCAGGGCCGGGTCCACGAAGTCGGCGTCCCGGAGGAAGTCTTCGCCAATCCACAGACTGCAGAACTGAAACAGTTTCTTGGCGTCAGCTAAGACGCAGTGACAACAGCCACCGTGGTGGACGCGCATTTCGCGTGCTGCGTTTGTGCCTCGATTACTCGTTCGGTGCGAACACCCTTACTGTTCCAGCTGCCGCCAACCCGATATAGGCGCCTTGCTCGCATCCCATATCGGCGAGCGATGCCGCCCGAGTTTCTCGGCAATGATTTCAATTGATGCCGGCCATGCGCTGCCGAGCGATCTTGCAGCGTTTATCCAGGTTGACGTGAGAGTAGGTGAGGTTCATTGCGCTTTCCTTGCGGGTGATAAATCATTACCCGTCGCAAGTCAGGCTTCATCCTTGACCCCACCCTTCAAAAGCAACCAATGAATCGCACCAACATCAATTTTGCTCCTCCTATCCTCTCGTGCAAACATCAGAAAACCTTCTCATGACTAATCCTGTCAGCGTCTATTCATTGCCCGGAACGGGCTTTTTCGATCTGGCTCCGGCTGCGGGCGGCGAGCCTTATCGCATATTCCTGTCCATTCCGACGGAGAGACCGCCGGCAGGAGGATGGCCGCTTCTGGTTATGACCGAGGCAATGCCACTTTTCCCTTCGCGGTGGCCAGCCTGGTCACGCAGGCACCTTATCCCACGGGCACGAATGTCGATTGGGGGGTGATCGCGGCGATCGGCTACCCGTCTGACGAGCCCTATGATGCGCTCCGCCGGTCTTGGGACCTCGGTCCTCCGCCGGTTAAATCCTATCCGCCCTTCGTTGAGGGCGGTCCTCCGGTTGTCATCGGAGGGACCGGTAAACTGGTGGATTTCATCGAGAACGAGTTGATACCGCGGATTGCGGAGATGGTGACCCTGGATCCGCTGGGCCGATCGCTTTTCGGGCATTCCTTCGGCGGCCTCTTTACCCTCTATGCCTTGTTCGAGCGTCCGGGTCTGTTTGCCAATTGGATTGCGGCCAGCCCAACCATCTATTGGGAGAACAGTGAAATCCTCAACAATGAGGCGCAGCGTCAACTCATCCCGGGAAATTCCGCCTTCCTGCATTTGTCCGCCGGAGAATACGAAGGCGATGAACTGGCACCCTTTCAGTATCGGAACGAGGATGCCGCCATACGCCTGGAGAAGAGGAAGATGGAGCGGACGATCCTCCTGGCGCAGGAGATGGCGGAGCGATTAAATAGCACGGCCGACGGGTTGCGTGCCGAATTCGAGCTTTACGCCGGTGAGACCCACATGTCCGTTCTTGCGACCGCCGTGAAACGTGCGGTCAGCATCGCGTTCGCGGTCGGAGGATCGACCGACAGGTGAGGTTCTTTGCAAGGGTTTCGTCGGTGATCTGTTCCCGGCCACCGCTGCCGGCCTTCGGTCCGGCGCCTATGGCGAGGTATGTACGCCATCGAGCATCTGCCGCGCCTCGGCCCTTGGCGCGGCGACGGAATGACGCTTGACGAGCGAGCATTCGAGCTTGGCAATCGGATAGCGTTTGCCGGGCATGGTTTCCGGGTTGAGATGTTCGATCGCCCATTGCCCCATGGCAAGATGTGGAAGGACCGAAGTCGTCAGCGGGGGGACGAGATGCCGTGAAATTTCCTCGTCGTCATAACCCACCACCGACATGTCCTGGGGAATGCGAAGCCCTGCATCCTTGAGCGCTTCATAACACCCGATGGCGGTGCGGTCGTTCTGACAGAAGATCGCGGTCGGCGGCTCTTTCAGAGCAAGCAGCTTCATCGTGGAGGCATAGCCGGCACCGGCCGACCAGTCGCCTTCGATGACCAATTCCGGATCGAAGGGGATATCGGCGGTCGAAAGCGCGCGCCGATATCCGGTCAGGCGGTCCTGTGCAGCCTGCATCCAGATTTCACCGGTGATCGTCGCGATGCGATGGTGCCCGTGCGTGATCAGATGCCGGGTGGAGCTCTGCCCTCCGGCGATCTCGCTCGGCACCACCGCCGGAAAGGCATGGTCAGCCGTATAACAATTCAGCAGGACCGTCGGGATGTTGAGCTTGCTGACGTAAGAAGGAAGCTCTACCTGGCGGGTATAGATCGTCATATAGATGAGCGCCGAAATGCCTCCGCTCGTCAACGCCTTGATGGCTTTCGGCTCCATGACGGGATCACTGAGTGTCTGGGTTACCAACAGGACATTGCCGGCGTTCCATGAGGCTTGCCGCGCGCCTTCGATCGCAACGATCGCTTCCGGGCTGGTGGCGAGTTGATCCACCGCGAAACCGATCACATTGTCCAGCCCCGAATAAGAGGCTTTCGTCGTATAAGTCGTTCCCGTGTAGCCAAGTGCGCGCGCCGCCTCCCATACGCGGTCGCGGGTCTGCTGTGAGATACGGGTGCCGGGTGTATCGTTGAGAACGAAGGACACGGCCGCCTGCGAGCAGCCGGCGGCGGCGGCGATATCCATCATCGTCACGCGGGCAGGCTTGTCCGCGGCGGGCTTATTGCTCTTTTGGGTCGTGGGTTGTCGCATTCGCGGAAAACTGTCTTTGCCTGGATTTGCCGTTTTGGTAATTACTATTAGCATCCATCTGAAAGCGCTGGCAATTGCATCAATTGCTGCAACGCCGCCAGTTAATGGTAATTTCCAGTACAAAATCGCGTCCGTGTCGACGCACGATGAAATGTTTTGATCTGGATTGATAATACTATTTACTAATTAAAATTCTTCTATACCGTCACGGAGCGATCGGAACCAATGCCACTCGTCGCTTTGCGGCGGCCCTGGGAGGGGGCGCATCCGGCCGGCCGTAAGTCGAAAACGGGCCCATGCACTGCGGCCCCTCGGGAGGTGTATTATGAAACAGCTGAAACGCAATGCAGCCTTGTTCTTCGCCGGGTTGATGCTGAGCGCGGCCCCGATTGCCGTATCCCATGCCGCCGACAAACCGACGCTTGCATTCGTCGTCAACGGAGCGTCCGACTTCTGGAAAGCCGCAGAGGCCGGTGTGAAGAAGGCGCAGGCCGAAATGCCGGACTATCAGATGGAGCTGAAATACCCTGAGCAGGCATCGGTTGCCGTTCAGCAACGCCTGATGGAAGACTTGGTCAGTGCCGGCGTCAAGGGTGTCATGGTCTCCGCGGTCGATCCCAAGACCCAGACGGAGGGCTTGAGCAAGATCGGCTCGCAGACGGCTCTCTTCACGACCGATAGTGACGCGCCGCAGACCAACCGCGTCGCCTATATCGGCTCATCCAATGTCGACGCCGGGATGCAGGCCGCCGAAATCGCCAAGAAGGCGATGCCGGACGGCGGCAAGTGCATCGGCTTCGTCGGCCTGCTCGGCGCCGATAATGCCAAGGAACGTATCCAGGGCATGAAAGACGGCCTGAAGGGCACGAAAATCGAGCTGACAGATGTACGCGGCGACGATATCGACCAGACGCGTGCAAAGAAGAACGTCGAGGATGCGCTGGTGGCGAGCCCCGACGTCACCTGCATGGTCGGCTTCTATTCCTACAATACGCCGCGCATCTATGAGGCGCTGCGCGACGCCGGCAAACTCGGCCAGATCACCGTCGTTGGCTTTGATGACGATCCGATCACGCTGGGCGGCGTCAAGGAAGGCACGATCGCAGCGACCGTCGTGCAGCAGCCGTTCGAGTGGGCCTATCAGGGTATGAAGCTGATGGCCGCCTACCTCAAGGGCGACAAATCCGGCGTACCCAGCAACGGCTTGATCATCATCCCGACGGTGGTCATCGGCAAGGATGACGTTGACAAGTATGCCGCCAGCCTGAAGGCTATGTCTGGAAAATAGCCCTCCTTCGCGGCGGCGGCACTCGCCGCTGCCGCGATAGGCGTCTTATTCCGACACAGCATTAGCTGCCATGGACAGGCGATGAACCATAGCTCCGACATCACGTCACCGGACCCGCTTGCAACGCCGTTCCTCTCGCTTTCCGGCGTTGGCAAGACCTATCCGGGCGTCGTGGCGCTTGAGGGCCTGTCGCTCGACATCATGCCGGGAGAGGTCATCGGCCTCGTCGGCGAGAACGGGGCTGGAAAATCGACGTTGATGAAAATCCTTGGCGGCGTGATCGCACCCGACCGAGGCACGATCCTGCTCGACGGTGCGGAGCTTCGTTCTCTGACGGTGGAATCGAGTATCTCATCCGGCATTGCCTTCGTGCACCAGGAACTCAATCTCTTTGAAAACCTCGACGTTGCCGCCAACATCTTCCTGGGTCGCGAACCGCTGAAGGCGGGACCTTTCAAACTCGTCGATCGCGATCGGCTGCGCGACATGGTGAAGCCGCTCTTGAAACGCGTCGGGGCTCATTTTTCCGCCGACACACCGGTGGCGTCGCTTTCCCTTGCCGAGCAGCAGATGGTGGAAATCGCCAAGGCGCTGTCGATCAACGCCAGGCTCGTCATCTTCGACGAACCCACTTCCAGCCTGCCGCTGGCCGAAACCGAGCGGCTTCTGAGCATTATCAAATCGCTGAAAGCCGACGGAATCAGCGTCATTTTCATCTCGCATCGCCTCCACGAGGTAGAGCGCGTCGCAGACCGGGTCGTCGTCCTGCGGGACGGTACGCTTGTGGGCACGCTCGCCAGGAACGACATCGGCCACGACCAGATGGTCAAGCTGATGATCGGCCGGGTGCTTGCGGCCCGGACCGCAAAACCGCAGCGCTCGCCCGGCTCGGTTGCGCTGAAGGCAAGCGGCGTGCGCACTGAAGCCTATCCCGGCCGTCCCGTTGATCTGGAGATCAGGTATGGGGAAATCATGGGGCTTGCAGGCCTCGTCGGGTCGGGCCGCACCGAGCTTGCAAGGGTATTCTTCGGTATCGACCGGAGCTACGGCGGAACCATCCTGCAGGACGGCCGGGAAATTTCGGTCCGTTCTGCCCGTGACGCCGTCGCTCGCGGCATCTTCCTGGTGCCGGAGGATCGCAAGCGCAACGGCATTCTTCTCGATTTTCCGATCGCCCAGAACATAACCCTTTCCGATCTTCCCAGGCTTTCCAGCCGCTTCATGCTTTCTGCTGAACGGGAGACGGCGGCGGCCGAAAAGCAGCGGGTTCGCCTCGGGATCAAGGCGCCCTCCGTTTCGACGCGAACCGGCACTCTGTCCGGCGGCAACCAGCAAAAGGTCGTGCTTGCCAAATGGTTGTCGATGAGCCCGAGGGTGATGATCTTCGACGAGCCGACGCGCGGCATCGATATCGGCGCGAAGAACGAGATCTACGGCCTGATGCGAGCGCTTGCCGATGCCGGAGTGGCGATCCTGATGATCTCCAGCGACATGGAAGAGGTGATCGGCGTTTCCGACCGCATCGCCGTCATGCACGAGGGCCAGATCGCCGGCATATTGGAAGAGGACGCATTCAGCCAGGAAAACGTCCTTTTGCTTGCGGTCGGCAAAAGGGTAAAATAGCGGCTGCGGCAATACAAATAGGTATCGGGGAATGGATCTCGAATGATCAAGAAAGATCTCGGACTGCTGCTGTTGATCGTCGTCGTCGGCATTGTCGTCGCCGTCATCAATCCGCGCTTCCTGCTGCCGATCAACCTGGCCAACACCGCCAACCTGATCGGCCTGTTCGGCATTCTGTCGATCGGTCAGGCCTTTGTCATCATTACCGGCGGCATCGAGCTTTCCGTGGGCTCACTCGTCGCTCTTCTCGGTGTGCTGTTCGTCGATTTCATCGCCGTCCAGGATATGTCGTGGATGCTGGCGCTGCCGCTCATTCTCGTGCTTGGCGCAGTCGTCGGTGCCGTCCACGGCTGGTTGATCACCCGGCTCAACCTGCAACCCTTCGTCGTCACCCTCTGCGGCCTGCTGATTTATCGTGGGGCAGCGCGCTTCTATACGGCCGACGGAACGGCGGGCTTTGCTTTTGGCCAAAATTTTCCGGACCTCGAATTCCTGACCGCCGGACGGTTCTACGGCGTTCCTAACACCTTCACTGCCCTCGTGATCATTGCCGTGGTGATGTGGATCATGCTGCATCGCTCCGTCTTCGGGCGTTATCTCTACGCGATCGGGAAGAATGAGGAGGCGGCCCGCTATTCCGGTATTCGGACCAGCCGCATGATCATGTCGGCCTATGTCATCTGTGGGCTGCTGACGGCGCTTTCGGCGATTTATTTCGCCATGTACACGCGCTCGATCTCGCCGGCGAGCCATGGCCAGTTCTACGAACTCTATGCGATTGCCGCGGCCGTGCTCGGCGGCTTCTCGCTCCGCGGCGGCGAGGGATCGATCGTCGGCGTCGTGCTGGGCACGGTCCTGCTCCAGGAGCTGCAGAACCTCGTCAATCTGCTCGGCATCCCATCGTCGCTGAATTTCGCCGTCATGGGCGGCGTGATCCTCATCGGGGTCCTGATCGACCAGCAATGGCACGCCATCCGCGCAAAGCGCCGCGTCGTTTCTGCCGCCCGGCAGACCGAAACCCGTCATTCGAACGAAGGCAGTTTGCCGGTGGCTGCCAATCAGGATTAGGTCATCCGCTGCAGATCACGCTCGCTCATCGCTATCAATGCCATCTGCAATCTCCGCCGTCATCAAAACGGGCAGAGTGTGGCATTCCAACTTTGCAGAAACAGGACATTCTAACTTTGCGGCTACAAATAATGTCAAAGCTGATTAGAGATGCGACGCCGCCAGCCAGTTAGAGATGCGACACCGGCACTGTGGATCAGCCCCCGATCCGACCGGCTGGGCCGGGTTGCAAGGGAGGAGCGGGGCGGGTGAGGGAATTGCCTCTTCGGCTTCAGCTTTGAGACTGTGAATGCCAGTTCATTCGGCTGCCTCCCTACGAGCCAATGCCGCCTGGCGTGCCGCTGACAATGACATCGCCCGACTCCATGCGCGTGAAACTGGAGCAATATTCGATCTGCCGTGCGATGTCGAAAATCATCTGACCGAGGTGTATCCTTGGGTGGATGTCAGACTGAGTTGAGGAAAGCTTAGCCCACCGCATCAACGTGCGAGCGTTAGCCAATCGCCGATCGTTGTCCCAAAACGTTGCATGGAACGTGTTGTGGGGATGGCGGGGCGCTCAGTTGCTATGGTCTTTCTCACTTCACGCGGGCTGAGCCCGAATTCATGGCTGAACGCGCGCGTGAAATTGGCTGCAACGTCGAAGCCGGCGGCCTGGGCAATCTCCGAGATCGGCCTGTTGTCGGTCGGGTTGGTAAGATCCGCATATGCCTGCAGCAATCGACGTTTGCGAATGTAGTTGAAGACGCCCCCGCTCGTTTCGAACAATTGGTAGAGCCGCGTTCGCGAGATGCCCAGCGCACGGCACATGACGTCAGGCGTCAAGCTATCTGAAAGAAGATTGAGGTGAATATAGCGATGCGCCCGCTCCATCAGCCCCATATTGGTCTGTTCCTGACCGCGATCCAAACTTGTGGATGATGCAGCGCATGCAACGACCATATCGCCGATCGTCCGTATGATCCGCGGCACCTCCTCCACCGTCAAATTGCCCAGGTTCGCCTCCAGGCCGTTGATATAGCTGACGAGCAATTCAGCGAGGCTACCGGAGGGGGCGATGTTGTTGGCGCTCTGCAGAAGAGGCGTATCACGGGTCAACAGTTCATAGGGCAAGAAGACGAGCACAGCGACTGAATCGGTCATCCGCCCGCGGTATGGGTAACCAAGAGACCTGAAAAATATCTCACCCGGGCCGGTCTCCGTTACATGGCGATTGGCCTCGGTCCAGGCCCGGCCGCTGCGAAGTACGCCGACGTTCCAGTGATCGATTGGGCTCGATCGCAGCATGGCCTGATCGCGAACATAGCTGCATGCCTGCGTCCGCTGCTGGACGATGAGGATATCGCCGAGATGCCAGCCGGTCTGTTCCGCGAGAAAACCGTCGTCCTCTGGTTGTCCGTCCAGCAGATGAATATCCACAAGCGGCGCCATATGTGATCGCCAGGACTGGAATTGTTCTTTCGGCGGCAGGTCTCGCGTCGAAAATCGCAAGGGCACCAATGCAGGCGGAACGTCCACCCGATGTTCTTTCTGCGAGGACGGTTCGCGCGGCCAGCGCCGCCGCTCGAGGTGGGCCGGCCATTCCTGTCCAGCAGCGGGGTCATCTCCAGACTCCGTAACCATCCAATTCCTCCAGCGCATAAGCCGATCCGGGCTGTTGAAACTGAGGCAAAAAATCGTTTTCGCGGCTGAAACGTCCGCGCAGCCCATCCGACAAAACCGAATCGACTGAAGTCCTACGTGCATAAGCTACTTATCATATTCCTTTACGAGCAGAAATGGACGGACCGATAATTTTCGGGATGCGGCGATAACGACAATTGCGTCCTGTTCCTGTATCTAAATGAGCAAGGGTTAGTTCCGAAGGACGTTCGGAAAGCCCAAATACTCACTTGCCAGTGCAATGCAGTTTCAAAGCACTCTCAACGTGAAACGACACTAATTCACAACAAAATATGCAAGCAGAGGAGGATAGGTCGTGAACTATCGGGGCAATATTCGTGCGCGCTTTGCGCGAGCATCGGCTTACGACAGGAATTCTTCTCCGCATAACCCTCAGGCGCCGGGAAAAATTCCTATCGCCAATAGTGCGGGTTTCCTCTGCTCACCTTCGTGCGAGACGCTCCTGATGCCGGAAATCGGCAAATAAGGACGCGAAGGGGTTGCGCGCAGGCCGAGGCCGTCTGTGTCGATGCGTAATGAGGCCGAGGCTTGCACGCAACCCTTACCATATCCACCCATTGGCGAATTTTGTAACGCTGCCCATTTCTATGGCAGATCGGAGGCTAAGATGACCACCGCATGTGATGAGAAACATATCGAATTGAAGCCGATTTCGAGCTGCAGACGAGAGGTCGAAGTCGCGATGGTGGAAATGCTCGTCACTTTGCAGAAACGTGGATGGTCGGCTGCGGAATTGGCATTGGAGCTCGCAGATGCCTCCGAAGATCTCGTCATGCTGATCGCGACCAAAAGGGTTCGACCGCATTAGAACCGGATGATTTTAGACCGACCCAGCCTAAAATCTGAATCCTGTTCTAGATTAAAGAGTTAGAGCATGATGTCATGAGAAAACCGCTCACACTTTTCGGCATCATGCTCTAGAAAAAAGATCGCGTGGAATTATGCTGTTTCTGACTGAATGAGATGGCAGCACTGTCAGGCGCGGCGCAGTGATTTCCCACTCCATCATCACCCATCACGTCAGTCGCCGCGCCGGAGATGGCTTGACCATATTGGTCAAAGCGGGAGAAACTCCCCGGCTTCGCCCCGTTCAAAGCGGAGCTCGGACAGGTCACTCAGCGACGAAGGAGCGTAAGTCGCAGCGGCGACAAGCAAGCCTATTACCTGCACCTGTATTTCGAACTCAGCGGCGCTGCTCGCGACAGAATGATTGTCAAACTCTACACCGGTCAATATTCGCGGGATATTCGCGACATCGACAAGGTTGCCGTCTCTCTTAATCTGTTGTTGCGGTCATTCGGGTGAACGCGCACCTTGTAGCCCGGCTCATGCGAGGGTTCGTCGCGTCTTTGACGAAGTTGGCCCCGCTTGATCGCCTTGAAGGGATCCGAACCGGCGGCCAAAAGCGCCGACAGTAGATGTTGCGGTACAAATTTTGGCTGTGCCGCACGTCGACGAATGTCGGGAACTCTCGATCCCGATGCGTGGCCAGTTCCTATTGACCCATTTCCCAATTCTGGGAAATGTGCCTCCAGTGAATCAATTGCGGCCAGCGGCGATCAGGGCGTGCGCGGCATCGCGGAGCAAACCCGTCGCCTCGCCGGGTTCGAAGACCTGCATGCTGACAAAAGCGCCGTTGATCAGCACCGCGAGTTGCCCGGCAAGCCGGTCGGGTGCAGCAACCGCCAGTCTCCCGGCGATGGCCATCAAGCGCCGCCGCATTTCATGCATATGGGCTTCGGCGACTTTGCGGGCGGGGTGACCGGCTTCCGGGAACTCGGCCGCCGTGTTGATCTGCGGGCAGCCCCGGTAATTATCCCGCCCGACCCTTTCGCCGATCCACTCGAAATGGGCGTCGA
This sequence comes from Rhizobium sp. NZLR8, assembly GCF_019685025.1. NCBI lineage: Bacteria > Pseudomonadati > Pseudomonadota > Alphaproteobacteria > Hyphomicrobiales > Rhizobiaceae > Rhizobium > Rhizobium sp. NZLR8. The sequence goes on along the minus strand of NZ_JABDVY010000002.1, from coordinate 160,907 downwards.
GTTCGGCTAAGGCGTCATCCGCATGCCGCTCGGTTACCCTATCCCAGGTGTTCCAGAAATCCAGGTCCTCGCGCTTCAGGAAGGCCGCGATCAAATCGTCCTTTGTGCCGAAATGGCGGTAAAGGCTGGTTTTGGCGACACCTGATTTTTCCACCACCAGATCGACGCCCACGGCGCGTACACCGCGCCGGTAGAAGAGTTCCGATGCAGTCTCGAGAATTCTATCCCGTACCTCATTCACGGCCGGGGCGTTCGCTGTGTTTTTCGTCATTCGCTCATCTCCAATTCAGCCACACTAGCAGAAAGCGGATTGACACGCTACAGACCTGTATGTTTTATAGCTACAGACAGGTCGGTAGCGCAGGAGAGAGCAATGACCATTCATCAAACCGACAACACTGGAACACTCCACGCCGTGGTGGCAGTCCTTGGAGCGAACGGCCATACCGGCCGGTTTGTCGTCGCCGAACTGTTGCGGCGCGGGCTGACGCCGATTGCGATCGGACGGAGTGCCAGACGATTGGCAGAGGCGGGCTTTCCGGAACGCGGCGTCGAATGCCGCGAAGCAGCGATAGAGGATGACGAGGCGCTGGACAGCGCGTTCGCAGGAGCGGCGGCGGTCATCAACTGCGCCGGCCCGTTCATGGACACGGCCGACGCGGTCGTGCGTGCCGCGCTCCGGGCCGGCATCCATTATCTCGACGTAACGGCTGAACAGCCGAGCGTACAGGCCACATTCGACCGGCATGAGGTTGCGGCCCGGGAAGCGGGCGTAGCCGTCATCCCGGCCATGGGATTTTACGGCGGATTGGCAGACCTGCTGGTGGCAGCCCTGATGGACGAATGGCTGCATGCCGACACTGTCGAAATCCGGGTTGCGCTCGACAGCTGGCTGCCCACGAAAGGCACGCGCGTGACCGGGGAGAAGAACACCGCGCAGCGCCTGGCCGTCAGCGGCGGGCAGCTTGGACCCGTGCATCAGCCGCCGGCCGAGAAGGTATCCGTTTTACCGGCCCCGTTCGGCCAGCAGACATTCGTCGAGCTTCCATTTTCGGAAGTGCCGCTGATCGCCCGCCACGTCCGGACGAAGGAGTTGCACACCTTTCTCAGCACGACAGCCCTGCGGGATGTTCGGGATCCATCGACGCCCCCGCCCCAGGCCATCGATGAAACCGGACGTTCGGCGCAGCGCTTCGCCGTTGAGGTGATCGTCACGCAAGGCGACCTGCGCCGCCGGATTCTCGCCCAGGGACAGGACATCTATGCCGTCACGGCGCCGATCATCTGCGAAGCGGTCCAGCGTATCTTGTCCGGTGATATCCGCGATACCGGCGCAAAGCCGCCGGCTGCCATTTTCCATGCCGCGAGTTTCCTGGGCGCTCTCGGCCCCAATCTGTCGGTTGAGACATCAGAAACCTCAGATTTTCAGAAGGGCCATCCATAAACGGCGTGAGGGACCGCAAGTCTCCAGCGTAATCACGGAGCCCGTTGCTGCACAAATCCTGCGGAGCCACCCGCTTTGATCTTCCCGAACGATCTATGGAAGAAGTCCCTCGCAAAAGTTGGGCATTTTGCGAGGGACCTCTGCGACACTCACAATCGGCACGCCGCCCAAAGCGACCCACAGGGCATTCATCTTAATTTAGGCGATTGCCGCCTGTTCCAAACAAATGCACCTTCGACAGGTCAGGGGCGATCGAGATTTGTTGTCCCGGCTTGAAGTCGACCCGTTCACGCAGAAGCAGCGTGATATCGGCACTTCCAAGCCTAGCGTTGATGTGGGTTTCCGATCCGGTCGGCTCGACGACGACGATGGTGGCCGGCACGCCGTCCTCGCGGATCGCCATATGCTCCGGGCGGATGCCATAGGTGACGGCGTCCGCCTCTTGCCGGCCGGGCGGCAGAGGCAGGCTGGTTCCGCCCAAAACGAAGCTGCCGTTCCTGACTTCACCTTCGAACAGGTTCATCGCGGGCGAGCCGATGAAAGAGGCGACGAAGGTGTTTGCCGGACGGTCGAAGAGCTCGAGCGGCTTGCCGATCTGCTCCACGCGGCCGCTGCGCATCACGACGATTTTGTCGGCCATGGTCATGGCTTCGACTTGATCATGGGTGACATAGACGGTGGTGGTCTTCAGTCGCTGGTGAAGCTCCTTGATTTCCGCCCGCATCGTCACACGCAGCTTGGCGTCGAGGTTCGAGAGCGGCTCGTCGAAGAGAAAGACCTGCGGGTGACGGACGATCGCGCGGCCCATGGCGACGCGCTGGCGCTGGCCGCCCGACAGCTGTTTGGGCAATCTGTCGAGGAGAGGTCCGAGCGCCAGGATGTCAGCCGCCTCCTTCACCTGCTTTTCGATCGTCGACTTGTTCTGGCCCTGGAGCTTCAGAGCGAAGCCCATATTCTCCGCGACGGTCATGTGCGGGTAGAGCGCGTAGCTCTGGAACACCATAGCAATATCCCGCTCTTTCGGCGCCACGTCGTTCACGACCCGGCCGCCGATGCGGATTTCGCCGTCGCTGATCTCCTCCAGCCCTGCTAGCATTCTGAGCAGGGTAGACTTGCCGCAGCCAGAGGGACCGACGAGCGTGACGAATTCGCCGTCCTCGATATCGACGGAGACGCCGTGGATCACCGGAACGGCGCCATAATGCTTGCGGGCTTCGTCTATCGTAACCGATGCCATGTCGTTTTATCCTCCAGCGATTAAAGACCGAGCTGCCAGATTTCAGCGGCGATTATATTTCCCTCGGATGCGGTCAGACGCGCAGCACTTACCCCCTTGACGCCGGGCAGCCGCTTGGTTCCCGTCCAGCGGCCATCGTCGGCGAAGACCTCGATCGAGCCTGCATCGAGGAAGATCCGGATGGTCGATGGGCGTGCGCCGGCGGCGATATAGCGGGGCGATGCCTTGGCATTCGCCACCGAGAAGGGAATGCTCAGCCCGGCCTCATCCAACTGAACCGCGACCGTCGCCTCGGAATGTTCGAGATCGAGGCGGAACGCATTGCCGGCTTGCCTGAGAGTGAGAAGGATTTCGACGGAGCCGTTGGCAAGATCGACGGTCCGGCCATCGAGAAAACCTCCGGCATCCAGTCGCCGTTGCCGCAGGCTTTCGACACCTGACACCGGCGGCGTGATCAGCGCCCCACTTTGCAATGCCAGCCGGCGCGGCAGGGTCATCGCCGTCGGCATGTCGATCTCTCTGGAAATATCCGTCCAGTTCGCAAGCCACGCGATGCCGATCGGGTCGCCCTCGTCGACGAAGGCCTGGAACGCGTAGGCGTCGGTGCCGAAGTCCAGTTCCTGTTCGAATTCCATTGAGAACCGTTGGCCATCGAAACGGCCGACAGTCGCAAGCGTCATGTTGCGCCGGCCCGTTGCCGGGTCGCGGCTGGTGAGCAGACCGAAGATCAGGGCCCAGCGCGTCGTCGGATCATTGGCGGGACCATCGAGCGGCACCATGCAGGGGCACTCCGCCGCCGTCATCCCGAAGCGGTTCTCACGGTGAAGCATGCCGAGGAAGTTCCATCCCGTCGCCGCAGCCGGGTCATCGGTTTGGTAGAGCAGGATAACGCCGCCCTCGCGGTCTCGCGTGCCGAGCAACATCTTCCATTGGCCGTCGGGCCCGAGGAAGACATAGGGATCGCGGAAGTCGGTCGTCAGACCGAGCCCGGCGGGACGCGCCGGCAGGATCAGGCTCGCCGGCTCGACATTGACAAGATCGCGGCTGGTGGCCGTGAACTGAACCTGTTCCTCCGGTTCCCGATCCTTCATATGCTCGGTGAAGAAAATGCGAAGGCCGGCTTCATCGCCGGGAAGAGCGATCGCGGAGCCGGAAAATGCCCCGCCCCGCTCGTCGGCCCGCGCAGCGAGTTCATCCGAAGGGAAAAGAAAGATCGGCAGATGCTTCCAGCGAAGATAGTCCTCCGAGACCGCATGACCCCAATGCATGTTGTTCCACCGAAGGCTGTGGGGATAGTGCTGGTAGAAGAGGTGCAGCTTGCCGCCGAACCTTCCAAACCCGTTGGGATCGTTCATCCAGCCGAAAGGCGGGCGGAAGTGATAGCTGCCGGGGACCTCGGGTGTGGCATTGGCAGGGCTGATATGCAGCAGCCGGACGCCTTCTTCGAGAACGTGGGGCTGAAGGAAGGCATAGAGGACCGAGACGTCGGTCGTCATGGGATCGTAGGAGAAAGCAGCCTCTCCGCCTCTTTCCAGCGTCAGCAGCCGAAACTCAAACTCATGCGGATTTGAAGTTTCGACAGCACAGGCCGGATTCCCATCGACATGTGCCGTCAACCTTCCCGGAGCGTCGCCATGCGACGCCCTGATCCAGGCATGAATCGTGGACCCCGCGGGCAGGAAGGCGCTGATCGTCTCCAGCTCCGCTTCATCGGACGGAGAAGTCGCTTGGCTTGTCATCAATTCAACCTTTCACGGCAGAGCCGATAAAGGAACTCACGAACCAGCGCTGGAATGCGAGGTAGAGCCCCAGGATCGGGATCATCATTAAAACGGAGGCTGCCATCGCACGATCCCAGTAGATGCTGTCCTGCCCGAAGAAGGTCGCGATGGCGACGGCGATCGGCCGGGCATAGTCCGTCTGCGTCACCAAGATCGGCCAGAGATACTGGTTCCAGGTCTCGATACCCATGAGGATCGACACGGTGGCGAGTGCAGGCAGGCTGAGCGGCAGGAAGATGGAACGATAGGCCCGGAAAAAAGATGCGCCATCCATCTCGGCGGCTTCCAGCAATTCCTTCGGCAGTTGCGCGAAGAACTGGTAGAGCAGGAAGATATAGAGGGGGCTGGCGATCCACGGCACGATCTGCACCGCGAAGGTATCGGACATTCCCGCCCGCGAGACCATGATAACGAGCGGCATGATGATGCTTTCCTGCGGGATCACATAGAGTGCGATCACGATCGACAGGATGACGGCGCGGCCCCTGAGCGATCCCCAGGCCAGGACAAACGCCGCCATCGAATTGACAATCAGGCCGGAACAGACCGTCGTGACCAGAATGATCAGCGAGTTGATGAGGTAGCGTCCGAAGGCGAGTTCACCCGAGAGGTGGCCGACCTCGGCATAGTTGTTAAGCGTGGGGTTCGAAACCCAGAAGGCCCGGAAGCTGCCCATATCGGCCAGAATTTGGAACCGGTCATCCTTGAGGCTTGCCACGACCAGGAGCAGCAATGGAGAGACGATCACCAATGCGATGATGAAAATGCACGTCGTCTGGATGATACGAAGAACCTTTACGGCGGAACGGGGCCGCGCTGTGCGGGCCTGCGGGATCGAGAGTGCGATATCAGACATCGAAGCGCCTCAGCAGCTGGCGCTGGATCAGCGCGATGACGAGAACGATCACGAACAATATGACCGAAACGGCGGATGCGTAGCCCATCTTCTGCTCTTCGAAGCCGGCGCGGACCATGTAGTGCACCACCGTTTCGGTGCTGCTTTTCGGTCCGCCCTGCGTGAGGATGGCGACCTGGGTATAGAGCTTGAACGCCTGGATGGTGGTGATCACCAGGACAAAGACATGGGTCGGCCGCAGGCCGGGCATGGTCACATGCCAGAAGCGCCGGAAAGCGTTCGCACCGTCGATCTTGGCGGCATCGTAGAGTTCGTCCGGAATGCCCTGGAGGCCGGCGAGATAGACGATCATCTGGAAGCCGTAGGCCTGCCAGGCCGAGAGCAGGACGAGCGAGAACATCGCCCATTGCGGATCGCCGAGCCAATCGATCGGCTGGATCGCTCCGCCTGAGAGAAAGCCGAGGATTTGGTTGAACGGCCCCGTGGGATATTGGAACAGGGTGCCCCAGATGACGCAGACCACGACCATCGAGGTGATCGCCGGCAGGAAGAACATGCCGCGCAGCAGATTGCGGAACGGCAGCTTTTGATGAAGCAGCAGCGCCGTCGCGAAAGCGAGGCCGCACTGCGCTGGAATGATCCAGAAGGTGAAGCGCGCGACGTTCCAAAGGGCGGTCCAGAAAAGATCGTCCTGGAAGATGCGGATGAAATTGTTGAACCAGACGAACCGGACGGGCGTCGGCCGCGGCACCAGAGGCTGGTTGGTCATTGCCGTCCAGAATGACAAGAGGAACGGCAGGATCAGAAAGAGGGTCAACAGGATCATGGCCGGCGCGAGCATGGCGGCTTCCTGCATCAGCCGTCCCTTGTTATGCCGGCGCGCCGGAGCCTTTCGGACGGATGTCGAAGATGTCGATTGTTGCATGACCATGCAACTCCTCCTTTCCAAGCCTAAAGCATGTCGCGCAAAAGTGAGCAGCGGCTTTGCCAGGCAAAGCGCTGAGCGCTTTTGCCGCAAACGACATGCGTAAAAACAAAGAGCTAAAGCGCGAGGAGCGAATCTGAAAGATCGCGACGCGCTTTAGATGCCGGTCGCGCCCTGCGATATCTGCCTGAGACATCGCAGGGGTTCGCCTATCGGCAGCGATCACGCTTATTGCCCGTCGCCGAATGGCGGATAGCCGTCATTGTCCTCGATATCCTGATCGATTTTCTTGGCGGCTGACGTCAGCGCCTCCTTGGGATCGCCGCCATTGAACACCTGGTCGACGGCCTGCATGAAGGCCGAGGTGATTGTGGGATAGGCAGGATGTGGCGGGCGGGCGACGGCCGTCTTCGATGCCTGCTCGAAGGCGATCGCCATCGGGCCGCCAGTGGCATAGAGCGGAGATTCGGCAGCGAAGCTCTTCAAGCCGGGATAGCCCGACTGGCTTGCGGCGAAGGTCCGGAACTCCTTGTCCTTCAGCAGGAAGCTGATGAACTTGCCTGATATCTCGGGATGCGTCGAGGTCTTGGTGACCGCCCAGATCCAGGTGCCATTCGGGCTCGCGCCCTTGGCGCCGAACTTTGGAAGCGGCAGCACGACGATGTTGTCCTTCATGGTCGCGGCGGCCTCCGCATAGACCCAGTGTCCGCCGAGCGCCAGCGCCGCCGGATTGCCTTCGGCAAAGAACTGGTTGGTTCCGGCCGACTGCGGCACGACCCAGCCGTTCTTGACCCATTTCTGCATCATGGCGAGAGCATCGACGCAGGCGTCGCTATCCAGCGTGCCCTCGGATTTCCAAGCCTTGCGGTCGATGAGATCGCAGCCGGCCGATTGCAGGATCGGGCCATAGGCATAGGTGATCCATTCGGTCTTGATGCCGTAGCCGCGGAAGGTATCGATCGGCCACTTCACGCCGTCGAGCTTGGAAAGCTTTTCGAGATAGGTTTCGAATTCTTCCCGAGTCCAGGCATCGTCGACGGATTTCGGGATGCGGGCGCCGATCGCTTCGAGATATTTCTTGTTGCCGTAAAGGACGACCGACGAGTCGGTCAGTCCGAGTGCATAGAGGTCCTTGTCGATCGGGTATGTGCCCTGGGCGATATTGGACTCCGTCATATCGTCGAGGAGGTCCTTGTCGATCAGCGGCTTGATGGGTTGAAGATAGCCCGACCAGACGTAATTGGCGAGGAACGGCGCATCGAGTTCCATGACGTCGGGCAGTTGTTTGGCCATGACGGCCGCGCTGAACTTCTCGTTATAGGCATCGTGCGGCGCATAGATGAACTGCACGTCGACATCGGGGTTGGCCGCCTCGAACCGCTCGGCGACCTTGCCATAGGCGGCGACAAAGCCGGGATCGCCCTGATGCATGACCTGGATTGTGGTTTTCTCGGCTGCCTGCGCCCATGGCGCGGTCAACGCCGAGGACAGGATCAGAGACCAAAGTAAACGTTTACCCATTAGAATTCCTCCTCAATTGGATGGGCCTATCTCAATTTATACGGATGCCCGCTCCACCAGCTGGAACGGCAGTTTCTGCACCCCGACCGGGACCCGGTCTTCGGCAAGCAGGATTTGCGCCGCCTGGCGGCCCATGGCGCGGTGCGGCAGCGCCATGGTGGTCAGCGGCGGGTCGAGACGCGAGGCGATCTCGACCTGGTTGTCGAAACTCGCAATGGCGACATCGTCGGGAATGGCCGCGCCTGTCCGGTGCAGCGCGGCATAGACCTCCATGGCCACGCGGTCATTGCCGCACAGGATGGCATCGGGGCGCCGGGCGCCGCTCATCAGCTCATGCACATGTGTGGCCACGAGGCTGTGCGCCCGGTCGCTGTAGATCGCCTTGCTGACGGCAGGCAAGACGATGGCGCCGGCTCCGTCGATGCCCGCATGATCGAGCGCCTGTCGGAAGCCGAGTTCACGAAGGTCCCCGGCGAGCAGCCCCGGCAGATTGATGAAGGCGATATTGCGCCGGCCGGCATCGATCAGATAGTTGGTAATCTCGAGCGCTGCCCCCGTTTCATCCGGCACCAGCGAGGTCACGCGGTCGTTGGCATCACGGCAGTTGATCATGACTCCGACCGTGTCGGCAAATTCGGGCGGCAGGTCGACGCTCTTGTGATACATGGCGGCATAGGCAATCGCCCGCGGGCGAAAGCGGCGCATCTCGTCGAGGATCGACGCTACGCTGCGATGGCCGCCGAGCGTCATGGCGAAGACGGCCATGTCGGCGGCGCGCACGGCGCCATCGAGCCCCCTAATGATTTCGGTCGCGAAAGGCGAGGTGATCAAGTCGTCCGCGACCAGGCCGACAAGTGGCATCCAGCCTTGCCGCATGCTGCGTGCGGCGAAGTTGGTGACATATCCGAGCTCCGCGGCGATCTCCTTGATCCGCTGGCGGGTGTCTTCCGACATGCGCGCCGAGCCGCCATGCAATGCACCTGACACGGTCTTAACGGAGACACCTGCACGGGCGGCTATGTCGTTGAGTGAGGCGGTCACGGGATCTCTTTTGGGTTATCGATTACCCAAATTGATATCGCGCGTTTTGCAGTAAGTCAAGTTATGATGGAATCGCTGACGCAAATGCCGCCTGCCGGGGGGTCGGCTCGCGCAATAACCCCGCCGAAGCGGGGTTTTTTGTGGTGAGGCCGATCAGTTGTTATGGGCCGCGCAGGCCTCATCCATCGGTGTGGCGTTGCTGGTGCCGCCCTGGGTCTGGAGATTGGCGGAGTTGTTGACCGGGTTGGGGCACTTGGTCTTGTCCATTTTCATCGTGCCGCCGGTCGTCGAATTGGTCATGGTGGAATCGGTTGCCATCGGCTTTTTAGTCTTCGGGTCGCTGGTTGCACCACCACCCTGATCGGCCTGGTTCTTGTCGATCGTGGCACCGGCCGGCGCCGGATTGGATTGGGCGAAGGCTGAAGTGGCCATGCCGAGGGCGAGAAGCGAAGCTGCTACGAGTTTCATACGCATGTGGTGTCCTCCTTGGGGATCTTTGCGTGCTTGGCCTATCCACAACCTCGCCGGCACAGCATTGTTCCGCTGCTGCGGATAAATGCACGCTACCGTTCGGAAGCCGGGCCGGCCGAGGGTTGAGCGTCAGCAGGAAGGTGGGCGGCGCACCGCTCACATACAGAGTTGAGGCTATTTCGCGTAAAGCGCGCGCGAGCGTTCGAGATGCTTGAGCAGCGCTATTTCCGAGCCGTCCACGTCATTGGCTTCAAGGCGGCCGACGATTTCGTCGTGTTCGGCGAGCGTGAACTTTTCCTTGCCGGTCCAGATCAGCATTTCGGTATGATATTCCTTCAGCCAGGCGAGCATGGCTTCGCTGACGGCGACGTAGATCGGGTTGCCTGAGATTTGGGCGATGCGGGTATGGAACTCCATATCGGCATCGATGAATTCTTCGGGCTGCCCGAGTGACCTGCGCTGGCGCTCGATGATCTCCCTGAGGTCGCCAATATCATTTGCCGAGGCGCGCTGCGCGGCCTCGCGCGCCATGCCGCGCTCGAAGAAGATGCGGGCGCTCTTCAGATGCTCCAGCGAGTCAGCCGATTGTGCCAGCATGATCTTGGCGGTGAGATCGACCTGGCGGAAGATCGACTTTGCCGTCAGCCTCAGAACCTTCGCCCGCTCGCCGTGCGAAATGTTGACGAGACCCTTGTTGGCAAGCGACTGCATGGCCTCGCGGATCGCCGGCCGGCCGACCCCAAAGCGCTCCATCAGCACCCGTTCGGAGGGCATTTCATCGCCGGGCTGAAGCTCGCCTGAGGTGATCAATCGCTCAAGTCGATCAAACACTTCGTCAGAGAGTTTGCGGCGGACGATCTGTTCGAGGGGCTGGGTCATAACATCTCGCTGGCTCAAATCGTCTCCTCCTAACAGTTTTCCGGACCAAGGACAAAGCTTGCGACTGGAAATTTGCACACTCAAAAAATTCGCTTTTCATTGGTTGGAATACTCATTATACCAGATCATGAGTTGACGCCATGGCAATCTGCATTGGCGAGAGGAGCAGCCGTCCGTTTCATGATGATTACCCTGACCTACCGCATCGAAACGGCCGGCAGCGTCGAGGCGATGGCGGACAAGATCGCCAGCGACCAGTCGACCGGAACCTTCGTGCCGGTCCCGGGCGAAACCGAGGAGCTGAAAGCGCGTGTCGCCGCCCGCGTGCTGGCCATCCGGCCGCTCGACGATGCGCGCCATCCGACCTGGCCTGAGGTCGCTGCCGGCACGCTGCTCCGACGCGCCGATGTCGACATCGGCTTTCCGCTGGAGGCGATCGGCACCGATCTCTCGGCCTTGATGACCATCGCGATCGGCGGCGTTTATTCGATCAAGGGCATGACCGGCATTCGCATCGTCGACATGAAGCTGCCCGACGCCTTCAAGAGCGCCCATCCCGGGCCGCAGTTCGGCATTCCTGGAAGCCGCCGCCTCACCGGCGTTGAAGGCCGGCCGATCATCGGAACGATCGTCAAGCCGGCGCTTGGGCTGAGGCCGCACGAGACGGCGGAACTCGTCGGCGAGCTGATTGCGTCAGGCGTCGACTTCATCAAGGACGACGAGAAGCTGATGAGCCCGGCCTACTCGCCGCTCAAGGACCGCGTCGCGGCGATCATGCCGCGCATTCTCGATCACGAGCAGAAGACCGGCAAAAAGGTCATGTATGCCTTCGGCATCTCGCATGCCGACCCCGACGAGATGATGCGCAACCACGACATCGTGGCTGCGGCCGGCGGTAATTGCGCCGTCGTCAACATCAACTCGGTCGGCTTCGGCGGCATGAGCTTTCTACGCAAACGCTCGAGCCTGGTGCTGCACGCGCATCGAAACGGCTGGGACGTGCTGACCCGCGATCCGGGCGCCGGCTTGGATTTCAAGGTCTATCAGCAGTTCTGGCGGCTGCTCGGGGTCGATCAGTTTCAGATCAACGGCATCAGGGTCAAATACTGGGAGCCGGACGACAGCTTCGTCTCATCCTTCAAGGCGGTCAGCACGCCGCTGTTCGACGCCGCCGATTGCCCGCTTCCGGTCGCGGGCTCCGGCCAGTGGGGCGGACAGGCGCCGGAAACCTATCGCCGCACCGGCCGCACTGTCGATCTGCTCTATCTCTGCGGCGGCGGCATCGTCAGCCATCCCGGCGGCCCGGCTGCCGGCGTCCGGGCGGTGCAGCAGGCCTGGCAGGCGGCTGTCGCCGACATACCACTTGAGATCTACGCGAGAGATCATCCGGAGCTTGCCGCCTCGATTGCGAAATTCAGCGACGGCAAAGGCGCGTGACCGATATGGATCGACTTCTCGTCAGCTATTACGGGGATGATTTTACCGGCTCGACCGATGTCATGGAGGCGCTCGCCTCGAACGGTGTCGAGACGGCACTCTTCCTCGACATTCCGACGCCGGGATTGCTCGCTCGCTTCAAACACTGCCGGGCGATCGGCATTGCCGGAACGAGCCGCTCCGAGACGCCGGACTGGATGGAGGAGCACCTTGCGCCTGCTTTCGATTGGCTGAAATCGCTCGGCGCTGCCATCTGCCATTACAAGGTCTGCTCGACTTTCGATTCCAGCCCCGAGATCGGCAATATCGGCAAGGCGATCGAAATCGGCCGCACGATATTCGGGCAATCCATTGTGCCAGTTATCGTCGGCGCGCCGCAATTGAAGCGTTATACCGCCTTCGGCAATCTCTTCGCCGCTTATCAGGGCCGCGTCTTCCGCATCGACCGCCATCCCGTCATGAGCCGCCACCCGGTCACGCCGATGGACGAGGCGGACCTTACGGTCCACCTGTCGAAGCAGACCTCCCTCCCCGTCCTGCTTGCCGATCTTGTCACGATCACCGCGGCGGACGCCGATCAACGGATAGACGCGCTAGCGTCGAGCCCGGACGGGATCCTGCTCCTCGATGTCGACTCCGAGGCAACACAGATCGCGGCAGGCGGGCAGATGCTGCGTGTCACCAGCCGCTCGGCAAGCTTTGTCGCCGGCTCCTCGGGGGTCGAATATGCCCTGCTCAGCGCATGGCGGCGGGCCGGCTTGATCGGCGCGAGCAGCGGCGAATTTCCCGATGTCGGCCCCGTCGACCGCCTCGCCGTCGTCTCGGGTAGCGTCTCGCCGACGACCGAGCGGCAAATCCGCACCGCTGTCGAGAACGGCTTCGAAAGCATTGCGCTCGATCCGCTGACGCTGGTCTCGAATGGCGAAGGCGCCGTGGATGGAGCGATACAGGCAGGCATTCAAAAGCTGAAAGAAGGCAAGAGCGTCATCCTCTACACGGCTCTCGGCCCCTCCGCGGACCGCGGCGCCGATATCGACCGGCTGCCTGGCGCGCGTCACCGGCTGGGAAGCGCGCTTGGCACAATCCTCTGCCGGTTGGTCGAGGCGGAAGGGCTGTCGCGTGCGGTCGTCGCCGGCGGCGACACCTCCAGTCACGCACTCCGGCAATTGAAGATCGACGCGCTGACGACGCTTCTGCCGCTTCCCCAGACGCCGGGGTCGCCGCTGTGCCTCGCCCATGGCGACTTTCCGCCGACCAACGGCCTGCAGATCGCGCTCAAAGGCGGCCAGGTCGGGACGGACGGCTATTTCGCGCAGATCCGCGACGGAAGGAAAAGCTGATGGTCGTCTGGGTCGGCACCAGTTTCAAGATGAACAAGACCGTTGAGGAAGCGCTCGCCTTCGCGCGCCACCTCGCCCAGGCAGACAGCGAACGCGACATCCGCGTGCAGCGCTTCGTCATTCCCGCCTTTACCGCGATGCGCGAGGTCAAGCGTGTGCTGGCCGAGACATCGGTCAAGGTCGGCGCCCAGAACATGCACTGGGAAGACGCCGGCGCCTGGACCGGCGAGATTTCGCCTCTGATGCTGAAGGACTGCGAACTCGATATCGTCGAACTCGGTCATTCCGAGCGGCGCGAGCATTTCGGCGAGACCGACGAAACCGTCGGCCTCAAGGTTTCCGCCGCGATCCGCCATGGCCTGACGCCGCTGATCTGCATCGGCGAGACGTTGCAGGAGCGCCGGGAGGGTCGGGCCGACGCGGTTTTACGGCGGCAGGTCGAGGCCGCCTTGAGGGGCGTCGACGCCGGGGCCGAGGCTCCGGTCCTGCTTGCCTATGAGCCGGTCTGGGCGATCGGCGCCAAGGGTATACCGGCGACCGCCGACTACGCGTCGGAGCGACACGGAAAGATCGCCGAGGTGGCGAAGTCCATTGTTGGACGTGCGGTGCCGGTTCTCTACGGCGGCAGCGTCAATCCGGAAAATTGCGAGGAACTGATCACCGAGGCGCATATCGACGGCCTGTTCATCGGCCGCTCCGCCTGGGGCGTCGACGGTTACCTCGACATTCTTCGCCGCGTCAGCGCGGCGATCGAAAGGTGATTTCCATGCCCGAGGGCGATGAAAGGAAACTGCTATGAAGATTGCAATTGGCGCCGACAGCGCCGGCAAACCGCTCCTGGATGTTATTGCCGCCCATCTCGCCGGCAAGGCGGATCTCGAAGTTCACGATCTCAGTCAGGCCGGCTTCTACGCCGATCTCTCCCAGCGTCTCGCGCAGACGATTGTCGACGGCGAACATCAGCGCGGCATCCTGTTCTGCGGCACCGGCATCGGTGTGTGCATTTCCGCAAACAAGGTGCCGGGCATCCGCGCCGCGCTGACGCACGATACCTATTCGGCGGAACGCGCGGCCAAATCGAACAACGCCCAGATCATCACGATGGGGGCGCGCGTCATCGGGCCGGAACTGGCGAAATCGATCGTCGACGTCTGGCTTGCATCCGAATTCGACCCTGACGGCCCATCGGCAGGCAACGTTGAGGCGATCGACCGGCTCGACGCCGAAAAACATGGGTCTTGAACAACTAAAGTAGTGATATGGTGATTGACTCATCATACCAGTTTATGATCCTATCCAGAACTGAAAAAGTGAGGAAAACATGACCAAGATTGCTCTCTTCGGCGCCGGCGGCAAAATGGGATACCGGCTTGCCAAAAATCTCAAAGGCTCACGCTTCCAGGTGCGCCATGTCGAGGTGAGCGACGCGGGCAAGGCGCGTTTGAAGAACGATCTCGGTCTCGATTGCGTGCCTGTCGAGGCCGCGCTCGACGGCGCTGATGTTGTCATCCTCGCCGTACCGGATACGGCGATCGGCAAGGTCGCAGCCGGCATCGTCGACAAGCTCGCACCCGGCACGATGGTGGTTGCGCTCGATGCCGCCGCTCCCTTTGCCGGCCACCTGCCGAAGCGCGACGACCTCACCTATTTCGTCACCCATCCCTGCCATCCGCCGATCTTCAACGACGAGACGGATATGCAGGCCAAGAAGGACCATTTCGGCGGCCTGTTCGCCAAGCAGCACATCGTCTCAGCGCTGATGCAGGGGCCCGACAGCGCCTATGCACTCGGCGAGGAAATTGCCAAGCTCATCTGGGCGCCGGTCATGCGCTCGCACCGGGTTACTGTCGACCAGCTCGCCATGCTCGAACCCGGCCTTTCCGAAACCGTCTGCGCATCGCTGCTCGTCGTCATGCGCCAGGCCATGGACGAATGCGTGGCGCGCGGCGTGCCTGAACAAGCAGCCCGCGACTTTCTGCTCGGCCATATGAACGTGCTCGGCGCGGTCATCTTCAAGGAGGTCGACGGCGTGTTCTCGGACGCCTGCAACAAGGCGATCGAGTTCGGCATTCCGGCGCTGATGCGCGGCGACTGGAAGAAAGTATTCGAACCGCAGGAGATCGCCGAGAGCATCCGGCGCATCACCTGAACCGGCCCGGGGAGGCAAGTCCCTCCCCCTCTACCGCCCCGGAGACGGGGCAACCGCTCCGGGGAGAACGGGGCTTCATTCACAACGGGAGGAAAAAAATGAAACTGACGCGCAGACTAACACTTGCAGCCTTTGCCGGCGCGCTGGCGCTCGGAACTGCCATGCCGGCCTTTGCGGCCGACCTCATCGCCATCATCACGCCGGCACATGACAACCCCTTCTTCAAGGCCGAAGCCGTCGGCGCCGAAGCCAAGGCGAAGGAACTCGGCTACGAGACCCTCGTCATGACCCATGACGACGACGCCAACAAGCAGTCGGAAATGATCGATACGGCGATCGGGCGCGGCGCCAAGGCGATCATCCTCGACAATGCCGGCGCGGACGCTTCCGTCGCCGCCGTCAAGAAGGCGAAGGATGCCGGCATCCCCTCCTTCCTGATCGACCGCGAAATCAATGCGACCGGCGTTGCCGTCGCCCAGATCGTCTCGAACAACTATCAGGGCGCCCAGCTCGGGGCGCAGGAATTCGTCAAGCTGATGGGCGAGAAGGGCAATTACGTCGAGCTGGTGGGCAAGGAGTCCGACACCAATGCCGGCATCCGCTCACAGGGCTATCACGACGTCATCGACGATTATCCGGAGCTGAAGTCCGTCGCCAAGCAGTCGGCCAACTGGAGCCAGACGGAAGCCTATTCGAAGATGGAAACCATCCTCCAGGCCAACCCCGATATCAAGGGCGTCATCTCCGGCAACGACACCATGGCCATGGGCGCGATCGCAGCCCTTCAGGCGGCCGGCCGCAAGGACGTGATCGTCGTCGGCTTCGACGGCTCCAACGACGTGCGCGACTCCATCAAGTCGGGTGGCATCAAGGCGACCGTGCTGCAGCCCGCCTATGCGCAGGCCCAGTTGGCGGTGGAACAGGCGGACGCCTACATCAAGAACAAGACGACGCCGAAGGAAGAGAAGCAGCTGATGGATTGTGTTCTCGTCAATGCCGACAATGCCGGCAAGCTCGAGACCTTCGCCCTGACGAACTGATCAGCGCCAATTGCGGAGGGTGCAGTGTTGCGCCCTCCGCAATGCATTTTGCAAGACGTCGAGGTTCATCGCATGTTGAGAATGAAGGGCGCCCTGCTAGCCGCCGTCGTGGCGGCGGCCTTGCCCGGCTGCAAGATCATCAAGACGCCGACTACAGAGGAGAAGGCGGCGGCAGCGGCCAAGACCGCTTTCGACCCGAATGCCAAGGTCGAGGCGATCTGGCAGCCTGACGTCGTGCCGTATTTCGAAAAGCGCGCCGGCGAGCTGAAGGACGTCATGCAGCTTGCCGCCTCCAACCCGGATGCCGCCGGCGAGAAATACGGCAATACTCGCAAGCAGAGCAGCTCGCCCTGGACCTATGCGGTGAAGATCACCGGCACGGTCGTTGCGGCCGACACGGCGTCGCGCGCGGCAACGCTCGATCTCGACGCCGATGGCGACGGCAAGGCCGATGCCAAGGTGCAGATCGGGCCGGCGCTGCGCGGCACCGCACTGCGCGACACGCTAGACTTCGTCAATTTCAATGAATTCAAGAACCAGATCGAATGGGCGCAGTTCGGTAAGGCGTTCAACGAGAAGGCCAATGCCGCTGTTCTCTCCGCCGTTCCGCGCGACGGCCTGGCCGGCAAGACGGTGACGGTGATCGGCGCCTTTCCGCTGCCGAAAAGCGGCGAGCTTCCGCTCGTGACACCTTCGGAACTGAAGGTGGGCTCATGACAGCGGCAGAGGCACAAGAGGACGACATCATCCTGCGCCTCGACGATGTGTCGAAGGTCTATTCGGGCATCGTCGCCGTTAAGCGCGCCAATCTGGAGCTGCGCCGCGGCGCGGTGAACGTTCTGGTTGGCGAAAATGGCGCCGGCAAATCGACGCTGATGAAAATCATCGCCGGCGTCGAGCGCCCGACGCTCGGCCGCATCATCCTGGATGGCAAGCCCATATCCTTCGACAGTCCGGCCGACGCGCAGGCCAATGGCATCGGCATGATCTTCCAGGAGCTCAATCTCTTCGCCAACATGTCGGTGGCCGAAAACATTTTCACAAGGCGCGAGATCACCCGCGGCCTGCTCGGCATCGATCACAAGGCGCAGGTCGAAAAGGCCAATGAATTTCTGCGGCGTCTCGATGCCGGCATCGAGGCGGATACGATGGTCGAGGATCTGCCGATCGGCCAGCAGCAACTCGTCGAGATCGCCAAGGCGATGTCGCTCGATGCCCGCATCCTGATCATGGACGAGCCGACCTCCGCGCTTTCGGCGGCGGAAGTCGAAATCCTGTTCAAGGTGATCGCCGAGCTGAAAGCCCACGGTGTGGCGATCGTCTATATCTCGCACCGGCTGGAAGAGCTGATGCGGATCGGCGACTACATCACGGTGCTGCGCGACGGCCAGATCACCGGCCATGCCATGGTGCGCGATATCGACACGCGCTGGATCGTGCGCTCGATGATCGGCTCGGACGCCAAGGATTTTGCAAAATCCGTTACCCATTCCATCGGCCAAGAGGTCTTCCGCGCCGAAAATATCAGCCTTCCCAGGCCGACCGGCGGGCTTGCCGTCAACGATGTCTCCCTGTCGGTCAAGGCAGGCGAGATCCTCGGCATCTACGGCCTGATGGGCGCCGGGCGCAGCGAATTCTTCGAATGCGTGATCGGGCGCCATGCGCATTCGACCGGCAGGATCTTCATCGACGGCAAGGAAGTGCGCGCCCGCGACACCACGCGGCGCATCCGCCGCGGCCTTGCTCTGATCCCGGAAGACCGGCAGCGGGAGGGATTGGTGCAGGTGCTCTCCATCGCCTCCAACCTGACGCTTGCAAGCCTTTCGCGCTTCACCCGGCTCTTCCATATCGACAGCAGCGCGGAAAAGAACGCCATTCAGGAGGCGATCCGCGATCTCTCGATCAAGGCGCCCAATCCGGATTTCGAGGTTACCTCGATGTCCGGCGGCAACCAGCAGAAGGTCGTCATCGGTAAGGCGTTGATGACCAATCCGAAGGTGCTGCTGATGGACGAGCCGAGCCGCGGCATCGATGTCGGCGCCAAGGCAGACGTCTTCCGCACCATGCGCCGGCTGGCGGCAAACGGGCTCGCCATTCTGTTTTCGACCTCCGACCTCGAAGAGGTCATGGCGCTTTCCGATCGCATCGCGGTCTTGAGCAACGGCCAGCTGGTCGCTGTCTTCGACAGGGATGAGGCGACTGAGGAAGCGATCATCGCGGCTTCGGCCAAGGGACACGGACATCAAGGGAAACTCGCGTCATGATGGCGGCTACATCTACCACTCTTGCGCCAAAAGGCGCCAACGGCTCCGCGCTTCTGACACTGATGAAGCTCAGGACCTTCATCGCGCTTTTCGCCGTCATCATCTTCTTTGCGATCTTCGCGCCGAACTTCACCTCGACAGCGAACATGATCCTGATGTCGAAACATGTGGCGCTGAACGCCTTCCTGGCGATGGGCATGACCTTCGTCATCATCACCGGCGGCATCGACCTCTCCGTCGGTTCGATCGTCGGGCTGTGCGGCATGGTTGCCGGCGGCCTGATCCTCTACGGCATCGAACTGCCAATCGGCTACACCATCTATTTCAACCTCTTCGAGATCGTGCTGATCACGCTGTCGATCGGCCTTATCATCGGTCTGATCAACGGCCTCTTGATCACCAAGCTCAACGTCGCGCCGTTCATCGCGACGCTCGGCACGCTCTATGTCGCCCGCGGCCTGGCGCTGCTGTCGTCTGATGGTCAGACTTTTCCGAACCTCGTCGGCCGGCCGGAATATGCCACGACCGGCTTCGACTTCTTCGGCGCTGGACGCATTCTCGGCCTGCCTGTCTCGATCTGGATCCTGATCGTGCTGGCGCTTGTGGCCGCCTATGTCGCCCGCTCGACGCCGATCGGCCGCCACATCTTTGCCGTCGGCGGCAATGAGCGAGCCGCGCGCATGTCCGGTATCCGCGTCGATGTCGTGAAGATCTTCGTCTACATGTTCTCCGGTCTTTGCGCCGCCATCGTCGGCGTCGTCATCTCCTCGGAACTGATGGCCGCCCATCCGGCCACGGGCGAGAGCTTCGAGCTCAATGCGATCGCGGCAGCCGTGCTCGGCGGCACCTCGATGTCGGGTGGCCGCGGCACGATCGGCGGAACGATTATCGGCGCCTTCGTCATCGGCATCCTTTCCGACGGGCTCGTCATGATGGGCGTTTCCTCCTTCTGGCAAATGGTCATCAAGGGTCTCGTCATCATCATCGCCGTGGTCGTCGACCAGGCGCAGCGCCGCCTGCAGCAGCGCGTCACCCTCATGCAAATGGCAAGGGCAGGTTGAGATGACCGAATTGAAAGGCGCGTTGATCGGCTGCGGCTTCTTTGCGATCAACCAGATGCACGCCTGGAGCGATGTCGACGGCGCCACGATCGTCGCGATCTGCGACCGCGATCCGGAGCGGCTGAAGATCGTCGGCGACCAGTTCGGCATCGAGCGCCGCTATAGCGATGCCGAGGCCTTGTTTACCGATGGCGGCTTCGATTTCGTCGATATCGCCACCACCGTCCAGAGCCACCGCGCGCTGGTGGAAATGGCCGCCGGCAATAGGGTGCCGGCCATCTGCCAGAAGCCGTTCGCCAAGACGCTGTCGGATGCGAAGGCGATGGTCGAGGCCTGCCGCAATGCCGGCGTCGCCCTGATGGTGCACGAGAATTTTCGTTGGCAGGCGCCGATCCAGGCGGTTCGCAAGGCGCTCGCTGCCGGCGCGATCGGCACGCCCTTCTGGGGCCGCTTCTCCTTCCGCTCGGGCTACGACGTTTTTTCCGGCCAGCCCTATCTCGCCGAAGGCGAGCGCTTCATCATCGAAGATCTCGGCATTCATACACTCGACATCGCTCGCTATATCCTCGGCGACATCCGCTCGCTGACGGCTCGCACCAGGCGGGTCAATCCAAAAATCAAGGGCGAGGATGTCGCTACCATTCTGCTCGATCATGAGAACGGAGTGACTTCGGTCGTCGACGTCAGCTACGCCACCAAGCTCTCGAAAGAGCCCTTCCCCGAGACCCTGATCGAACTCGACGGCGCCGAGGGCACGATTCGCTTGACCCAGGGCTACAGCCTTGAAGTGACCAACGCCAAGGGCACCACCACCACGGACGTCTCTCCGAAGCTGCTATCCTGGGCCTCGCGGCCCTGGCACAATATCCAGGAGAGCGTCTACGCGATCCAGCAGCATTGGGTCGATCAGCTCAAGCGCGGCGCGGAGCACTCGACGTCAGGGGCCGACAATCTGAAGACCTTCGCTCTCGTCGAGGCCGCCTATGACAGTGCGGCGCGGGGGCAGACGATCGATGTCGGGGCGATGCTGCGATGACCGCCGATTCGTTCCAGCTTTACGGCACCCGCGCCCAGGAAAGGCCGCCGGTTCGCCTGACGGCCGGAAAGTTGACCGTCGATCTCGCCGACGGCAACCTCCGCACCATCTGCTACGATGGGGTCGAGGTGCTGCGGGCGATTTCCTACCTCGTTCGCGACCGGGACTGGGGAACCTACGGCCCCGAGATCGCCGATCTCAGGATTGAGCAGGATGACGATCGTTTCGAAGTTGGCTATCAGGCCCGCTGCAAGGGACCCGACGAGACGAGGCTCGTCATCGACGTCCGCATCGTGGGACGGGCGGACCGGCTCGACTTCGAAGCCGAAGCCGAAGCCACGAGCGAGACCGGCTTCGAGACCAATCGCTGCGGCTTCTGCATCCTGCATCCGATCGTCGGTGTGGCCGGTTCAGCGGCGACGGTCGAGCATGTCGACGGCCGGATCGTCGAGACACGCTTTCCCGATGTGATCGAACCCTGGCAGCCGTTCCAGGATATGCGCGCTATTTCCCATGAGGTCGTGCCCGGAGTTGCGGCGGAATGCCGGATGGAAGGCGACATTTTCGAAATGGAGGATCAGAGGAACTGGTCCGATGCCTCCTACAAGACCTATGTCAGGCCGCTCGCCCTGCCCTGGCCCTATCGGATTTTCGCCAACCAACCGGTTCGGCAGAAGACGTCGCTGATGATCAGCGACGCCAGCCGTTCCGCAGCGGTCTCAGCCGGGACGTCGAGCGATGTCATAAGGCTCGAACTTGGAACACGGACCGGCACCATGCCCGATATCGGCGTGGTCGTTACGCCGCAGGAGGCCGATGCGACGCTCTCGGCCCGGTCCCTCCTGTCGGAGATCGCGCCGCGCGAGCTTGTCTTCCATTTCGATGCGAACGCTGGACATGGCGCCGAAGCGCTGCAGAAATTTGCCGCGATCGCTGCCGCCCATCGGGGCCGTACGACGCTGGAGATCGCGCTTGCCTGCAAGTCGTCGCCATCGAGCGAAGCGGCCGAGATTGCCCGCCAGATGCAGCGCGCGGACTTCGAACCGGAAGCGATCCTGATCTCGCCTTCCGTCGATCGGCAATCGACGCCGCCTGGCAGCAAATGGCCGGACTGCCCTCCCCTCGAAGAGATCTATGCCGCGGCCCGCGCCGCCTTCCCCGGCACTCGCATCGGCGGCGGCATGCTGAGCTATTTCACCGAACTCAACCGCAAGCGCGTGCCATCAGGCGAGATCGATTTCGTCAGCCATTGCACCAATCCGATCGTGCATGCGGCCGACGATCTCAGCGTCATGCAGACATTGGAAGCGCTGCCGTTCATCACGCGATCCGTCCGCGCGGTCTACGGCGACAAGCCCTATCGCATCGGCCCGTCGACGATCCCGATGCGGCAGAACCCTTATGGTAGCCGCACCATGGACAATCCTGCGGGCGGACGCATCCCGATGGCCAATCGCGACCCGCGCCACAACGGGCGTTTCGCGGAGGCTTTCGCGCTCGGCTACGCGATCCGGGTGCTGGATGCCGATCTCGAATGCCTGACGCTTTCGGCCCTGACCGGCCCTTTCGGCCTGATCGCCGGCCCGGATGAACCGGTCGAGCAAGGCGGGCGGCGGCCGCTGTTCAACACGGTGCGGACCTTGTCGGCCCTCGCCGGCGCGTCCTGGCAGGAATGCGTCTCGTCTTCGCCGTCCGAAGTGCTGTCCTTCATGGCGCGGGATGCCGCAGGCGCCAGGATCTTTGTGGTCAATCTGACCAGCGAAGAGCGAAGGGTCGACGGCGGCGCACTGGATAAAGAGCTGCGGCTCGCGCCTTTCGGAACGGTCGTCTTGCCGCGGGCGGATTGACGTCCGGCGCGCCAGCCGCATCTATGCAGTCGGAGCTCGTTCTGGGGAGGATCGGCGTGAAGACGAAGAAGCTTATCAATGCAGGCGCAGATGCCGTCGATGAGATGCTGCAAGGCGTTCTCGCGGCCCATCCCGGGCACCTTTATGCCGTGGACGACATGCCGCGCGCCATCATTGCCCGAAACGGACCGCGCAAGGGCAAGGTCGGGCTGGTGATCGGCGGCGGGTCCGGGCACGAACCGACATTCCTCGGCTATGTCGGCAAGGGGCTGGCGGATGCCGCCGCGATCGGCAATGTCTTCGCCTCGCCGCCCCCCGATCCGATCATCGCCTGCGCCAAAGCCGTCGACGGCGGCGCCGGCGTGCTCTTCATGTACGGCAATTATGCCGGCGACGTCATGAACTTCGACATGGCCGCCGAAATGCTGGCGCTTGACGAGATCGAGGTGCGCACCGTCCTGACCACCGACGATGTCGCGTCCGCCCCCGCCGATCAGAGGGACAGGCGGCGCGGCGTGGCGGGCAATGTCTTCATCTTCAAGGCCGCTGGTGCTGCCTGCGATCTTCTCTATTCCTTCGACGAGGTCGAGCGCGCCGCCCGCCATGCCAATTCGCGAACCTATACGATGGGTGTGGCGCTCGCGCCTTGTTCGCTGCCGCAGACCTTGAAACCGAATTTCCTGATCGGCGACGGCGAGATGGAGATCGGCATGGGCATCCATGGCGAGCCCGGCATGGCTCGCGAGCCGCTGAAGGCGGCCGACGCGGTGACCGACGAACTGATGGACAGCATCCTCCGCGAGATGAAGGCAGAACGGGGCGACCGTGTCGCCGTGCTCGTCAACTCGCTGGGCTCCACGCCGATGATGGAGCTCTACATCATGATGCGGCGCGTGAAGGCGCGGCTCGACGAGGCGGGGCTTGTCATCCATAGCTCGCTCGTCGGGAATTACTGCACGTCGCTCGAAATGGCCGGCGCTTCGGTGACGCTCATGCACCTCGACGACGAGCTTCAGCGGCTAATCGACCATCCCTGCGATTGCGCCATGTTTACGAGGTGATCGATGCTGATCACGACGAAAGACCTGCAGCACCTCTTTGCCTTGATCGCCGAGGGCATCGCCGCGCAGCGCGATCATCTCTGCGAGTTGGATGGCGCCATCGGCGACGGAGATCACGGCCTTGCCATGGACGCCGGCTGTGAAGCCGCCGCCAAGGCCGTCGGCGGGCTCGATGCCGCGCAGACTGCGCCGACGCCTGCCTTCAACGCTGCGGCAAAGGCATTTCTGAAT
The DNA here is from genome assembly GCF_019685025.1 of Rhizobium sp. NZLR8. NCBI lineage: Bacteria > Pseudomonadati > Pseudomonadota > Alphaproteobacteria > Hyphomicrobiales > Rhizobiaceae > Rhizobium > Rhizobium sp. NZLR8. Next base: position 137,286 of record NZ_JABDVY010000002.1, on the reverse strand, counting down.
GCGGTCGGCGCGTCATCGGGCCCGCTCTATGCCACCGCCTTTATGCGCGCAGGCGCTTCGGTCAAGGACAGGTCTAACCTGAGCGATGACAATTTTGTGCGGGCTTTCGCGGCGATGGCGCAAGGCATTCAGGAACGCGGCAAGGCGGAGCCCGGCGAAAAGACCATGGTCGACGCCTGGAAGCCGGCGGCCGATGCGGCGCTCAAGGCCTGGGCGTCGGGAACCGCCCTTCCTGAATGCTTCGACATGGCGGAGCGGGCAGCGCGCCAAGGCTGCGAAGCGACCCGGGATATGACGGCGGCCAAGGGGCGGGCATCGCGGCTGGGGAAACGAGCGATCGGCCATATCGACCCCGGAGCGGCCTCGGCCGTCATCATCATCACCGCGATCGCAAAATTCGTTCGGCAGCATGATGGTTATCTCATCATACCAGTTGACATGTGAATGACTATCTGCAACAAGGGGGCCGCTTATCAAGAGGAGGACGGTAATGCTGACCCTATCCGCGAAATTGAAGACTGCGAGCATCGTCGCGATCGCCATGGCGTCTTTCGCCGCGACGCCGGTTCTTGCCGAAGACATCACGCTCTGGACCCTCAACTTCGACAACAACGCCGCCAACGGCGCGCTCAAGAAGGTTGCGATGGATTTTGAAGCGGCAAACCCGGGAACCCATGTCGAGATCGTTCAGCGCGCCGTCGACGAGCATAAGACGGCGCTCCGCGTCGCGGCCGGTTCCGACAAAGGCCCCGACATTTATTTCAGCTGGGCGGGCCTCGGCCTTGGCGGCGAATATGTGAAGGCCGGTCTCTCCCTGCCGCTCGACAAATATTATGCCGAATATAAATGGAACGACGAATTGCTGCCCGCCGCTGCGGCTTTCGCCGACCTCTATCCGGGTGGCAAGCATGGCGTTCCCTTCACCTTCAAGGGCGAAGCCGTCTATTACAACAAGAAGCTTTTCGAACAGGCCGGCATCAAGGAAGAGCCGAAGACCTATGAGGAATTTCTCGCCGCGGCCGACAAGCTGAAAGCCGCCGGCATCCCTGCCTTCACCTTCGGTGGCACGGTCAACTGGCACGTCATGCGCCTGATGGACGTCATCCTCGAAACCAAGTGCGGCGCCGAAAAGCATGATGCACTGAAGGCTATGACGCTGGATTGGACCAAGGAACCCTGTGCGACGGAGGCCTTCGCCGAGTTTGCGAAGTGGACGAAGGATTATACGCTGCAGCCGTTCATGGGCATCGACAACAAGCAGTCCTACAGCCTCTTCACCGCAGGCCGCGCGGCGATGATGCTCGAAGGCGACTGGTTGGTCAGCCAGCTCAACGGCTCCGGCGCCAATCTCGACGATTACGGCATCTTCCCCTTCCCGACCAATACCGACCGTCTCTATGGCTTCGCCGAGTACAATTACATCAGCACCAAGAGCAAAAATCCTGACACCGCCGCGAAATTCCTCGACTATTTCCTGTCGACGAAGGTGCAGCAGGATCTGCTCGGCCAGCTGAGCTCGACTTCCGTCAACAAGAACGTGCAGTACGCCAACCAGAAGCCGCTCGAGGCGGAATGGCTGGGGATCTTCCAGAAATTCGGCAAGGTCTACATGAACGGCGATCAGGCCTTCCCGCTCGATGTCACGACGGAATATTTCCGTGTCATCAACGACGTCGCCTCCGGCAACACCGAGCCGGCCGACGCGGTCAAGCAGCTGCAGAGCTTCATCGCAAGCAGAAGCTGATTCCTCCCAAGCGCCAGTCGATCGATCCTTGAGTTGATCGGCTGGCACATTCTTTCGTGAGCTGGCGCAAACGCCCCGCCAGCGCATCGGTCGAAAATCGGAATCGATTTTCGAAAGGCACGATGCGCAGATTCAAAGTGCTGCAGCGTCCTTTGCGCGTCTGAAGCACGCGCGGCGCTGTAGGAGGAAAGCATGTCACTTCGACAATCGACACATGATCCGCGCATGCAAGCGGCCATCCTGCTCGTGCCGGCGTTGGCGATCTATGCGGTCTTTGCGCTCTACCCGATGCTCAACGTCGTCATCCTGAGCTTCCAGAAGTGGAACGGGCTGGATGCCAACCGGCAGTTCGTGGGCATTGCCAACTATTCGGCGATCTTCACCCGGGACCCGGTCTTCTGGGTTGCCTTCCGCAACACGGTGATCTGGACTTTGATGAGCCTGATCTTCCCGCCTGTCGTCGGCCTGTTGCTGGCGCTCAGCCTCAATCAGAAGATCTTCGGCCGCAATGGCCTGAGGGCGATCTTCTATCTGCCCGTCATCATCGCGCCGATCGCCGTCGCCACCATGTGGAAATGGATGTACGATCCCTTCTTTGGCCTGTTCGCCCAGCTGCTGACCTCCTGGGGCATGCAGAGCTGGATCAAGGACTGGCTCGGCAACAGGGATATCGCCCTCTATTCTGTCTTCGTCGCCTATCTCTGGCAGACGGTGGGTTTCTCGATGGTGCTGTTCCTGGCCGGCCTGCAGAGTGTCTCGCAGACGCTGGTCGAGGCCGCGCGCATCGACGGCGCCGGCCGCTGGGCGGTGTTCAAGCATGTGACGCTGCCGGCATTGCGCCCGACGATCACCATCGTTCTCGTTCTTTCGATCATCTCCTCGCTGAAGGCCTTCGATATCGTCTACGGCCTGACCGGCGGCGGGCCGGCGCAGTCCACCCAGATGCTGGCGCTCTGGGCCTTCACGCAGGCCATGCAGATCTTCGATTTCGGCCGGGGTGCGGCGATCTCCGTCGTCCTGCTGCTGATCACCATGGCCGTCGTCATTCCCTATTTGAGATGGACCCAGAAACACGAGGAGGTCGAATCGTGACAGCAGTGCCGAGCGATACCGCCGCCGTGCATCTCGAAGTCCAGCCGTCGTCGATGAAGCGCGATCCCGTTCTGATCGGCCTCTGGATCACGCTTGTCGTCGTCGCCCTCGTCTGGGTTGCGCCCTTCGTGTTCATCGTCTTTACCTCGCTGAAGACGCCGGCGGCGGTGACGAGCACCGGCGCCTTCATGCCGCCGACCGAGCTTGCCTATGACAATTACAGCGCTGCCTGGAGCCGCGGCAATTTCGCCAACTCCTTTCTGAACAGCGTCATCATCACCGTCATCAAGGTGCCGCTCGGCCTGTTCCTGTCGGCCATGGCCGCCTATGCTCTGGCCAAGATCAAGCTGAAGATCAGCAAGGCCCTGCTGCTCGTCGTCGTCTTCGGCACGATGATCCCCTTTCAGGTGATGCTGGCGCCGCTCTTCACCCTGGTCAATTCCTTCGGACTGATCGACACCTATCCCGGCGTCATCCTGCCCTATATCGCCTTCGGCGTTCCCTACCAGGTCTTCATCCTGCACGGCTTCTTCAAGGGCATTCCCAAGGAGCTGTCGGAAGCAGCCCTCATCGACGGCGCCACCCACTTCACCATCTTCCGGCGGATCTTCCTACCGGTGTGCCTGCCCGTGCTTGCCGCGCTGCTCATCCTCGATTTCGTTTCCACCTGGAACGAATTCGCCATGGCGCTGGTGCTGCTGCAGGACCAGCACATGTGGACCTTGCCGCTCGGCTTGATGTCATTCCAGGGGCAGTTCTCCAGCAATTACGGCCAGCTCAACGCGGCGATCGTCATGACCGTTCTGCCGGCGACGATCGTCTATCTCATGTTCCAGCGCTACTTCGTCTCCGGCCTCACCTCCGGCGCCGTCAAGGGCTGATCGCGAAATCTTATCTCACGAGGAGAGACAGAATGTCTGATGCAACAGTCGAAAAATGGGGTGTGTTCGAGGCCGCCTTCGAGGGGCCTGCCGGCGGCAATCCCTATCTCGACGTGGCATTCGATGCCGTGTTCACCCAGAAGAGCCGCGATGTGCGCGTGCCGGGCTTCTATGACGGCAACGGCACTTATCGCATCCGTTTCATGCCCGACAGTGAGGGTGAGTGGTCGTTCAAGACGCGCTCCAAGACTGCGGCCCTCGACGGCAAGACCGGTGTTTTGACCGCGACCGCACCTTCGGCCGGCAATCACGGCCCGGTGCGCGTGCGCAACAAATTCCACTTCGCCTATGCCGACGGCACGCCGTTCCTCTCCTTCGGAACAACTTGCTACGCCTGGACGCATCAGCCGCTCGACATGCAGAAGCAGACGCTGGAAACCCTCAAGACGGCGCGTTTCAACAAGATGCGCATGGGCGTGTTTCCGAAGGACTATCCCTATAATGTCAACGAGCCGCTGCATGCCTGCTTCGAACGCGGCACGGACGGCGGCCAAGATTTCGACCGGCCCAACCCCGCCGCCTTCCAGCATTTCGAAAAGCAGGTCGCGGCGCTTTGCGAACTGGGCATCGAGGCCGATATCATCATCTTCCACCCCTATGACCGCTGGGGCTATGCCGACATGTCGGCCGCGCAGGATTTCCGCTATGTCGAATATCTGGCCGCGCGTCTTTCCGCCTACCGGAACGTCTGGTGGTCGCTCGCCAATGAATATGATTTCCTCATCGACACCAAACCGATGGCGCAGTGGGACCGCTACTTCCACATCCTGGAGGAAAACGATCCCTACCAGCACCTGCGCTCCATCCACAATGGCGACGTGACGGCGAATTTCGATCATCGCAAGCCGTGGGTCACGCATAGCTGCATTCAGAACCCCGACGTCAAGCGCACCCAGGAATGGCGCGATGCCTATGGCAAGCCTGTCGTCAACGACGAGCCGGAATATGAGGGCGACATCCTGCAGTCATGGGGCAATCTCCATGCCGGGGAACTCGTGCATCGCTTCTGGATCACCATGGCGCGCGGCGGTTATGCCGGCCATGGCGAGACCTATTCGCATCCCGAGGATCTGATCTGGTGGGCCAAGGGCGGCGAGCTGCGCGGCGAGGCCTGGAAGCGCATCGGCTTCCTGCGCGATCTGCTGGAGGCCGACGTCAAACATGGGCTCGAGCCGCTCGGCATCATCGGCGAATGGCCCTGGTCGCGCGTATCGGGGGCGCGTGACGGCGACGGCGATTTCCGGCTGATCTATTTCGGCGAACATCAGCCGGTCGTCTGGTCCACCGGCCTGCCTGTCGATGGCGACGATTACGATGTCGATATCATCGACACCTGGGAGATGACGATCACGCCGGCCGAAAAGGTGGCAGCGCCCGTTCCGCATCCGACCCGCCACGGCTCGGTCGTGCGCGGCGGAAAGCCGGACGCGGCCTTCGGCGTCAAAATCCCGCGCAAACCGTATCAGGCGCTGCGCGTGCGCCGGCGCGGGAAGCACTAATCAAGGGTCCAAAATGTCTGGCTTGAGCATCAGAAACGTCAAGAAATCCTTCGGCACGGTCGATATTATTCATGGCGTCGACGTCGAGATCGCCGATGGTGAATTCGCCATTCTCGTCGGCCCCTCCGGCTGCGGCAAGTCGACCTTGCTGCGCATGATCGCCGGGCTCGAAGACGTCACCGCCGGCCAGATCAGCATCGACGGCCGGGTGGTGAACAATCTGCAGCCGAAGGATCGCGATATCGCGATGGTCTTCCAGAACTACGCGCTGTACCCGCAGATGACCGTCTCCCAGAACATGGGTTTCGCGCTGGAGCTTGCCGGCGCCAAGCGGCCTGAGATCGAGAAGAAGGTCGGCGAAGCCGCCGCCATTCTCGGTTTGCAGCCGCTTCTCCACCGCAAGCCGGCGCAGCTTTCCGGTGGGCAGCGCCAGCGCGTCGCCATGGGCCGCGCCATCGTTCGTGATCCCAAAGTCTTCCTGTTCGACGAGCCGCTCTCCAATCTCGATGCGAAACTGCGGGTGAAGATGCGGGCGGAGATCAAGGCCCTGCACCAGCGGCTGAAGACCACCATCGTCTACGTCACCCATGACCAGATCGAAGCCATGACCATGGCCGACAAGATCGTCGTGCTGCATGGCGGCCGCGTCGAGCAGATCGGCAGCCCGCTCGAGCTCTATGACAGGCCGCGCAACATCTTCGTCGCCGGTTTCCTCGGCTCCCCCGCCATGAATTTTCTCGAAGGGACGATCGACGATGGGGGAAAGCCGGCATTGGCGCTGTCCAGCGGTTCGCGCGTGGCGCTGTCGCGGGCGCCGGCCAATTCAGCCAACCGGCCGCTGACGCTCGGCATCCGCCCGGAAGACATCGCCTTCGGCGGCGAGAACGGGGTGGATGCCGTGATCAAGGTGGTCGAACCGACGGGATCGGAAACCCATGTCGCCGTGGAAGTCGACGGCCGGGAGCTGACATGGGTCGTGCGCGAACGTGTCGAGCTCGTCCCGGAACAGCCGGTGAAGCTTTCCTTCGAAACGTCCAAGGTTCATTTCTTCGACCGGCAGACGCAGCAGCGATTGAACGCCTGATGACAGTTTGCGCGCAATCGGCGAACGCGAAACCGGTGTCGAGTGCGCTGGACGATGCCTCATCGTGGCAGACGAAATGGTGACTTGTCACCTCGAAATCTCGCCGATAGGTTGTTGACTAGAGCATGAGGCCGAAAAGTGAGCGCGGTTTTCTCATGACATCATGCTCTAACTCTTTAACTGAGAACAGGATTCAGATTTTAGGCCAACTGGGCCTAAAATCATCCTGTTCTAGCGACGAGGTAGCCAAGACATGCACATCCGAAAAGCCGTCTCCTCCGACGCCGAGGAGTTGAGCGCTCTCTTGAACGAGATCATTCGGACCGGCGGAACGACAGCGCTCGAGACCCCGCTTTCGGCCGCCGAATTCGCGGACTGGTTCATCGAGGGCGAGTTTCCGCTTGTCTGCCATGTTGCAGAGCACAATCAGGCGCTTGTCGGCTTTCAATCGCTGAGCTTATACGGCGATCCGCCGAAAGGCGTCGCCGACATTGCGACCTTTGCCCGCATGAACCCAAAGACCGCGGGCGTCGGCAGCGCGCTTTTTCCCGCGACCCGGGCGGCAGCGAAAGAGCTCGGGCTGGAATTCATCAATGCGACCATCCGCGCCGACAATATCAGCGGACTTGGCTATTACGCGAAGATGGGCTTTGAGACCTATGACAGGCTGGTTCAGGTTCCGCTTCAGGACGGAACGCACGTCGACAGGATCAAGAAGCGTTTCAGCGTAAACGCCATGGGTCGCGCGACGCCGCACGGCTGAATGCCTCGACGGCGCTCTGGGAAGCTGTTGAGGCCAGAGGCCGCCCGGCTCGGAATGATGCTGGCTTGCAGGCCAGCTTTGAGGTGCGTTCGTTTATGGCCCGCCTGTATTAAGCGTATGACCTAACAATGTAGTTTTCTGCAATGGAAGCTAATTAGCGCTTAACTTCCGTCACGAATGCGGAGTCTTGAGGATCTGTCCGCTATCTGTATTAACCAGATATCGGCAGATATGGATCCGCTTGATGTAAAGGCGTAGCAAAACGGAACAGATCGGAAGCCATGTCCGGAGATGAGTCATGCCGACTGCGATATTTACGCTCGACGAACTGGCGGTGGTCCGCCGGGCTTACGCCCATCAGGTGGCGGCAACCGCCGGAATAACGAACCCGCGGATCGAGGCCGCCTTTGCCGTCGTGCCACGCGAAAAATTCCTCGGTGCGCCGCCATGGCAGATCGCCAATCTGGGTGGCGGATATCGCCCGCTGCTTTCCTCCGATTTGGTTCTGGCCTATCAGGATGTGCTGTTCGCCTTGCAATCCGACAAGGGCGTCAACAATGGCAGCCCGTCGCTGCATGCGCGGCTCCTGGCTGAACTGGACGTGCAAATCGGCGATCGCATCGCTCATATCGGTGCCGGCACTGGCTATTATAGCGCCATTCTCGCGGAGTTGGTGGGTGCGGCGGGTCATGTCTTTGCCGTCGAGATGGATCCGGATCTCGCGGGTCACGCCCAAGCAGCGCTTGCCGATCGGGCCAATGTCAGCGTCATCATCGCCGACGGCAATCAATGGCCGCAGCAGGAGGTGGATGCGGTCTATGTGAATTTCGCCGTCGGGCGTCCGGCGGCACCCTGGATCGAAAGGTTGCGACCCGGGGGACGTCTGGTGTTGCCGCTTGGCGTACCGCGCCAGGGCCGACCGTCGAGTGGCGGCCGTCATGCCTCTCATGGCGCCGCGCTTCGTATCGAGCGCGGCGCAAGTGGATTTGCGGCGCGCTGGATCAGTACTGCCTATTTCGTCTGCGCCGATGGTGGATTGACGATCGACGAGAACGAGATTGAGGCGCTGACGGCTGCATTCAAGCGCGGCGGCATCGAGTTCATAAAAAGCCTGCTCTGGAAAACGGACCCGCGGGTAGGGCGCTGCTGGTATATCGGCGACCAATGGGCGCTCTGCTATGACGATCCCTGAAGCATTCCTTCCAGAGTGCCGACTGCTGCATCTCCGTTGCGAACAGCGACGCAGCCCACCACGCCGAAGATCGCGATGCCCCTCGCCCCTTCGCCCGGCGCGATCAGTCGGCCGCAGGTTTGATCAGCGACGACATCGCAACACCCGAGCATCCGGCGGAGATGGTATGGGCGATGACACGTTCGGAGTGTCGACCTTAGATCCGGCCTTCCCGAAGCTTAGCGCAAGCTCGCCAACGGCGCCTCTCCCCAGTTGAAGCGGGAAACTCTGCTGTTGAAATTTGCTGTCGATGATCTTCGAGATCGAGCCGGAGGCGCCGAGTATTCGAGCCGCGGCCATGCGGCGAAAGTTCATATGAATTGCGCACCACCGCCGGCGGCAAGGCGGCAGCTTCGGCGCAGGTTGGCGACGCAGGCAATGAACTTTGCCGCCGGCTCCGCCGATCCCGTTTGAGGACCGGATCGATAGGAGCGGAAGAAATGGAGGATGTGGCCTGTCCGGCTACTCCAGTGGTTTGCCGAAACAGCGAAAGCCCGGCGCGGGAGAGGCACCGGGCTTCGATAGTGAGCGACAGCCTGGGAGGAGGAATGACTGTCTGTCGGACCCAAGCGGCTCGGAGGGGTGAAGCGCTTCGGTCCATCACGAGGTAGTGCCGCGACGCGGCAAATTCAAGCTTGGCGGCTGGGTGGCAAGACGGGTGACGCTGCAAGAGGGTCGAATTGGGCGCAGCTTTTGATTATTGCTCGCGGCCGGATTCGGCGGCGTTGTCCGCGGACAACTTGCGCTGCGCCGCCACTCATTCCCGAAGCGAGCAGGTCGCTGCGTCCTTTGAGGCGTTTGCGGGGAGCGCCTCAGGCTCAATTGGACGACAGCGTAAGGTGAAGTGTTCTCGAGAACTTGTTCTGTCTCGATGGTCACCGGGTTGTCCGCGGACAACCCATTTACGATCAATCCCGTATTCTCGACGCTCAGGCTTTTGCATAGCTGATCCTTCCTCACCTTTAGCGCGCGGCGCCGACGCTGCTCCTTGCATTTCCCTCGACGTCGGCGCACCCGCATCGCCCGTCGAGGCCCCGAGCGGCGCGCTTCAGGGTGAGGCTCTCGGGGGTAGTATCGGAATCTTCAACGCCTGAAATTGAGACGCAGGAAATCTACCGCCCCTTGTTGGGGGCGCATCCTCCAGCGTGCGCCTCATCTTGAGACACGCAGGCCGACAGCCGGAGCCTCGAAGGACGTGCTCAGCGCCGTTCCTTGCACTCCTTCGGCGTCGGCGCACCGGCCTCGCCCTTCGAGGCCTCTTGCGGGGCGCCTCAGGATGATGCTCTCGTGTGCGGTGGCGCGGGTTCTTCAACGCGCACTATTGGAGCGCAGATCCGCAGTGTCCCTTGTTGAGGACGGCACCCTCAGGGCGTTCCTCATCCTGAGGCGCGCAGGCCGACGGCCGGAGCCTCGAAGGGTCCGCTCCAGCGCTGCTCCTTGCATTCCTTCGACGTCGGCGCGCCCGCCTCGTCCTTCGAGGCGGTGCGCCTCGGGATGAGGCTCTCGTGGGCCACGGCACGGCATTCTCCAGCGCTCGTTGTTGGGCGCAGATTCCTGGCGTCTCCTATGGACGGCGGCACCCTCTAGGCGTCCCTCATCCTAAGGGGCACAGGCCGAAGGCCATTGCCTCGAGGGAGACGCCGCAGCGCTGCTCTTTGCATCCATTCGGCGTCGGTGCGCCCCTCGCATTTCGCTGCCATGCACACCAGTTGCGGGGCGTGTTGAATAGGCTTTGCGGCCATCGTCTGATTGGAAGTTGTCCGCGGACGACGGGCAATCAGGCAAGCGGACCTACATCCGAGTTCAGGGATTCGCCTGGTGACGCGCCAGGCCTCGTGCCGGGAAGAGCCTTTGGCCGAGGTCTGACCCGGCCGAGGCTCGGCTGTCGCACGCCCGTGACGAGGCGAGCGTGCATCGTCGGACGTGCATTTTTCATCGGTCGATGCTTGGAGATATCGAGCCGATTGCCCTTCCGCCATGTGACACCGCATCCATCGCGCGATGGCTGGTCGAGGCGCACGGCAGTCTGGCCGGCCTCGCCATGCGGCCGAACCGAATGACCATGAAGCAGGGGAGGGGCTGGTTCTCAAGCAGCGCCGACCCGGTCTGCAGACGAGACTTTCGGGGGCGTATCGTGAATGCGTTGTCCGGCTGCGACCGAGGTATTGAGATCTCGATCTCGATCGCGGGCAGGCAATGCTCCGGCTTCGGCGGCGGGCAACATGGATGATGCCGGGCAGAAGCACCTCCGCGTCCGGTTCCCGATATTCGCGGTCGATAACGAGAGCAGCTATTGCAGGGGATTGCCACTGGCGTTATTGTTTTGTCGATCGCTGAAGGCGCTGTGGTCGCAACATTGCAGACGCTTGGAGCCAGAATTCGCTGCCTTTGAGACCGAAACGATGGTTGTCGGGCAGGCTTGTCGAAAAGACCGCCCAGTCAGTAACGAAACTAAAGTGCGAATTCACTTCCATAACTGGAAGTGATAATAACGAGATCAATGGCTTAGAATTTTGTAAGCTGCACCATACCCCCCGCCACCAGGCGATAGATTCCCCCGCAGCGACCGGTTTGACAAGCCCGAATCGGTCAAAATTGCCGTTACTCGACAGGCTCGAGGAACGGAATGATTTTGCCCCCCGCTCGAATGGTCGCGGGAGGCAGCGGCTTGCATCCTTTAGCGGCACTCTGCGTTATCCCCGCACCAGAGCGGAGAGCATCCTCATGCCAGATGTGCTTCACCTCAAGAAGATGTCGATCGCAGCGGCGATGGTGGCTGCGGCGATCGGCGCACTTGCGTTGATGCAGGCAACGGAGCGCAGTTCCGTTCCCCCGAGTGCCGAACCCCGCCGCGCGGTTGACGATCATGGCCGCAGCGCCGCGACGCCCGAGGCTATTCCGCTCCGCGGACTTCGCGATGTGTTCTGGCGCGTCTACCATGAAGTCCTGAACGACCGGGTCACACTCATTGCCGCGGGTGTGGCCTTTTATCTGCTGCTGGCGCTGTTTCCCGCCATGGCGGCTCTGGTGGCGCTCTACGGGCTGGTTGCCGATCCGATCACCATATCCGAACATCTTCGCGAATTGGCCGGCCTCATGCCGCCGGGAGCGTTCGATCTACTTGCCGATCAGATCAAGGAACTCGTCAATAAGCGCGACAGTGCACTTGGCATCACCTTTTTCGTCGGTCTCGGCATCGCGCTATGGAGCACGCATAGCGGCACGCTGGCGATCTTCGATGCGATGAACGTGGCCTACGAGGAGAACGAAAAGCGCGGTCTTATCCGGTTGAACCTCATAGGCCTCTGCTTCACCTTGAGCGCGATGCTTCTGACGGTGGTCATGGTGGCGCTAGTCGCGGTCATGCCTGTCGTGCTCTCCTATCTCTGGCTCGATCAATTCAAGGAACACATGGCGCTCCTCCTGCGGTGGCCGCTGCTTCTGCTGGTCGTTGCGGTTGCCGTTACCGCGGTCTACCGCTTCGGCCCCAGCCGGGAGCCTGCCAAGCTCCGGTGGATGACGTGGGGCGCGGGTCTGACGACGGTCGCCTGGGCGGCCATGTCGCTTGTCTTCTCTTTCTATCTCGATCATTTCGCCAATTATAACGCGACCTACGGCACGCTCGGCGCGCTGATCGGCTTCCTCGTCTGGATCTGGCTGTCCGTCGTCATTCTCGTCATCGGCGCAGAACTCAACGCCGAGCTGGAGCATCAGACCGCGCGGGATACGACGACGGGCACGCCGCTCCCGATGGGCGCGCGCGGCGCCTATGTTGCGGACACTTTGGGCGAGACCGTGAGTTGACTGTTAAGGAGCGGCATCGATCATTGCATTCTCCGATGCGGTTTTGATGTAATTTATCCTTGGGCAATCCCGACAGAGGAGACGATCATGACGGCCCCGCATCCTTCCAAAACCCATATCGGCAATCATGCACTGCATCCCGAAACGCAGATGCTGAATTACGGCTACGATCCAGAACTCTCGGAAGGGGCGGTCAAGCCGCCGGTATTCCTCACCTCCACCTTCGTCTTCAACTCCGCCGAGGATGGCCGCGACTTCTTCGATTACGTCTCCGGCCGCCGCGAGCCGCCGGCGGGGAAAGGCGCGGGTCTCGTCTATTCGCGCTTCAATCATCCCAATAGCGAGATCGTGGAGGACAGGCTCGCCGTCTATGAGCGGACGGAAAGCGGCGCGCTGTTTTCCTCGGGCATGTCGGCGATCGCCACCACCCTGCTTGCCTTCGTTCGGCCGGGCGATGCGGTCCTGCATTCGCAGCCGCTTTACGGCGGAACGGAAACATTGCTGGCCAAGACCTTCCTGAACCTCGGCGTCGCCGCCATCGGTTTTGCCGACGGGGTCAGCGAGGGATCGGTGCAGAAGGCGGCTGAGGAGGCGATGGCCAAGGGCCGAGTCTCTGTCATCCTGATCGAAACACCCGCCAACCCAACCAACAGCCTGGTCGATGTCGCGATGATCCGGCGCGTGGCCGACACGATCGGCGCAAAACAGGGACATACGCCGATCGTCGTCTGCGACAACACGCTGCTCGGGCCGGTTTTCCAGCGGCCGATCGAACACGGCGCCGATATCTCGCTTTATTCGCTGACCAAATATGTCGGCGGCCATTCCGATCTGATCGCCGGCGCCGTTCTCGGGCGCAAGGGGATCGTCAAGCAGGTCAAGGCGCTGCGCGGTGCGATCGGCACGCAGCTCGATCCGCATTCCTGCTGGATGCTCGGCCGGTCGCTGGAAACGCTGCAGCTGCGCATGGAGCGGGCAAACAGCAATGCGCGGGCCGTCGCCGATTTCCTGCGCGATCACCCGAAGGTCGAAAAGGTTCACTACCTGCCCTATCACGATCCGGACTCGCCGCTGGGACGCACCTTCGCCGGACAATGCACCGGTGCCGGCTCCACCTTCTCCTTCGACATCCGCGGCGGTCAGCCGGCCTCCTTCAAGTTCCTGAACGCGTTGCAGGTCTTCAAACTTGCGGTCAGCCTCGGGGGTACCGAATCGCTTGCGAGCCACCCGGCCACCATGACGCATTCCGGCGTGCCCGCCGATGTCCGCCAGCGCATCGGCGTGCTGGAATCGACGATCCGCCTGTCGATCGGCATCGAGCATCCGGACGATCTGATCGCCGACCTGGAACTGGCGCTACAGGCGGCCTGATACGACGGGGAAATCGATGCCCGGCGGCGCCGGGCATCGTGGGTGACGTCACTTGTCGTCGGTCGTCAGTTCCGTCTCGTCGGTATTCAGCACGAAGACCGCAAGCAGGCGGGCCGGCTTTGTCTTGCTGGCATTCTTGCTGACGGCGTGATGATCGCCCGGAAATTCGGAAAAGCTTTCGCCGGCCTTATAGACCTTCTCCGGCCCGTCATTCACCTTGCTGGTGATCGCCCCTTCGAGAACGGTGGCGTAGATGAAGGCCGAGGCCGGGTGCGTATGGCCGGGCGACGAGCCGCCCGGCGCATATTCGACGAGCACCGCCCGCATGCTCTTGCCGGGAACATTGGGAAGCTTCTGGTCGAAAACGACGCTGACCTTCGCGTCGCCGCCTGCAGCATAAGCCTGAGTGCCGGCGGCAAGGACAATGGCGAACGCGGCCGCCGAGATCATTTTCCTGAGCATGTGTGGTCTCCTGCGTTGATGGGACGTGGTCTCGCTGTTAGGCGCTCTTTTTCTGCGGCGGCTGCCGGCTGAGCCAATCGTCGAAGCGGATCCGGCCGAGCCGCGCCTTGGGACCCGTTACCAGCGAGTTATCCTCAAGCTCGACGCCGAAATAGCGGGCGTGGGGATCGGCCGTCACCTGGCGCGGATCGTTCGTCGCTTTCAGGAGGCGCGTCACGATGTCGGTGAGGCGGATTTTCTCCGGTCCACCGATCTCGATCGTACCGCTCAGAGGCGCGGCGAGCGCCACCTCGGCCATGACATCGGCGACATCGTCCGAAGCGATCGGCTGCACATAGGCCGGCGACAGATGCACCATCTGGCCGACGGTGCCCGACTGGGCGATGCCTGCCATGAATTCATGGAACTGGGTGGAATGGACGATGGTGTAGGGTATGCCAGAACTTTTGATCAGCTGTTCCTGGGCCATCTTGGCGCGCATGTAGCCGCTGCCCTGAAGGCGCTCCATGCCGACGATCGAGAGCGCGATGTGATGCTTCACGCCGGCGGCGGCCCCTGCCTTGAGCAGGTTGCGGCCCGAGGTCTGGAAGAATTCGAGAACCGCCTTGTCCTCGAAGGAGGGAGAGTTGGCCAGGTCGAGCACCACTTGGGCGCCTGCAAGCGCTTCGGCGAGCCCTTTGCCGGTGATCGTGTCGACGCCCGAATTCGGCGAGGCCGGCAGAACGTCGTGTCCCTTGCTGCGCAATCTTTCCACGGTCTTCGAGCCGATGAGGCCAGTGCCGCCGATAATGACGATCTTCATGGGTAGTCTCCTTGACCTTGCGAGGATTTCCTCTGTTGACTTGAGGTGGCTGCCGAAATCGCGTCCTCGGCGAGGCAAGCGACGTCATCGATCTAGGGACCGTCGCCGCGGGGATTTTCCGGCGCGGCCGGCCGGAACCGACGGGCTGCAGAATGCGCCGGATCGCGGCCCCGAACCATTCTCCCCCAGTCGCGGTCACCCTATGCGTAGGCAGTAGCCGGGCTCGCCCTGCGCTCGATCCATCCGGCCGAAATGGAGGAGTTTCACGTCATCCGGGATCGGCCGAACCTACCCTCGGAGCAGATAGGCGAGCCTGATGGCACGGCGTATCCACTGTCGGGCAAGCCGTGGCTTGCGTCATCAACCCTCTCGATGGAGACGAGAATGATCAAGCGTTTGAACTTCATAGCCCATAAGAACAGCGGCGTTGACGGTCTGGTCGCCGTCGAAGCCTGGATCGCCAAGAGCTTCGACCCGAAGCTGCTCGAACTTGTCAAAGTGCGCGTTTCCCAGATGAACGGATGCGCTCACTGCCTGCATATGCACCGTCAGGACGCCCTGAAGCTCGGCGAAACGGACGACCGGCTGCTGCTTCTGAATGCGTGGCGCGAGTCGCAGCTCTTCACCCAACGGGAGCGGGCCGCCCTCGCCTGGGCCGAGGCGCTCACAGAAATCGCGAAAAGCCATGCGCCTGATAATGTTTATGAAGAGGCGCATAGCAATTTTTCGGATGACGAACTCGTGGCCCTTTCGATCGGCATTGCGATGATCAACGCCTGGAACAGGCTGGCGATCGGCTTCCGGCTTCAGCACCCCGCGGATCACAAGCGCATCGCCGCCTGACGGGATCGCAGCATGAAGAACGGACCGGGCGAAGAGCTTCGCCCGGCTCAGTTTGCTAAAAACCTGGTTTGTTACTCGGTGTCATGTTTGGTGGCGACGACACACGATACCCTTATGATCAGGAAAGCGTGGCGGTCTCGAACATGGCGGTCAGCCCGATGCCGCCGCCGATGCCGATCATTGCCAGGCCGGTCGCGCCGGCAGCTGAGCCGCTTTTATGGGCGCGGATCAGCTGGCTGTAGAGCCGGGTGACGAGGATTGCACCGGATGCGCCGAACGGATGACCCAAGGCAATGGCGCCGCCATTGCTGTTGACCGCGTCCGCGGAAACTTCGAGTTGATCCAGCGATGCCAGAACCTGGGCCGCGAAAGCCTCGTTGAATTCGATGGCATCGACGGCGGCGAGCGAGAGCCCGGGCTGACGCTGAAAGAGCTTTTTGGTCGAGGCAACCGGACCGATGCCAAGCAGGTTGGGGTCGACACCGGCCGCCGCGCTGTCGATGAAGGCGAGGCCCTTGTCGATGCCGAGACTTTTCGCCATCCCGCGGCTCATGACCAGCACCAGGCAGGCGCCGTCATTCACAGGGCAGGCATTGCCTGCTGTCACCGAACCGCCGGGGAGAAAGACCGGCCGGAGGTTTGCGAGCGCCTTGAGCGATGTGGATGGGCGCGGGCATTCGTCGCGTTCGACCAGTCCGTGGCCGGTGGAGATTTCGACGATCTCGGGCCGAAAGATGCCGGCATCGGCCGCCGCGGCGGCGAGCTGGTGGCTGCGGAGCGCGAATTCATCCTGTCTCTGCCGCGATATGCCGAATTGACGGGCGACGTTTTCGGCGGCAATTCCCATCTCAGGATCGCCGACGGCATCAGGCGAAAACCGGGCGCGCCCATAAAAGCGCGGTAGTGCCCCATTGGCTTTTGGTCGTTCGACACGCCATGGCGCGGTGCTGACGCTCTCGACGCCGCCGGCCAGAAAGCAGCAGCCCGCTTTCGCCTGGATCAGGCGGGCGGCCATGATGATCGCTTCCAGGCCTGAACCGCATTGCCGGTCGATCGTCACACCCGGAACCGCCATGGGCAGGCCTGCGGCGAGTGCCGCCAGCCGCGCGATGTTGCCACCACCGCCGGCGGCGTTACCGACCAGGACGTCGTCTATAACGTCGGGCGCAATTGCCGTTTCGGAAAGGATCCGACGGATGATCGGCGCGAGCAGGTCTTCCGCCGCAACTGTCGAAAGCGATCCGAAAGCCCGCCCGATCGGCGTGCGGTAAGCGGCAACCACGACCGGCTGCCAATCCTCGTCAGGCTGATAGGCGTAGGACAAGATCGTCTCCCGAGATCACAGCCGTTTCCACGTGCCCCCTGGCAATCTTGCCGCTGCTCGTCATCGGCCAGGATCCGATATGGTAGAATTGCCTGGGGATCTTGTACCTGACGAGCTTATCCGCGCAATAATCGGCCAGGATTTTTGGATCTGTCGCCTCTCCCGACACGACCGCGACGATCCGCTGGCCGTAATAGGCATCCGGCAGCCCGAAGACGACGGCATCGTCGACCCCCGGGCAAGCTTTTAGGGCGCTTTCGACTTCGGCGGGATAAACATTATTGCCGCCGGATATCATCATGCCGCCTGCCCTGCCGATCACCCGCAGCATGCCGTTTTCATCGAGTTCGCCGAGGTCCCCGACCGTCGCTCCCGCCTCGGTGACCCGGAATGCCTGACCGTCGTCACCCCAGAGATAGCCGTCGGCGATCAGGTCGCTCCTGACGAATATGGTTCCCGGCACATCGGTCCCGACGTTGTTTTCATCAGGGTCGCGAATGGAAATTTCCACGCCGGGATAGGCTTGTCCCACCCGATCGATCGGAAAATCGACCGCGCCGCCGACGAGCGTCGAGACCGTCATGAAACCGATTTCGGATGCGCCGTAATATTCCCTTATGCGCGCCTTCGGAAAAAGACGGCGCATGGATTCGACCCCGTTCACGTCCAATTTTGCGCCGGCGGTCAGGACATCGCGCAGGGATGTCAGAGCCGGTTTGGCGGCCCAGGCCCTGGCAATGCCCGCTATATGGGTGGGCACGGCGACCAGCCGCTCGATCTCTTCGGCCGAGAGCGTGCGCGCGACGGCCTCGGCATCCCATTTCCTCACCGAATAAAAGGTGCCGCCGGCATCCAAGGCTTCGACCAAGGCGTAAAGCGCCAGCCCATGCGCCAGCGCTCCCGGGCATAGGGTCGATGGCGCGTCTTCGAGCTCGAAAACGAGACGGCCCCGGTCGAGGCTGCTGCGCCATTGCTCGCGCGAGCGATAATAGGCTTTCGGCTCGGCGGTGGTGCCTGAGGTAAAGCCGATCAGAAAAATTCCCTCGGCATCATCAGGCAGGTCGCCTGCCGCTGCGCCAACATCAAAGGGTTCGGTTCCGGCGACGACGACGGGAACGCCGAACCTGCGGCCGATCTCGGCGTTCGGCCCGGCATCGTCGTCGACAACAAGCACGTCCGGCGCCAGCCGCTCGATGATGCGCTCGATCCTCTCCGGCGGCATCATCGGGTCGATCACTGCGCAGGCATTCGGGATGGCGGTGGCGGCGACAAAATACTCGGCGAAGCCGATATGATTGCCGAGGCTGAGCGCAGCAAGCTTCTCCACCCAGGGCAGCTCGAGCTTGCGGCGGCTCGAGCGCGGCAATTCCTGGAGAAAACGGTAAATCGCCTTGGCGCGCGAATAGAGCTCGCGGTAGCTCAAGGAGCGGCCGTCGATCACCAGGGCCGGTTTATCCGGCCTTTCCGTTGCATGTCGAAGAAGCTGCGCATGGATCGGCATGGACACCCGCTGGTTTGAAGATCTGCCGTCAGCCCAAAGCGGCTCTGGTCGCTTCCGGAATCGGCGTCGGGCGGCCGTCGGAAAGGCCGACGCAGACCCAGACAAGGCCGGCCGAGGCGCAATGGGCGCCGTCGCGCTGGCGAAAGAGCTCGAGCGCGAAGGAGAGGCTCGTGCGCCCGATTTTCCCGACGGCCACCTTCGCTTCGACGACATCGTCGACGTCGATGGGGCTGTGAAAAATGATTTCCGCCTTCTTCACGTGATAGGCGACACCCGAGGAGGTGTGGCGGAAGTGGCTGAGAATTTGCCGGTGCCGCAGGAATTCGACGACGGCATCCTCGCAATAATCGAGATACACCGAATTGTGGACATGACCATAGATGTCGATGTCTCGCATCGAGACCCGGAACGATGCTAAAGGCCTGTCGTCAACACTCATTCGATCACCGAAATTTCGAAGGCGTGTTCTAACCGCTGTTGTCTGGGGGATGCAATGCAATATCAGGCGGTCGTGCGAAAATTCGGGCCGGCCGAGGAGGTCGTTGAGATCGAGCGGGCCGCACTGCCGGTGCTGCGGCGCGACCAGGTGCGCGTGCGGCTGCTTGCGCGGTCGATCAATCCGTCCGATATCATCACCATATCGGGCACCTATGCCGGACGCACCACCCTGCCCTTCATTCCCGGCTTCGAAGCCTTCGGGGTGGTCGAAGCGTGCGGCGAAGAGGTCCATGGGCTTGTCCCCGGCACACGCGTGCTGCCGGTGCGCAGCGTCGGCGGATGGCAGGAATACAAGGATACCGATCCCAGCTGGTGCCTGCGTGTTCCGGACGAGCTGTCCGACTTCGAGGCTGCGACGAGCTATGTCAACCCGATGACGGCCTGGCTGATGCTGCACAAGAAGATCGGGCTGAGGCCGGGCATGCGCATCGCCATCAATGCCGCTGCCTCTTCGATCGGATCGATCCTGATCGGTCTGGCCAATGCCGTCGATGTTGAGCCGGTCGCGATCGTCCGCAGCGAGGAATCCCTCCAGCGCCTCCGCGGCCGCCTCGAGGCCGTCATCGTCGACAGGGCGGACGGCGACCTGGCAGCGGGGACGGCTGGCCGGCATGGGCTCGACGCGGTGCTCGACTGCGTCGGCGGCACGCGCGCCGGCCTCCTTGCCGTTGCGCTCAAACCCGGCGGGCATTTCGTGCATTACGGCCTGCTCTCGGGACAAAGCATCCCGCCGTCTTTCTGGTCGTCGCATCCAGATGTCGCTTTTTCCTTCTTCCATCTTCGCGAATGGGTTCATTCCGAAGCCATGGGCGACGTCCAGCGCGCCTATGCCGAGGTGGCGGCGCAGATCGCCTCGAAGGTCATCGCGACCGAGGTGCGGGAGGTTTTTCCCTTGGAAAATATCCGCCAGGCGCTGCAATCCGCCCTTCCCTTCCGGACGGGCGGTAAGGTGCTGCTCGCCTAACGCGCGAGCGCGCAAACCGCCGCCGACGGCCAACGCCCCTTCAAGATAAGGGTGGATCGACCCACGGCCGTTCCGACTTCGGCGTCGCCAGCCCGTGTCTGGCGAGCTCCAACGTCAGAATGCGAGTTTCAAGAAGGTTGAAGATGCGCAGGACCGCCTCGATCGCATCGAAGGGTTTCGTCAGGAAATCCTTGGCGCCGAGGGACAGCGCCCGCCTGCGCGTCGGCAAGGTCGCGTCGGCGGTGAGAACCAGGATCGGCTGCGCCGAGCCGTCATGCAGATCGAGCGCCACCCGTTGCCGCTCCTGCTCCTGTGCCTGGATCAGCTGCGCGACCAGGGCGGCAAGCTCGCTGCGCTGCCGTTCGAGATCGCCGAGCAGCGCCTGCTTTTCTGCCGCCTGACGTTCGAGATTGCAGGCGTCGGCGAGCTGGCCCGCCACCACCTCCAAGGTCTGCCGGTCGTCGGCATCGTATGCGCGTGCCCTCGAAGGACCGATGAGCGTCAGATGGAGAGCGGAACCATCCTGCGAGGCAAACAGGATGCCGTCGCTTTCCGAGCTCCTCGATTGCACGACCGTAAGCTGCACGGGCGCCTCTCCCTGCAAGGGCGGAAAGACGAGCCTGGCAAGCGGCGCTCCGGCGAAATCGGCAAGCCGGGACAAGACCTCTGGGGCGGCCGTTTCGAAGGCGTGTGTGTCGAGAAGGTTCCGCACTTCGATGATGAAACGCAGACGTGCCGCCCGCGCTGTAAAGGGCTCTCATCTCCGCGACATCAGGCGAATGCGCCGTATCTGTGTTATGCTCCAGACCCAACGGGACTGCTCCTGAAATGAATGACGCGGGCACGATAGTCATTCCGGTGGGAATGTCATCTATGCCGTTCGGCAAATCGGATCGGAGCCACCCGGCAGATGGGGCCGCAGCGCCGGCCGCTTAGATATTGGTCATGCGGTTGACCGATGCGATGTCCGCTGGAGCCGCCATAAAGGAAAGTCAAACATGCGTACGATCATCGCTGCCGCCCTCGTCCTCGGTTTCGTTCAGGTCCAGTCGGCGGCAGCGGCCGAAACGGCGACTTGCGCGCCAGTCAGCGAGGAGGAAGTGGCAAAGCTTTTCGACCGCTGGAATACGTCGCTGGCGACGCTGAGCCCGCAGGAAGTCGCAAAGAACTATAGCGAGGATTCCGTGCTTCTCGCCACCCTGTCCGACAAACCTCGCCTGACCCAGGCGGAACGGATCGATTATTTCGAGCACTTCCTGGCGAAGGAGCCCAAGGGCCACATCGACAGCCGCGACATCAAGACCGGCTGCAACTGGGCAGTCGATACCGGCACCTATACATTCGCGCTGAAGGACGGTTCGAAGGTGCCGGCCCGCTATACCTACACCTATGAGTTCAAGGATGGCACCTGGCTGATCACCTCGCACCACTCGTCGATGATGCCGGAGAAGTAAGGTTTCATCGACTTATTGGTCCGGCAGGGAGATCCCGTGTTCACCCCACACGGGGTCTCCTACTGCTGACTGCATATTCGTTGTGCGCGGCTTGTGCCTCGAGCATCTGTCATCGATCGATGGCAGATGCTCGAGGCACGGAGCCGGCATGACACAGGAGGGGTGTGCCTGGCACGCCTTCTCCTTCTTTTAAAAACATGGCGCACCGCGTATATACGTTCTAATATATACAAATCGCGGAGGCTCCTATGCCGCAATATGCACGAGTGTTTCAATCCGGCAATTCACAAGCGGTTCGTCTGCCGAAGGAATTCCGTTTCGACGTTGACCAGGTAGAAGTGACGCGGGAAGGCGATGCCATAATCCTGCGGCCGCGGACCGATCACGGCAGGCGCTGGGCGTCGTTGCAGAGCGCCTTGGAGCGCGGCTTCAGTGACGATTTCATGGCGGAAGGACGCGGGCAGCCGGAGGATCAGGAGAGGCCTGGGCTACAGGACCTGTTCAAGTGATCACCCATCTCGTCGACACCAATGCAGTGATCGCTTTGATCGGCCGGAAGTCCAACATACTCTTGAGCCGCGTGATTGAGAGCGACGAGGGATCGATCGGACTGTCGACGATCGTGATGCACGAGCTTTATTACGGCGCCTATGGGAGCGCGAAAATTTCCTACAATCTTGAGACCCTGCGCCTGTTCATGGCGGATTTCCCAGCCATTGGTTTCGAACGCGAGGATGCGCTGGCCGCCGGCGAGATCCGCGCGGCATTGGCGGCAAAGGGAAGGCCAATCGGTCCCTACGATGTTCTGATCGCCGCCCAGGCGAAGGCCCGGGATCTGTTTGTCATTACCAACAATGTCGGGGAGTTCCGGCGCGTGGATGGCTTGCGCGTCGAGGATTGGATGGTCGGGCGGTAGTTCCCGATGCGCGGCATTCCATAAAGAAAGAAATGCCCGGGTGCAGCCGAAGCTGCGCCCGGGGGAATGCTTACCGATCAGACGAGGTCGAAACGGTCGGCGTTCATGACCTTGGTCCAGGCCGCGACGAAGTCTCTCACGAACTTCTCCTTGGCGTCGGATTGGCCGTAGACTTCGGCAAAGGCGCGAAGCTGCGAATGCGAGCCGAAGATCAGGTCGACGCGGGTGCCGGTCCACTTGACTGCGTTCGTATTGCGGTCGCGGCCTTCGTAAACGCCTTCTTTGCCAGCTGCGGGCGACCACTGCGTGGCCATGTCGAGCAGGTTGACGAAGAAGTCGTTCGTCAGCGTTTCCGGGCCGGAGGTGAAGACGCCATGATCGGGCGTGCCGGCTTTCAGGACTCGCAGGCCGCCGACGAGGACCGTCATTTCGGGTCCAGTCAGCGTCAGAAGCTGGGCGCGATCCACCAAGGCTTCCTCCGGCTTCATGAACTGCAGGCGCTTGCCGTTCACATAGTTGCGGAAGCCGTCGATGCGCGGTTCAAGGGCAGCGAAGGAGGCAGCATCGGTCTGTTCCTGCGATGCATCCGTGCGGCCCGGCGTAAACGGCACGCTGACGGGATGACCCCCGGCGGCTGCCGCTTTCTCCACACCGGCAGCACCGGCGAGAACGATCAGGTCGGCGAGCGAGATCTTCTTGCCGCCGGTCTGGGCAGCGTTGAAGTCCTTCTGGATGCCTTCAAGAACGCCGAGCACCTTGGTGAGCTGTGCCGGCTGGTTGACGTCCCAGTCCTTCTGCGGGGCAAGGCGGATGCGCGCGCCATTGGCGCCGCCGCGCTTGTCGGAACCGCGGAAGGTCGAGGCCGACGCCCAGGCGGTCGAGACCAGTTCCTGCACGCTAAGACCGGTTGTCAGCACCTTTGCCTTCAGCTCGGCGATGTCCTTGTCGTCGACCAGCGGATGATCGACGGCCGGGATCACATCCTGCCAGATCAGGTCTTCGGCCGGCACTTCAGGGCCGAGGTAACGGACCTTCGGTCCCATGTCGCGGTGGGTCAGCTTGAACCAGGCGCGGGCGAAGGCGTCGGCGAACTGATCTGGATTTTCGAGGAAGCGGCGCGAGATCTTCTCGTAGACCGGATCGAAACGCAGTGCCAGGTCGCTGGTCAGCATGGTCGGCTGATGTTTCTTCGAGGCATCATAGGCATCCGGAATGGAGGCGGCGGCGTTCTTGGCCTGCCACTGATGCGCGCCGGCCGGGCTCTTCGTCAGTTCCCACTCGAAAGCGAAGAGGTTTTCGAAGAAGTAGTTGCTCCACTTGGTCGGCGTCTGCGACCAAGTCACTTCCAGACCGGCGGTGATGGCATCCTTGCCGACGCCGCTGCCGAACGAGCTCTTCCAGCCGAGGCCCTGATCCTCGATCGCGCCGCCTTCCGGCTCGGCGCCGATAAGGGACGGATCGCCTGCGCCATGCGTCTTGCCAAAGGTGTGGCCGCCGGCGATCAGCGCCACGGTCTCTTCGTCGTTCATCGCCATGCGGGCAAAGGTTTCGCGGATGTCGCGCGCCGAAGCGATCGGATCGGGATTGCCGCCAGGGCCTTCCGGATTGACGTAGATGAGACCCATCTGCACGGCGCCGAGTGGCTCTGCCAGCTGGCGTTCACCGCTGTAGCGCTCGTCGCCCAGCCAGGTTCCCTCAGGACCCCAGAACAGTTCCTCGGGCTCCCACACGTCGGCACGGCCGCCGGCAAAGCCGAAGGTCTCGAAGCCCATGGATTCCAAGGCGACGTTGCCGGTGAGGATCAGAAGGTCGGCCCAGGAGATGCGGTTGCCGTATTTCTGCTTGATCGGCCACAGCAGGCGGCGGGCCTTGTCGAGGTTGGCATTGTCAGGCCAGCTGTTGAGCGGCGCAAAACGCTGCTGGCCCTGGCCGGCGCCGCCGCGGCCGTCGGTGATGCGGTAGGTGCCGGCGCTGTGCCAGGCCATGCGGATGAACAGGCCGCCGTAATGTCCGAAGTCGGCCGGCCACCAATCCTGCGAATCCGTCATCAGCGCATGAAGATCCTGCTTCAGCGCCTCGAGATCGAGCTTCTTGAACTCCTCGGCATAATCGAAGGCTTGGCCGAGCGGGTCGGCGCGGCCGGAGTTGTGGTGAAGAATCTGCACGTTCAGCTGGTTCGGCCACCAGTCACGGTTCGACCGGGCGGCTGGAGCCTTGTGATGCGCAACAGGACATTTGCCTGTGCTGTCAGCGGGGTTGTCCATGATTGTCTCCTTCATTGCTTGATCTGTCTGCCATTCAAACGTTGAGCCGAGTGGGCGCCCCGCTCTCCCTTGCTGTCTTCATATCGGAAGCATATGATAATTTTAAGTTGGATTTACTGATTGCTGCGATAAGCTGAGCTTATGAAGAACCTGACCTTGAAACAGCTGCGTTATTTTGAAGCCCTGGCGAGGGATGGCCGCTTCCGGCGCGCTGCCGACGCCTGCGCCATCTCCCAGCCGGCACTCTCAATGCAGATCAAAGAACTTGAGCAGGAGTTGGGCAGCGCGCTTTTCGAGCGCAGCGCGCGTGAAGTAAAGCTGACGGCCTTCGGCCAGACCTTCGCTCTCAAGGTCCGCGCGATCCTGCGCGGCGTGGACGAGCTGGGGGAGCTGGCGCGCGCCTCCAGCGACTCCTTCCTGACGCGGCTGCGCATCGGTATCATACCGACCATCGCGCCTTATCTGCTGCCGGTCATCATAAACGATCTGAACAAAACTTTCGCCGGAATTCAGATCGAGGTGCGCGAGACGCAGACGGCAAAGCTTGTTCAGGAGCTTACCCAAGGCCAGTTGGACACGGCAATCGTCGCCTTGCCCGTGTCGGAACCGTCGCTGACCGAGCTCGAGCTCTTCAAGGAAGAATTCGTGTTGGTGCGGCGGCCAGAAGACGAGGGCAAGCCGGTGCCCGAACGCGAGGCGCTGCGCGAAATGCGGTTGCTGCTGCTGGAAGAAGGCCATTGCTTCCGCGACCAGGCCTTGTCGTTCTGCAAGATCGGGTCGGCCCGCCCCCGGGAAGTCATGGAAGGCAGCTCGCTCTCCACCCTGGTCCAGATGGTCAGCGCCGGCATCGGCATCACATTGATCCCGGAGATGGCGGTTCCTGTGGAAACGCGCTCGGCGCACGTTTCGATCTCCCGCTTCCAGTCTCCGCAGCCGTCGCGAACGATCGGCATGGTCTGGCGCAATTCGACCCCCATGGCCAAACAGCTCCTGCAGGTCTCCGAGGCGGTTCGCCGGTCGGCCGACATTATGCGCGAACGACAGGTCGCACGGTGATGGCCGGATGTCCTCAGGATCGCCGCTTGAACGTGTGCTCTGCTGCCGGAAACGTTCGCGATCGCACCTCGGCGGCATAGGCGGCGGCAGCCTCGGTGACCCGCTTGCCGAGCTCGTCGTAGCGTTTGACGAAACGCGGCGTGAAATCGTTGAAGAGCCCGAGAATGTCGTCAGAGACCAGAACCTGGCCGTCGCAGGCTGAGGAGGCGCCGATACCGATGCTCGGGATGTGCATGGCTGAAGTCACCTCTCGGGCGAGCGGTTCCACCGTGCCCTCGATGACAACGGCAAAGGCGCCCGAGCCGCCGATGGCGTGCGCGTCACGCCGGATCTTCGACGTCTCGTGTTCGGAATGGCCGACGGAACGATAACCGCCTGCGGTATTAATCTGCTGCGGCATCAGGCCGATATGCCCCATCACCGGGACCCCTCGCTTCGTCAGAAAGGCGATGGTCTCGGCCATCTCTTCGCCCCCCTCCAGCTTGACGGCATCACAGCCAGTTTCCTGCAGGATGCGGACGGCGTTGCGGAAGGCAACCTCTTTCGATTCCTGATAACTGCCGAACGGCATGTCGACGACGACGCAAGCCTTGCCGACGCCGCGCATCACCGCCTTGCCATGTGCGATCATCATGTCGAGCGTGACGCCAATGGTGTTCTCCATGCCGTAGAGCACCATGCCGAGCGAATCCCCGACCAGGAGCAAATCGCAATGCTCATCGAGCAGCCGCGCCATCGGCGTCGTATAGGCGGTGAGGCAGACGATCGGTTTGCCGCCCTTCATTGCTAAAATGCGGGCTGGCGTAAGGCGCTTTTGAATTCCGGCCGCACTCATCTGGTCACTCCCTTTCCCGGCAAGCCCCGCCCGCCGATCACTCTGTTACCCCCGAGGACCCGGTTGTCGAGAAGCCGTGTCGTGCCGAGCCGAACGAAGAGCGCCACGACGACGGGTTCTGTGATCGACGCGACCGGCTGCAGCGTCGAAGCATCCCTGACGGCAACGACCTCGGGCTTTGCCAGAGGCTCTCGACCGAGAAACGCCTTGAGCTTTTTCTCGAGTTCAGCTGGATCCGTCAGGCCGCCGGCGATGAGACGCTCCGCTTCGTCGAGGGTCTGAGGCACGATCACCGCGGCACGCCGCTCCGCCTCGCTGAGATAGACGTTGCGCGACGACAATGCGAGGCCGTCGCCGTCCCGAACCGTCGGCACCGATATCACCCGCACCGGCACGGCCAGATCATCCACCATGCGCTTGATGATGACGACCTGCTGATAGTCCTTTTCTCCGAAATAGGCGGTCTGCGGCTGCACGATGTTGAAGAGCTTGTTGACGACGGTGGCGACACCGGCAAAGTGCCCAGGCCTGACCGCCCCTTCGAGCTCGTGTCCGAGATCGGGAACGTCGACGACGGTCAGCATCGGCTGGGGATACATATCCTCGACGTCGGGCGAAAAAAGGAAATTGACCCCGACCTGCTTCAGCATGGCTGCGTCGCGTTCCGGATCGCGCGGATATTTGCTCAGGTCTTCGGCCGGGCCGAACTGCAGCGGATTGACGAAAATCGAGACGACGACGATGTCGTTCTCGGCGCGCGCGCGCGAGACGAGTTCCATATGACCGGCATGAAGATAGCCCATCGTCGGAACGAGGCCGACAGTCCTCCCCTGCCGCTTCAGCGCATCCAGCGTGTGGCGCAGCTCGTCAATACTCGAGAAAACCCGCATACATCCTCCCCGCGGCCGGTCACTCTATCTTGGGCGCGGATAAGGACTGTAATCGATGCTGGAGGTCAATGCATATTGCTCGATAAAAACGATTAGATGAAACGGCATTCCGAAAACACCGAGCGACATCAACCCAGGAAACGGCATTTCGCCACAGGGCTGCCGCACCGCTTCAGTGCGGCTTGCAGCCGGACCGACGATGTGCCACGTCCGTTACTCGCCCTTTTCGTCAAAATACCATCATAGTCGGTCGCTATGGACGTTATATGGAGGACGCATGGACAAGCCCTGGAAGATCAGCCGCGGACCGATTGCGGCAACCGAGCTCGACGTTGAGAAGGCAACCGCGATCAACATGCTGTTGATCCGGTCGGTCGCCGTCCTTCCGGCCAAAGCAGGAGATCCGATCCTTCCCTTTGCCGTCGGCCTTTTCAACGAACTGCGTCCGCTGCTGAAGCCCGAAGCCGGCGTGACGACGCTGCGTCGGGCGACCGCCGCCTATGTTCACTGCCGGCGCTACTATTTTGCAAGCGCCCAGCCCGATTCCATGCGCCACGGCCTCGAGGGCGAACCCGTCGAACCAATGACGCCCGAAGACCGGCTGGTCGCGCAAAAACGCTTCCTGAGTCTCAAGCAGAGCACCGGCAAGGCCGAAGCGCCCGAAGCGCCAGTACCGGTTCCCCTTCCCCTGCTGAGCAAGAGCGAACAGATCCGCGCAGCTCTTCTCGGCAAGAAGGGCGCGTCGGCCAGAGCAGGATGACATTGGGTTTGCCCATATCCGGCTTCCTTTAAGTCGTTCGTGCATCCGCAACATCGATATAAGTAGACCTGGTATTGTATTTCGCTGGGATAAATATCCGCATTGCAATGCTGGCTGGCAAAATCTTCACGTCGGCCTCAAATATATTTTGCTTTACATACCATTAATGCAATTGCGCTAATTTTAGCATCAGCCAGAAACGTTCTCCGGACCTGCTAGAATGACGCGTCTCCTGATTGCAGCTTCCCTCTTTGCATTGGCCGCAGTCCAGCCCAGCGCGGCCGCGGATCTTTCCGCCTATAAAAGACCGCTGACGGTCCCTTTCGAGGGGGTGACGGCCTATTCCCCGCAATTGGCGACGCTCGGCAAGATGCTGTTCTTCGATCCCCGGCTTTCCGGCAACAAGAACATGACCTGCGCCAGCTGTCATAATCCTTCCTTCGGCTTCGAGACGCCGGTGACGACGCCGATCGGCGCCGCCAATACCCCGTTGGCGCGCCAGGCGCCGACGGTTCTGAACGTTGCCTGGGTGTCGCCCTTCTTCTGGGACGGGCGCGCGCCGAACCTGGAGCAGCAGGCGGCAGGTCCGATCACCGCTGCCGCCGAAATGAACGGAAAGCTCGACGACGCCGTGATCGAAATGCAGGGCATACCCGATTACAAGAACTGGTTCGGTGAGGTGTTTCCCGACAAGGGCATCAGCAAGGAGACCCTGCTGACGGCGATCGCCACATATGAGCGGACGGTGGTTTCCAACTGGTCGCCGTTCGATCGCTGGGTGGATGGCGACGAGAAGGCGGTTTCGGACAGCGCCAAGCGGGGCTTTGAGTTGTTCACCGGCACTGTGGGCTGTTCCTCCTGCCACACGGGCTGGAATTTCACCGACAACAAATTCCATGACATCGGTCTGCCAGGCGACGATATCGGCCGCTACAAGATCGACGCGAGCAGCCCGAACAATAAATACGCCTTCAAGACACCCGGCCTGCGCAACACGCTCTACCGTGGTCCCTATATGCATGACGGAAGCCTGAAGAGCATGGACGAGGTGATCGCCCATTATGAAAGCGGCGGCGTCAACCGTCCGTCGCTCGATCCGGCGATGTCGCCCTTCCTGCTGACGGAAGAGGAGAGCAAAGATTTGATCGCCTTTCTGGGAACTTTGACCGCGGAAAAGCAAGACATCCCCTTGCCGACGCTGCCGAACTGAGGTGCAGGCAATGAAACTCTCGATACGCATGCAGATTCTCGTGCCGATGGTGGCAACGATCGTCGTCGGCTTCGGCAGCGCATTCCTGATCGGCTACCAGGCGGTCACCGGCCAGACCCGGGTCGCCGCGGTGGTGCAGGAGGCGGTGAACGCCAAGCTGGCCTCCGCTCATATCGAACAGCAGTTCCGGCAAGCCACATCGGTGGTCGAGCGGGTGCTGTCGATGACGAACTTCGTGCCGGCGACCGAGGTCAAGGCCGAGTTTGACGCGACCGACAGCGTGCTCTCGCAATCGCTCGATGAGCTTGGCCGCATCGATCTCGCCGCTTCGCTGACCGAGGGGGTACGATCGCTCCGCCAGGCGCATGAGGTCTGGGATAAGAATGTCAGGATCAGCCTTGGACTGCAGCAGGCGGAAGAGGTCCCGACGGCCGAAAAGCTGGCGCGTTCGCAGCAGGCGATCCTGACCGGAATTGCCGCCGTCAATGCCATCGTCGATCAGATTGCGACGGAGAGTGTGGCTGACGCCGGCAGCGCGTTGGAGACGAAGATCGAAATCGAATTGGCCTTGGCGGGCCTTGCCGCCATCATCGGTCTCGGCATACTGATCGCCATCGCCCGGCACGTGTCGCGCCCGATCCAGCGCATCACGCACTCCATGCAGGAGCTCGCGAGCGGCGAGACGGACAAGGCGATCCCCTATGCGGGGCGCCGCGACGAGATCGGCCTGATGGCGGGCTCGGTGGAAGTCTTCCGCCAGAACGCCATCGCCCGCACCCGGCTCGAAGGCGAAGCCGCGGAAAACCGGCGGCTGGCGGAAGCAAACCGGCTGGCTGACCAGGAGCAGGCGGAGGCGAGCGCGGCCGAGCGGCTGACGGTTGCCACGTCGGGTCTCGCGGCCGGGCTGAAGCGGCTCGCGGAGGGCGATCTCGCCTTCAAGCTCTTGGACCGGTTCGCGCCGGAATTCGAGCCCCTCCGAAATGATTTCAACGCCTCCGTCGAGCAGCTCGGCGGCACGCTCCTTTCCGTTTCCGAAAGCGTATCGATCATCAATTCCGGCACTCGCGAGATCAGCAACGGCTCCAACGAACTCTCCGGCCGCACCGAGCGGCAGGCGGCGACGCTCGAACAGACCGCCGCGGCGCTCAGCGCCGTGACTGCCAAGGTCAATGAAGCCTCCAAGATCGCCGAAGAGGCCCGCGGTGTCGCCGACAGTGCCAATCGCAGCGCCGTAGGCTCGGGCAAGGTCGTGGCCCAGACAGTCGATGCCATGGGGCAGATCGAGGAATCGTCCAAGCAGATCAACAACATCATCAGCGTCATCGACCAGATTGCCTTCCAAACCAACCTCTTGGCGCTCAATGCTGGTGTCGAGGCTGCCCGGGCCGGCGAGGCCGGCAAGGGTTTTGCCGTTGTCGCCCAGGAGGTGCGCGAACTCGCACAGCGCTCGGCCCAGGCCGCCAAGGAGATCAAGGACCTTATCGGGCGGTCGTCCGCCAAGGTCACCACCGGCGTCGAACTGGTCAACCAGACCGGCGCAGCACTTGGTGATATCGGCCGCTTCATCGTCGATATCAATCGGTTCATGGAAGCACTGGCAGGCGCGGCGCGCGAACAGTCTACCAACCTGTCGGAAGTCAATGCGGCCATGCACCAGCTCGACCAGGTGACCCAGCAAAACGCCGCAATGGTGGAGGAAACCACAGCCGCCAGCGTCACGCTTGCCGGCGAGGCCGAGCGCCTGCGCGAGCTGGTTACCCAGTTCGAACTGGGCAGGGCGGCGTCCGGCACGCGGGCCTATCGCAATGCTGCCTGAGCGGGGTGCGAGGGAGATGAGCCCCTCGTGCGCAACTGCGCCATCAGCACCGGACCGAGCGCGAATTCGCCGCGTTCGGCGCGTCGCGTCAGGTCCCTGAGATAACCGCCGGCGGAGTTGATGCTCTCTCCCCGCTGCAGAATGCAGGCCATGACGGCGGCGGTGTTCTCCGGTCCCATCACCTTCGCCGCTTCCTCATAGGCCGACGGGCCGACGCCCAGCATCGAGCGCACGACGACCGCCGCCATCATCAGGTCCCGCCAACTGGCGATCGCGGCGCCTGGCCCATAGTCGACAATGTCAGGGCAGGCCTGCAGAACCATGCCGAGCGGGAAAGATTTCAATCCCGCAGCATTCGTCCGGGCGATGGCCCGCGATCCCTCCCCGTCCTTCCCCACCATTCTGGGTTCGCACCTTTCCAGCCCTGCCCTCGGCTCGCAATCTCGGTTCGCCTTCTGCCCCGTTTCCAAGCCCGGTTCAGATTCAGATGTGGATTCAGGGTTCGAATTCTGTATGTGGCGCTCAATCTGGGATTCATTGGTGCTCGCTATCTGAATTTTATCGTGCGATTCCAATGTGTTGATGATGTTTCGGCGCGCCGTCTCGAGCTCTTCGAGGACCGGCGAGAGGTTTTCGGGCGTTGCTGCCCTCGGAATGCGCTGCAGGAGCGCCTGGAACATCGAAGAGGTGCGCTCCCAGTCACCGGGAACCGCTTCCGCGACGGCTGCGGAAACGAGCTTGGCGATATCGCGCCGGCAGATCGTCAGCCGCTCCTTCATTGCGCGCAGCATCTGTCGGTCAGCGGCGATGCGGGCGGCGATCGTTTCGATCTCGGTGGCGCGGGCAAGAAGCGGCGCCAGGCTGAAGCCATAGGCCTCGTCGAGCCCGCCTTCCCTGTGGCGCCTGATATAGCGCTTGCCGTTCGGGCTGTCCTTGCGGGAGATGAGGCCGGCTTCAACGAGACCTGCGAGATGCCGGCGCAATGTCGCGGCGGCCATGCCGCGTGCCCTGAGGCAAAGTTGCGCGTTCGAGGGAAAGACGACCAGTCCTTTCCCACCGGACAGCTCGTCGTCGGGAAAAAATGTCAGCAGGGCATCGAGCACCGTCAGCGCGCGGTCGCTCACGCCGAGACGCGCGCGGGCCTCGCAGACAGATCTGAACAGTTTCCACTTGTTGCGTCTCGTCCCGGGCTCGATCGCTTCGCCTCGCCGCTGTTTCAGCAGCATGGCAAGCGACATTGGCCGCCGCCCGAAGGGCGTCGTCACACATTCACTCTCCATTTCCTTCACCTTTCATCAGGCAAAAGAAATCCGCTCACCAAACGGCGCGTAGCTTCAAAGCGCTACAGCGTTCCTTGCGTGTCTGAAAAAGACACGGGCGGCGCTGCAGGACTCTTGACTGGGATTCGTGAAAATGCGATTCTCTGTCTTGCTTAAGGATAGGAGAAGGGCTTCCACGACCTGGTCGTTTGGGGGCCTTTTTCTTTTGCGGTTTCAGTCTCCTTGATTGCTCTCCTCGGCGAGGAATTGCTCATAGAGCACATCCAGCCTGCTGGAGAGAAATTTTCCGAAGCGGCCGGCATTCCTGGCTTTCATCGAAAGCGAAAATGCCTTGCCGTCATTCTTCATTTCTGCCTGAACTGCCTTGTCCCGCGGCTGCCATTTGACCTTGCCTGCCGCGGCTTGGGTTTTCTTCACCGGCCGGGCGCTTTTGTTCAGCGCCGTGTAGAGCGCTTCGAAACGTTTGTCGGAGGGCGATCCAAGAAAATCGTCGTCTTCCAGGATCTTGGCGATATCGGCCGCATTGGCCGACTTGCCGGCGAGCAGCGAAAGCTCCACCCAGCGTTCACGGCCGATGCCGGGCGCCGCGCCGATCGCCTGGACGACCTCCGGCGAGATGCGATCCATTACCGTTATCATCTTCGAAATCGACGCCGCATTGGCGGCGAGTGCGGTCGAGATGACCTCCCTATCGTAGCCAAGCTCCTCCAGCCGGCTGGCAAAGAGGGCGCGCTCGATGAAGGTAAGGTTGGCCCGGGCCGAATTCTCCTGCCCTTGGGCGATGACATGGGTCCGATCGTCGATCGCCTTGACGACGGCCCTGACATTGCGGCCGAGTTGGCGGGCCGCGCGCAGGCGCCGATGGCCGAAGACAACCTGATAGCGTCCGTCGATCTTGCCATGGGGACGCACCAGGATCGGCGTATCCTGCCCGCGGGCGCGGATCGCTTCGACCAGCGCTCGGAATTCCTCGTCGTCCTCGGACAGGCGGTCCTTGACGAAGGAGACATCGACGACATCCGGGTCGAGATCGACGACCGCCTCGCCCTCCAGGAACTTCTCCGCCTGTTTGGCCAGTTCATCCAGCGAGCGGACAAGCGACCGGCCTGCCCCGCGCATCGGATAGTTCGGCGCGCCTGCGCCCTCGTCAGGCATGTCGCCCAGCCCTTCCAGAAGATTCTTTCGTGCCATCACGTCCCCCGATTGCGGTCAATCAATTGATTCAGTTTAAGGAAACGATGAATTTGTCAGCCGACAAGTTCATCGCCCCCATGCCTGGTGAATGAGATCGGCAATCTCTGCGTTGACCGAGCCCATCGCCTCCAGCGCCCGATCGTAGGTTCCCCGGTTCATCGACGAACGCTCGACCTCGTAGAGCGTCTGCTTGGTGATCCCGGCATCCGAGATCGCCGTCGATTTGACCATCTGGTTCCGGAGCATGAACTCGTGGAACATCGTCGACATGAAGCCGACCATTTGCGCCTGCGGCACGTCGGTCGGCTCGTAGCGGGTGATCAGATAGCGGTACCAGGAGAGGTTCACTTCGGCGCCGGCCGCGCGGATCGGCTTCAGGATGCCGCCGAGCATCAGCAGGAACTGGCCCATCGACATGACGTCGAGCATCTGCGGATGGATGGTGATCAGCACGCTTGTTGCCGCCGTCAGCGCCGTCAAGGTGAGGTAACCGAGCTGTGGGGGGCAATCGATGACGACGACATCGTAGCGATCGTCGACTTCGGCAAGGGCGCGCGAGATGCGGGTGAAAAACGTCTTGCCCTCATTGGTCGATTTGTCGGCCATGGCGAGCGGCGTGTCGTATTCGTATTCCTGCAGATCGAGATTGGCCGGCACGATATCGAGGCCGGGAAAATTCGTCCTGTGGATGATGTCGGCGAGCGACTTCTTCTCGCCGTCGTAGCGGATCGCTTCGTAGATGGATGCGGCCTGGTCGAACTCCGGCTGGAACCCATGCAGGGACGAGAGCGATGCCTGCGGATCGAGATCGACGGCAAGCACGCGGTGGCCGGTCAGCGCAAGATGCTGGGCAAGATGGGCGGCCGTCGTCGTCTTGCCGGAGCCGCCTTTGAAATTGACGACGGCCAGCACCTGCAGCTTCTCATTGCCGCGGCGATGGGGAACATACATGCGGCTTTCGGAGCGGCCGTGGACATCGAGATATCGTCTCAGTTCCAGCATCTGCTCGGCGGTGTAGGAGCGGCGTCCGGAGGGCGACGTCTGCGGGCAGGGGCCTTTGCCTTCGAGATGGAGTTTCTTCAGCGTGCTTTGCGAGGCACCGACGAAATTCGCGACCTCCGCCAGGGAGAAGTTGCGCAGCGTTTTCTTCGCATTGGGCGGAAAGCGCTGCACGCTGAGCAGATGCAGCTTCTTTGAAATCACGTCGCCATGTTCGAGGATCTGATCCTCGAATTGCAACGGCGCCTTGTTCAAAGGCATCAAACTAGCGTTCATTGGCAGCAATCTCTCGGATAACGATTTTCGGGACCAAAAGCCCTTCTAACCGTTATTATCCGCGATTCTCCGATGCCAGCCAAGAATTTTAAGGTTAACGCATATTAACCTTTTCGGCGTTGGTTCAAGCACTTGGCCGGTGCTGCAGCAATTCCAAGTTACAGCGTCCTTTGCGCTGTAGTGCCTGAAGACTTAAGAGTTTTCGCGGCCGGGGGCGCGGAAAACGCGCCCCCGGCCGACACCCGGCCGAAGGGGAGGGGCAATCGGCCGGCTTAATTCACCGGGGTTTCGCCTGATGTGATGCGTTGCTCGCCGGCGGCAAACAGGTGAACGGCATCAGGGACCGGAGCAACCCTCAGCACCTCGCCGGGGGCCGCCCTGATCCGCTCCCGGAAGACGCAGGTGAGCGTCTGCGTTCCTAACCGGACGATAACCAGCGTTTCCGAACCCGTAGGCTCCACGACGACGGTCGTCACTTCGATGCCGTTGGAATCCAGCAAAATATGCTCGGGACGGATGCCATAAGTCACGGCATCATCCGGGCGGCGCTCGCTCGGCAGCAGCAGCCCGTCGGCGGTTCGGAACCCGTCTTGCGTCATGTTGCCGCTGATGAAATTCATCGCGGGTGAGCCGATAAAGCCAGCAACGAAAAGGTTGTTGGGGCGGTCGTACAATTCCAGCGGCGAGCCTGACTGTTCGATCACTCCGTCCTTCATCACGACGATCTTGTCGGCCATGGTCATGGCTTCGATCTGGTCGTGGGTGACGTAGATGGTGGTCGTCTGCAGCCGTTGATGCAGTTCCTTGATCTCTGAGCGCATCTGTACTCTGAGCTTGGCGTCGAGGTTCGACAACGGCTCGTCGAAGAGGAAGACGGCCGGGTCGCGCACGATCGCCCGGCCCATGGCGACACGCTGCCTCTGGCCGCCCGACAGCTGTTTCGGATATCTCTCCAGCAGACTTTCCAGGCCGAGGATCTTGGCGGCATTGCCGACCCGCTGATCGATCTCCGTCTTCGGCATTCGTTTCAGCCGCAGCGAAAAACCCATATTCTTTGCAACGGTCATGTGCGGATAGAGCGCGTAATTCTGAAACACCATGGCGATGTCCCGATCCTTGGGCGCAAGCTCGTTGACGATATGCCTGCCGATCTGGATCTGCCCTGAGGTGATGCCTTCCAGGCCGGCGATCATCCTGAGCAACGTGGATTTTCCGCAGCCCGAGGGGCCGACCAGAACGACGAACTCGCCGTCGCCGATGTCGACCGATACGCCTTTAATGGCTTTGAAAGCGCCGTAATCCTTGCGTGCATTGTTGACCGAAACATGGGCCATTGCAGTCCTCCTGAAATCGCTATCAAAGCCTGCTCAAGACATTTCTGAGATAATCGAGGCCGAGACGCTCGCCCTCCTTACGCGCCGACAAATCCTTGCCGGGCCAGCCATAGGCGGCGTCCTCGTGCTCGATCGACAGCGTGCCGTCGAAGCCGGCCCCACGCGCCTGGCGCAGAAAGCGCGGCCAGTCGATGAGGCCGAGACCCGGCAGCTTGTATTGCCACCAGCCCTTGCCGTGATACCCCACAGCCTCCAGCACATCTTTATCGATCGCCGTATCCTTGGCGTGCAGGATGGCGATGCGATCCTTCACTGCTTCCATCGCCTGATAAGGATCGACTCCGATGCGGATGAGATGCGACGGGTCGAATTCCAAGCCGAAGCGAGGATCCGAGATTCGCCGAAAAAGCTCCTGCCATCCTCTCGGCGTCGTGCCGATGAAATTGTCCTTCGGACCCGGCCAGTTTTCGATCGCGAAGGTCAGGCCGGCGGATTGCGTCTCTCCGATCAGCCTGATTGCGAATTCGGCGAAGTCGTCATAATTGGCGTCTTCGCTGGCGCTGTCGTCGCGGCCGGGAAAAATCACGAAGATCGGGACGCCGGCCTCACCGATTGCCTTGGCAAAATCGGCGGTTTTCGCCCGAAGCTCCCGGCGCTTGTCGCGGTCGGCGTCGAGCTGATTGCCGAAATAGGTGATCGAGGAGACGAAGAGGCCGCGGCTGCGGGCGAGGGCGACGGCGGCCTCAACCCGGTCGGGCGTTTTGATATGGCCGCCGACATCGATTTCGATGGCATCGAACCCCGCCAATGCGGCGAAATCCACCACTTCCTCCAGTGGGCGATCATTGAATGTCGAGGTGTAAAAGCCGATCTTCACCAAAATCCTCCCATCTTCACCAAATGCCTGGGGCCGTGCCGGCCGTTTTCAGCTGTTCAGGCGATCCATGTTTTTGAGCGGCGACCGGGTGCGTTGAGCCGCGTCGGCCGATGCGAGCATCAGTGCTGCCGCCATCGGCATGGCCGCCGCCCCCATCGCCGAGGCATCCTCGCCGAGCGAGGCGCGATGAAGCGAGGGCAGGTTGGTATCCTCGGGGTCGAGATGCTCGTGCACATAACGCAGCAACTCGTCGACGATGCGGATCGGCAGTCTGCCGCCGACGAGGACGGCGTCGGGATCGACGATCATGCCGATATGCTTGACGGCGACGGCCAGGTGCGCGCTCATTTCCTTCAGCCACTGCGAAACCAGGCGCCTGCCATGCGCATCCAGGCTCAGGAGGTCGTGCGGAACACTCACCTCGACGGCGTGCCGCGCAAGAAAATCGTAAAGGGAAAACAGCGAAAATATCTCGCCGAGAAGCTGGACCTTTTGGCTCTTTTCGTCTCTGCCGTCGGCAATTGGAAGCCAGCCAATCTCGCCGCTGAGGCCCATGGCGCCGCGATGACCGTTGCCGTCAAGCACGAGACCTCCGCCGGGGCAGGCATTGATGGCGATGTAGAAGAAGCTGCTGCTTTCGGCCCCCAGTCCATAATCGAGCTCGGCAAGGGCTGCGGCATTGGCTTCATTTTCGATGAAGACAGGATGCTGTGTCAGGTTTTCCAGTGCCGCGCGCACATCGAATGCCGTCCATTCCTGATAGGCCTTGGGCTTACCGAGCAGCGAAATCTCCCCAAGCCAATCCGGCATCGCCAGACCGATGCCGGCCAGGCGCGCGTCGTCGATCAGCCGGCTGCGCTGGAAATGCGAAATCGCATCTGATGTCAGCTGCAGGAATTCTACCGGCAGGATGAAGCGCTTTTCATGATGCACGCGGGCACGGACATTGCCGACGGCATCGACGGCCAGGACTGTCAGATGATCGCGATCGATATTGATGCCGATCGCAAAACAGGCGTCCGGATTGATCTCCAGTTCAATCGCCGGCTGCCCTCTCAGCCCATGCCGCCGACGGGCTTCCATGATCAGGCCCTCATCCAGCAAACGATCGACGATGCGGGCGATTGCCGGTTTGGTAAAACCCGTCTGCCGAGCGATTTCGGCGCGTGAAATCGGTGCCTGGCGATGGATGCAGCGCAGGACGACGGCCCTGTTGTGCTCGCCTGCATCTTCGACATTGGCGCCGGTCAAATCCGGGGAAAGCCTGGCGCCGAGCGTTTGGTTCATGGGGTCGTATCCTTCCTCACGCATGGAGATTGACCGTCCCTCATCCCTTCACCGCGCCGCTGGTCATTGCGCCGAGGATCAGCCTCTGGAGCGACAGGAAGGCCACGATCGCCGGAACGACCGAGATCAGGCAGGCGGCGGCGAGAAGCTGGATGGACGAGTCGGTCTGCATGCCGCGGAAGTTAAAGATTCCGACGCCGATCGGCATCAGGTCATTTTTGGTGAGTAGCAGGAAAGGCACCAGGAATTGCGACCAGCCGGCAATCACCGTGATGATGAAGACCGAGGCGATGCCCGGCGCCGACAAGGGCAGAACAATACGCCAGAACACCGAAAACCTGTTGCAGCCATCGATCATGGCGGCCTCGTCGAGGCTGCGCGGAATGCCGTCCACGGTGCTCTTTAAAAGCCAGGTCGCCAGCGGAACGCCGAGGGCGATATAGACCATGACGACGGCAAAATGGGTGTCCAGCATTCCGAGGCGGTTCATGTAGCGGTAGAGCGGCACCATGATGACAAGCGGCGAAATCATCTGGAAAAGCAGCAGACCCATCATCGACAGGCCCTTGCCGCGGAATTGAAAGCGGGAAAAGGCGTAAGCCGCGGGCAGTGCTACGATCAGCACGCCGAAGCCGCTCAAGGCCGCAAGCTTGAGACCGTTCCAGAGATAGACCGGGAAATAGCTGTTGTTCAGAACGGTGATGAAATTGTCGATGGTGGGATTCTGGGGAATATAGCGCGCCGCGCCGCGATAGATCTCGCGCTTGTCACGCATCGCCATCGACAGGAGATAGGTGAGGGGGCCGGCGAAGAAGATGAACATCACCAGCATGAAGAGATAGCTGAAGGCATCGCCGAGCCGCGTTCCGGTCCGTCCGCTCATTGCTCTTCCTCCTTCGGTAGGAATGACGCATAGACGAAAGCAAGCCCGAGGCTGATGATCAGCATGAGCACGGAGAGCACGCTGCCGCCTGATAGATCGTAGTTTCTAAAGACGATATTGAAAACGTAGAGCGAGATGACCTCGGTCGCGCGCCCCGGACCACCGCCGGTCAGCGTGATGATCGCATCGAAAGTATTCACCGTCTGAATCGTGATGAGGATCATATTGACGAGGATCGCCGCGCGCAGCTGCGGCAGGGTAATGAAGAAGAACTGCTGCGATGCGGTTGCGCCATCGACCTCGGCGGCTTCGTAGAGCGAGGGATCGATCGCCTTCAGCGCCGCATACATGACGACCATCGAAAAGGCCGTGCCGCGCCATATGTTGGAGATCAGCGTCGACCATGGGGCGATTGCGGGATCGGAAAGCCAGGCGACAACAGGCATGTGCATCAGCCGCAAAATGCTGTTCAATGCGCCGTAAGGCGCTTCGGAAAACAGCATCTGCCAGATGATGCCGCCGGCAATGCCGGGGACGACCCAGGCGATCAGCGCCGTCGTTCTCAGGATCGTGGTGCCGAACAGGCCGCGTTTTTCGCCGCGGATAACCACGACGGCAACGGCAATGCCCAGAATTTGCTGGCCGATAACGCTGCCGCCGACGAAAATCAGCGTCGCCCATAAAATGTCGGGCAGCTGCGGCGAACTCAAGGCATTGGTGATCGAGCCCAGCGTATATTGCTGATTGTCGCCGATCAGCGTCGCATTGGTAAATGACAGCCTGAAAACGTCGATGACCGGATAAAGATAGAAAATGCCGATGACGATGATCACGGGCATGATCCAGGGCAAGGGCGCGCCGGCGAAACGGCGCATGAACGTTCTGCTTTGAGGCGGGCTGTCAGCCTCGATGGCAATGGGGCTCATTAGCTCTCTGTCCGGGTTTGGCAAAGTCGGCGACGCCTGAAGGGCAGGCGTCGCCGCTGTCTGAAGCGTTACGATTGCTTGGCGCGGGGTTACAGGCGCTTGTAAGCCTCCATTGCCGCGTTGAAGGCGGCATTCAAAGCGTCCTCCGGCTTTTTGGTCCCGGAGAGCACGTCGCCCATCATGATCTGGATCTGGTTGGAGATCTCCGGATAGATCGGCACACCGGGGCGTGCCTGGCCGTCGACCAGAGCCGCGGCGAAGGTCTTGTTGGCCTCCGTGGAGAACACCTCATATTTGTCGAAGAGCGATTTGCGGGTCGGCAGCTGCTGCTGCAGCGCGTTTGCCGGCCCCATATAGACCTCGCGTGCGAGGTTGGCGCACATCTCGACCTTGTCCTTGTCCTTGCTGAAGGAGGCGATCGTCCAGCCGCCGGTGCCGGTCGAGCGCTGATCGGCACTGGGACCGGGGATTGGCGAGAAGGTCCAGTTCTTGAATTCGTCCGCGTCGAGCGTCGTCTTCAACTGCGCATATTGCCAGTTGCCGCCGATGAAGAGCGCCGTCGTCGCCGCTGCGGCCGCAGCATTCATGTCGTCGTAATTGGCGATCGTGCTGACGCGCTTGGGCGCTGCGCCGGAATCGACGAGATCCTTGAAGTAATTCAGCGCTTTGAGGAATTTCTCCTTGTTCTCGCCTTCGCCGAAGACCGGCTTGCCGGAGTCGTCGACGAGCTTGCCGCCGAGCGCCCAATAATTTGCGAGCCAGTCGAACGTCGTCCCTTCCCAGCGCCCGCCATTGAAGAGCACGCCTTCCATTCCTTCCTTGGTGGAGGCGAGCGCGGCCTTTTTCAGGTCGTCCCATGTCTGCGGCGCATCCGCGACGATCGACTTGTTGCGGTAGAGCACCCGAAGGTCCGTGTCCCACCACCATGCCCGGACCGTCTGGTCTTTGTCGGTGATGCCGCTGCGGATGAAGGGGAAGAGGTCAGCCACTTCTTCCTTCGAGAAGTAGGGTGTGAAGTCCGCAAGCACGTGATTGACCATGAACT
This sequence comes from Rhizobium sp. NZLR8, assembly GCF_019685025.1. Classification (NCBI taxonomy): domain Bacteria; kingdom Pseudomonadati; phylum Pseudomonadota; class Alphaproteobacteria; order Hyphomicrobiales; family Rhizobiaceae; genus Rhizobium; species Rhizobium sp. NZLR8. The sequence continues at coordinate 96,061 of NZ_JABDVY010000002.1, read as the reverse complement.
GTGAAAGCACGAAGGAATCGACGGCGGCGCAATCGGGCGCATTGCCGGCCTTGGCCTGCTCCAGCATCTTGGCTTGTTCGGTGCCGATGTCCGACGACATGAACTGCATCTGCAGTTTCCAGTCGGGATGCTTCTTGATGAAATCGACGAAGAGCTTCTGATAGCCCTCGGCGATCGCCGGATCCGCATTGTTCGGACTGTCGTTCGTCAGACGGACGACGAGGGATTTCGGGGCATCGGCCAAGCCGATCCTGTCCTTGGTAGCGAGTTCCTGGGCAAATGAAACGGATGCTGAAAATAACATTGTGCTCAGCGCAAATGCGCTGACGGTGGCGCTCTTCATGATGGGTCTCCTCCCCATTTGGAACGAATACAGCCTGGCGGTCAGTTGACCTCTCCTCATTTCCGTGCTGCATTAAATAGATTAAGTTACTTTGATTTGATGTCAAGCCAGAGCTTTTGGGAGGATCGAAATGCTGGCGACATTCAACAGCAGCTAGCGCGCACGCTGGTTTTCGGAAGGGATATGCGCCAATTAAAGTGACGGAGCGCGTGCCTTTCGGACACGTGGCGCATCCATCCGCAATTTTCCTGAAGAAGAGCACGAGGCGATCGCGGATGGCCGCGATGGCAAGGCAAAGGTTTTGTCCGGCTGCGCGGTAGCCGGAAGCGAACTCATGGAGGATAAGATGCGGTTACTCATTCTCGGCACAGGCGGCATGGCCAACCAGCACGCCGCGAGATTCAAGGCGATCGAAGGCGTCAGCGTCGTTGGAGGCGTCGATGTCGTTGCGGAAAGGCTTACTGCCTTTTGCACCGAACATGGCATCGCCAATCAATTCACTTCCCTCGAAGAGGCTCTCGCCTGGGGCGAGTTCGATGCGGTCGCCAATGTCACGCCTGATAACATCCACCACCCGACGACGCTTCAGGCGATCGCCGCCGAAAAACACGTCTTCTGCGAAAAGCCGCTTGCCACCGATGCGGTCAAGGCGATGGAGATGACCGAGGCGATCGAGCGATCGGGCAAGGTCGGCATGGTCAATTTCACCTATCGCAACTCGCCGGCGCTGCAGAAAGGTCGGCAGATGGTGCTCGCCGGCGAAATCGGCGCGGTGCGCCATGTCGAGGCCTCCCACCTTCAAAGCTGGCTGGTCGGTCGACACTGGGGCGACTGGAAGAGCGAAAGCAAATGGCTGTGGCGGCTGAGCAAGAAGCATGGATCGAACGGCGCACTCGGCGATATCGGCATCCACATCGTCGATTTCGCCTCATACGGCTCGGGGCTCGACGTCGCCCATGTCTTCGCGCGGCTGAAAACCTTCGACAAGGCGCCAGGCCACAAGATCGGCGAATATGATCTCGATGCGAACGACAGCTTCACGATGAATGTCGATTTCACCAATGGTGCGATCGGCACGATTCAGGCCACACGCACGGCAGCCGGCCAGATGGATCAGTTGCGCCTCAGGGTCTACGGCGAAACCGGCTCGATCGAGATGATTTACGATACGGGACAATCGACGCTGCGCGCCTGTCTCGGCGAAGACGTGCATACTGCGACCTGGAGCGACGTGCCGTTCGATCCTGTCGAGACCAACTACCAGCGTTTCGTCCAGGCCGTGCGAGCCGGCAGGACGCAGGAACCGTCGTTCCGCCGCGCCGCCAATATCCAGAAGATCCTCGACAAGGCGCTGGCATCCGATCTCAGCCATGCCGACGAAGCGCTAGAACAGGATGATTTTAGGCCCGGTCGGCCTAAAATCTGATTCCTGTTCTACATTAGATAGCTAGAGCATGATGTCGTCCGAAAACCGCCCAGACTTTTCGGCATCATGCTCTAGCGTGATGCATGATACGCAATGGCGTCAGGCGGAAGCTGGCGGCAGCAGTAAAGTGTTGAGGAAGGGCAGGAGGGCGGCACCGAGTGCCACCCCGCCGCCGCTGAAGCTCGCCGGTTTCATCGGCGAAATCCATGGTGTCAGCAACGGCCTCGTCGAGGTGTCGCGCCGCTCGATGGAAAGTTGATGGATCAGGGCTTCGATCACGCCTTGTGGCAAATCGCTCCCGATCATGACGACGCTGGGCGCAAGAAAGCCGGCCATGGCGATGATCGGGTCGAGCAGATGGCCGGCGGCCTCGCGTATCCATTGCGACAATGATGGCGAGGAGAATTCTTCCCCGTCCAGCAAGCGCGTGAATTCCTGGTCGCCGATCCTCGACCGCAGGGACTCGAAACCGACGACGGTGTTCAGCTGGACATTGTCGGGGCCGGTCAGCATTTCGCCGATGCTGCCCGCCCTGCCGTGGACGCCGGAATAGGGAATGCCGCGAATGAGAAAACCAGCCTGAACGTCGTCATCGATGATGATCATCGCCAGCCCGCCCTCCCGCGTAGAGCTGCCGATCGTGCGCTCTGCGAGTAGGCTCGCGGTGCACTCGTTCTCGGCATAGGGACGGGCGATCGCCGACAGTGCGGCGATTTGATCGCTTTGCTCGTCCGTCCAATCGTTGGCGGCGATGCCAAGGCCGAGGATCGGCATGGCGGCGTGGCGATCGGCGATGTCCTTGACGGCGGCGTGCACCGCGCCGACCCTGTCTGTGGGGCCCAGGCTGAAATAGACCCGATCATGAGCCTGGCCGCTGAGATCGATGAGCACGATCTCGCCGCGCCGCTGGCGGAGTTTGACGCCGATCGAAAAGGCGCCTTCCGGACGCAAGGCGAACTCGGTGGCGGTCGCCCCGCAACCGGGACCGCTGCGGCGATGGGAGGTGACAAGCTTCTGGTCGGCCAATCGGCGAAGAATATTGGTGATGCCGGGGCCTGACAGGCCGCTATGCCGGCCAAGCTCCATCCGCGTCAACGGACCATGGCGGCGGATGGCTTCCAGAATGACGCGAATATTTCGATCGGCGATTTCACCGGACCTGAGGCCAATTGTTTTGGCGCGCGGGGCACCCATGTCCTGGGTTTGAAGCCGACGCGGCCCTGATCGAAGATACCGCATGATCGTCTTCCCTGGAGCATGATGCCGAAAAGTGTGAGCGGTTTTCTCATGACATCATGCTCTAACTATCTAATGTAGAACAGGATTCAGATTTTAGGCCGACCGGGCCTAAAATCATCCTGTTCTAAAGCACCATTTCGATTGTGTACCACGCTTCCGGTCGATGCTCGTAACAATTTTTCCTGTGGATGCGCGTAACTAACTGATTCTATTGCTCCAGAAACCACCCTGTCTCAAGGCGCAGCCCGGCAAAGTCGGAGCTGGTTTGGCAAACTGGCTCGAGCAACGGTTTGCATGTGGGTGCGGCCGCGCCTGCCGACTTTACCGTAGCAATCGTCGTCCGACAGCCCGGCCGAAGGCGATCTCGTGGAGCCATCCGACGTGGTTATCCGTTTAATAGAGCGACAAGCGATATCGGCATCTCGACCGCGAAAAAATCCATTGCCGCACCGATAATCAGCGCCCACACGACTATCAGGAAAATGAGCGCTACAATCCTGATTTCTACCGGTCGCATTGTTTGCTCCATCCCCGCATATGCGTCCCCCCCGAGACAAAAGCTCATTGTGCCTCGCGCAAATTCGCTATGCGCGAGGATGATGTGCGACCGAAGAGAGCGTGGACGCATGCAGCGCCGAAGTCTCGGCTCTCTCAATACAGATGTCGCTTTGGCCGACCAGGTCGCCGGAAATAATCCTGTTGCTGCGTTCGAGATAATGACCGTCACGGAAAGAGCGATAGGCGTCTTCGATACCCTCCTTCAGACCGATCTTGGGAGACCAGCCGAGCGCGCGAAGCTTGTCGATGCTCAAGAGTTTACGTGGCGTTCCATCTGGCTTGGTGAGGTCGTGCTTGATCTTGCCTTCGAAGCCAACGACCTTGGAGACGAGTTGTCCCAATTCGAGGATGGAAATGTCTTCGCCGGAACCGACATTCACATGACTTTCGGCGGAATAGGTCTTCATGAGATGGAGGCAGGCGTCGGCACAATCGTCAACATGCAGGAATTCGCGCCGCGGCGTGCCAGTACCCCAGATGCAGATCTCTTGCTGCTGGTTGACCTTGGCTTCATGCGCCTTGCGTATGAGCGCCGGCATGACATGGCTTGACCCGAGGTCAAAATTGTCCTCGGGACCATAAAGATTGGTCGGCATGGCCGAGATGAAATCTCTACCGTGCTGTTTGCGATAGGCGTGGCAGAGCTTTAATCCGGCAATTTTGGCGATCGCATACCATTCATTCGTGGGCTCAAGCGATCCAGTCAGAAGGGAGTCCTCCACGATCGGCTGGTCGGCGAATTTCGGATAAATGCAGGACGAGCCCAAAAACATCAGTTTTTCGACGTGAGTTCTATGGGCTGCGTGGATGACGTTCGCTTGGAGAATCAAGTTGTCGTAAAGAAAGTCGGCCGGATAGGTAGCGTTCTCCAGAATGCCGCCGACCCTCGCCGCAGCCAGGAAGACGGCGTCGGGACGATTCTTACTCATCCAGGCCTCCACCTGCTCCTGCCGTCTGAGGTCGACCTCGGCGCGGGTGGCCGTCAAAATCTCGCAACCCTCGGAAGCGAGACGCCGCACGATCGCAGAGCCCACCATGCCGCGGTGGCCCGCGACATAGACCCTTTTTCCGGCAAGGCTGTAGATCACCTCAGGCATGAGCAAAGCCTTTGGTTGCGCCTAGCGACGGAACATTTCGTGCCATGACTTTCAGATCCTCGCGAACCATCTCCGCAACCAGCTGATCAAGGCTGGTCTCGTGTTTCCAGCCAAGCTTGGTGTGCGCCTTCGTCGGATCGCCGATCAAAAGATCAACTTCAGTCGGACGAAAGTAAGCTGGATCGATCTCCACCACACACTGACCGGATGTCTTATCGTATCCCTTTTCCTCAACCCCGTTCCCACGCCAATCAATTGGCATGCCCACCTTGGCAAAAGCCTTATCGACAAAGGAACGAACCGAGTGCGTTTCGCCTGTCGCCAGGACATAATCCTCCGGTTCGTCCTGTTGCAGCATCAGCCACATGCCGCGGACATATTCTCGTGCATGTCCCCAGTCGCGCTTGGCATCCAGATTGCCGAGATAGAGCCTTTCCTGCAGGCCAAGATGGATCGCCGCCGCCGCCCGGGTGATCTTGCGTGTCACGAATGTTTCGCCGCGGATTGGGCTTTCATGATTGAACAAAATGCCGTTCGAGGCGTGCATGCCGTATGCCTCGCGATAATTGACCACAATCCAATAGGCGTAGAGCTTGGCCGCCGCGTAGGGTGATCGGGGGTAGAAAGGCGTCGTTTCGCTCTGCGGGACTTCCTGGACTTTGCCGTAGAGCTCTGAGGTGGACGCTTGATAGAAGCGGGTCTTTTTGGTCAGCCCCAGGAGGCGAATTGCTTCAAGTAGCCGAAGAGTGCCGGTTCCATCCGCGTTAGCCGTGTATTCCGGCGTCTCGAAAGAGACTTGAACGTGGCTCTGTGCGGCGAGATTATAGATCTCGTCCGGCTGCGTTTCCTGAACGACACGGATGAGATTCGTTGAATCGGTCATGTCCCCGAAATGCAGAATAAAGCGAGGATTCTCGATGTGGGTATCCTCGTAGAGATGCTCGATACGACTGGTGTTGAAGGACGATGAGCGTCGCTTGAGGCCGTGAACGATATAGCCCTTCTCCAAGAGCATTTCGGCCAGATACGCGCCGTCCTGACCTGTTATACCGGTAATCAGCGCAACTTTTCGGTTCTCTCTCATTCTCGTATCCATGGGTCCTCCAACTTGGATGCCAATGCAGAAGCAAATTATGCTGTGTAGTTCGTGCAATTTCAAAAAATGAGCATTTAATCAGTGCGTGTGATGTATTCACACTTTGAGTTTGTAGTATTTCATCAGGGATTTTGAAAAAAGCTCCGAGTCGCTGAAATTATACAGTGCGTGCTTTTCGGGATTTACCTTGTTGATCGCGACAACGATTTCCGAGTTCCGCGAGCTTTTCATTTGCTGCAGGCTGAACTCGACGGCGCGGCGGCTCGTCTTTCCCCATCCAACGATTGCCAGTGTTCTTTCCGCCAGGGCAGTCAAATGCACGGTATCTGTCGAGGCGAGCACAGGCGCGCTGTCGAAGATGACAACCTGGCCGGCCGCGACCGCCATCTCGATGATTTCTGCGAGGCCGTTCGGACGGACGCGCCGCTGGAGACTGAAATTTCCAGACGGAATGAAATCGATACCGCTTGGATGGTGGTAGACGATGTCGCGGAAATCGGCTTGACCATTCAGGAATTCGTTCAATCCGTGCGTTAGCTCCGACCTGAAAAACGAATCGAGTTTTCCCCGCCGAAGGTCGCCATCGACCAGCAGCACCGGAATCGCGGCGGCGGCAAGTTCGATAGCCAGCGATCGCGCGACAAGCGACTTGCCGTCCCCGCTGTGAGCCGACGTAACGACGATGCTGTTCGGCAACTTACCGCCATTGGACTGCTTGAGTGAAAGCACCACGGTACGGATTGCTTCGTCAAACATCGGGACCGGTATATGTGTGAACATCGTCTTCGAATGTTCCCTTCGCGCCAGACGCGGGATAAGTCCAGCCGGTATCGTGCGCGCCATTCCAGATATCTGGTCGAAGCTCCGGACCGTCCGGTCCCACATTTCGATCACGAAAGCGGCCGTTATGGCGGCCGAGATTGCGGCCAGGAGGGCGCCCACCAGATAGGAAAGCCGTCCACGTCCCTGTGATGCAAGCGGCACTGTAGCCGGTGTTAAAACTTCCAACTCCGCCCCCGGCAGCAGGGCCCTCGCGGCGAGGTCACGGCGCTGGTTCTCAAGCTTGTCGAGTGCCGTTTGTTCCTTTTCCGCGATCTTCTGAAGTCGCAACAATTCCGTCTGCACCAGCGCATCGCGTATGCGTTTTTCATTAGCAACAACCAACCTGGATTGTACTGCTTCAGCTTCATGATCAAGTGCGACGAGCTTGATCCGCATTGTCTGGAGATATTGTTTGGTCGCAAGTTCGAGATCGGCACGGGATTCTTGGATCTCTCCACGTAGCTCCACCACGGCGTCGGCATTGCCGTCATATGTCTCGAGAAGACGGGCGAGATCCTGTTCCTGTCCGCGAAGATCGCGTTGCTTTATGGCAATGCTGTCGGGGACGACGATGTTCTGCGCTGCGACCGAAGCGTTATCGGCTGTTTCCAGCGTCGAGATCGCCGCCTCTACCTCAACCCGGCTTTCTTCGATTTTCCCTTCTCGGCCAGTGAGTTCCAGAAATGACTTGATCCGTTCCTCCTGAGCGTCCTCTTTCGAGACGACGTCCATCGATTCTTGATAGTTGCGGGCAGCGTCTCGAGAAGTGTCAGCGCGAACCTGCTGTTCCGTGATGCGCTGTCGTATCCACTCTTCCGCCGCATCCAGGCGGCCACGGACACTCTCCTTCCGCTCATCGAGGTAAATGCCGATGACCCGGTTCGGAACCGCGGCTGCGAGTTCAGGATCAGTCGAATTGAAGCTGATCTGGATAACGTCACTCTTATCTTCATGCCACACGCCGAGCGCCCTAAAATATTCCGGGATGATGGCGTTGATGTTGTCCCGTAAAGGCGAGGTGGGGTTTTTTGTGTCGAACAGGGCGCGCACCTTTGTCCGGATCCTTTCGATGAACGAGGTCTCCCGCAGCGCTGGATTGAATTCCTCCCGCACGTCAAGCTGCAGTTCGCGGACAACTCGCTCTGCGATACTTCTGGATAGAAGCCGCTCAGTCTCCGATTTCGCGTCAAGTAGATCACTGTGGTTGGCATCGTCCGTATCAAGCGATGTTGCGAGGGGCTGGTGGACAATCAACCGGGCCCAGCCCTGGTAGGTGGGCTTCAGCCCAAAGATCATAATCGCCGCGGGCGCCATGAGCAGCATGGTTATCGTGATGATCATGATCATTCTTCGGCGAACGAGACGGTAAATGGATGCCAGATCGAAGTTGTCCGCCTTGGTCTCTACCTGAAAGCGTGGGTCATAGCGCATCGGCGAGATCGGAAGATTGCGGTCCGGCGGAAGAGTGGAAATCGTCATCGTGCGCCAACCATTGCTTGAGGTTTCGCGGAAACGGTTTCGTATAGTTTCTCGAGCGACCGCATGTAGGCCTTCATGCTGAAATGGTTGAGGTAATGCGTGCGCCCCCGGACTGAGAGGCGGATGCAGGTTTCTGGATCGGTCACCAGTTTCGCCATGGCTGCAGCCAAGGCATTCGGATCTCCGACGGGCACGAAAATCCCGGTTTCACCGTCGGTAATGACTTCGTCATGCGCTCCGACACGCGTGGTGACGACCGCGAGCCCGTGGGACAGCCCTTCGAGCAGGGCCATTGCCAGACCTTCGGCGTGCGAAGGCAGAACCAGGATATCTGCACGCGCACACAGGGCTCGCGCCTCACCGGCGTCGAGCCAGCCGGGCATCTCTACCAGATCGGAAAGCGCCATGGCGTCAGCCTGACGGCGATAATCCTCGACAGGTCCGTCGCCTGCCAGTACAGCCCGCCACTGGAGTTCTTTCATGAGCGGGTGGCTCAGGGCCAACAAAAGCTCCGTGACGCCCTTGCGTTCGCTCAACCGGCCGAGGAATACGATCAGCGGTGTCTGGCCGACGCGAATATCGTGCGCCCCGGGATCGGGGACGCAATTATGGGCAACGACCGTGCGACGCTCGTCAACGCCCAGAAGTGTGGTCAGCGTCATGCGATCGCGCCGGCCGAGCGCCACAACGCAATCGGCATTCTGAAACATCCGACGGATGAGCCGTTGCTGGCGCGGCGAGCGTTGCGCAAAGTCGCCGGCATAGTCGTAGTCGTGCAGGTGCAATATGTGGCAGCACCCGAACAAACGGGCAGCCTCGGTCAGGATCAGTTTTCGGGAGGTGCTGCCGCGGCCGGCGATATGGATATGGTGAATGCGGGCCGGCGCGACAATCCGGTCCTTTGCCATCGTCAGGATGGCGCCGAGCAGGCGTGCGGGTGACGTCACCTTGGACCATCGAGCCCCTCTGGTATCGGTGACGAAATGTTCGGTGCCGGTCTCGTTCGCTGTCTCTGTTATATAGCCGACCAGCCTGCCAATGCCGCCGCCGTTCTCGCAGCCGCCCGGAACATAGTGGCGGACGCTGGCCGTGCTCCGTAGTGCCATTCGACTTCTGTCCGTCACGGCCTCCATCAGCATGACCCGATCACCTCCCGATAAACGGCCGCGGCCTGGGCGCCGACCCGTTCAGGCGAATTCGGTCCTTTGGCCCATTCGAGCGCATTGGCGCCGAAATTGTTTCTCAGTTCGCCGTTGTCTGCCAATGTCCTGATTGCTGCCGAGAGCTCTTTGGCATCTCCGGGAGGGACCACCATTCCCAACCCGTTGGGCTGAACGGTGCCCCGCAACTCGCCGACATCCGTGACGATCACCGGTTTGCCAAATGCGGCAGCAAGGTTGAGTACACCGCTTTGGGATGCTTCAGTATAGGGAAGCACGACAATGTCGGTGTCCAGGAAAAGCTGGGCGACCTCTGCATCCTCGATAAAACGATTGCGAATGTCGTAGCGGCCGGCATCCCCCATAAGCGGCTGGAATATCAGCGGATTGTCGCCACGGCCTGCGACCGTGATGCGCAGGTTGGGAAGGGCGTCCTTGAGCATCGCCTCGGCCCGAACCAGATGTTCCAGGCCCTTGTAGGCGAAAATCCGTCCGAAGAGCAGGACGCGTATGGTACCATCCGCTTCGCGCGGTGCCATCTTCTGTCGCCGCGCGAGTTCCGCATAGCGAAGGATGGAGGGATGCGACAGGACATGGACACAGTCCGGCGATTTTGAATATCGATCGAGGACAAGCCGCTTCAGTCCCTCGCCGTGGACGACAACATGTCCGGATTGTTTCACCATCAATTCGGGGGCCCAGTCGGGCAGCGTACGCGTATCGGAATCGCCGGGATGGATTTCCACGTCATGAACGGTCGTCACAAGCGGGATCGGGCGCCAGAACGGCACGGCAAGGTTCAGCCAAAGCGTAGAATTGCTGAGGAGATGGATGAGGTTTGGCTGTTCCCGCCGGATCAGACGCGTAAGCTGGTAGAGAAACCAGGGATTGGAGAGAGAACGGTGTCTCGGCCAGTCCAGAAGGTGCAGATCGACAGCCGGATCGAAAGAAGAGGCGAGATGTGCATAGCGCCGGCGAGGCACGGCAAGCACAACGTTCAGGTGTTGGGCAACGCCGCTGGCGAAGGAGATGGTATAGTCTTCCAGTTCGGAAACCAATAGCAGCGCCTTCATTTCGCTGCCTCCGACAAGCCGACGTCCAGGCCGAGCCGTGACAGGCCGCGCGCAGAGCGCAAACTATCGCGCGTCCGTCGGAGCAGGTTCGGTTCGCCGGCAAAGAAGAGGCCTTCGACGGCAAGCCTGAACCGGGTGCGTGTATCGGCTCCCTGCAGCTTTGCCGACGCGATGCGATAGGGATGGTGATCCGTCAGACGTAGTCTTGCCGGCAGTTGATGGGTTGAGAGAAACAGGTTCGTCGCTTCAACGGTACGCTGCCAGTGCGTCATCCGCCTCCTTAGCGTGGTGGCATCCTCGGTCGAGCGATACCAGTTGTTATTGTGGATGCGGTAGAATCCAAGCGGATCCGGCATGGCAATGACGTCCCCCAGAAACGGATAGATCCCCACGAGCCAGGCGTCGGCCGATATGCGGAATTGTTCGGGAATGCTGCCGGCAGCATTCCATGCGCTACGCCGTACCGCGACGGCTGACGTCATCGGAAAAGGCCACCAGCCAGCCGATCTGGTGAGTAGCGGCGACAAAGCGCCCGAACACAGGGTTCGAGGGATCGGCTTGGAAGTCGGCGTGCCATCGACAAGCGTTGGCTGCAGTCGGTGATAGACGAGCGATGCTTGCGGGTTTGCGCGGAACGCTGCAGCCGTCGCCGACAGCTTGCTCGGCGCCCACCAGTCGTCAGCATCCAGAAAACAGAGGATCTCGCCCGTGCTTGATCTCACAGCGGTATTGATCGCAGCCGCCTGTCCTGCGTTCTCCTGGAAGATCACCTTTACTCGGTTGTCATACACTTCCAGAACAGACCGCGACTGGTCGGTAGAGCCGTCATCGACGACGATTATCTCGACGTTGCGCGCGTCCTGGCTCAACACGCTGTCTATCGCCCGCCCAACGAAGCGAGCGTAGTTGTAATTATTGATGAGGACACTGAGGGCCGGCCGCTCCATGGCGCGCGCTCAGGCGGGTTGCCGCGATGCGCTGCTGTGCAGCAGCGCAAAGTTGCTTGAGAGGTCGACCTTTAGGTAGCCATCGAGGCTTGGAGCCTCGGTGATGGTGATATTCAAAATACCATGTCGGCCGAACAGCATCTCGCGCAGAGCCGATGAGATCGCCGCTGACAATGCCACGACGAGCAGAGCGCCGGTCGTGTTGCATAGAGAACTAGGATCATGACGCAGAAACATAGTAATCCTAACCTTCCAGGCTTCGACTGCAGAGATAGCCTCTGTCAGAATTGTTGCCTCATTGCAGTGGAACCGCGGCTTACCCACCACGCTTCACGAGACATTCATCGCCACGGTACCGGTGAACGGACAAGCGCAACATCTGCTCTTAAGGGCAATTCGCAGGCATGAAGACCCACCTTTTGGGTAAATGCCGGCTGAAAGCTTAGGCGCAACATCGTCTTTGGGTGGAGCGAAGGTGCATTAGGCGTAGCCCGCCCTTCACTAGAACAGGTTGACCGGGGATGTGGCCGGATGATTGCTTGAGAGCAGCGCAGCCACAAAGGCCGACACCTGTTTTTTTGATCTGCCGCGATCAACAGCCGCTTGTCTGTTCAAGTCAGTCGGGACGGATAATGAGAGTAGATAGCCTCAGAACTGCCAGCGGACCAACCATCAGTTGGCGGGCCATAGAATGCTGGGGCGCCGGCATATCCCTTTTTCTTCAGGCAGGCGCTCTTCTGCCACTTATCCTGGCTGATGCGGACGGAACGCTCAGCGAATCTGCCAAATCTATACTGCGTCTTCCTTGCTTTCCTGTTTATGCATTTACAATCGTGATCCTGATACGCAATTTTCCGCAGTTTCTAACGGCGCTCAGACGAAATCTGATTCTTCCCCTGATGCTCGTCTTGCCGTTTTTGTCTGCCCTGTGGTCAATATCACCGCCAACGACCTTGAGGCGCGCAATCGGCCTTTTGTTTTGCATGCTTCTTTCCTATGTCCTGGCGATACGTTTCACGCCAAGGCAGCTGCTGTTCCTGCTATTTGTGACGCTTGGAGCCTGTATCGGCCTGAGTGTGGTTATCTCCGTGGTGTCACCAAGCCTCGCCAGTATGCCGGACGGTGCTATGCGGGGCGTCTTCATTCACAAGAACGTCCTGGGCTGGTACGCGGCTCTGATGATCTTGGTGGCGACGGCGGTGCTGATCGACGGCACGCTCGGTCTGCGGCGAACCGCGTTCATCTTGTTGGCGGCGGGTGTGATCTGCCTTGCAAGCTCCGGATCGATGACCGCGATCATTGCAACGTCAGTGGCGTATTGCCTGATCGGCTTTTATTCCCTCCTGCAAAGAAGCAGCAGCATTGGCCGCGTCGTCATCGTCCTGTTTTTCGTTCAGCTGTCTGTCGGCATTCTGATTTCGCTGCACGAATTCCTGGTTCCGGCCCTTGTAGCGCTCGGCAAGGACGCGACTTTGACGGGTCGGGTGCCATTGTGGGAGCTGGTTGACCGCGAAATATCCGATCGTTGGTTGCTTGGCTACGGTTACCAGGCTTTCTGGACAGTCGCGAACCCTGAAGCGACGCACATCTGGTTAAAAATCGGATGGCCGGCGCCCCACGCGCATAATGGATACCGCGATATCCTGTTGAGCTTTGGCATCATTGGAATGATTCCGTTCGCTCTGATGCTTCCCTACGCAATTCGCCAGGGCGCGTTCCTTCACTGTCATGATCCGCAGTACGGGTGGCTCTGGCTCAATGTCCTTACGATCATGATTCCGGTGATGAATCTGACCGAGAGTATTTTTTTCGTTCAGAATGACGCCATCTTCATCCTGTTTACCACAGCCATCATCATGTTTTCGCTATACGCGCCCGTCGTTTCGACCAGCCGTTCGCCAGCTTGGCAGGCGCCCGCGCATGGCCTTACGAGCGGGTTGCAGACATCATGAGGCGGCGTTTTGGACGGATCCTGAGCATTTTGCCTGTCATGCTCTTTCCCCAGCCCGGCAATCCGGCGCCAGTTGGGACAGAGATAGATGGGCCCGAGCGCCTGCAGGTGCTCGTCAGGGAGGCGACTTGCGCGGAAGCTTCCGCGACTTTGTCAGCCAAGTTGAAGGGGACTTCTTTAAGCGACGAATTGAGCAGCAGCACCGGGGTGCGGACGATATTTTACGTTTCTCCCGATGGCAAAGACACCTGGAGTGGCCTCCTTCCGACCGCAACTCAGCAGGGTGGCGACGGCCCTTTCGCCAGCATTGAAAGAGCCCGTGATGCTGCCCGTGAGAAGGGCGGCACCAACACCATCGCGCTGGGTAAAGGCGATTACTACCTTACTCAGCCGATCGTCTTTGATGCCCGCGATACGGGCTTGATCCTGACGGCAAGATGCAATGAAGCGCCGATTTTGCATGGGGGGCCGCGCGTGCGCGACTTCGCGCAGCAAGCCGATGGTCGCTGGACGGCGCCGCTGAAGTTGCCGCCGGATGAAGGGGTCGGTGACCTTTTCGTCGATGGGATACGCCAAACCAGAGCTCGATTCCCCAACGCCCCCGCTGATGGCGATCCACGCAAGGGATGGTTGTTTGCCGCAAAGTGCCAGCCTACCGTCGACGCGTCGGAAGGAAACACGGGCTTTTGTTTCCATGCCGGCGATCTTCCGGCAGTGGGTGATACAAGTGGACTGGTCGTGGACATCGTTGGGGGGTATCAACCCGGAAGCCAGTGGGGCAATGATACGCTCCCCGTTGTATCCATCGATGACGCCGGCCGGACTGTCCATACGAAAGGCACAGGCTATTTCTTTACCGCAGAAGGCAGCCGCTATTTCCTTGCCGGAGCCAAGACCTTGCTCGATGCTCCCGGAGAGTGGTGGTACGACCTTGTCGCGGGCGAGCTTCATTATATCCCTGTCGATCAGTCGTTGCCCAATTCCGTCGTCGTTGCTGGCATCCTGCCGACATTCTTCAAGTTGGATGGGGCCAGCGGGATGGTTGTATCAGGGTTCGAGTTTAGAGATGGAGCTCCCGAAGGCAGCGGCAAGTTCTATACGGAAACCAGAGGATTTGGCGCCATTCGGATCGAACACGCTGATGGCGTCAAGATTGTCGGCAACAGCATCGAGAATGTCGGCGTCGGGATCCATGTGACGGAAAGCAAGGATGCGTTGATTGCCGCCAATGTGATTGCGGATGTGGCTGGCAACGGGATCTACGTCGGCACAAATTATGGCACCTTCGGCAAGTCGAACGGCGCCAGGATCCTTTCAAACCATATCCATGACATCGGAAAGGTTTACATTGAAACCGCCGGAATATGGTTTCAGGCGGCTGACAATGTCAGGATCGCCGACAATCTGATCGAAAACACGGCGCAGTTCGGAATCGCCGGCGGTTCGCTGTGGGGTTCCAATGACGCCGTCTATAACGCTGTCATCGAGCACAACGTGATCCATAACGCCAATCAGCAGACGGCAGATGGCGGTGCCATCAAGATGATGGGCGAGCAGGCCGACCCTCTGAACAGCACCATCCGCTCCAATCTCGTGACCGGCACCGGTCATCTCATGAACAGGGCCGATGGGACGTTCTGGCCTCCCGGATATGAAAATACCGGTGAATGGCCGTCCCCTATCAGCTGGGCGATCTATACGGATGGGAAGGCGAGCGGGCTGCGCATCGAGGGAAATACGCTCTCGGGCAACGTCGCGGCGATCGGTATCAATGGCGGTTGGAGCAACCTGGTGGCGGGAAACGTCATCACGAACGGATCGGGCGCTGCTTTTCGCGTTGATGACGGTACCGGCAGGGGTTGGCGTCCACCGTGGGCACGCCCCAATCGTATTGAGGAGAACGTTGTATCGGTTGACAGTGACAGCGGCATTGTCGCGTACGTCAACGCTCCCGATCTTGGGCTTGGATTTGTGCAATTCGCGCGCAACCGCTACAGCGGCAACTTGAACGACAAGAGCTTCCGAATAGATCCGAGGATCATGCGTTCGGGAGAATTTGGCAGTCTAGGCGATCTTCAGAAGGCTGGGGCGGACACCGGGAGCGTGGCCGCGCCGCCCGAGTAACAAAAGGCGCGCGCCCCGCGACGAGCGGTGTTCTGCGGCGATAATGTTCGCCGGGATCTGCCGATCCGTCGAATGATCAATCGCGTCAAGGCGAAGGCCTTTTGAGGGTCAGGCGAAGCCAGATCGCCTCGAAGATCTGCTGGCTCCTGTCAACCAGCGTCGGCATTTGCCGGGCATGTTCGATCCGCACATCAAAGATGATGGCATTGCCAGCTCGTACGCGCAGGCTCTTCTCTAGCAAGGCCTTTACCAGACCCTTGAGATGAGATTTCGGTCGAACCTTCAATGTCGCCGGCGAGTTCATTCCGATTCTGGCGATAGAACACGATCCTCCCCGGCTTTGTTCGCGCGAGCGAATATCTTCTGCAGCTCTTCGGTCATCAAAAAGAGCAACATGGCAAGCCATGGGGTACGTAGACTTACTTCGAATATCGTACGCCATCCCGGCGTAAGACGTAAACGTGAAGTCTCTTCTACGTCCAATAGCTGGAGCGGCAAGTATGGAGGCAATCGACCTGCCGGGATATTCTGATGACAGTTTCAGTCGCGAAAGCGTAGGTCATGAGAAAACAATCAGTAGGCAGCAGCCCAACTTCAGTTCTTCATCCAGGGGGCTCTTTAGGATGGACGAATGTCCTTGGTGTTCGCGTCTCGGCAGTCAATCTCAAAAGCGCGACGGGATTTATTCAAAAAGCGGTCGAAGACGGCAGGAAGGAATATGTATGCGTTCGCGACGCACACGGCATCGTCCGATGTCAGGATGATCCCGAGCTCCGGTCGATCCATAACCGGGCGTTCCTCGTAACCCCCGACGGCATGCCGCTTGTTTGGGCGCTGAGACATGCTGGTCATGCCGAAAGCGACAGGGTCTATGGACCAGATCTCATGCTATCCGTTTTCGATGCCGGCAGCGCCAAGGGCTTGCGCCATTTCCTTTATGGCGCAACGGCCGAAACGCTCGAACAACTGCAGGCGCGCCTTCTCGCAAAATATCCGCAAGCGCGGATCGTCGGCTCCTATGCACCGCCTTTTCGCAAACTGTCGACGCGGGAGGAAACGGATATTGCTGACCGGCTCAACCGGTCGGGCGCCGATATCATCTGGGTCGGGCTGAGCAGTCCCAAACAGGAACTCTGGATGGCGCGCATGCGCGATCGTCTGGAAGCATCGATGCTCATCGGTGTCGGAGCTGCGTTCGATTTCCACGCCGGCCTCAAGCGGCAGGCTCCGAGGTTCATTCAAAGAAGCGGCTTCGAATGGGCGTTTCGTCTTCTGTGCGAGCCGCGGCGGCTGTGGCGGCGCTATGCGCTCGTCGTGCCGACCTTCATCTCACTGTCAGCATTCCAGAGACTGGGACTTCGGAAGTTTCCGATCGAAGACGCCATTTCTGAATCGGGCGCGTCGGGACAAATGCAGTAGAGGGGTAAAAGCGTCATGTCCATATTTGTGCCGTCAGCTATGACACCGGGTCCGTCGAAGGCATCCACACCAAATGACATGACATCGCGGGCGATTCCGGCAGGGTCCGTGCCGCCCATAGCAGCCAGGACTGCCGATGCCTTTGCGCCGGCTGGACTGAATATGCCCGTCGCACTAGGGCGCCAGCTTCCTCGGCTTGCAACGTCGTCCTTCCTGGTCGCCGGCGACATTGCCAGCTATCTGACTGCCTATTTCGTTCTCCTGTTCTTTCTTCCCAGTGGTTCGGAGGGCACGCTCGTGGAGCGTGCGTTCACGATCGCCGCACTGGCTGCGATTGTTCTTTACGCATCGGCCGGCCTCTATCCTGGATATCGGCTGCATGACCACGAACATCTGCGGCGGCGCACTATGGCTGCCGTCAAGGTGGCTGTCCTGGCGGCATTCGCAGCGATTGTCCTGCCGGAGGGGGAACGACTGCTGCTTGCCATTATTGTGTTCCTCGGTCTCGGGCTGATTGTTCAGCCATTTGTGCATTGGCTTGCACGTGGCCTGTGCTGGAGACTTGGAATTTGGGGGGAGCGCGCGGTTGTCATAGGGGGGCGCAACCTTGCTCCCGCGCTCGTGGCACATTTCAACGACCACTGGCAGTATGGCATCAGGCCGGAGCCCTCTTCCTCCGATACTTTGGAGGCATTGCCGGGTGGCGGGCCATCCATTGCGGTAATTGCCGGCGACACAGGCTCGCTTGTGTCCGACTTGCCGGCGATGCGTCGGAAGTTCGCCGAAATCATTTTGCTGTCCGACACGCCGAGCCTTAAGGTAAGTGGATTGCGACCTGCGGATATCGGCGGAGAGATCGGTATTCGCCTCACCACCGGTGGGAGTTCGATCAACTCGGATCCGGTTCGCCGGATCCTCGATCTCGCAATCGCCGTCCCTGCAACGATCGTGGTCGCGCCATTCATCGCGATGGCAGCGGCCGCAATCTATGCCATCGATCCAGGCCCGGTCTTCTTTCGGCATGCCAGGGAAGGACGGTCCGGCAGGCCGGTGCACGTCCTGAAACTGAGGACGATGTACCAAGACGCGGAAAAGCGCCTCGAAGCACTATTCCGAGACAACCCTGCCATGCGCGCCGAGTGGTTGAGCCACTTCAAGCTCAAGGACGATCCGCGCGTCCTTCCGATTATAGGACATATGCTGCGCTCATCGAGCATCGACGAGCTCCCGCAATTGGCAAACATCATTGCGGGCGAGATGGCCTTTGTGGGACCACGCCCGTTCCCGGAGTATCACCTTTCGGCGATGGACGGCGAATTTCGGGACAAGCGCCGTTCCGTCACGCCGGGGCTCACGGGCCTTTGGCAAATTTCTGAACGAAGCGATGCGGACATCGAGCTGCAGCAGCAACTCGACGAGTTCTACATCGACAACCGGTCCCTGTGGTTCGACTGCCAAATTCTTCTCGGCACAATCCCCGCGGTCTTCAAGCGCAGGGGAGCCTGCTGACCACTTCCACGAGGCAACCATCAACAACGGAGCACACCAATGCACGGACACAAGAGAATTATGGTTACCGGCGGCACCGGGTTTCTGGGATCATTCCTGTGCGAAAGGCTTTTGCGAGAGGGCAATGACGTCCTCTGCGTGGACAATTACTACACCGGTTCGCGCGACAACGTGCTGCACCTTCTCGACGACCCGCGCTTTGAGATTCTTCGCCACGACATTACCTTCCCGCTGTATGTGGAGGTCGACGAGATCTACAACCTCGCCTGCCCGGCATCTCCGGTCCACTATCAGCACGACCCCGTGCAAACGGTGAAGACCAATGTGCACGGGGCCATCAACATGCTCGGCTTGGCAAAACGCACCAAGGCGAAGATCTTCCAGGCCTCCACCAGCGAAGTTTATGGCGATCCGGCCGTGCACCCTCAACCCGAGGAGTATCGAGGCAGCGTCAATCCGATAGGCCCGCGGGCATGTTATGACGAAGGCAAGCGGTGTGCCGAAACATTATTCTTCGACTATCATCGCCAATACGGTGTGGAAATCCGCGTGGCGCGGATCTTCAATACTTATGGGCCGCGTATGCAGACCAACGACGGCCGCGTCGTCTCCAATTTCATCGTTCAGGCGCTTCAAAACGAGCCGATCACCATCTTCGGCAAGGGCACGCAGACGCGCTCCTTCTGCTATGTAGACGATCTGATCGAGGGCTTCATCCGCCTGATGGGTACGCCGGCCGGCGTCACGGGTCCGATCAATCTCGGCAACCCAGGAGAATTCCAGGTCCGGGAACTGGCCGAAATGGTCATCGAGATGACCGGATCGAAATCAAGCATCGTTTACAATCCTCTGCCGATTGACGATCCCACACAGCGCAAGCCCGACATCAGCCGGGCAAAGCAGGACCTGGGCTGGCAGCCGACGGTGAACCTGCGTGAGGGGCTCGAGAAAACGATCGCGTATTTCGAGTGGAAGCTTTCTGGCGGAGCCAAGAGCGTGCCTGGCGTCCGGTCCTCGCGAACGGCTTACACCTATCTGCCTACTCCGGCCGTCGGCCTTCCTGTTGCGCAAGCTGCGCCCCTGGGAACGTGAACAGAAACGGCAAGCGAAAATCAAGGCTCGGTTTCTTCAATAGACCGAGCCCCAAATCGCGGTTTGCAAAATGAGCGGCAACCGTCGGACGTGCAAATCGCTGCAAAAACAACAATGAGGAAATGAGGCATGCGCGTTGCCGTTGTTACGCCATACTACAAGGAGCCTAACGAGCTCCTTGAGCAATGCCGGGCGAGCGTTCTCGACCAAACCGTTGCATGCGACCATGTTTTTGTTGCCGACGGGTTTCCGAACGCTATCGTCGGTGGCTGGCGCGCAAAACATTTCATTCTGCCGAATGCTCACGGCGACGCCGGCAACATGGCTCGCGTGATCGGCAGCCTCAGCGCCTTTGCCCAGGGCTATGACGCGGTGGCGTTTCTCGATGCGGACAACTGGTACAGATCCGACCACATCCAGCGCTTGCTTGAGCTTCACCGCCGTACCGGTGCTGCGGTTTGCACATCGAGACGTTCGATGCACCGTGCGGACGGCACCTACATGTTCGACGACTCAAAGAGCGACGGTCGCACGCACGTGGATACGAACTGCTTATTTCTCACGCGACCGTCCCTGCCGATCATTGCGCGCTGGGCTCACATGCCGAGGGAACTCTATCCAGTCGGAGATTCCGTCTATTGGAGCTCGATCCGAAGCTCTCGGCTGTCGCTCTCTCATGAACCGACCGCGACGGTATGCTACCGGACGACTTGGGAAGCCGACTACAAGCGAATGGGAGAACCTGTTCCTGCAGGCAGCAAGACCCTCGCGTTCACCGACCAGCCATATCACTGGTTCAAGTCTCTCCCGGCTCGGGACCGCTGGCGCATCTGGCAGGATTTCGGCTTTCCCCTCAGGCGCCGCACGGTGGCAAAGCTGGTCGGCCAATATGCGCTGTCAAGGCTTTCCCCCACCTCTTATCTCGGCGCCAAAATATGAACACCCAAAGTCTTGCCGAGCCGGCAATATCCCGTCTTCTTGCCCGGTCCGCCTTGTTGGCAACTGTCTGGCCTCGCGTGAAATCAGCCAGGCGAAAACATTCTCAACGCATGCGAGAATAATCGGAAAACAAATTACGCATAACAAAGAAACGATGCCGCGTCCGAAAGATTTGTCAAACCAGGAGTGACGCAGTGCTTACGGAGGAAGAAGTTTGCAACGTGTTGATGTCGTAGTCCCCTGCTATAATTATTCCCATTTCTTGCAGGAATGCGTTGAAAGCGTCCTTTCGCAGGCGGGCGTCGATGTGCGCGTGCTCATTATAGATGACTGCTCGCCAGACAATACGCCGGAAGTCGGGATGGCCCTGGCATCCCGCGACACGCGGGTCACTTATCGGCGGCACACTGCAAACATGCGGCACATCGCTACCTACAATGAAGGGATCGATTGGGCAGGCGGTGACTTATTCCTGCTTCTTTCTGCGGATGATTATCTTCTGCCGGGCGCGCTGGACCGCTCGGCGGAGCTGATGCGCAAGTATCCGGATGTGGGGTTGGTGTTCGGGAACGCGCTCATAGCTGAGCCAGATGGTACTACGAGCAAGCGCGCGGATCCTCTCGGCGACAATAACGTGCACCCCATGCAGGTCTTGTCCGGTCGGCAATTCATGCGGTTGAGTGGAGCGCGCAATCTCGTTCCAACGCCGACAGCTGTTGTGAGGACGGCGCTGCAAAAGCAGGTCGGCGGCTATCGCAAGGAACTGCCGCATGCCGGCGATATGGAAATGTGGCTGCGACTCGCATCACATGCCGGCGTTGGCTACATCAATGACGACCAAGCAGTCTATCGCCAGCATGCTTCGAATATGTCGCTGCAATACTATGGGGAAAATATCCTCTCCGACCTTCTACAAAGAAAAATGGCTTTTGATATCCTGTTTAACCAAGCGGCCGATAGCCTCAGGAAAGATGAGATGTTGCGACGCTTTCTTGCCAGAGATCTCGGAAAACAGGCGCTTCGACAGGCTGGTATTGCATTCAACAACTTCGACGTTGCGACGGCCGTGGCTATTCAGCGTTTTGCACTGGAGGTTTCTCCTGAGGTGCGAAATTCGTTGCCCTGGATCAAGTTGATCTGCAAGCAAACGATCGGGCCAAAATGCTGGTATGCCTTGAATTCTGTGCGGCGAAGAGTTGCGGCGTGAATGGGCAGGATCGGGCCGGGTCAGTTCATCCGCAAGTATGGTAAAAACAGGCCGTGGTTGAGCGCCCGATTGCTACTCATGCCAAAATCGCGGGAAGCGTAATAGATCGCCTTGGTATAAGAAGACCCGGTGACGCATTCGCGCCACCGGGGGTGATTTGAGCAAGAATGTGGTTGCAAGAAAAGATTTGTCCAAGCCCTAGTATCATCACTACGTATTGTTCACGCTAGTGCCGGAATTCCACTCTGGAACAAGTCGTTAAGCTTGAACACGACTTCCGTCCTGTTGGTTGCCTTGACCTTTTTCATGATGTTGCGAACGTGTACCTTGACGGTGCTTTCTCGCAGGTTGAGCTCATAGGCAATGATCTTGTTCGCCTTTCCGCGCCGCAGTGCCGCGACGACTTCGGCCTGGCGGTCCGTGAATATCCCGGCCAGCGGGTGCGCTGTCGGGTTGTTCGACTGCAGCAAGTGACGCATGGCGAACAGGGCGCTTGCGGGCACGAAGAGTCCTCCTGCTACCGATAGCGCAATCAGCTCCATGCACACGCTAATGCTGACGGAGGCAGGAATATAACCCTTGGCTCCGTAGTCGATCGCCCTGACGATTTGAGCGAAATCGTCACTATCAGACAATATGATGACCGGTGTCGACACGAATTCCGACGAAAGGCTCTTGATCTGCTCCGAAACGACAGGGTCGTCGACCGTCTTGCCACCGACGTTCAAGAGGATTGCCGAAAGCGGAGGATATTCTTCGCGCTTTTGCTTCCACTCTTCAATCGATCCGAACGCCAGAATCACGAAATCCGCCGTGTGGGCGGCCATGCATTGCGCAAGGCAGTGCCGATCAAGTTCCCTCCTGTCAAGAATGACTAGTGAGTGCTTTGACTTTGACGGTCGGGTAAACGCCGTCGAGCCATCTTCTATCTCTATCGGAAGAGATACGGATTCCTGCCTGTGGCTTATATTTATTGTATCCAACGCCCCATCCTCCCAGCCTTTTTTACGCGGTACTTCAAAGTCGAATATCAAACTCCTCTGCAAATATGGGAGTTTAATTAGCAAAAGTGCTAATTTAATACCACAGTTTCGGGGATGTTAAACTAATTAATAGTGGTTACCTCAGCACATAGGTTCCATGGAAAGATACAAATGGTTGAATCTCTAAAACTGATCAATCTGAGTCTAGTTCATTTGTATGTCGATCCATGGGGTTGCTACACATATTCAATTTAACTCGCTAAACCCATGTAAACTATGCCCGTCTTCGACGTGGAGGATCAGGATCGATCGTTGCGTGACCTGTCGCTGCTGATGATCGATGGCCATAGACGTTCGCATGCGATCGTCATCAAATTTCGTAAGCAGATACGCCTTTAGGTGGATGAGCTTCCACGTTTTGTTTCTTTACTAAAAGGAAGAAAACAATTCTTTTTGAAGCGGAAGAAATATTTGCTCTGACGAAACGAAACCTTGGATGCATTCTTGCGATTGCCGGTTTCACCCAAGTCAGGGTTTGTTGAGGAGTAGGGGGCGAGTTGGGATGATTGCATCGAACGTCAACCTGGGTGACGGCTGCGTTATCCACCATCGGGATCTTGTCAATCTCTACGGCTGCACGATCGGCGCGGGAACGCGCATCGGCACCTTCGTTGAAATCCAGAAAAACGTCCTCGTCGGAAAAGACTGCAAGATCTCCAGCCATTCCTTCCTGTGTGAAGGCGTGACGCTGGAGGACGGCGTTTTTATCGGTCACGGGGTCATGTTCACCAATGATACTTACCCGCGCGCCGTCAATTCGGACGGCAGTCTGCAGACGGAGGCTGACTGGGTTGTCATCCCCACTCTGGTCAAGCGCCACGCGTCGATCGGCAGCAACGCCACCATTCTGCCTGGCGTGACCATCGGAGAGGCCGCACAAGTCGGCGCGGGCGCGGTTGTAACGAAGGATGTGCCTGACGGCACCATTGTTGCCGGCGTTCCGGCGAGGATCACCGGTCGCGTTCATGACCGGTCAGTCAACATGCAAGAGTTGGGAGGAATGCGATGATCGGCATTGCTGTTATTGGGTATGGGTATTGGGGTCCGAACCTGGTTCGTAACATCTCGGAAGCGGCCGGCGCGAACCTCCTTTCAGTTTGTGATCTGAACGTCGAACGGTTGGCGGCTGTTAAAAGCCGGTATCCCGCAGTAACGATCACTGACAATTTCGAGGAAGTTCTGCGCGATCCGAGGGTGGATGCAATCGCCATCGCAACGCCGGTCTCGACCCATTTCAAGCTCGCAATGCAGGCTATGATGGCCGGAAAACATGTCTTCGTCGAAAAGCCGATGGCATCGACGACGGAGGAAGCCGCGCGGATGGTCGAGGAAGCCGCGCGCAGACGCCTGGTGCTGGCCGTGGATCATACCTTCGTCCACACCGGCGCCGTCCGCAAGATGCGCGAACTCGTCGAAAGCGGCCTCGGCGACATGTATTATTATGACTCCGTCCGGGTCAATCTGGGGCTCTTCCAGCACGATGTCAGCGTCATCTGGGATCTCGCGGTGCACGACCTGTCCATCCTGGACCATGTCCTGCAGGAAAGGCCGGTGGCTGTTTCTGCGACGGGCATGAGCCATGTACTCGGCGAGCCGGAGAACATCGCCTATCTGACGCTCTTCTTCGAGAGCAAGCTCATCGCGCACATCCACGTCAATTGGCTAGCCCCTGTCAAGGTCCGCCGCACGCTGATCGGCGGCAGCAACAAGATGATCGTTTATGACGATCTGGAGCCCAGTGAAAAGATCAAGGTCTATGACAAGGGCATCACCATGTGCCCGAATTCCGACGCGTATGGCGAGAAGGTGCATCAGATGATGGTCGGTTACCGCAGCGGCGACATGTGGGCGCCCAAGCTCGATATGACCGAAGCGTTGAAACGCGAACTGGATCAGTTCGTCGATTGCATCGAGCACAATTCGCGGCCCATCACTGATGGCCAGGCCGGGCTGCGCGTCGTCCGCATCCTTGAAGCCGCAAGCCGGTCGCTTGCCCAGCGCGGTCGCATCATCGAGCTTGAAGAGGCGAGGCGCATCGCATGATCCCGTTCCTGGACCTCAAAGCACAATATCAATCGATCAAGAGCGAAATTGACGCCGCCGTGCTCGGCGTGCTTGCCTCGGGGCAATACATACTGGGCGAGGAGGTCGCCCGCCTCGAGCAGGAATTCGCGGACTATTGCGATGTCAAACATGCGATAGCCGTCAATACCGGGACGAGTGCCCTGCATCTGTCGCTTCTTGCGGCAGGCGTCGGCCCCGGCGATGAAGTCATCACCGTGCCATTTACCTTCGTCGCGACCGTATCGGCGATCTGCTACGCAGGTGCACGACCAGTATTCGTCGATGTCGAGCCCGTGACGCTCACGATGGATCCAGCTCAGCTCGAGGCAAAGATCACACCCAGAACCAAGGCCATTGTTCCCGTCCATCTCTATGGTCAGATGGCCGATATGGACGCGATCAGGGCGATTGCTGACCACTACCGGATACCGGTGATCGAGGATGCCTGCCAGGCGCACGGAGCGCAATACAAAGGCGCGCGTGCCGGCAGCATCGGCGCATCCGGCTGTTTCAGCTTCTATCCCGGCAAAAATCTCGGGGCCTGCGGCGAGGGGGGTATCGTCGTCACGAACAGCGACGATCAGGCCAAAACGATGCGCATGTTGCGCGACTGGGGTCAGGAACAGCGCTATCACCATCTGCTGAAGGGCTTCAACTACCGCATGGATGCCATTCAGGGTGCGATCCTGCGCATCAAGCTCCGGCATCTCGAAGCCTGGACCGAAGCGCGGCGCGCCCATGGACGCCGCTACTCGTTGCTGCTTGGCGGTTCGGCGAATTTGAGGACGCCTGTCGAAATCACCGACCGGCGCCACGTCTATCACGTCTATGCCATCAGAAGTCGCGATCGCGATGAGCTTCAGCGCGTATTGAGCGCGGAGGGCATTCAGTCCGGGTTGCACTATCCGATTCCCGTTCATCTGCAGAAGGCCCATGCCGACCTTGGTTACCGACCCGGCGATTTCCCAATCTCGGAAGTCGCCGCACGGGAGGTCCTGTCGCTGCCGATCTATCCCGAGATGCCGGCGCGGCACGTCGATCAGGTGGCCGCCGCGCTGGAGTACGCCTATGTCAGCTAGTCGTGCCGACGAGGCCCGGGTCGTGCAGGCGGTCCATGGCCGTCATGAAAGGCCGGCGGACCCTGCCTACCAAGCTGGGTTGGCCGAAGAACTCAGGCAATCTTATGGGCGCGCTGGCCTGATTGAGCTCTACGGTCGTTTCGCGGTCGGTGACGGTGTCATCGATACGCTGATGCGAAAAGCCATCTGGCAAGCCATTGCGCGGAACTGCGGCACAGGATTGCAGGTTGCAGGCGGTGCCGGTTTCAAACATCCGGAAACTTTCGAAATCGGCGATGGCGTGTTCATTGGCGCCCAGGCCTATATCCAGGGACGCTTTGACGGTACTTGCGTGATCGGCGACAATGTCTGGATCGGGCCGATGGCTTATTTCGACGCTCGCGATCTGGTGATCGAGGATTCTGTCGGGTGGGGACCTGGCGCCAAGGTGCTTGGCTCGACCCACACGGCACTGCCGATGGATGTGCCGATCATTCGCACGGATCTTGAAATCAAGCCGGTACGCATCTGTGCAGAGGCCGATATCGGGACGAATGCGACCATTCTACCCGGTGTGACCATCGGGAAGGGAGCGATCGTTGGAGCGGGGGCAGTTGTCGTTTCAGACGTCGAGCCGTTCTCAGTTGTCGCAGGTGTACCTGCGAAATTCATACGTTGGCGTTCGGATAATGATCCGATGACGAACATGTCGCGTGAGGGAAGATCATGAGAAATCAACGGGTGCTCATTACCGGCGGAGCCGGCCTGATCGGGTCGCATATTGCCGATCTCGTCGCATTGGAAAAACCGCGTGAGATCATCATCCTCGACAACTTCGTGCGCGGACGCCGGGACAATCTCAGCACGGCAATAGCCAGCGGGTCCGTCAACATCATCGAGGGAGATATCCGCGACAGGGCGCTTCTGGCCAAAATCTTCGAAGGCGTCGACATCGTCTTTCATCAGGCCGCAATCCGCATCACGCAATGCGCGGAAGAGCCACGACTGGCTTTCGATGTCCTTGCAGAGGGCACGTTCAACGTTCTCGAATCTGCCGTCAAGGCAGGTGTCTCGAAGGTGGTTGCTGCTTCCTCGGCTTCCGTGCTGGGGCTGGCCGAGAGCTTTCCAACGACCGAAGAGCATCATCCCTACAATAACCGGACGATCTACGGCGCGGCGAAGACATTCAACGAGGGGCTGATGCGCAGCTTTGCGGAGATGTATGGCCTGCGCTATGTCGCGCTCCGCTATTTCAACGTCTACGGCCCGCGCATGGACGTCTACGGCGCCTATACGGAAGTTCTGATCCGTTGGATGGAACGTCTAGTGGCCGGAATGCCGCCCCTCATCTACGGGGACGGTAGCCAGACGATGGACTTCGTCGATGCCCGCGACATCGCCCGCGCAAACATTCTGGCCGCGAAAAGCGATGTCACGGACGAGGTGTTCAACGTCGCCAGCGGCAAGGAAATAAGCCTGCTGGAACTCGCGAAAATGCTAAGCGACATTATGGGTTCCTCACTCGAACCGCAGCACAAGGAAGCCCGCACGGTCAACGGCGTGACCCGTCGGCTCGCCGATATCAGCAAGGCCGAGCGGCTCCTCGGCTTCAAGGCGGAGATCTCTATGGAGCAAGGGCTTCGTGATCTTGTTGCCTGGTGGCAAAAGCAGACCGATGCAGGGGGGCAGGCAGCATGAGTTCATCTCAATCCACAATTCCGGCCACAATTCCGGTCGCCAAACCCGTCCTCGGCGAGGAAGAGGCTGAGGCTGCGCGCCGCGTTATTCTGTCGGGATGGGTGACGCAGGGGCCGGAAGTCGCGGCTTTCGAGCGTGAATTCGCTGCCTTTGTGGGCGCCGTGCATGCCTGCGCCATGTCCAATTGCACGACCGCGTTGCATCTGGCGCTGAAGGCGGTCGGCGTATCCGCCGGCGATGAAGTCGTCACGGTCAGCCATTCTTTCATCGCGACCGCAAACGCGGTTCGATACTGCGATGCAGTGCCTGTTTTCGTCGATATCGAAGAAGATGGTTACAACATCGAAGCCAGTCTGATCGAAAGAGCGATCACACCCCGCACCAAGGCAATTCTCTGCGTGCATCAACTCGGCATGCCTTGCGATCTCCGCGCCATCGTCGAGGTCGGCAAGCGCCATCAGATACCGGTCATCGAGGATGCCGCCTGTGCGACGGGAAGCGAAATCCTGTGGGATGGACGTTGGGAAAAGATCGGCAAAGCGCATGGCGACATTGCCTGCTTCTCGTTCCACCCCCGGAAGGTCGTCACGACGGGAGATGGCGGCATGTTGACCACGGCCAATCCCGAATATGACCGGAAGTTCCGGCTCTGGCGCCAGCATGGCATGAGCGTCACCGATGCCGTTCGTCACGGCTCGAAACAGGTCATCTTCGAAGACTATGACGAGTTGGGTTACAATTACCGGATGACCGATCTTCAGGCTGCCGTCGGACGCGAGCAGTTGCGGCGGCTGCCGGAGTTGGTTGCCCAGCGCAGGCTGCTTGCCGAGCAATATTGCGAACAGCTGTCGACGATTGCCGGGCTATCTTTGCCGGTCGAGCCGCGCTGGGCTCGCAGCAACTGGCAGAGCTTCTGTGTGAGATTGCCCGATACGGCCGACCAGCGGGCCGTCATGCAAACCCTGCTCGATCAGGGTATCTCGACCCGGCGTGGTGTGATGAACATTCATCTGGAGGGAGCCTATTCCGATGAGAGTTCCCACCGCGCTGCCACGAGCCTGACGCGGGGCGTATCTGCGCAGCAGCAAACGATCATCCTGCCGCTTTATGCCCAGATGACGGTGTCTGACGTGGACCGGGTTGTTGAGGCACTTCGCGCAGCCCTTGCGGAAGCGATCATCGGAGCCGCCAGCGTGCAACGTGCCATGGATGTCGCTGTCGCCTGAACCCGCAATTTGCCTGACGCAACAATCGGCATACCGAACAATGCGCGTGTCTCCGGATGCGCGCATTGTTCGTTATGCCGATTTCGTGAGCCATCCGCGGATGGTTGCTGGCACGGACTCCGGCGGAAGCAGGTCGATCAGCATGCGCAGCGAATAGAGCCCGCAGAGAACGACGGCGACGAAGCCAATCACCGTCGCCGGCCATAGCGGCATAATTGAGAACGTCAGGAAAACCACTGCCGATGCGGGCAAGAAAAGCAGCGCGTGTCTGCGATTGGCGGCGGACCAGCGAAAACCGGTCAGCTTCCGCACGATCCCATAGATCAGGATGCTGTGCCAGACATAGAGGCCAAAAAACGCCATGCCGGCTCCTTGCGTACCGAGCAGCGATACGAAGAGCCAGGCAAGCCCCACGTGCACGACTGCCGCCGCAACTTCCGTCCAGAAGAAAATCGCCTGGGTACGCTTCGCCACGACGATGAAACCCATCGGCCAGGAAATAATCCGCAGCATCATTCCAAGGCAGATCCAGCGCAGAAGCTCGACTGCCCCGTGAAATTCCGCCGAATAGAACAGGCTCATCATGAGCGGCGCGAGCGTCAGCGTGCCGAGCAGGCCGGGGCCAGCGAGCAGCATGCTGATTTCGGCCTGTTCATTGACCAGCCGATTGCATTCGGCATTATTGTCGATCGTTGCGGTCAGGCGCGGATAGAAATCCGTTCCCATGGCCTGCAGGATGAAACCGGCGTAAAGACCGCCGAGGCCCCAAGCTGCTTGATACAATCCCGCCGCCATGACGCCGCCCTCCTTCAGCACGATGATGCGGATGGCATAGGCCGCACCAAAGGTCAGAAGTCCGCTTGCCATGAAGACGAAACCGAGCCGGAGCAGCGCCGACACCTCCCCGCTGAACTGGCGCGTCGACATGGGCGAGGGATTCGGGAAGATCCGCCGGCTGTACCACCAGGTCGGAAGGATGGAGGCAGCTGCAATTACCACGAGCGACGGTGCGATCGCCTGGATCCCGAACAGGTAGATCAGCGGGATACTCACGGCTGTACCGAAGAGCCCGGCAAGCACGTTGATGCGAGCAAGATCCGCAATGCCGCGCATGCCTTGGATCAATGCACTCTGCCCCGCAGATACCAGCCGGAAGAAAACGGCGAGCGACAGCAGCACAATGCCGCCGACGTGCTGGTAATCACCAAAGGTGAAACCTGAGACAGGATATGCCAAAGCGGCCAGAAGAAGCGCGCCAAGCAGCGCCAGCACCACCGATATACGTCTCAGTACGGTCGCCGACTGGGCAATCCTCGCTGCGTCGCCGGTGCCGGCAGCCTCCGCGACCTGACGCACGCCACTGCCGCCAACGCCCAGACCCGCGATAGACTGCGCGATATCGACGATCGAGCTATAAAGGCCCATAAGCCCGATGCCTTCCGGCCCGAGCAGAACGGCCATCGCCTTGTTTCTGATAATGCTGAGTGCGACATTCACGAGCGAAGCGCCGCCCATCAGCATCGTCGACTTGAGGATCTGAGTGTAGGTCTGGCTGGTGGGTGGGGTGATGCGCAAAGTCATCGGAAGCCCCTAGAGCATGATGCCGAAAAGTGTGCGCGGTTTTCGGACGACATCATGCTCTAACCCTTAATTTGAAACAGGATTCAGACTTTAGGCCGATCAGGCCTAAAATCATCCTGTTCGAGCCGTTTATCCCGTGCTGGCGTTCAACGGCCCGCCGCAGGCTCGATTGCAGCACATGCTTTTCGCGTATCACCGGCTTACCTGACTGACATGCGCCTCGGTCTGAACAGGCGGGGCAGCGGCGTCTTCGGACGGCGCATCGGCGATGCGGCCTCGGGTTACCCTGATCACGTCGCCCGGCGCTAGCTCGGTCGTTTCGGAGGCCTGGAATTGATTGACTTGTCCCTTGTCCCGCCGGTTCACGACGAACGTCAGAGGGAGTTCTTCACGGCGGTCATTCACGTTGGCGCCGTTCGAAAATTCTTCGAGAAGCAGTTGTTGCGTGGTGTCGCGCTTCAATTTGAGCTGATCGAGATTGGCTTTTTCCGCCTGCACCTCGGAAGCGACCTCGCTGCGGCGAGTGTCGGAAAGTCCCTCGAGATTGCGCGTCGTCTCGTTGATCGCCTGGCGGCCCCGCATGATGGCAGTCACGAGGTCGAGCCGGTCGGAGCGATAGGTGGTGAGCAATCGTTCCAGATCCATCTGGCGTGAGGTGATCGTAAGCCCCTTCTGGACCAGCGTCTTCACGCTCGTCAGTTGCTCTTCGACCGACTGGATATTGTCATCCGAACCTTTCAGCTTTTCTTCCAGTGTATCGATTTCCGCCGTCAAGAGATTGCGCAATTCGACGAGCGCCACCGACTGCTTGTCCAGCGCGTTTGCACGGGCCTGAAAAATGACCCGCTCCTCCTGGTCGATACTCTCGGCATATTGCCGATCGGCAGCGGGCGGCGGATCGAAGGCGATCTCCTTCGCGTCGGCCATCTCCGCTTGCAGCCGCGCGAGCTTTGCCGAACCGCGCAGCAGCGAATGGTCGATTTCCTGCAAATCGCCGGCAAGCCTGATCGTCTGCGATTGCTGCTGTGCCGCAGCCCGCAACGGGCCGCCGCTCATGGCCAGGGATTGCAGGACGCTGAGGCCGGAGCGAAACTTGTATTCTCCCGGCGCCACCACGTCTCCGACGACGTAAATGGACGGATAGTCGAGGATATCGATGGTCACTGCAGGTGCCTGGGCCAGACCCATCTTCGCCTGAAGGCGCTTGGCAATCTCGTTGGTGAGGCTCGCATTGTCCAGATTTCCAACCGACAGCGCCCCCAGAAAGGGTAGGGAGACCGTACCTGCATCCGAAACCGTATAGTCGCCTCCAATCCCATCCCATCGCTCAAACTGGCCTTTGGACTGGATCCATTGGACGATCGTCAGGCGGATTCTCGTTTGTGGAGCCAAGGGGGCGCTGTCGGCAACAGCGGGCGACACAGCCCCGGCGAGAAAGACGAGTGCGCTGACGACAAACGTCGCGCGAAAGAACACGCTAGGGGCGCGGTGCGATAGATTCATGTATATGTCTCGCCTGCAAAACATTCTTACACGGACGCTGATACGATACCTTGAACTCTGCTCGAACGCCGGAAGCCAATTCCGAAGCTGCTTCGCCAGTGTGCAGTCTGGCGAAGCCTTGAGGAAGGTGGAGGTCGCCTGCTTTGCCACATCAATATTGATGAGGTGGGGAGGGTGCGGAGACTAAATTGGGTAGAAACATATATCGTCGGTGCGCCACACAGACGTCGTCACAGAAAATCAATAGGTTCTGCACGCAGAAATAGGCGCGCTCGCTTCGGTAAAGCGCAACCCCTCCGGCAGCGTCTTTATGCTCCGGATCGCCGATTTTACCGCACGATGCCCCGCCGCTTCGCCACCTCTGCGGCTTCGAGCCTTGCCCAGGAAACGGCGAATCTCTGTCCTCAGGCATCTGATACGTAGCGTGGGCGATGCAACACGGCCGCTTGCCCAAAGGATGCCGCCGGTAGAGCGAAAGGCGTAGGATATACTCTGCTAATTTCGACTATACTTCAGAGCTTCGCCTTTAAGCGATCCTCATAGATTCGACCCTGACAATCTCGCGAGAGGTACCTGCCATGTATCGCAACGCTCGCCGGTGGACTTCGCGCTCACTCCTGCTGGATTCGTTGGTTCCCCGATGGTTGACTGTCGGCGGAAAGGAAAGGCCGCGCAAGCCTGCCGGAAAGCACGGGGACGATGCTCAACTCGCGGCAGAGGTGCAAACGGCGGATGGAAACAAGCAGGCCCCCCTCGTCGGCGATCCCCATAAGGACGCGGCGCTCAACGAGCATGAGGTTGGGCAGAGCGCGGGCGTGAACGGCGACGCTGACGGTCGGGCCGACGACAGCCTCGTAGCGCCGCCCTTGCCTGACGCTTTCGCAATCAATCGCGAAATCGGAGAGCGAAGCGGTGATAGAGCCGCGTCCGTATTGTCAGTTCATATGCCGGATTTTGCCCATTTCGAGGGGAACGCGAACGGAGTTGCATTCGGGGCGGCATCACCCCTTTTACGCACCTACGCTGGGATGAACCTCATAGGCGACGATCCTTTGGCGCCGTATCTGCCGCAAAGCCCTTCACCGACAGCGTCGAGCCACGGTTCTGCCACCGTCGCTAGCGAGCGTGCACACTCGGGCAAAGTCGTCATTCTGGAATCGACGCCAACGGCGCAGACGACCGGGCAGCATGCTGGAGCAAATGCGCTGGCGTTTGGCATGCCCTTTGGTGTGTGCGGGTGCGGCTACTATACGTCCCCCACACGGATTCTCGATTGGGCCCATGGCGGCGCCTTGCTTCAGCAAGATGGTCAGTTGCCGGGAACAAGGCTGACCGAAGGACCGGACTATGTGGAGTCGATCAAGAAGGCCATCGGAGCCTCGGTCAGCGACCCGCTTCTCGATCGTAGCCTGTCTCCTCTCTCGGGCTGGCGCGGAACCGCAAATTGGACAGAATCAACGGCCCTGAACGGATCATTGCCAGGCGGCGGAGAGACCGGAAAGGGCACCACCACGAAAGGTGTCGGCGTCCTTTCCGGCTCGGTGACGACGCCGCCTCAACCTTCTGCGCAGCGCTCGTTGACGACGCAAAATCTGGCGGCCGCTGCGGCGACGGCCAGCAACGCGATCGTGCTGGAAAACCAGAAGCAGGGTAATCCGGAAAGCGAGTGGGGCATCGACGGTGCCGGCAGCACCAACATCGAGGGGTTTGCGACTGACATCAGCGTCGACAACGGCAAGACCGTCAGCTTCAAGATCAACACCAATTCCACCAACTACCGGATCGATATATACCGGCTCGGCTATTATGGCGGCATGGGCGCGCGCAAGGTTGCGACCATGCAGCACACCGGATTGCAGACCCAGCCCAATCCGTTGCGCAATGCTACGACCGGCACGGTCGATGCCGGCAACTGGGCAGTCTCCGCCTCGTGGGCGGTACCTGATGATGCCGTCTCGGGCGTCTATATCGCCAAGCTCGTGCGCCAGGATGGCACCTCCGGCGAAAATCAGATCCCGTTCATCGTGCGCGACGATGCCAGCCACAGCGACATCGTTTTCCAGACCGCCGACGAGACCTGGCAGGCATACAACGGCTGGGGTGGTGCAAACTTCTACGGCGGCAACGGTCCGGCGACGGGGCAGGGGGCGGGTCGTGCCTATGCGGTCAGCTACAACAGGCCGATTGCGACCCGCGGCGGCGTCGGCACCTATGCCGGTCCGCAGGATTACCTGTTCGGCGCCGAATATGCGGGCATCTCCTGGCTGGAGCAGAACGGCTACGATGTTTCGTACATGTCGGGTGTCGACGCCGACCGTTATGGCAGCCTGTTGCTCAATCACAAGACTTATATCGATGCCGGGCACGACGAATACTGGTCGGGACAGCAGAGGACCAATGTCGAAGCCGCACGCGATGCGGGCGTCAATCTGATGTTCTGGAGCGGTAACGAGGTCTACTGGCGCACGCGTTGGGGCAATGCCTACAGCGCCGACGGAACGCCTTATCGCACCCTGATCTCCTACAAGGAGACATGGGGACCGCCCGGTACCAGCCTCGACCCTTCCGACCAATGGACCGGCACCTTCCGCGACCCACGCCTCAGCCCACCTGCTATCGGCGGCGGCAATCCTGAGAACTCGCTAACGGGTCAATTATTCAAGGTCGACGATGTCGGTAGCAATCTCGGCGCGATCACGGTCGGATATGACGACGCCAATCTGCGCTTCTGGCGCAATACGAGCGTCGCCAATCTCCAGCCTGGCCAGACGGCAACGCTCACCAAAAACTATCTTGGTTACGAATGGGACGAAGCGCCTGATAACGGCTTCGATCCGGCCGGCCTCGTCAAGCTGTCGTCGACGACGCTTCCGGTCAGCTCTTACTTGCTCGACTACGGAAACACGACCGGCAATGCGACCGCGACCCACAATCTGACGCTCTATCGTGCGCCGAGCGGTGCACTGGTGTTCGGGGCCGGCACAGTCTACTGGACATGGGGCCTGAGCGACAATCACGATAACGAGGCGACCGCAACCGATCCCCGCGTGCAGCAGGCAATGGTGAATTTGCTGGCCGACATGGGTATTCAGCCTGGGACACTGCAATCCGGGCTCGCCGCCGCAACCGGTTCTACGGACCATGTTGCACCGACTTCCGTTATCACGGGGCCGTCAGCGGCGACGGTTGGCTCCACAGTCACGATTACAGGTACCGCCACCGATACGGGCGGCGGTGTCATCGCCAGTGTCGAGGTTTCGACCGACAATGGCGCGAGCTGGCATCCGGCGACAGGCGATGAGAACTGGACTTATACTTGGTCGCCGCAGGTCGCGGGCAGCTACACGATTCGGTCGCGGGCCGTCGACGATAACATCAACCTTGAAACACCCTCGACAGGACGCACGGTCACCGTGACCGGGGCAAGTTTTACCTCTCTCTTTGGCGCGGCGACGCCGGCGGTCGTCAATACCGACGATACGTCAGCCGTCGAGCTCGGTGTCAAATTCCAGACCTCCGTGGCAGGCACCGTCACCGGTATTCGTTTCTACAAGGGCAGCCTGGACACCGGTACGCATACAGGCTCACTGTGGTCGAGCACGGGTACGCGGGTTGCGACCCTCACCTTCACAAACGAGACCGCCAGCGGCTGGCAGACTGCCTATTTTACCAGCCCAGTGAGCCTGACGCCCGGGCAGACCTACACGGCATCCTATCACACCAATACCGGCAATTACTCGACAACCACCGACTACTTCATCGCCAATGTGACGAGCGGACCGCTGACGGCGCCAGCCAGCGGCAACGGCGTATACACCTATGGCAGCGCCAGCCTGTATCCGACGAGCACCTTCCAGTCGACGAACTATTGGGTCGATGTGATGTTCACGACGCCGAGCTCGAACACGACACCGACGGCAGTTGCCGATGTGGGTAATGCGACCGAGAAGGGCGGGGTGGCCAACGGTTCTGGCGGCGTGGTTGCGAGCGGCAACGTGCTGACCAACGACACCGATCCGGATGCCGGTGACACCAAGACCGTCACGGCAGTGATCTTTGGTGCGACATCAGGCACGCTCGGCACGGCACTGAGCGGCACCTATGGCAGTCTCGTGCTCAGTGCATCGGGCGCCTATAGTTATGCCGTCAACGAGAGCAATACCGCCGTCCAGGGGCTGCGCCAGTCGACCAACACGCTGAGCGATGTCTTCAGCTATACGATGCGCGATACCGCCGGCGCGACGGCCACGGCAAGTCTTACCGTCACCATCCATGGCGCCAACGATGCGCCGGTGCTGGCCGTCCAGACCGTCGCCCAGAATGCGACCGTGGGCTCGGCCTTCTCCTTCGTGCTGCCGACGACGACCTTCACCGATGTCGACAGCGGCGAGACGCTGACCTACTCGGCAACGGCTGCCGATGGCACGGCGCTGCCCGCCTGGCTGAGCTTCAATGCCACGACGCGGACTTTTTCCGGCACACCGACGGCATCGGGCACCTATGGCGTCAAGGTGACGGCGACAGATCTTGGCGGCCTTGCCGCCAACGAGAGCTTCAATGTCGCCGTGTCGGCGACGGCAACGACCTACAGCCTGTTCTCCGCCTCCAGCACGCCGACCCAGACGAACCTCAACGATGGTCAGCAGCTCGAGCTTGGCGTCAAGTTCCAGTCGAACGTTGCCGGTGACGTTACCGGCATCAAGTTCTATCGCAGCGCCAACGACAACGGCCAGAACGTCGTCGACCTGTGGACCACGACGGGCACCAAGCTCGCCACCGCCACCTTCGCCAGCACCACAGGGAGCGGTTGGCAGACGGTGAACTTCACAACGCCCGTTACCATCGCCGCCAATACCAACTATGTCGCGTCCTACCACACCACCGGAGGCTACGTGGCAACGGATGCCTTCTTCGCCACTGCCGTCACCAACGGTCCGTTGACGGCCCAAACAAGCGCGGTCGCCGGTGGCAACGGTGTCTATGCGTATGGCGGCTCCGCCACCACAGGTCTCTTCCCGACCAACTCCTTCGATTCATCGAATTACTATGCCGACGTTGTCTTCCGGCCGCAGCTCGCCGGGTGAAGAAAGGACAAGGTTACGGACCGATTTCGAATGAGGGTAGAACAGGATGATTTTAGGCCCGGTTGGCCTAAAATCTGAATCCTGTTCTAATTTAAAGAGTTAGAGCATGATGTCATAAGAAAACCGCTCACACTTTTCGGCATCATGCTCTGATACGACGCAAATGCTGGTCGCGGCGAGAGGCGCTCCGACCCCACATTCGAGGAATGCCGATGAACAGGATCGAGCGGCTCCCGGTAACCGTGCTGGCCGGCTTCCTCGGCGCTGGTAAGACGACGCTCCTCAGCCACGTCCTGAATAACCGTCAGGGCCTGCGGGTCGCCGTCATCGTCAACGATATGAGCGAAGTGAACATAGACGCCAGTCTCATTCGAGACGGCGGCTGCAACCTGTCGCATACGACGGAGACATTGATCGAGCTCAGCAATGGCTGCATATGCTGCACCCTGCGCAACGATCTCCTGACGGAAGTACGACGGCTGGCCGAAGACCGGCGATACGACTATCTGTTGATAGAAGGTACCGGCATTGCCGAGCCGCTCCCCATCGCGGCAACCTTTTCCTTCCGCGACGAGAACGGCGTCTCGCTCGCCGATTTTGCCAGGCTCGACACAATGGTCACCGTGGTCGACGCTGCAAACCTGTTAGCCGACTACAGCAGTGCCGATCTGCTTGCCGACCGCGGCCTGCAGCGCGACGGTGAGGACCGGCGCACACTCATCGATCTGCTGGTGGATCAGATCGAGTTTGCCGATGTCGTCGTGATCAACAAGATCTCGGAGGCGACCGAAGGGATCCGCGCGGAAGTTCGCAAGATCATTTCTGCACTCAACCCGGACGCACGCCAGGTGGAGACGGATTTCGGTGAGGTTTCGCTCGCAACCCTCCTCAATACGGGCCTCTTTGATGAAGCAAAGGCGGCAGCGCACCCGTTGTGGCACAAGGAACTGTACAGCCCTGATAAGCATGTTCCGGAGACGGAGGAGTACGGGGTCTCGAGCTTTGTCTATCGCACGAGGCGCCCCTTCGACCCCAAGCGGTTTCGAGCATTCCTGGACGAGCCGTGGCCGGGGGTGATCCGCGCCAAAGGCCATTTCTGGCTTGCCACGCGCCCGCGTCACGTTGGCCTGATGTCGGCCGCTGGCGTGCAACGGCGCTGCGAGCCCATGGGGCTTTGGTGGGCAGCCGTGCCCCGGCAGGATTGGCCAGGCCATCAGCAGTTTCGTCAGCACCTTGAGAGCCGGTGGGACAGCGCTTGGGGCGACCGCCGGCAGGAATTGGTTTTTATCGGCGTTGGTATGGACGAGACAGGTGTACGGACCGCGCTGGACGGATGCCTCGCCAGCGCCGATCCGCGCGGCTGGGCCACCCTCGAAGATCCGTTTCCGGCCTGGTAGCACGGGGCGCAGGACAACGCTCGAGTTGACCACCTCGACCAGCCGGACCAGCAGAATGATACGGAATCAGAATTCCTTTCAACCAGCGTCGGCCACTTGGCAGAACGGTGGGCAGCTTTGAAGCTTGTCGGCCGGCGTGCGGTGAGGATCATCCTATGGGCGTAGGGGGGTACCTCCCTCATACCCCGGATTGCTGTCGTACGTTCCCTTAGCAAAGGTGCCAGAATGAACGTCATGCTACAGCGGGCGAAGAGCCGGCCGATGCGGAAGGGGACGCCGCTGATGCGGAGAATTCATGTGAGTAATCGTGAGTACCTGAGTACATTTGGTGGAGCGTTGAGTATCTTTCGTGCATCCTCCGCCTGGAGCGCAGTACTTGCATCCGCGACGGTCGTATCGTCGAGAAGTACCGATGGCTCCCTAAGCTTTGCCAATCAGGGCAGCGCAACCGTCCAATCCTCCTTCACCGGCACGGTCACATCTTTCCTGATATCATCAGGCGACATGCAATCGTCCCCTGCGTCGTCGACGGCGATGCCTGCGCCTGCTGCCGATGGCGGCGCGCAGGATACGTCCACGAAGACGGCGTCGGCTGCGACGGTCTTCCAGACGCCTTCCTCGACATTGCAACGCACTGTGCTTGGCCCGGATCCGGCCGAGGAGGCTGCGACACTGCCTGCTGCTCCCGCGCTTACGGGTGTTACCAGCGATGCCGATACCGGCAGCGCCAAAACGGCGGCGCCGGTCAGTTCTTCCAGCAGTCTCGGCACGGCTTCGTTGCGCCTTCAGGCCTCGATAGCATCCATCTCGGTGGAGCCGAGCCAGGACGTTTCTGCTGAGACGACCGCGGCCCCGACGGCACTGATGGCATCGATACCGGCAGCTTCGGCTGCGGCGACGCCCAACAAGATCGCGCTCGAAAACCTGAAGCAGGGCAACCCGATCAGCGAGTGGGGTCTGGAGGGTGACGGCGGCGGCACCATTCAGGGCTTCGCCACCGAAATCAGCACGAATATCGGCCAGACGGTCGATTTCAAGATCGCCACCGATTCCACCCATTACCGCATCGATATCTACCGCATGGGCTATTATGGCGGGGCCGGGGCGCGCAAGGTCGACTCGATCGAGCAATCGCTGACCACGGCGCAGATCCAGCCGCATCCGATCGTCGATATGTCACTCGGCCTCATCGACTGCGGCAACTGGTCGGTCTCGGCGAGCTGGCAGATTCCGACGGACGCGGTCTCCGGCGTCTATTTCGCCAAGCTGGTGCGCGAGGACGGCACCGCAGACGCCAGCATCATTCCTTTCGTTGTGCGCGACGACGCCTCCACCAGCAATATCGTCTTCCAGACGTCCGACACGACATGGCAGGCCTATAATGCCTGGGGCGGCGCCAGCCTCTACTATGGCGAAGTGCCCGTCGATCCCGCAAGCATGATCGGCTACCTGCCACCGAACTGCAGCTGCGGCCTGCAGGCCATCGGCCGGGCCTCGGCGGTCAGCTATAACAGACCGATCATTACCAATACGAGCCCGATCGGCGGTTCGCACGACTACATCTTCGGCGCCGAATCCTCTGCCATCTCGTGGCTGGAGCAGAACGGCTATGACGTATCTTATATTTCGGGCGTCGATGCAGCGCGTAGCGGCAGCCTGCTGCTCAACCACGACGCCTATCTCTCCGTCGGGCATGACGAATACTGGTCTGCCGAACAGCGCGCCAATGTCGAGGCGGCGCGCGATGCCGGCGTCAACCTCGCCTTCTGGAGCGGCAACGAGTGCTACTGGAAGGTCCGCTGGGAAAGCAGCATCGACGGCAGCGGCCAGGCCTACCGCACCATGGTCTGCTACAAGGAAACCTGGGGCACGAGCACGGATCCGAGCAATGTCGGCACCGGCACCTGGCGCGATCCGCGTTATGCCGATGCGGGACAGGAGCCGGAGAATTCGCTGACGGGCACGATGTTCCAGGTGGACAGCTACCGCTCCGATACGATCTCCATTCCCTACGACTATTCGAACCTGCGCTTCTGGCGCAACACCGATGTTGCTGAGCTGCAGCAGGGCGAGAGCTACAATCTCGTGCAGAACCTGCTCGGCTACGAATGGGATTCCGATGTCGAGAACGGCTTCCGTCCGGATGGGCTGATCGACCTGTCACTCTCCTCGGTCTCGGTAAGCACCTATCTGCGCGATTACGGCACGACGGTCGGCGATGCGGTGGCGACCCACAGCCTGACCATGTATCGGGCGGCAAGCGGCGCGCTGGTCTTCGGCGCCGGCACAGTCTTCTGGTCCTGGGGGCTGAGTGACAACCATCAGGGCGCGGCGACGTCAACCGATCGCAATGTGCAACAGGCGATGGTCAACATGTTCGCGGACATGGGCATTCAGCCGACGACGCTGGATGCGAGCCTGATCCTTGCGACACAATCGACCGACACGCTGAAGCCCACCTCGTCGGTCACGTCGCCGATCGTCGGCGCAAGCTTCCTCGAAGGGCAACATGTGACGATCACGGGCACGGCGCAGGATTTCGGCGGCGGCATCATTGCCGGCGTGGAAGTCTCGACCGATGGCGGCCAGCACTGGTTCAAGGCCACCGGCCGCGAGAGCTGGAGCTATAACTGGGTCGTCCAGGCGAGCGGAACCTACACGATCATGTCACGGGCCGTCGACGACAGCGTCAATATGGAGGCGTCATCGGCCGGCAAGCAGGTCACCGTCACCTTGCCGGGAACGACAGGCCTCTGGACGCTTGCGGAAAAGCCGGCGGTCGAAGTGGCGATCGATCGCGATTCCGTCGAGCTCGGCCTGCGCTTCCAGACGACGACAGCAGGCTCCGTGGAGGGCATCCGCTTCTACAAGGGCTTCTCCAATATCGGCGACCATGTCGTCAGCCTCTGGAGCGCCAACGGAACGCTGCTGGCATCAGGCGTGTCCGTCGACGAACCGCTCTCCGGCTGGCAGACGGTGATGTTCTCTTCGCCGATCCAGATTGCCGCCGGCACGACCTACGTGGCCTCCTATCACAGCGGCGGTTTCTTCTCGCTGACAAACAATTATTTCACCGGCGGCACCTATGCCAGCGGCGCGGTGAAGGCCGTCGATGGCGGCGGCGTCTTCGCCTACGGCACCACTGCCGGCACGTTCCCCGGCCAAAGCCCCGGCACCGGCACCAATTACTGGGTCGACGTAGTCTTCGATGCCGGGCCCAACAGCGCCCCGGTTGTGACCGACGATACGGGGCTGACCATCACCCGCAACGACAGCGTCGTCATCTCGATCGCCTCGCTCATCGGAAACGATACGGATCCGAATGGCGATGCGATGACGATTTCGGCCGTCGGCAATGCCGTCAACGGCACGGTGACGCTCAACAAGCAGAACGGCGCCGTCATCTTCACGCCGACCAACAATTATTCGGGGCCTGCAAGCTTCACCTATACGCTGTCGGACGGGCGCGGCGGCACGGATCAGGGCAACGTCAGCCTCACCGTAAACCAGGGCCCTGCCGGGGAAGCACTGTTTACCTCAAGCGAAGGGCCGACGGGCGCAAGCTTCAACGACGGTCAGTCGCTGGAACTCGGGATGAGGTTCGTCGCTTCGTCCAGCGG
The DNA here is from genome assembly GCF_019685025.1 of Rhizobium sp. NZLR8. Taxonomy (NCBI): domain Bacteria; kingdom Pseudomonadati; phylum Pseudomonadota; class Alphaproteobacteria; order Hyphomicrobiales; family Rhizobiaceae; genus Rhizobium; species Rhizobium sp. NZLR8. The sequence continues at coordinate 54,306 of NZ_JABDVY010000002.1, read as the reverse complement.
CATGATTTCCGGCATCCGCTACTACAAGGCGGCCGGCGATACCGGCGCCCATACCGGCTCCCTCTGGACGGCCGACGGCACGCTGGTCGCGACCGTCACTTTCGCCGACAGCGGATCGGTGAGCGGCTGGCAGACCGCGACATTCACCAAGCCGGTGCATATCGCAGCCGGCACAACCTATGTCGCCTCCTACCACACGACAGGCTCCTATGTGGCGACATCAGACTATTTCACCTCAGCGCATACCAACGGCGCGCTGACGGCGCTTGCCGGCAGTAACGGCGTCTTCGGCAATGGCACGGATTTCCCGACTTCCAGCTACCAGTCGTCGAACTACTGGGTGGATGTCGTCTTCAACCAGACAACCAATGCGGTGCCGGTCGCCGCCAATGACAATGGCTACACGACCTATTCCAACACCGCACTTTCGATTGCCGCAGCCAGCCTGCTTGCAAACGACCATGACGCCGATGGCGATCCGCTTAGCATCACCGGCGCGAATGGTGCGGTCAACGGAACCGTGTCGTTCAACAGCCAGACCAAAACGGTGATCTTCACGCCGAACTCTGGCTATACGGGTTCAGCAAGCTTCTCCTATTCGATCTCGGATGGATATGGCGGCACGTCGTCGGCCACTGTGAGCCTCGCGGTCAATTCGCAGCCTGGCGGCGGCACGACCGCAAGCCTGTTCACCGGCGCCGACACGTCGGGCGTTACCGCTGCCAATGACGCCAACTCGGTCGAACTCGGCGTCAAGTTCATCGCTTCCGCCAGCGGCCAGATCACCGGGCTCACCTATTACAGGAGCGCCCAGGATACCGGCACGCATGCCGGCTCGCTCTGGACAGCGAGCGGCCAGCTTCTGGCTCAGGCGACCTTCATCAACGAGACGGCGAGCGGCTGGCAGACGGTTTCCTTCATCCAGCCGATCAATGTGACGGCCGGCGCCACCTATGTGGCGAGCTACCATTCGAACGGCTTCTATTCCGCAACGGCGAACTACTTCACGACGGATCATACGAACGGTGCGCTGACGGCGCCGTCGAGTGCGGCGAGCGGCGGCAACGGCCTTTATGCCTATGGCTCGGGCAACCTGTTCCCGACCGCTTCCTACAATGCCAGCAATTATTGGGTCGACGTGCTCTATCAGCAGGGCGGCGCGCAGAATGCGGTTCCGGTCGCCGCCAATGACAGCGGCTTCTCGACCAATACCGGCACGCCGATCACCATCCAGGCCTCCGTGCTCCTGGCAAACGACGCCGATGCCGATGGCGATCCGCTTGTCATCACCGGCGTCAGCGGCGGGGTCAACGGCTCGGTCGCCTACGATGCCCAGGCCCAGACGGTGACCTTCACGCCGACGGCAGGCTATTCGGGACCGGCAAGCTTCAGCTACGCGATAGCAGACGGCAAGGGCGGCACGGCGTCGGCGCAGGTTGCCCTCACCATCAACGGCGGCCAGACGGGAGGGCCGGAGCAGAACCTCTTTGCCGCCGGTGCCACGCCGTCGATCGTCTCCATCAACGACAACCAGCAAATCAATCTCGGCATGAAATTCCAGGCCGATACGTCAGGCTGGATCACCGGCGTCCGCTTCTACAAGGGGGCCGACAACACCGGCCCGCATAGCGGCTATCTCTGGACCGCCTCGGGCACGCTGCTCGGCAGCGTCACCTTCAACAACGAGACGGCCAGCGGCTGGCAGACTGCGCAGCTCACCCAGCAGATCGCGGTCCAGGCGGATACGAGCTATGTCGTTTCTTATTCGAGCAACGGCAATTACTCGGCGACCGGCAATTACTTTGCCAGCGATGTGACGAACGGCGATCTCAAGGCGCCCGGCGGCAGCAACGGCGTCTATGCCTACGGGGCGGGCGGGTTGTTCCCGACAGCCAGCTACAACAGCACGAACTACTATGTGGATGTAGCGTTCAAACCGCAGCTCGCGGCGTAAAGCCCGCGAGGATGCAAGGCCAAGCATGCTGTAAAGAGTGAGAGTTTCGATGATGAGTGCAGACAACAGATTGCCCGTAACGGTTCTCGCCGGGTTTCTCGGCGCCGGCAAGACGACTGTGCTCAATCATGTCCTGAGTAATCGGGAGGGTCGCCGGGTTGCTGTCATCGTCAACGATATGAGCGAGGTCAATATCGATGCGGATCTCGTGCGCGAGGGCGGTGCAGACCTCTCGCGCACCGACGAGACGCTGGTAGAGCTTACCAACGGGTGCATCTGCTGCACCCTGCGCGACGATCTTCTGAGCGAAGTGCGCCGGCTCGCAGCCGCCGGCCGTTTCGACTATCTGCTGATCGAGGGAACCGGCATTGCCGAGCCGCTGCCGGTCGCAGCCACCTTCTCCTTCCGCGACGAGAGCGGGGCTGCCCTCTGCGACGTGGCGCGTCTCGACGCGATGGTCTGCGTCGTCGATGCGGTCAATCTTCTCACCGATTACCAGAGCGCCGAATTCCTTGCCGATCGCGGCGAAAGGCGTGACGGGGACGATGAGCGCAAGCTCGTGGACCTGCTCGTCGAGCAGATCGAATTTTCCGATGTCGTCATCATCAACAAAGCAGGCGATGTGCCGTGCGCCGACCTTGCCGAGGTTCGCCGGGTCGTCGCGGCGCTCAATCCGGATGCCCAGGTCGTCGAGGCGGTTTTTGGCCAGGTGCCGCTTGGCGCGATCCTGGATACCGGCCTCTTCAGCGAAGCGAAGGCCGCCCGCCATCCGCTCTGGCACAAGGAACTTTTCGGTTGGGGCGATCATGTGCCGGAGACCGAGGAATACGGCATAACAAGCTTCGTCTATCGCAGTCGCCGGCCCTTCGATCCCCTGAGGCTCAAGGATTTCCTCGACCGGAAATGGGCGGGCCTCATCCGCGCAAAGGGCCATTTCTGGCTGGCGACGAGGCCGGACGAGATCGGCCTTCTGTCAATTGCCGGCACCCAGTGCCGCATCGAGACCAGGGGGTACTGGTGGGCCTCGGTGCCGCGGGTGCAATGGCCGCGCTTTCCGCAGTTCCGCCAGCTCATCGACCGGCATTGGGACGATGTCTGGGGCGATCGCCGCCAGGAGCTCGTCTTCATCGGTTCCGGCTTCGACGAGGAAGCGATCCGTGCTGCGCTCGGCGATTGCCTGACCGGCGAGGAGACGGGTTTCGATCCGCAAACCGCCGTCGGCCTCCGCGATCCGTTTCCGGCATGGCAGCACGGACATATCCTCGCACATTCAAATAGTTAGAAGTGTCATGATGGGCGTAAGACGGCCTAGTGTGAAGACGTTTTGATTACCAACCAGAGGAGAGAACAATGAGTGACGAACTTTATGCAGATGGCATCGGCGAAATCACCATTACCGGAACGATCGTGCGCATCGACCTGATGTCGCTTTCGGCAACCGATCGTGACGCCAACAACAACCCGAAGCCGGTCTTCCGTCAGCGCATCATCATGCCTGTCGATGCCTTCGCCAATGCGGTCGACCTCATGCAAAAGGCGCTCGGCGGGTTGGTCGAGGCGGGCGCGGTCCGTCGTATCGGCGATATGTCAGCTGCGGCGGCTGCCGATATCCAGTCGGTACAGCCCGGCGCTTCGAACGCTTCGCCGAACTTCAACTGATAAAACAAATAGTGACTGGGTCTCGTATTGTTTCGGGTGGGCCATGAGTGGTTTTCTGCATACCAACCTGCACTGTCTAGCGCTCGTCGCGCGTCATCACGGCGTCGATCTCGCGCCTGAGCGATTGCAGCACGACTATGCCGTCGGCAACGATCCCGTTGCCGTGCGGCAGCTGCTGCGCATGGCCAAGGATGCCGGCCTCAGAGCCCGGCATCTGACGCTCGGCTGGCGATCCCTGTTTCAGCTCGGCGAAGCCTTTCCGGTGATCGCGGAACTGACGAACGGCAACTGGGTGGTCATCGCCGGCGCCGTCGGGGAGGGTGAGGAGGAGAGAATTCGCGTTCTTGACCCGCTCGCGTCACGCGCCGAAGTGATGATGCTCAGCGAAGAGCAGTTCGCCAAGGCCTGGCTCGGATCGGTGATCCTACTGAAGCGCAACTATCGCATGTCCGACGAGGACCGGCCCTTCGGATTTCGCTGGTTCGTGCCCGAGATCATCAAGCAGCGTAGCTTCTTCCGCGATGTCGCGCTCGCTGCCTTCGTGCTCTACGGGCTGGGCCTGACGACGCCGATCTTCTTCCAGCTTGTCATCGACAAGGTGCTGGTGCACCAGAGCTATGCGACGCTGACGGTTCTGACTATCGGTATTGCTATCGCGCTCGTCTTCGACGCGACCTTCAGCTTCCTGCGCCGCTATCTGCTGCTCTACGCGACGAACAGGATCGACATCCGCGTCGCGACACGCACCTTCGGCCATCTGCTCAACCTGCCGATCGCACTTTTCGAGCAGGCCTCGGCCGGCGTTCTCGTCAAGCATATGCAGCAGACGGGGCGCATCCGCGAATTCCTGACGGGGCGCCTGTTCCTGACGCTTCTCGACGGCGTTTCGCTCTTCGTCTTCGTGCCGATCCTGCTTCTCTATAGCGTCAAGCTGACGCTTGTGGTGCTCGGTTTCGCAGCGCTCGTCGGCCTCGTGGTGATGATGCTCGTCGGGCCGTTCCAGCGCCGGTTGCAGGCGCTTTACCAGGCCGAAGGCGACCGGCAGGCATTACTGGTGGAAACCGTGCACGGCATGCGCACCGTCAAATCGCTGGCACTGGAGCCGCGCCAGCGCAAGGTGTGGGACGATTATTCGGCCCAGTCGATCTCCGTGCGTTTCCGGGTCGACAAGATTTCGACCATCGCCCAGTCGCTGACCGGGCTTCTGGAGAAGCTGATGAGTGTCGCGATCATCGGCCTCGGCGCGCTCGATGTGTTTAACGGCTCGATGACCATCGGTGCGCTGGTCGCCTTCAACATGCTCGCCGGCCGGGTCTCCGGACCGCTGGTGCAGATCGTCACCATGGTGCACGAATATCAGGAAGTGGCGCTCTCCGTGCGCATGCTCGGCGAGATCATGAACCAGCGGCCGGAGCAGGCGGGCCGCGGGCGAGGTGTTCGGCCGCATCTGAAGGGCCGCATCGAATTCGACAGGGTCACCTTCCGCTATGCGCCTGATAGTGCGCCTGCGCTCGACAATGTCTCATTCGCCATTCCGGCGGGCTGCGTCTTCGGCGTGGTCGGCAAGAGCGGGTCGGGCAAGACGACGATCACAAGGCTCATCCAGGGGCTTTATCAGAGCCAGGAAGGCCTCGTGCGCATGGATGGCTATGACAGCCGCGAGATCGACCTGGTGCACTTAAGAACCAGCATCGGCGTGGTGCTCCAGGATAGTTTCCTGTTTCGCGGCTCGGTTCGCGAGAATATCGCCGCCGCCAAGCCCGATGCCAGCATCGAGGAGATCATGGAAGCCGCCCGCATCGCCGGCGCCGAGGAGTTCATCGAGCGTCTGCCGCGCGGTTTCGACACCATGCTGGAAGAAAACGCCGCCAACCTGTCGGGCGGCCAGAAGCAGCGCCTGGCGATTGCCCGCGCGCTGATCACCGATCCGAAGCTGTTGATCTTCGATGAGGCGACGAGCGCGCTCGACCCTGACAGCGAGGCGATCATCCGCGACAACCTCAGCCGCATCGCCGCCGGCCGGACCGTGGTCATCGTCTCGCACCGGCTTTCGACGCTCGTCGATGCCGATGCCATTCTCGTCATCGATCGCGGCAAGGTCGCCGATATCGGCCGGCACGATCAGCTCGTGTCGCGCTGCATGACCTACCGCCACCTGTGGTCCCAACAAATGAGGCAGGTCGCATGAACGCGCACGCCAGAAAATCCAGCGAAAACCTGCCGGTTCCTTCAGACAAAGGCTCCACAGGCCAAGGCCTCTCAGACAAGGGCCCCTCAGACACGGGAAGGCAACTGACTGCCCGGCCGCCGCTGCCGCCGGCAATAGCGGAATTTCAGTCCGATGCCGTCGAGCTCGAGGAGCGCGCGCCGCCGCGGGTGGCGCGCATGACGCTCTACTGCGTGACGGCGCTGCTTGCCTCAGCGATCATCTGGGCCTCGGTTTCCTCCATCGACGAGGTGGTGATTGCGCCCGGCAAGCTCGTCACCACCCAGCCGACCATCGTCGTCCAGCCGCTCGAAACATCGATCATTCGCACGATCGAGGTGAAGGCCGGCGAGGTGGTGCATGCCGGGCAGACGCTGGCGACCCTCGATGCCACTTTCAGCCAGGCCGATGTCGACCAGCAGCAGGCGAAATTCTCCGCACTCGACGCCCAGGTGAGACGCATCGAGGCCGAGCTTGCCGGCGTCGACTATACGAAGATGGCGGGAGATACGCCCGACCAGATACTGCAGTCGCAGCTCTTCGGCCAGCGACAGGCCTTCTACGCGGCGCAGCTGCAGAATTTCGAGCAGCAAATCGCCGGCCAGTCGGCGTCGCTCACCGCCAGCAAGAACCAGGAAGCGGTGTTGACCCAAAGGCGCGATGGGCTCTCGCAGATCGAGGCAGCGCGGGAGCGGCTTTATAACACACAGAGCGGCTCGCTGATCACGCTGCTCGGCTCCCGCGACGCCCGCCTCGACGTCGAATCCGATCTGACCGCCGTCCGCGGCCGGGCCGACGAGGCCGCCCACTCGTATGCCAAGCTCCGAGCCGACCGCCAGGCCTTCATCGAGGATTTCCGCCGCGCTGCAATGGAGCAGCTGGTGGAGCTGCGCGGCCAGCGCGACATGGCTGACGAGGAACTGAAAAAGATGGAGCTGCGCCGCAACATGGTGGCGCTGACCGCACCCGCCGATGCCGTCGTGCTCGACCTGGCGCAACGCTCGGTCGGCTCCGTCGTGCGCGAGGCCGAACCGGTGGTGACGCTGGTGCCGATCAACGTGCCGCTCGAAGCCGAAGTCTCGATCAACACCCGCGACATCGGCCGTGTCGCCGTCGGCAAGGAAGCGCGTATCAAGCTCGACGCCTATCCCTTCCAGAAATACGGCACCGCCTCGGGCGAGGTGAGAACCATCAGCCAGGACACGTTCCTCACCGGCCAACAGGAACAGAGCGCCACCCCCGGCCAGCCGGCAGCCCCCTTCTTCAAGGCCCGGATACTGCTTGCCGATACAAGGCTGAATGCCGCAGATGTGCCGGTGCGGCTGCTTCCCGGCATGACCGTATCCACGGAAATCAAGGTCGGCAACCGCACGGTGATCTCCTATTTTCTGTATCCGTTGCTGCGTGGCCTCGATAACGCAATACGCGAACCGTAGGACGCGATGGATCAGTTCGCCCCGAACGAGATCCCGAGTGACTTCGCAGGTCCTCGATCCGGGTGACTTCATGCCCACGCCCGCCCCAGGGAGACCATATGCATCGAAACCGCGGTCACGAACCACGCGTCGCAGTATGGCCAGACGATTTCCGACGATATCGCGTCGAAGGAGCCGGTCAGCGGGAAAAGAGGGGACTATTCTGGATTTGCCGTCGCCGGGGTGATTCTGGTTGCGGACTTCGTGTACGCCAGACGTAGGGCTAAGAAAGCACTTGGATGAGCGGTACCCGATGTGGCCTTCACATATTGACGAAATGATTCCGATCTCAATCCCCGAGAGCGTTTCGAAAGTCCTGACAGTAAACCGACAGCTAGTGACCTCTATTGATCGGAGGTCGCCCGGACGGGTTACTCAAAGGATAAAAACATCATGTTGAAACTGATCGCCGCTGTCGCAATCATCGCCGCCACGCCGATATTGGCATCGGCTAGCCCAAGTTGCACCAAGGAGCCGAAATCAAAGTGGATGTCCGAAGACGCCATGAAGGCCAAGGTCGATACGCTTGGCTACAAGGTGAAGACATTTGAAATCACTGGCAATTGCTATGAAATCTACGGCAAGGACAAGGACGGCAAGCGAGCCGAGGTCTATTTCAATCCGGTATCCGGTGATATTGTCCAGAAGGGCGAATGAGGATGACGGTGATCTCGCTAAGGAAGGAGGGCGCATCGCCCTCCGACGTCGCTCCGAAAAGCGTCAAGGTCTGGTATCCGGTTGTCCGGGTATTCCACTGGACCATCGTCGTTGCCAGCACCCTCAATCTTTTCATTTTGGAAGAGGGCAAATACTGGCATCGCATTACGGGCTACGTGGTGGCCGCTGCGATCGGCATTCGCTTGAATGGGGTTTCGTTGGCACGAAGCACGCGCTCTTTAGCGACTTCTTTCCGACGCCGCGTAAGGTCATGGATCAAATCCGTGGCATTGTCGGTCGGAACGAGAAGCGCCATCTCGGCCACAGTCCCCTGGCATCTGTGATGATGCTGTTGCTGATCGTGCTTCTTGTGGCAACTGCCACGACTGGTTGCATGACGACACTGGATGCCTTCTGGGGCGAAAAATGGTTGGAGCGATTGCACGGCACGATTGCCAACAGCATTATAGTGCTTGCTTTCATCCATGGCGGCGCTGCTATTTTGGAAAGCTGGCGGCATCGGGAAAATCTCGTCTGGTCGATGGTTACAGGTCGAAAGAAGGCATGAGAGTTCTGCTCATCGAGGACAGCGCCCGGCTTCGCGATCTTCTTTGCGAGGCGATCAGGGACGAAGGTTGGAAGATCGACGCCTTCGGGACAGCGCAGGAAGGCCGGCTTGCGCTCCGTGAGGGCGAGTACGATCTCCTGCTCCTCGATCTCGGTCTGCCTGACGAAGATGGCATCGACGTCTTGAAGTCTCTTCGGGCCGCTGGCATGCAGACACCGGTGCTTCTTTTGACGGCGCGTGGTGCGATCGACGAGCGGATAGTCGGGCTTGATGCAGGCGCCGACGACTATCTGGCCAAGCCGTTTCACAATGGCGAACTGGTTGCCCGGATACGCGCAATCATGCGCCGGGCGCCCCTCACTTCCATGCCAGTGCTGGAATATGCAGCAATTCAATTCGATGTCGCTTCACGACAGGTAATGTGCGCCGGCACAGAGATTGCGCTTGCCCCATCGGAGAAAGGATTGCTCGAGCTTCTGATGCGTAACGGTGGCAAGGTGGTCGCAAAATCAAGGATCGAGCACACGTTCTCGGAATTTGGCGCTGAAAGAAGTAGCAACGCCGTCGAGCTGGCAATCTCCCGTTTGCGCAAGAAGTTGGAAGGTCATGGGACCTACTCATCGATCGAAACAATCAGAGGGGTTGGCTATATGATGCGCGAGGTACGCGATTGAGCCGATCCCGCCCGACGCTCGGAGCCATTCTGGCGCGCCGAATTGCATTCTTCGCGATCCTGGCCATGCTCTTGCAGCTCGCCGTCGTCTTCTCGGACTACTACTGGAATGTAGGGGAGCTTTCTCGACTGTTCGTCGAGCAGGAAACGGAGCGGCTCGCATCTGGGATCGTGGTCGATGGTGCAAGCGTTCGATACCGAATTCCTGAAAATGTGCAGCAGCGTTACAGTCAGGGTAGCACCGGCTACGTGGCCCGTGTTCGTCAAGCAAGCGGCGCGCTCCTGTTCGAGTCTTGCGATGCCGCCTGCGAGGAGCGCTTCCTTCCGGCCGATGTCAACCCGCCGGATTTCTGGTTGCGATCCTTGACGCCCGGCAAGCCGTTGTCGCTTGTTGGCGGCAGGGCATTTTTCATTGGAAATCAGCGTTTCCTTGTCGATATCGCAACGATCGATGATCCTTCCGACGTCATGTCCGATGTCCTTTGGAACGAGGTGATAGAACACCTGATCGTGCCGATGAGCATTCTCCTGATCCTCGTCCTCGGTGGAACCTTGTTGTCCGTCCGGCAGGCATTGCGTCCGGTGCGGGCCGCGGCAGAAGCGGCCGATCGCATCGACCCAATGGATTCCCGTTCGCATTTGGGTTTCGACGAAATGCCGCGGGAAGTCGCGCATCTCGCGGTCGCGGTCAACCGCGCCTTCAAGCGGGTCGGCGAGCTAATGAAGTCGCAAAAGATCCTGACATCTGGGATCGCCCATGAAGTCCGAACGCCGCTTGCGGCTTTGAAGCTGGAACTCGGGCATATCGACCATCCTCGTGCGAGGCAGGCGGAGGCCGACGTCGATGATCTCGTCCGTTTCGTTGGCCAGCTCACCGCTCTCGCGCGGCTCGACAGCGTTGACCACAGCATGTTCGAGGAGATCGACCTTGTCGAGCTATCGTCATCAATCGTGACCCAACTCGCCCCGTGGGTCTACGAAAACAATCATTCGCTGGAGTTCGTTTGTCAGGTCCAAGCCGCTGGGCTGCAGGGTGCCCCCACGCTGTTGAGAGACGCGCTGCGCAATTTGATCGAGAATGCTGTCCGGCACACTCCCAATCATACCATTATAATCGTTCGTGTCGGTGGCGGCACTATTGCGGTCGAGGATCAGTATCCTCAAGGGACGCTGCAAAATACGATGGACGAGAGAAGATCAGATAGCCTCGGGATCGGGCTGAAGATTGTCGAACGCATCGCAGAGATACATCAGGGGTCGCTCTCGAAATCAAGATCCGCGTCGGGACACATCTTTGAGCTGGACCTTCGGTGAAGGTTTACGCGAAGTGTTCGCTGACTTATTCGTCGGACGAGCTGCGCCCGTTTGTAGGACCTGCTGCACAAGGCCACGGCCATCAAATGGCCCTGGCCGATGATGACGCCTATGAACTTTGCGCGACCGTCAAAGGTAATCTGTTAAAGCGAGTTCCAATCAATGCGACAGGAATATCGGCGTCCTACCGTTTTCGATCATGCTGCGGGTCACGCCCCCGAAAAGCGTCTGCTGCCAGCGATGCCGAAGTTGATGTCTTTGATCTTGGTCACGGAAGGCCATCGTCTCAGGAGCGCCTGGCATCCATTCTGGGCACCGTTCCAATGCTGCTAATTCAACGCCGCAGCAGAGGTCTCTCCCGCCGCCTGAATCGGCACGCCCCTCGCGCCTTCTAGTGCGCGAGAAGGACCGGCATGTCAGCATTGCAAAGGAGTTCCCGAGTGACGCCGCCAAGGATAAACTCGCGAAGCCGGGAGTGGCCAAATCCGCCCGCCACCAGGAGATCCGCATTCCGTTCGAGCGCGGCCGCTTGAAGGGCGGCAGCCGGGGACTGCCCGCCGGCCTGAATCGATACGTCTTCTACCTCGAACCCGGAGTGCCTCAACGAGGATATCAGGAGCGAACGGTTCGCTTCGTCGACCTGCTTGTCGTCGATCACCGAGATGACCTGCATCTTCGTCAGCCGCTCGGCGAATATACGGGCGCAGGAGATCGCTCGTGCCGCGGTCACGCTGCCGTCCCAGGCGATCGCAACGGTATCGACGCGACCACAGACGCTACTGGCAGGAAACAGAATCAACGGACGGCCGCTCTCGAGCAACAGCGTCTCCGAAAGCTGGCGAGAGAGTTCCGATGCCTCCACTATGGACAGGTCGTGGCTCCTGGCGATTTTCGCGAAGCACTCAAAGACGAACGGCTCCCTGGCGTCGAAGCCATGAATTCGCACCTCGACGCCGCTCTCCGAGGCCGCGTCGGCAATGTATTTTCGAAGCGAGGCCCCACTGTCGCGGCTATACCCTTCCGCTTGCCCCCGCCATGAGTCTACATCGACCACCGTTGGAAACGGCGGGTGGATCGGTGGGATCCGCACCTGCGGGATACTGGCGAGGAGGTCGGCGCCAATCTGGCGGGCGAGGTCGATCGCGTTGCCAACGATGGTGAAGGAACTTGCATCGGGATAAGTTGACAAAGGGAGATGGAATTGTGGTTTCATGCTGACCTCCTGAGGTTATACCTCCGCCATGATGCATCCCGAGCCGAACTTCGCATTGCGCTTCGTCAAAGCACCGCCGTGTCCGGTCGGAGCGCAACCCGGACAAACTGACGTCGGACCGCAGACGACGATGTCTGCCAAACCAGTCCGGGCGGTACTGCGCGTGCCGACTGACTCGCAGCAACTTTGACATAGGGAGGCCCTTGTGAATTCCATGGTCGTTGCAAGATTTGCATTAGCGCTTTCCATCGGTCTCCTGGTCGGGCTGGAACGTGGCTGGCGGGAGCGGGATTCTCCTGCAGGGAGCAGAACCGGGGGCATCCGAACCTTTGGCATCTCGGGGTTGCTTGGAGGTGTAATTGCGGCCTTGGCCAACGCGACCGGGTCCTCGCTGCTCCTGGCTTCCGGCTTCATGAGTTTTGCCGCCGTATTCGGACTCTTCAAGCTGCGGGAGGCCTGGGACGACGAAGACTACAGCGTCACCTCGGTCATTGCCGCGCTATGCGTTTTCGGACTCGGCGCTCTTGCAGTCGATGGCGATCCCGTCGCCGCGGCGGCGGGCGGCACTGCCCTTGCAGCCATACTGGCGAGCCGCGACGTTCTTCACGCCTTCCTCAGGCGTTTGACTTGGGTCGAGCTGCGCTCGGCTCTGATGCTTGCGGTCATGACGGCCGTCATACTTCCTCTTTTACCAAACCGCGATGTAGGTCGGGCACTGACGGTGAACCCCTTTGAAGTATGGCTTTTCACCGTCTTGACCGCGACCATCTCTTTTGCAGGCTATATCACCGTACGCCTATTCGGCTAGAGGAAGGGCACTTTGATCGGCGCAGCCGCCGGCGCCTTGGTCTCGTCCACGGCCGTGACGCTAACGCTGGCTCGTTCCGCCAAGGATGGAGCGGAATTTTGGAGACTTGCCGGCGCCGCGTGTTTGGCGGCCACGGTGTCTATCCTGCGCGTGGCTGGGCTGACCTTGATCGTTGGTCCCGCAGTCTTGCCGAAGATAGCGCCTGTGGCAACGGTCGCGGCAGTGGTTTTCGCCTGCATGGCCGTGTTCTTGACGAGGTCTGAACACAAGCGGGCCGCCGTCGACGTCTCGGCCCGCAACCCCTTCGAGGTCCGCTCGCTTTTCCTTTTTGCGACGATATACGTACTGGCGCTTTCTGCGAGCGAAGTCCTGGTCGCATACCTGGGAAATTCTGCGGTCCTGTTGGCCTCGATCATCTCTGGCAGCTTCGACGTCGACGTCGCAGTGTTGACGGCGCTGCGCCGGACCGACCTCCAGGCTTCGGACATCGTCGTCCACGCGGTACTGGGCGCCATGGCTGCAAACGCAATTGGCCGCGTGATACTGGCAGCATCCGTCGGTCCCGCCCGGTTCACCATGCTTTACGCCGCCACCACGACAATGGCGATCGCTTTCGGCTTCATTGTTTTCATCTGGAATTCACAATGATCGCTCGCGCGGACGTGGCGATGACGCGACGGATCAGAGACGGGACGCCGCCAGCCAGTTAGAAATGCGACGCTGAGCATCTCCACTCAGGACTTGCGCAGTTGTCGCGACGCTAAAGCGTGTCGCGATCTTTCAGATTCGCTCGTCACGCTTTAGGTCTTTGTTTTTACGCATGTCTTTAACGCAAAACCGCAGCACACTTTTGCGAGACAGGCTCTAGCTGATGTGATTTTCTTGAGGGCCGCCGGTGCGTTCTTCCGCGCGAATTTTGGGGGCGAACGCCGTCCACCGGGGTTGCTGCTTGACGCTCCACACACGCGACCTCACACTCGCGGTGTCGAAGGTGAGTCGGACAGACTGTACCGTTGTTCACATCCGTTGCCCACCTCAGAAGGAGTCGCCAGCAGGAGCTTTGGCTCACGCGCCGACCGACGCCGGTTGGTCGCAAACAGGATCGAGGTTGATTGCGTTCGAACTCGCATCCGCTGCTATTTTTCTCGTGAGGTCGCGCCGTGGATAAGGTGTTATCAGCAGTCGATCCGCCTCGCGACATCCCGTTTTGGCACTGGAAATTCCTATTGCGGAGCGACCGCCGCTGGCTGCGTTGGCCAGTGCTTTTGATATCCGTTTTGCTTCTTGCAGGCGTTGTTTTTTACCGTGAAATCCACCGCGTCGAAGATCCGGTCGGGCTCTCCGAAAATCGAGCTCTCAATAACGCTGCCCGATCGGCGCCCATAGCCGTCCGTCCTGATACGGCGGCTCCCTCTCTTCTCCCGCCGATGTCTATATCGCCGCGGCTGATCGAGGTCCCGAAGCCGGAGTTGGCAAGTCAATTTCTGCGGACGTGGCGCGTCTCGGGGCCGGTTATTTGCGGTGCTCTTCGGGAGGCCGGCATCGAGATGAGCGAATGGAAAGCCGCATCGATGCGCAATCGCAATTATGAATGTTATTTTCAGCGCATCTACGAACGGGACGAGGTGCGTCCCCTCAGCTCCACCTTCCTCAAGGTTCGTGGCAATGAAACCGGCGATATTCTTGAGATCCGCGCCAAGATCGTTAAGCCGACGACAGACGCGAAGGGGCGTCTAGCCCCCGCCGTCCTGCACCTTTTCGCGATCATTGTGAAGCAGGCATGCTGGCGTGATTTCGAGGATACTCTTGAGGCGATCCAAAACCTTCGAAATGTCGAATATGAACGATTCGGGGCCTATCTCAGCTTCACGCGCGAAGCCGGCAGCGGAAACAATTTTGATTTTGTTCTTGGCCTTAAGGCGACTTCAGCTTCGCAGGTGAGGACTAAGGCGTATTTTTCGACAGAGCGCTGGCTGGCCACAAACCCGCGCAACGTTTCTGCGAATTTCATCCTGATGGACCCCTTGGGCACGCCCATATCAGCCAATTGCGCTCAATGACGGCGGGTGGCCTTTGAGATCGGCGCCGTCGATCCTCCTGTCTTCGACTATCGGCGGAACGGCTGCGTTCTTTGCCGAGTTGGCATGGCGCCTTCTGCATCAATCGCCTCCCGTTGCCCCAACCCGCCGACACTCGACAGGCTAAGGGCCGCCCAAGCTGCGACTCAATCGTCGCGCCTAACTCCTTGATGTAGAACAGGATTCAGATTTTAGGCCGATCCGGCCAAAAATCATCCTGTTGTAGGAGCATTAACTACCGAGGCTTCAAGAACAACGGAGACGTCCAAATTCGGGATTGGTCACGCTGGCGCGCCGTGATGAACAATGGATGTTCGCGTTCCGGATCGAGCTTCAGTTCGCGCAGCAATATCTCACCCGCAAGATCTCTCGGTAGCGGTTGGTCTGTCACCCTTTCCACGATAAGGCGCAGCTCGACGCCTGGTAGATCGAGTGTGACCGAGCCCTTCGCAAGGAGATCCTTCCCATTTACCTCTAGTCTTGCTTCCGGGGCATGCACATGCGGTGGCGGCTGCAGCGGGTCGCCGATCTTGCTGTAACCATGAAGGTCCGCGGCAATCGTGATGTGAGCATCGTTTAGGTCGGAAAGCTTGAGCTCGATCCCGTCGACATCGCCATGTGTTGCCGTTCTAAAGCGGAGTTTGCCGAGTCCGGTACGCCATACGCTTTGTTCAGGGTGGTCAAAGCCAACTCCGTGCGCATCAAGAAGCCCCGCGCCGATCACAGCAACCTCGCCGCTCCAATAGGCGGCCCGATAGCGGTCCTTGATCCGCGCACCGCCGAAACGGACCCGGACGCTGCGTTGGCTGAGACCCGCCTCCACATGCAGGTCGCGGCTCCACACGAGGCGATCGCCGTCATAAAGCGGAACCTCTTCCCAGCCGACCTGGCCGAGCAGGCGGTAGGCCAGCGGCTTTTCGGGTTCGGCATGGAACACCTCGCCCATGAAATGCCGTCCTTGCGACAGAACAGCAAAACTGCGTTCACCGGTCGTGGCGAAGGTGCGCCGTGCCCTGAGTGCGCTGCCGACGCCGGCACGGTCGAAGCGGTCGGCGATGACGCCGGTCAGACCGCCGCGCGACCCGAAGGTGCCGGTTGCCGGTGCGCCGCCACCCCATCGGCCCTGGTGCTCGTCACTCGCCGCGGAAGCTCCGACCCTGTATCCGCGCGCGAGCGCCTCGGTGTAGAGCCAATGGAATTGTCCCCAGGCGGACCCAATCTCGATCAGCCGCTCCAGCTCGGGATGGTTCCAATCCAGAATGCAGCGCCGGCCGCCCACATGTGGGATCAGCAAATGGCCCTTTGGATCGTCCTCATAGGCGGTATGGAGCCGCTCTACAGGCCAGATGCCGGGTCGGATTGTTCCGGCCGTCGTCTCATTCCATTCGAAAGAGCGAAGGGACCGCCCCTCTTGATCGAAGGGTTTGCCATCACGAAGGAAGACGACGTTGCGGTCGCCGCCGGCTGCCGAGTTGCCGCACCATTCGGTGCCCGGATAACAGACGAAGCGTCCGGGCTCGTTGAGGCTATGAATAGTCTCCACGGCAGCGTCCCACGAGTCGCTGAAAGTGCAGGGTTTCGATGCCACGATGCGGATCGTCGCACTGACGGCGATTGACACACCGTCGGCGTTTGTCCCGTTGTTCGGAGCAAAATGCGCGCTGTTGGAGCGTCTTCACATAGTGGATGACGAGCCCATTGCCTTGGGTCGGAGTCTCCTGCCCGCCGTCATGTCCGAGCTGACTTTGGAAACGGCCGAACAACGGCCGACCTATGCCCTCCTTAAAGAGAAAGCAGGCGCCGATATTGCCTCCGCCGAGATCGCGATAGGCGCGCGCGCCGTCCCGCCGCAAATATCGTCCTTGATCGGTACTGCTGCAGATGCGGTCTTGCTCGTCCTTGAACGAACCTCATATTTCGATCATGGCGCCTGCGCCGAGTGGTCGGAATTCTTCATCCGACCCGAGCGATACAAATTTTTCCTCGGTAATCGAATGTCCGTCTAAGTCGACCACCTCAAGAAACGAAGATCGCTTGCGAGCGCGGATCGGGAATTCAGGCGTTCAGTGCGCTTTCATCTAAAGAATTTCTAAGTGCCTCCGGCGCCGTGGGCCGGTTCAGGCCCAAGATCGCGGGCGACGTCGCGTCTGCAATCAACGTTCTTCTGGAAGCTTGAGATCCAGTTATGCCGCGCTCAGAAGTTCAGCGCTAACCGGCATCCCCATATGAAAGCCCTGGACGCGGTCAATGCGAAGATCCTTGAGCAGCGACAATTGTGCTGCAGTTTCGACGCCTTCCACCAGGATCGTATTCCCACGATTGCGGATGAGAGCAATCATGTCCTGAAGCATCGTCAACCCGCGCGGGTTGGAGCAGTCATGCAGGAAGGTGCGATCGACCTTGACCGTCTGAAACTCGATCGCCCTCAGCCAAGAGAGGCCCGCGAAGCCGGAGCCGAAATCGTCAAGCCAGATCTCGACGCCGAGAGCCCGCAGATCTGCAATGCATTTGAGCACCTCCGACTGCATATCCATGTCCAGGCCCTCGGTGACTTCTAAGGCCAGTCGCGACCCGCAGACCCCGCACCGGGCAAGAATATCAGCGACACTCGCAGCAAAGCCGGGGGAACGTAGTTGTATGGGCGACACGTTGACGCTGACGGTCGCCATGCGATCGGTCATCAGTATGTCACGGCATGCGGTCTCGATCGCCCACTTACCCAATTCGAGGATAGCGCCCGTCCGTTCTGCAACCGGAATGAAAGTCTTCGGCGAAACCGCGGTGCCGTCCGGCATCCTAAGGCGCATCAAAGCCTCGACAGCTCTTGCTTTCTCGTTGGTCACATCGAAGATCGGTTGGTAAACGAGCGAGACCAGTTTGCGATCAATGGCGGCCGTCAGCAGCGGGACGAGTTTACCAGCATTGTCGTCGGGGCGAGGCAACAACGGATCAAACCTGCGAATGCAATTTCGGCCACTTGCTTTGGCATTGTAGAGAGCAAGATCGGCCTCACGCACTATTCGTTCGACTTTCTCTCCAACTTTCTCGCGAGTGAACGCGACGCCAATGCTGACGGTTACGATCGGGCTATCATCTGGTCGCCCGTCGTGAGCAATCGCAAGAAACTCGACTTCCATTCTGATCTTTTCGGCCAGGCTCATCGCGATCTTAGGAGTTTCAACCGGCAAGACCACGATAAACTCCTCGCCGCCATACCTGCCGATCATGCCGCCGGACGACTCCACAACCGCCTTCAGCGCATTGGCGATGACAGTCAGGCATCGGTCTCCTTCCTGATGCCCGTAGCGGTCATTGAAGCGTTTGAAAAAATCGACGTCGATCAGGAAGACGACGAAGTCGCGGCGCTCGTCTTTCCAGATGGCCCAGCATTCGTTGAGTCGCCGATCCAGCGCGCGTCGGTTGCTTATGCCTGTCAGGTAATCGGTATTTGAAAGCTCGAGCAGTGATCTTCCACGCTCGGACGCTTCCCAGTGCTGGTAGCGAGCCTCTGCCGCGTTCAGCAACACGTTTCGACGCTCCACGTTCAATCGCCAATTGACGAAAGACGTGAAGACAAAGCACGAAATGTAGAACATCCCGAAGGCAAGCTTGTAGGTTTGGCCTGAAGGAAAGAACTCCTCGATGGTAACAAAAAATGCGCCGAGAACGAAGCTGGAGGTGATCACGGAGAGCCGAAACGGAAAACTGAAAAAGAGGTTGGCGCCCATCATGAAGATGGCGCCAAATATCATGTAGTATGACATGGCAGTGACATCGCGGGTGCCGATCGCCGGGTAAAGCCAGCCCACATAGCCCACAAGCAATGCAGAGGCGCATGTGATGTCCAGCCAGACGGTTTTCGCTTTTGCCAGTCGCAAGGCTTCGAAAGCCAGCAGCGCGATCGTCGCAACAACGAATCGCGCGGCGATCGTCACAGGCGCAACATCGGGGATGAGCCATCGGTCGGGAAGTGCGAAGGCCACATAAACGGCAACCGCGATCCAAAGGCCATGCCGTGAGCTTCGCCTTCGGACAGTATCATTCTCAATTTCCAGAGAGTTACGAGCCTCGGCGAATGAAAAGCTGGCGGTTGATTCGTCGCGCTGAACATTAGCGTAAGCCGCGATCATTCAACAACACCAGCCCGACAGCGAGCTAACGAGCGTAAAAAGTAAGCCATGCTTGGGCGCCCTCCAAAATTACGTTCGGCAACCTGCAACCGGTTTGTCTTATTACTTAACATTCGTAGAGGAGCAGGTTCCCACCCGCAACAGTAGAAATACCCTTATCCCGTGCAGATTCTAGTCGCATCTAATTTCGAGGGTGATTATGCTTAACGCGAGGTCAAGGGAGTCTCGAAATGGCACGAAGTCTTGTCTTGGACGGTGAAAGTCTTGTTGCGCCGGGTGAAATTCGTCAGGCAACAAGGAGGTTTGCTGCGCCAAATCCCTGCGACTTTACCGTTGCCAAAGCCGACCTTGCTGTCAGCCTTGACGTGTCGATCCGTCAGTTCAAATCCGGCGTCGAGGCAAGTGCGATAATCGAGCGTCTTACCGACGCCTTGCATCGGTTACGGCGTCGCGTTCATCCAGAGGTGTGGGATGTCATCGTTCCTATCGCGCAATCTCATCCAGTTGCTCACTATCTAAATCAGGATCCGTTGACCCGCTGGTCGTTTGAAAAACCCCGCGGCTATTCTGGCGACGCACGTCTTCTCGACTTCATCTACGGCAGGCCCGAGATCGAGGACGCCGTCGCATCATCGAGCACCTTGGGACGTTCAATCTATGCCTACACTCGAAATGCTTCGTCATCCGTCGCGGTAAGGGAGCGCCGGGACATTCTGGCGCGCCGTGTAGACGAAATCGCTTCGGCTCGGCCCGGTTCCGCCGAAGTCTTGGCCATCGCGTCGGGCCATCTTCGCGAGGGGCCTTTGTCGCGCGCTCTCGGCGCCGGCGCGATCAAACGCTGGGTGGCTTTGGATCAGGACCCGGTGAGCGTTGGAACCGTAGCCCGCGATTTCGCCGGCACGTCCGTCGAGTCAATCAACGGGTCGGTCAAATCCTTGCTCGGTGGAAGGCATGCGCTGGGAATGTTCGATTTCGTCTATGCCGCGGGTCTTTATGACTATTTGCCGGATGCCGTAGCCGTAAAGCTGACCAAGAAGTGCGTCAGCATGCTCAAGCCCGGCGGCACATTCCTGTTCGCCAACTTCTCCCCGGAGACGGACGTCGATGGCTATATGGAGACATTTATGAACTGGGAACTGCTGTTGCGGTCAGAACGCGAGATGGGCTTGATCGCCAGTGAAAGCGCGGCTGGGGCGGATCTGAAGGTGTCTGTTTGGCCCGGCTCGAATCGGAGCGTTGTCTATTGTGAAATTGAAAAGCAGCCCTAAACCGCACGCATGTCACCGCTCTGACGGGAGATGTGCATGAGCCTCGATGACGAGCGAGACAAACTCCCGGAGTTTTACGCCCTCCTCGGCAGTGCGCTCGATTGAGCTGCATGAGCGATTATCTTCTTTTTCTGGCGTGATGCCAATCATCCGGCCGAAGTAAACCCGCTCGTTCGCGCCTGCTGCATGTTCCAGTTCCATAAATACCTCTTACGCCACCGACACTTGAGCGGCTATTTAGTAATGCGACAGTTGGGCCAGTTAGAGATGCGACAATCTTGCCTCTTGGTGCACTGGTTAATGCCAACGTTGGGAGCAAGGATGACGATCTTCAGCCTGGTCGAGACCAGGAGCGGTCGGAGTCGTCATGTCCTTTATGATCACCATGTCGCAGAAAGAATTGCATCGCCTCGAAGTTGTCCAGAAGATCCGCGATCGGCGCCTTAGCGTTGTCCAGGCCGCCGAACTGCTGGGCCTTAGCCGAAGTCAGATGCACAGGCTGCTGCAGGCGTATGACCATGCCGGTGCGGCCGGCCTGGTTTCGAAGAAGCGATCGAGACCAAGCAATCGGCGCCATAGCGAGGAGTTTCGCAATGCGGCGCTGGATCTCATCCGCGAACGCTATCTGGATTTCGGTCCGACGCTGGCTCGCGAGAAGCTGATCGAACTGCATCATATTTCGGTCGCCAAGGAGACGCTGCGGCAATGGATGACAGAGGCCGGCATCTGGATCTCGCGGCGTGAGCGCAAGAAGCGGGTTTTCCAGCCGCGCGGCCGGCGCGATTGTTTCGGGGAGCTGGTTCAGATCGATGGATCGCATCACTGGTGGTTTGAGAACCGCGGTCCTAAATGCGCCCTGCTCGTCTACATCGATGATGCTACCGGCAAGCTGCTGCATCTGCGGTTCGCCGGATCAGAGAACACGTTCGACTATCTGCATGCGACGAAGGCGTATCTGCAGCAATGGGGTAAACCACTGGCGTTCTACAGCGACAAGCACAGCGTCTTTCGCTCGACTAATGCATCGGAGAAAGACCGGACGAGCGGGCTAACGCAGTTTGGACGTGCGCTCTATGAGCTGAACATCGACATCATCTGCGCCAACACTCCGCAAGCCAAAGGCCGCGTGGAACGCGCCAACCAGACGCTGCAGGATCGGCTGGTGAAGGAGTTGCGGCTTCGCAGTATCGACACGATCGAGGCTGCCAACGCCTATGCATCAGAATTCATTGCGGATTTCAATTCCCGCTTCGGCAAATCGCCGCGCAATCCGAAGGACATGCACCGGCCGCTTGCCGATCATGAGAACCTTGACGGCGCCATGTGTAGGAAAGAAGCTCGCACGCTGTCGCAATCCCTGACACTGCGCTATGACAAAGTCCTCTTCGTTCTCGAACCCAGTGCCGTCTCCAGGCCCTTGGCAGGCAAGAAGGTCGTGGTTTGCGACTATCCGGATGGACGCCTCGAGATCATGCATGAGAGTTACGTCCTACCTTATAGAACCTTTGACACCTTGCGCTCGGTTCATCGGTCAGTTGTTGTCGAGAACAAGCGTCTGGATGACGTGCTCTCGGTCATCATAGAACAGCAGGCAGGGCGGGACCAGCAGCGCAGCAAAAGCGGCCCTCGTCGCACTGGACAGACAGATCATATGTTTGGCATTCGCGACGGCAGCACGAGCAACGGATATCAGAAGCGCGGGCGCAAGCCGGGTAAAAGGAAGGATTTCATGAGCGATCCGGACGTGATTGCTAAGCGACAGAAAGCTCTGGCTCGTATGGAAGCTGCAGAATGAATGGTGGCGAGCATATCTCAAAGCTAAAGCCGAAGGCATCTCATCCGCCCCCGCTCCTCCCTAGCAACCCGGCCCAGCCGGTCGGATCGGGGGCTGATCCGAGGAACAAGTGTCGCGTTTCTAATTGGCTGGAACCGTCGCGGCTCTAACCAGCTTTGACAGACCGACGTCCAAAGATCGTGGTCGTTGGTTCGTATCGTTTGAAGCCGTGCAGACCTTCAATATTTCTTTTTGCGAACGATCTTGTTGCCGCGTGGTCCGCTGAGGACTGGTGTTCTATCGCCGTTTTCAGCCACAAGGCTTCGCCACCGTTCGAGGCGGTGGTCGGCCAAAGTGCCGCTTTTGACAGCGCCCTGAACTGCGCAGCCCGGTTCATGCGCATGGGTACAATCGCGAAATCGGCAAAGCAGTGCCAGTTCCGTTATGTCGGCAAAAAGCGTATCGATCCCGTCGGTCACATCACTGAGGTAAAGTGTTCTTATTCCTGGATTATCTATGACCCAGCCGCCGCCTGGAATAGCATGCAGCGATCGCGCCGTTGTGGTGTGACGGCCTTGGGCGTCATATTCGCGAATAGTCCCGGTTTTCTGCACTGAGTCAGATGCAGGTCCGGTCAGCGTGTTCACCAGCGTCGATTTTCCAACGCCGGAAGATCCCACGAGGGCAATCGTTTGGCCAACGCCGCACCAGGAACTCAAAAAAGAGCTTGCAACGGCAGGTAGGTCACGCTGCAAAGCCTCGGCTTTGGCCTGAAATAGGCTAACGTCGTCCACAGTGTCAGCCTTCGTCAACACGATCACCGCTTTGCTTCCTGCCTGGTTGGCCATGATCAGGTAACGTTCTAGCCGGTCAGTATTGAAGTCGGCGTTGCACGACGTCACGATCAACAGTGTATCGACGTTGGCAGCAACAAGTTGTTGGCCACGTCCGACTTCCGGGCGTCGCCGAAACACGGTTTTTCGCTCGAGCCTGGTGACAAGCATGTCGGACCGGGGATCGGAAAAACACCGAATACAAAATCACGTCTCTCGAATAGTGGCTGCCCGTGAAATCGACCATGACCGAGAACTCAACCCGCCGGTGCATCTTCACCCCGGGTCTATGCCATCATAAATCAGGTTGCAAATGACCGGAAAAATTTGCGACGAAACCCTTTGCTGTCCGGCTGAAGAAGATAACGGCATCGGAAACCCAAAGCGTGGCAAGCTTACCGGTGGCTCGTCGCCCTGAAATCCGTCGGACTTGCGCCCATCAGTTGACGAAACTGAGTCGAAAAGTGAAACGCCGAATGAAAACCGAGAATACCGGCGATCTCCTTGATCGATTTGTCGGTGTTTACTAAAAAATCTCCAGCCCGCTGAATGCGCACGGTCATTTGATATTGCTTGGCCGACATGCCGGTCTGCTCCCGGAACAGGCGCCGGAAGTAGGGATAGCTGACGCCTAGCTCCTCGGCGAGTTGCTCGACAGAAAGCGCATGGCCGCAACGCTCCATCAAGGTCATACGCGCGCGATCGACAAGCCTGCCTGATGCGTTGCTGCTGATGTCGGTGGGCCGGCATAAGAGAGCAAGCAGTTGGAGGCCTAAGGTCGAAATCAGCGGCTGATTGCGCAAGGTATCGTCCTGCGCCAGCGCGTGGATCGAGGCGAAAACATCGGAAACTTCCGCGCTGCTCTGATGAACTGGCCGCTCCGGTTGCAGCAGGCCTGCATCGCAGGCAAAGTCGAAAGCACTTCCCCGACATTCGATCCAGTGCTCGACCCACCCCGTGCGACGATCGGGGGCAAACCGGTGCCATACCCCTGGAAAGAGCAGGAAAATCGAGCCTCCGGCGATCGTGACCTGTCGACGTTCATGCCCAAATTCCAACCGTCCGCTTCCGGCGCTAATGTGCACCACCTGGTAGGCGTTCAGGATACGGCCGCGCGACCAACTGAAATGATGATCGTCCGGATGACGGCTCGGTGGGTAGTCGGAATGGGGCGCGATTTCTGTATAGCCGGTAGAAACGGCCGTGCATCCCCAGGCGGCGCAAAGACGATTGTCTGGCATGTAAACGAAATAGTTCTGCATGTTCCTTGCTGCGCCTGAGGATCATATTTTGTATGCAAAAGATCATTTTTGCGGAATATGCTGTCGTGTCAACGAGAATGCTTGGTGTTAACGTCAATAGGTAAGGTCAGTTTTCGGATGACCTGAACATCTGCGCTGAGATCATCAGCGCTGCCGTTGCCAGGGAGGGCAGGGGCCGGGAGGAGAGAGACATGAAACATCAAGCCAGACTGCTGGTGGTGGCCGCTTGCCTTGCGGCTTCTGCTGCCTATGCCGAGGATTTCCACGGGTTCGATCCGCTAAAATTCGGCGGCAACATGCTGTCGGCCGATAATCTGAAGGCGATGGCGGCAGATGCCGCCAAAATCACCCCGCCGAAAAACGGCAAGACCTACAGCATCGGTTTTGCCAATCTGCAGCGCGATATTTCCTTCGGCGTACTTGTCGAAAAAGGCATTCAGCAGAATGCGGATGCCGCAGGCGTCGAACTCCTGATCGCGGATAACCGTCTCGACGGGCCGACGGCGCTGGCCAATGCCAAATCGTTTGCCGAGCGCAAGGTTGACTACGTCATCGAATTCCAGACCGATGCCAATTTCGGCCAGACCGTAATGGACGTCTTCAAAGCGGACGGCACGAAGGTGACGGCAATCGACATTCCGATGCCGGGCGCGAGCTTCTTTGGCGTCAACAATCCGAAGTCCGGGTTTATGGGCGGGTCCTATCTGGCAACGGCGGCGCAGAAGAAATTTGGCGTCGATGCCGTCAAGACCGGCTATCTGGTCATCGGCGCCCTGCCGCAATCGGGCGTCATCCCGCGCATGCGCACGGAAGGCCAGCGGGCCGGTTTCCTGGCGCTGACCAAGGACTTCCCGGCCGATCACATCATCGAAATCGATACCAAGAACACGCTGCAGGAATCCTTTGCGCAGATGAACAACGTCATCGGCCGCATTCCGCCGGGCGTGCCAATTCTGCTCATCGCCATCAATGACCAAGCGACGATGGGGATGCTGCAGGCCGTGCGGGCTGCGGGCCGCGCCGATCAGGCGATTGCGGTCGGCAACGGGGCAGACGAGGCCGAGGCGCTTGCCACCGATCCGAACCTGGTTGCCGCTACCGGTTCGTTCCCCGGCAGCTACGGAAACTACCTGATCCCGATCGCGCTCTCGGCCCTTGCCGGAAAACCCGTCCCGGAGGCGACGTTCGTCACCCACCAGATGGTCACCAAGTCCAATATCTGCCAGTTCTACAAGGAATTTCAATGCGTCGGCGAGGCTGATGCGTACGTGTTTCCGGAAACGGAATTCGCAAGTTACCTCGCAGACCTGAAGAAGCAGGACTGGCTGAAAGGCTACGAGGCAATTCTCCCTCAGCAGTAAGAGGGATGCCGTCAAGGGAGCGTCACGTGATGGACGAGAGAACTGAAGGGAGCCGCAATCAGCGGCTCCAGATCGCCAATGTCACGAAAGCGTTTGCTGGCGTGACGGTTTTGAAGAACGTGTCCCTTGCGGCCCATGCGGGCGAAATCGTTGCACTTCTCGGTGCCAATGGGGCCGGCAAGTCGACGCTTATGAAAATTTTGTCAGGCGTCTACACGCTGGACAGCGGACAAATCCGAATCGACGACAAAATCACGACGATCGCCACCCCACAGGATGCGATTGCGGCTGGCATCCGGCTGATGCCGCAGGAGCTTTCGGTGCATCCGGACCTGTCTGTCGCTGAAAACATCGCGCTTGGCTCCATGCCGAAGCGGAGGTTTGCGGGCATTCCCATGATCGACCGGCCGGCAATGGACGGACAGGCGGAGACGCTGCTCAAGCGATTGCGGCTCGATCATGTCGCGACCGGCCGGCGCATGGGCTCGCTGCCTTTGTCCGAACAGCGAATTGTCGAAATCGCCCGCGCGCTTTCCGGCAAGGCGCAGATCCTTATCATGGACGAGCCGACGGCATCGCTGGGCGAGGCTGACGCCAACAATCTATTCGAGGTGATCGAGGCGCTGAAAGCCCAGGGTGTCACCATCATCTATATTTCGCATTATCTGGACGAGGTCTTCCGGCTCAGCGACCGTATCGTCGTGTTGCGCGACGGCGAGGTTCGTGGCGCGTTCAAGACGGCGGAGACCTGTCGCGACGAGGTGCTGACGGCAATGCTCGGCAGCGATCTCGGCGACCTCTATCCGGCCAAATCAGCAGCGCGTTCGGATGCCAAGATCGTCCTGTCCGTCGAGAGCCTGTCTCTTCCCGGGTGGCTTAACGGCGTGTCGCTTTCCGTGCAGCGCGGTGAGGTATTTGGTGTTTTCGGCCTGATCGGTTCCGGCGCCGAAAAGATCGGCCCTGCCATCTACGGCGCCGAGTCTGCCGCGCGCGCCAAAGCCGTCCGGCTGAACGATATCGACATCGGCCTGTCCGGGCCGCGAAAGAGCGTACGCGCGGGTATCGGCTTTGTCGCCGCCGAGCGCAAGCGTCAGGGGCTGATCGGCAATCTGTCGGTGCGCACCAACACCACGCTGCCCTATCTCAGCCTTTTCACGCAATCCGGCGTCGTCGATCAGAAGCGCGAAGACGCGAGTACCAGCGACTGGATCAAAACCTTGCGGGTCAAGACATCTGGCCCGGATCAGGAGATCCGCCTTTTGTCCGGCGGCAACCAGCAGAAGATCTGCCTGGCCCGCTGGTTGCTCGGAAGCCCCAGTTTCCTGATCCTCGAAGAGCCGACACGTGGCGTCGATCTTGGCGCCCGGCGCGAGATTTACGCGGAAATCCGCCGCCTGGCGGAAGCGGGACTTGCGATCCTGATCGTCTCCTCCGACGCGGAAGAGGTGGCGGGGCTCGCCGATCGCAGCCTCGTTCTGGAGGATGGAAAGGTCGTGGCCGAGCTTGGACAGGATGCGACCGCGACGGACCTGATGCGCGCAGCCGAGCTTCGGCCTGCCGTCCGCGATACGAATGAACCGGAGAAATCATGAGCAAGTCGTCCTCCATTCCCGCAGCGCCAGGTGTTTCGAAGAAGCAGCCAAGTTCGCTGACCGACTTTCTCGGCCGCCCGGCCGCCGGCATCGTGCTCCTCCTGGTGTTCTACATCCTGCTTCTGGCCGCGTTCTCGCTTCTCTCGCCCTATTTCCTGACGCTGAGCAACCTGTCCAACATCGGCACCAACATGGCCTTCATCGGCTTGATGTCTGCCGCCGGTACGCCGCTGATCATCGGCGGCGGACTCGACCTGTCGGTTGCCGCCGTTGCCGGTCTTGCCGGCGTCATCGTGGCGCTGATGCATGCCAACGGCATCAATATCTGGGCTGGCTGCCTCACGGCGCTTGTTATTGGCTGCGCGGTTGGCGTACTAAACGGATTTATCGTCACTCGGCTGAAGCTCAATCCCCTCATCGCCACGCTCGGGACGATGAGCATATTTTCCGGTCTCTCCATGGTCATGACCGGCGGCCTGTCGAAGCCCCTCTTCATTCCAGCCTTCAACTGGCTCGGATCCGGCCGCCTGTTCGGCATCCCGTTTCCGATCATCCTGATGCTGCTCGTGTTCGTCGCGCTGTGGCTAATCCTGTCGAAGACACCGTTCGGACGCTTCGTCTATGCGACCGGCGGCAATCCAGAGGCTAGCAGCTTGCTCGGCGTGCCCGTCGAGCGGACCCAGATGGTGCTCTATATCGTCTCCGGACTTTCAGGCGCTGCGGCCGGCATCATCCTTGCCGCAATGCTTGGCGCTGCAGCACCGAATGCCGCCGGACAGCATCTGCTGACCATCATTGCTGCCATCATCCTTGGAGGCACCAGCCTGTTTGGCGGACGCGGCAGCGTCTGGGGCACGCTGATCGCAGTCCTCATTCTCGGCACACTCAATAACGGTCTGACGCTGATGAACGTGTCCTCCTTCTGGCAGGATGTGACCCGCGGCGTCGTTCTCTTGATGGCTGTCGGCCTCGATCAGTTGCGCGTGCGCCTGCAAAGCTGACGCCATTCCATATTGCATCGGAGAAATACAAATGTCTGAACGCCCATTGAAGGCCGGCCTATTCGGCATCGGCCTGGAGGCCTACTGGCCGCAATTCAAAGGTCTTGAAACGCGTTTGCGCGGCTATGTCGATACCGTCGAGGAAAAGCTTGCGCGCCCCGGCGTCGAGGTCGTCAACCTTGGGCTGATCGATACGCCCGAAAAAGCGCTGGAAGCCGGCCATCAGTTTCGTCAGGCCGATGTCGACATAATCTTTCTCTACATCACCACCTATGCCCTCTCGTCGACCGTTCTGCCGGTGGTCCGTCGTGCAAAGGTTCCGGTGATCATTCTCAATCTGCAACCGACCGCAGCCATTGACTATGCCAGCTTCAACGCGCTCGGCGATCGCACCGCGATGACCGGCGACTGGCTGGCGCATTGCTCGGCCTGCCCCGTCCCGGAAATTGCCAATGTCTTCCACCGGGCGGGCATTAGCTTTCATCAGGTGACCGGCGTTCTCACCGGCGATCCGATCGTCGAGGAGGAGATCAACGACTGGATCGAGGCTGCGCGCGTCGCCCATGTAATGGCGCATAATCGGCTCGGCGTCATGGGCCGCTACTACAATGGCATGCTCGATATCTATTCGGATCTGACCGCGCAAGCGGCAGCCTTCGGAACACATATCGAAGTGCTGGAAATCGACGAGCTGGCGCGGCTCCGCAATGACGTAAGCGAGGCGGATGTCTTCGCCTGTCTGGCGACGATCAAAGCCGAATTCGATGTGCAGCCCGACTGCGACCCCAAGGAGCTGGCGCGTGCGGCAAAAACCGCAGTGGCGCTGCGAAGACTGGTGATCAAGAAATCGCTCGGGTCGCTGGCCTATTATTACGAATCTCAGCCCGGCAACGAATACGAGGACATTATCACCTCGGTCATCGTCGGCTGTTCGATGCTGACGGCCAATGGCGTGCCGGTTGCCGGTGAGTACGAGATCAAGAACGCTCAGGCCATGAAGATCATGGATAGCTTCGGTGTCGGCGGCTCGTTCACGGAATACTATGCCATGGATTTCGCCGCAGACGTCGTGCTGATGGGGCATGACGGGCCCGGGCATACCGGAATTGCCGAGGGGCGCACCAAGATCCGCCCGCTGCAGGTTTTCCACGGCAAGGTCGGCTTCGGCGTCAGCGTCGAGATGTCTGTCAAGCATGGACCGGTGACGCTGCTTTCGGTCGTCGAGAGCGCCGGCAAGATCAAGCTGCTCTGCGCAGAGGGCGCCTCAGTCGCAGGCCCGATCCTCGAAATCGGCAATACCAACAGCCGGTATCAGTTTCCGCTGGGAGCGCGGCGCTTTGTCGAAGCGTGGAATGCGCAAGGACCGGCCCATCACTGCGCCGTCGGCGTCGGGCATATTGCCGGGCGCATCGAAAAGCTGGGAAAGCTGTTGGGTCTTGAGTTCGTAGCGGTATGTTAGCGTGACGGTGAGATGAGCGAGGCCTCACGGCCGCCTTCAATGCAGGCCCTGCGGCAACAAATTCGTCCCAGGTTGGTGAAGCCCGTCATTCGGGTGGTTGAAAAGACGTTAGGACTTGTGTTTGGTCGTTACCATGTTAATGGAATCAGCATGTTGATGCGAGCGGATCGCCAAAATGCAGCAAAAAACAGCTGGTAGCCACACTCAACTTCCGTCTGAACCCTCGTCCGACGAGACGACTCAGCCGCAGCGCGCCCGCCGCTCTCTGGCAATTTCACTTTTGCGTGCTCGCGAAGGGGTGATGAGCCATTTTCGGCCGATCCTGGCAGCGCATGATGTGACAGAACAGCAGTGGCGCGTCATTCGTGTTCTGTACGAGGCGGACAAGTTGGATGCGAGCGAGGTGGCAGATAAGGCCTCAATTCTCGCCCCGAGCCTGACGCGGATGATCAGGTCGCTTGAGGAGCGCGGTTTCATTACCAAACATAGGGATGACGACGACGGCCGACGGGTGCTGTTACAGATTACTTCGGCAGGACAGGCTATCGTCGAAGAAGTTATGCCGGAAAGCTTGAAGGTGTATGCTGACATCGATAGGCGATTTGGAGCCGAGCGAATGGAGAGACTTCTCGACATGCTGGAAGAGCTCACCGCTTTAAGGCTCGAAGAAGCGCCTGATACCTGAACTAATTAATATGTTAAATAAAATTGACGATCCGTATGAACTGTAGCAGTCTCCAATTATGCTAACGCTGTTTGGGAGGCAGAGTTGGATCTATTGCAGAATCGCAGCCTCGTCGATCGGGCACAATTGCTGTCGAAAGCCTTGTCTGCCAGCAACCCGCCAAATTCGATGCCGTCAATGAGGGGCGCGACACCAACTGTGTCGTGTCGGTTGCCGGGCAGGAGTTCGAAGCGAACCAGATTTCCTAGGGCGTCTGTCAGAGCCAGTATTTTGGTGGTCAATCACGTCGAGATCCCAGGTCTCATCCATCATGCTGACCGTCGGCCTGACCCCGTGGCCACCGGCATTGGCAATCAGGATACCGAGCCCGCCGAAAGTCTCGTTGACCTTCTCGACGGCAGCCTTCATCGCCGCACCATCGGCCGCGTCGGCGGCAACGACGGTCGCGCCGATTTCATCGGCGACGGCCCGAAGCGGCTCGGGACGTCGCCCGACGAGCGTGACATTGCCGCCTTCCTGCCGGATGCGGCGGGCAACCGCCGCGCCGATGCCCGTGCCGCCGCCGGTGATTATGGCTGTTTTGTTCTTGAAACGCATGCTGCCTCCTCTTGACCTTCGCAATCATGATCGAAGCATGCCGAGGCGTAGCGTCTATTTGTGCAGTTGGTTTTGACTGAGCGTGCAAAATGATGCAGGCCGTGCAAAACAATACAGGCGGAAAGTGTCAGTAGACCTTCGCATCGGTTGCGGGTCTAGAAGGTTCCGCTTTCTTGAAGTCGTCGAGGAGCCTGGTCGTCGCATTGGTGAGCAGCGTGACATCGTTGCCGATGGCGACGAAGGTGGCGCCGAGCTCGAGATAGCGCTTGGCCAGAGAGAGATCGCCGATGAGAATACCGGCGGCTTTGCCGTGCGACTGGATCCTGGCAAGTGCCTTTTCAACCTCCGCCTGCACCGCGCGCGCGCCCGGCTTGCCGAGATGCCCCATATCGGCGGCAAGATCGGCCGGGCCGATGAAGACGCCGTCGACGCCGTCGGTCGAAGCGATCGCATCGAGTGCGGCAAGCCCTGCACGGCTCTCCACCTGCAGCAGCAGGCAGATCTCGTCATTGGCGGTTTGCAGGTAGTCGGGAATGCGGTTGAAAGCCGACGCCCGGGCAAGGGCGGCGCCGACGCCGCGCACACCCTGCGGCGGATAACGCATGGCGCGGACCATGGCCTCCGCCATCTCCTTGCTGTCGACCATCGGAATGAGCAGCGTCTGCGCGCCGATATCGAGCATCTGCTTGATGATCCAGGTCTCGCCGACCGGCGGGCGGATCACCGCATGGCTCGCCGCGCCTTTCATAGCCTGCAACTGCGAGACCAGAAGCGGTACGTCGTTCGGCGCATGTTCGGCGTCGAGCAGCAGCCAGTCATAACCGGCGCCGGCTGAGATTTCGACCGTGTAGGGGTTGGCGAGCGCCTGCCAGAGGCCGATCTGGGCGCGGCCTTCCTTCAGAGCCTGCTTGAAGAGGTTTTTGGGCGCGGGCATGGTGCTGATCCTTAGGCAAAGAAGAGGCTGACGGAGCCATAGGGGCCGAAGTCTGCGACGATGGTATCGCCGTGCCGCGCCTCGATCGGACGAATGAAGGAACCCGCCAGCACGATCTGGCCGGCGTCGATGCCGTCACCATATTGCGCCAGGCGATTGGCAAGCCAGGCGACGCCGCGGGAGGGCTGATTGAGAACGCCGGCCCCGAGCCCCGTCTCTTCGACCTCGGCATTGCGGCTGACGATCGCGCCCATCCAGCGCATGTCGATCTGGTCGGGCTTTACGGCGCGGCCACCGGTGACGATGCCGGCATTGGCGGCGTTGTCGGAAATGGTGTCGACGATGGTGCGCGCCTTTTTTGTCCCAGGATCGGCGCGCAGGATGCGGGTGTCGAGGATTTCGAGCGCAGGCGTCACGTAATCGGTGGCGTTCAGCACATCGAAGATCGAGATCCCAGGCCCCTTCAGCGGCGCCTTCATGACGAAGGCGATTTCGGCTTCGATGCGCGGCTGGATGAAGCGGTCGGCGGGCACTGTCGCGCCGTCCTCGAATAGCATGTCGTCGAAGAGCACGCCGGAGTCCGGCGTGTCGATGTTCAATGCATACTGCATCGCCTTCGAGGTCAGTCCGATCTTCCAGCCGATCGGCTTGCGGCCGGCGGCGATCTTCTTCTTCACCCAGGCGGCTTGTACGCCGTAGGCATCGTCCATCGTCATGTGCGGATACTTCAGCGACAGAAGCTCCGTCTGGACGCGCGTCCGTTCTGCTATATCGAGCCGCTCGGCGGCCTGCCTGATCTCGTCTGACGTCAGCATCTCACACCTCGTCGGCGATCGTGTTCGTGAGGACGCCCATGTCGTTCGCCTCGACTTCGACGACGTCGCCGGGCTTTAGCCAGATCGGCGGATCGAAGCGGGCGCCGGCGCCCGTCGGCGTGCCGGTGACGATCACGTCGCCGGGAACCAGGGTGGTGAAGGTCGAGACGTAGTTGATGATTCTGGCAAAGGAAAAGATCATCCGACTGGTGCGGTCGCTTTGGCGCACTTCGCCGTTGACCCGCGTCTCAAGCTTGATATTGGCGAGTTGGCTCTCATCCGTGAACGGGATCAGCCACGGACCGATCGAGCCGGTCCGATCGAAGTTCTTGCCCTGGGTGACGTTGAATTTCGCATGCCGCACCCAGTCTCGGATCGTGCCCTCGTTGCAAAGCGACAGGGCGGCGATGTGGGAAAATGCATCCGCTTCGGCAATCCGCCGGCCGCCTTTGCCGATGACGATAACGATCTCGCCTTCATAGTCGAGCTGCGGGCTTTCCGGCGGCCGGATCAGCGGCTGGCCGTGGCCGGTAAACGACCGGGGAAAACGGATGAACAGGGAGGGATTGGAGGGGGCCGCCTGGCCGTCCTTATATTCCTCGTTGCGGTCGGGGAAGTTGACCCCGACGCAGATGATCTTTTCCGGCGACGGAATGGGGATCTCGAAGCGGATCTCATCCAACGTATAATCCGGCTTCAATGTCTTGCCTTCGTTGGCGAGCTGAGCGAGGCGGCCTGCCTCGATGACCTCGCGCAGGCTCGGCCAGGTCGCGCCGTGGCGGGCCGACAGGTCGACGACACCGCCGTCGATGGCAAGCCCGTAGCCATGACGGCCGTTTCTGGAGAAGGACAGGAATCTTGGATGGGTCATGCTTTTCTCTCGGGCCTTGCTTTGGCCTCAGGCGATGCCGCCGAGGCAGACATATTTGATTTCGGTGAATTCCTCGATGCCGTATTTCGAGCCTTCGCGGCCGAGGCCGGAGAGCTTGACGCCGCCGAAGGGGGCTTCGGCCGTCGAGATCAGCCCGGTATTGACGCCGACCATGCCGTATTCCAGCGCCTCGGCGACCCGGAAGACGCGGGCGAGATCCTTGGCATAGAAATAGGAGGCGAGACCGAACTCGGTGTCGTTGGCCTGGGCGATCACGTCGGCTTCGTCCTTGAAGCGGAAGAGCGGTGCCAGCGGACCGAAGGTCTCCTCGCGGGCAACCGCCATCTCCCTGGTGACATCGGCGAGGATGGTCGCTTCGTAAAAAGTGCCCCCGAGCGCGTGTTTCTTGCCGCCCTGAACGATGCGGGCGCCCTTGCCGACGGCATCGGCCACGTGCTCCTCGACCTTATCAAGCGCTGCCTTGTCGATCAGCGGCCCGAGGATCACGCCCTCGTCGTAGCCGTTGCCGGTCTTGAGCTTGGATACGGCGGCAGCGAGTTTCTCGGCAAAGGCGTCGTAGACCTTTTCCTGCACATAGATGCGGTTGGCGCAGACACAGGTCTGACCATTGTTGCGAAACTTCGCGATCAGGGCGCCCTCTACCGCCGCATCGAGATCGGCATCGTCGAAGACGATGAACGGCGCATTGCCGCCGAGCTCCAGGCCGAGCTTCTTGATGGTCGGCGCGCTCTGCTTGTAAAGCTCGGCGCCGACCTCGGTCGAGCCGGTGAAGGTCAGCTTGCGCACGACGGGATTGGCGGTCATTTCGCCGCCGATCTCCCGTGCGGAGCCGGTGATCACACTGAAGAGGCCCTTGGGAAGTCCGGCGCGTTCGGCAAGGATGGCGATGGCGATCGCCGAAAACGGCGTCTGGCTGGCCGGCTTCAGCACCATGGCGCAGCCAGCGGCCAGGGCGGGCCCGGCCTTGCGGGTGATCATGGCGTTCGGAAAGTTCCACGGCGTAACCGCGGCCACCACGCCGATCGGCTGCTTCATCACCATGATGCGCTTGTCGGGCTGATGGCCGGGGATCAGGTCGCCGTAAATCCGGCGGCCTTCCTCGGCGAACCATTCGATGAAGCTCGCGCCATAGACGATCTCACCGGTGGCCTCCGCCAGCGGCTTGCCTTGCTCCAGCGTCAGGATGCGGCCGAGATCGTCCTTGTTCTCGATCATCAGCTCATACCATTTGCGCAGGATGCCGCAGCGCTCCTTGGCGGTCCTGGCAGCCCAGCCCTTCTGCGCGATCCGCGCGGCCTCGATCGCGGCCCGGGTCTCGGCGGCCCCGAGCTTCGGGACGTAGCCGATGGTCTCGCCCGTGGCCGGATTGGTGACCGCGATACCCGTCTCCCGGTCAGCCTCAATCCAGTGATCGCCGACGAGGGCTGCCTGGCAGAACAGACTGATATCTTTGAGCTGCATGGTGACGGTCCTTTATCGATGGAGTTGATGCGAAGCCGACGCGCGGCGTCGCATCATGGGCTGATGCCGATCATGGGGCAACGATCGGCTGCGCTTTGAGATCGGCTTCCCGTATCGGCGTCCCGGCAAACAGGCTGCCATGCTCGAACCAGGATTTCGGCGCCGTGGCGCCCCAGAGCGTCTGGCGCTGCGGATCTTTCAGATCCCACTTGATCGGCTCGAGGTCGGGATCGACCGTTTGATAATCCGAGCAGTAGATCTCGATGCGGTGGCCGTCCGGATCGAGGATATAGAGGAAGAAGGCGTTGGAGATGCCATGGCGGCCGGGGCCGCGCTCGATGTTGGACACCCAGCCGGTCGTCGCCATCAGGTCGAGCAGGTCGATGATGTTGAGTGGTGTCGGCACCCAGAAGGCGGTGTGGTGCAGCCGCGGACCCTTGCCATTGGTAAAAGCAATGTCGTGCACGCCGCCTTTGCGATGCGTCCAGGCGGCCCAGAGCCGGCCGGTTTCCTCGTCGGCGGTGTATTCGGTGACGCGGAAACCGATCTCGTTGTAGAAGGCCACCGATTCATCGACATTGGGCGAGAAGCAGTTGAAGTGGTCGATCCTGAGCGGCTTGACGCCCTTGTAGAGCGCATATTTCTGGTGGATCGGCGGCAGGCGGTCCATCTTCGAATAGAATTCGAGCGGAATGCCGAGCGGATCGCGGGTGCGGAAGGTGCGCGCCTTGTAGGGCCGCTCGACCCATTCCACCGGCAGGCCCTTGCCCTTGAAGAAGTGCGCAGCCTTGTCGAGATCCTCGTCGCCAAAGACCTTGAAGCCGAGGTCGCGGGCCTCCGATATCTCCGACTTCCTCAGGACGATACAGTGGTGGCCGCGCTCTTCCATGGCGCGCAGATAAATGGTGTCGGCCGTCTCGTCGGTCACCTGAAGGCCGAGCGTATCGACATAGAAGGCGCGCGATTTGGCAAGATCCTTGACGCCGTATTCGACATGGCTGAGGCGCACGATGTTGAAGGGCGGGTAGAGATTGGGTTGCGGCAAGGGCATGGGGGTTCCTCCTCTTTATACCTGCTGCTGTCGTTCAGCCGCCGAGCTTCTGGATGGCGTGCGGCTTGGTGGCAAAGGCGACGTTCTTGGTTTCCATGTAAAAGTCGAAAGACCAATCGCCGCCGTCGCGGCCGATGCCCGAGTTCTTCACTCCACCGAAGGGGGTGGGCAGGTGGCGGACGTTTTCCGAGTTCACCCAGATCATGCCGGCCTCGAGATGATCGGTGAAACGGAAGGCGCGGGTGACGTCCGATGTCCAGAGATAGCCGGTCAGGCCGTACTGGACGTCGTTGGCAAGGGCGAGCGCCTCGGCTTCGTCCTTGAACGGAATGGCGGTCAGCACCGGCCCGAAGATCTCTTCTTGGGCTATGCGCATTCCGTTGTCGGCGCCGATAAACAGGGTCGGCGAGACATAGCAGCCGCCGCCCGGACCGTCATATTTGGCACCGCCGGCCGCGACCGTTGCGCCTTCCGACTTGCCGATCGCGATATATTCCAGCACCTTCTTCTCGTGTACCGGATGGATCAGCGGTCCGATGACCGTCTCGGGATCGAGGGGATGGCCGACGTTGATGCGGCTCGCCTTTTCGGCGACGAGCGCAGTGAACCTGTCATAGACGCTGTCCTCGACCAACAGGCGCGAGGACGAGGTGCAGCGCTCGCCGTTCAGCGAGTAGATCATGAAGACGGCGGCATCGGCGGCGCGCTCCAGATCGGCATCAGCGAAGACGACGACCGGGTTCTTGCCGCCAAGCTCGAAATGCACCCGCTTCAGCGTGTCGGCGCCCTGCTTCATGATCATCGAGCCGGTGCGGCTCTCGCCGACGAAGCCGATCGCCTTGATTAGCGGATGTTCGGTCAGCGCCTTGCCGGCATCCTCGCCGAAGCCGTTGACGAGGTTCCAGACCCCCTTCGGCAGGCCGGCCTCTTCGGCGATTTCGACGAGCAGGCGTGCCGTCAGCGGCGAGAACTCGGCCGGCTTGTGGACGATGGTGCAGCCGGCGGCGAGTGCCGGCGCAATCTTCCAGGTCGACAGCATGAACGGCGTGTTCCAGGGCGTGATGATGCCGACGGGGCCGATCGGATTGCGGGTCGTGATGTTGACCTGGCCGTCGGCGCGAATCGATTTGCCGTCGCGGGCTTCAGGGGCGCGATCGGCGAAGAAACGGAAGTTCTCCGCACCGCGCAGCGCCGCCTTGGCCATGAACTTCAGCGACTGCCCCGTGTCCATGCATTCGACAAAAGCGATCTCTTCGGCCCGCGCGACGATCGCGTCGGCGATCCTGTGCAGCAGCTTCTTGCGGGCATCGCCCGGCATGGCGGCCCACTCGGCAAAGGCTGATTTGGCGGCCGTGGCGGCCCGGTCGATGTCGGCGGCCTTGCCGCGCGCGACGGTGGCGAGCGGCTGCAGATCGACCGGCGAAATCGTCTCGAAGGTCGAGCCGTCATCGGCCGTCACATCCTCGCCGCCGATCCGGTTCAGGACACCGCGTTCCTTCAGCCGCGCAAGATAGGTTTCGGCCTTTGCGATGTTTTCCTGCAGTTTGGACATCGTCTATTTCCTCGATGTTGTCTCATCCCGCGACGCGGGCGTTGTCACTTGCCGCGAAGCCGCGGATGGATGGCGTTCTTCTTCCAGCTCAGCTCCGCATCGATCTCGCGGATCTCCAGCGACAGCGCGAAATGCGGCGTCTCGAAGAGCGGGCCGAGAACGTCCGCCGCCGCCGCAAAGATCGCTTCGCCCGTGCCCTTCTTCTCCTCAGCCGTGCGGCCCTTGCCGATGCGGAAGTTCAGGTCGACGAAAGCGTTTTCCGGGAGCTGGTCGGCAATCGCATAATGATCGGCGCGAAGGGCGCGGACGCGCACCGCGCCGAGTTCGAAGAGGCCCGTCTCCAGCACGGTCTTCAGCAGCGTCTCGCAGAGCGCGCCGATATCAGCGCGATCGTCGAGATTGGCCGAATATTCGATGGTGAGATGTGGCATCGATCCTCCCCGATCTCTATTTACTTAACATGTTAATAAATTGACCGTGGATGTCAAGCTCCGGTATCGAGCTTTCTTGCGAGTTCCAGACTTTCGGCGACATAACGCGACAGGCGCTCGGCGGCGTTCGGGATTTCGGGCCGCTCGGCAAGCCAGCCGATATAGGTGAGGCTCCTCAACACCATGAACAACGGCAGGCATTCCAGCGCCGCATCGGAAAGACCGCGCCGGCTGCGATAGCCTGTGATCAAGGCATTCTCGATGGCGGGGTAGGCTGGCTCTTGGCGGTTCTTCAGCAGTGCCGTGGCGAGATCGAACAAGAGGAAGCCATATCCCGCATCGTCGAAGTCGATAAAGGCGACACGATCTTCATCTCCCGTCAGGAAGATGTTTTCGCGTACAAGATCGGCATGGATCAGGCCGTAGTCGAGGCCGTGTCGCTGCGCATTGGCGAGGCGGTGCCGCAAGTCGTCGCGCAATGCCGAGAGCGCCGAGGCCTCGTCGCGTGAAAGTCCCGGGCAATCCCAGAAGCGGCCCCAGAGGGGTTTTTCTCCGAGCAGGCCTTCGGCGTCCCATGCCGGACGGCGGAAATCTGCCGGCAGAGCCCACGCGTCGGCCAGATCATGCATGGTCGCCATGGCATGGCCGATGCAGAAGAAGATATCTGCCTGCGTTTCAGCCGGTTGCGACAGCGGCGTACCGCTCTGCCCAAGGGCCGCGCCGTCGACCCAGCTGACGACGTCGGCATATTGCTCGGGAAACCGGCAGCTCTCCGGAAGGCAAATGAGGTTTTGCCCGTTTCCGGTCGGCACGGGGCACGGCACATCGAGGCCGCCGAACCGCAGCGCTGCCATAAGGTCCAGTTCCGAGCGCAGGCTCGTCTCGTCATGATAGCCCGGCCGATGCAGCCGCAGGGCGGCAGATCGGCCATCGGCAAGCGTGATACGGAAGACGGCGTTTTCCCGGTATTTCAGCAGAACCGGGTCGTCCGCCAAGGCCGACCAGTGGCCGAGCGCTTCCAGCGCCCGTTCCTGCAGGGCATCCCGGATGGTTTGCGGCAGTTGATCGCCCATCCCTGCCTCACAAGCTGCCAAGGACGTCGTCGAAGACCGACAGCATCAGGTCGGCATGATCCCTGGAGAACGGCATCGGCGGGCGGATCTTGGTGGCGCATTGATGGATGCCGATCTTGCCCATCAGCACGCCACGCTCGCGCATCGCATTGACGATCCGGGTCGCCTGCGTGACGGCCGGTTCCCTGGTCGTCTGGTCCAGCACGAATTCCATGCCCATGAACAGGCCGCTGCCGCGCACGTCGCCGATGATCGCATGTTTTTCCGCAAGCCGCTTGAAGGCGCCGCGTGTATATTCGCCGACATGGCGGGCGTTCTCGACGAGCTTCTCATCCTCGATCACATCGAGGACCGCCATGGCGGCGGCGCAGGAGACCGGATTGCCGCCGAACGTATTGAAATAGCGGAACGCCTTGCGGAAAGCGTTCAGCGTATCGGCATTGGCGACGACGCCGCCGACGGGATGACCATTGGCCATCGGCTTGCCGAGCGTCACGATGTCGGGAACGATGCCGGCGCGCTGATGGCCCCACATATGCGAGCCGGTGCGGCCGAAACCCGGCTGCACCTCGTCGGTGATGACAAGGCCGCCGGCCTTGCGCACGGCAGCCACCGTCTTGACGAGGAAGCCCGGCGGCAGATCCGGAAAACCTTCATTGGCAAAGAACGGATCGATGATCAGCGCCGAAAACCCGTGCGGGCCGTCCTGAAGCGAGGCGATCGCCTTCTCGACCTCGGCAGCGAAGGCCGCGGCAAAGGCATCGCCGCCTTCGCCGCCGAGCGGACGGTAGCTATCGGGCGCCGGCACGTGCCTGACATGACCGCCGAAGCCGCCGACCGGCGGCATGCGGGTCGACAGCTGCGACACGGCAGCTGTGTTGCCGTGATAGGTATGGTCGGTGGCGATCACGCCGGTCTTGCCGGTGACGGCCTGCGCCATGCGCAGCGCGATGTCGTTCGCCTCGCTGCCGGTGCAGGTGAGGATCGCGGCGTCAAGGCTCCTATCGAAGGTCGCCGTCAGGCGTTCGACATAGTCGAGAATGCCTTCATGCAGATAGCGCGTATGGGTATTGAGCGTCGAGGCCTGTCGTGTGATCGCCTCGACCACGCGCGGATGGCAATGGCCGACATGCGGCACGTTGTTGTAGCAGTCGAGAAATTTGCGGCCGTCGGCATCCCAAAGCCAGACGCCCTCGCCACGGACAAGGTGGACCGGCTCCTCGTAGAAGAGCGACATGTTCCGGCCGAGAAGGCGCTCGCGACGGGCGATGAGGGCAGCATTGTTGGACATGATCAGGCTCCCGCGGCGGTGAGACCGGCGTCAAGCGCCGTCAATATCGTCTGCACGTCCCCGGCCGTGATGACGAGCGGCGGCGACATGA
This sequence comes from Rhizobium sp. NZLR8, assembly GCF_019685025.1. Lineage (NCBI taxonomy): Bacteria > Pseudomonadati > Pseudomonadota > Alphaproteobacteria > Hyphomicrobiales > Rhizobiaceae > Rhizobium > Rhizobium sp. NZLR8. The sequence goes on along the minus strand of NZ_JABDVY010000002.1, from coordinate 14,148 downwards.
TGACATTGGCTCCCGAGGTGCGGACGAGGGCGCCGGCATCATAGGCAGCATCCTGCACCTTTTGCAGGACATCCTTCGACGCCGCGCTCTTCTTGCCTCGATCGCTGACGAGTTCGAGCGCGCACATCAGGCCCTTGCCGCGCACGTCGCCGATCAGCTCGTGCTTCTCCTGCAGTTTTTTCAGGCCGGCCAGCAGTTCGTCGCCGCGGGCGGCGGCATTGGCGGCGACATCCAGCCGCTTGGTCTCCTTCAGCGTCGCAAGTGCGGCGGCGGCGCCGACCGGATGGCCGGAATAGGTATAGCCGTGGCCGATCGTGCCGACCCCGTTCTTGTTGCTTTCGAAAACTTCGGCGACGTTGTCGGCGATCATGACGGCGCCGAAGGGGAAGTAGCCGTTGGTGATCGCCTTGGCGGTGGACATGAGATCGGGTTTGACGCCCCAAAGGCGCGATCCCGTCCAGGCGCCGGCACGACCGAAGGCGGTGATGACTTCGTCGGCGATCAGCAGAATGCCGTGGCGGTCACAGATCTCGCGCATCAGCGGCAGGAATGTCTCATGCGGGACGATGACGCCGCCGGCGCCGAGCACCGGTTCGACGATCAGGGCGGCGATGGTGTCCGCCCCCTGGAAGGCGATCTCGTCTTCGAACAGCCGGCCGATGGCCGCCGCGATCTCTGCGCCGTCGCTCATACCGAACGGATTGCGATAGGCAAAGGGTGCGGGCAGGTGAAAGACGCCCGGCAGCAGCGGCTCGTAGTTGCGGCGGAAATTCTGGTTGCCGTTGACGGATGCCCCGCCGAAATGGGTGCCGTGATATCCCTTCTTCAGCGCAACGAATTTGGTGCGCTCGGGCTGGCCGTTGATCTTGTGATATTGCCGCGCGAGCCGGAGGCAGGTTTCGACCGAATCCGAGCCGCCCGACGTGAAGAAGGAGCGGTTGAGCCCGTCTTCCCGGAACCATTCGGCAAGCTCGTAGGACAGTTCGATCAGCGGCGAATTCGTCGTGCCGCGGAACGTCGAATAGTAGGGCAGCTCGTCGAGCTGGTCGCGGATCGCCTTCTTCACCGGTTCGCAGGAATAGCCGAGATTGACGTTCCAGAGGCCGCCGACCGCATCCAGCACCTTCTTGCCCTGGATATCGACGATCTCCACGCCCTCGCCGGCGCTGATGATGCGCGGCGGATGCGCTTGCATTTCGGCCGGGTGGGCCATCGGGTGCCACATGTGACGGGCATTGTTTTCGGCTATGAAATTGGTTTCACGCATCTCTATTCCCTTCGGTTCAGAGCCCCAGCATCGCAAGTGCGCGGGCATAGCTTTCGGCAGGCCGGGTGACGTCGAAATGCACATGCGGCAATCCGACGGCTTCAGCGCCTTCGATGTTCTTCTTCTGGTCGTCCACGAAAACGCAGGCTTCGCGCGGCAGGCCGAGCTCGGAAAGCACCTGTTCGTAAGCGCGCGGATCGGGTTTCAGGATCTTGGTGTAGGTGGCATCGACGATGACGTCGAAGAGTTCGATCAGCGGGAAGCGCTTGCGGAACTCGACGCCGTAGAAAAGATCGAGCTCGTTCGACAGGATCGCAAGCTTCAGCCCTGCGTCCTTGACGCGCAGGATGGCGTCGCGGGCTTCCGGACGCAGCACGAGTTCGGGCTCGGCGCCACGGGCCCGGCGCACGAAAGTCTGCATATCCGTCCAGGTTTCGCCGAGCAGGGCGCCGACTTCACTGGTGCGACTCAGCCAGTAATCGCGCTCGGTGATCTCGCGGTTCTGCATCGCCACCCACAGCGGATCGGTTGTGGTGTCGAAAGGCCCGAGCCAGCCGAGCGAGCCTTTCGCAAGCCCGAGCGTGCGTTCTGTGATGTCATGCGTCTCGAACAGGGTGCGGGTGACCACGCCGCCGAAGTCGAGGATGAGGGCGCGGTTTGCAGTCATGGCCGTCCTTTCGGGATCACGCCTTCGGCGACCCAATTGTCGAAAATGGCGAGCGCGGCGGCCGAGAAGGACGGCGCATTGATATGGGCATCGACCTCGTGAAGGGCGACGGAGGCTGGGAGGGCCCGGCGCATCTCGTCGAGGAAGGCGGTCAGCCCTTCCGGATCATGCAGCGGCTCGTCGGCTTTGTCCCATTCCTGCAGCCCTTCGGTCGGCAGCAGGAAGGCGACCTTCGCATCGGCGCGCTCGAGCTTTCGCCCGATCAGCCGGGCGACTTCCCGCCGTCCCTCGGGCGATGTCGTCACCGATCCGATCAGCCGGTTGTGAGCGTGATACGGACGGTCAGTAAAGATGTCGGGCAGGGGCTGCCAGGCCTGCAGATCGACCATATCGATGGCTCCCGGAGCGACGATCTGAGGGATGCCGGCGCGGCCGGCATTTTCAAGCCTGTCCGGTCCCGAGGTGACCACCGTGCCGTAATGATGGTTGCTGACCTCCTGGATGCAGAAATCGAAGACGGCGGCAAAGCCGCGCTGGGAGGCAATGGCTTCGAAGGCGCGCCCGCCCATGCCGGTGGAATGGAACACGGCGACGTCGTAGCCGCGCTTTTCTAACTCGGGCCTCAGATGCTTCATGTATTTCAGGCAGGAGGAGCCGAGCGAAGTCATGCCGATGAGCGGGCGTTCGCAGTCGGGCTTGCTTCCGTGCTTGGCGGCCCCGACAACGGCGCCGCAGGCCTGTGACAGGACTGAGCGGCAGATACCGTTGAGGCCGTAGAGGCCGCCGGCCCAGAGGATCATCATCAGATCGGGCGCGATGCGCTCGGGCGGGATCAGATGGGAGTAGGCGATGGTCGAAACCACGAATTTCGGCACGCCGAGCGGCAGGACGGCTGCGACGTCAAGCGCCAGATCCGTGCCCATGGAGCCGCCGAGCACGATGATGCCGTCCACCAATCCTTGATCGTAGAGCTTACGGACAAGTGCAGTCGCCCCCTTCGCCATGGCGGCCATGGCACTGTTTTCGTTACCGCTTTCGGTGATCGCCGCAATCGAGGTCGCGGCGGCTTGCGCGATGTCATGTTTGGAATAATCGGGTAGGTAGGGCGGGTCGCCGAGAACACTGACATCGACCATGACCGGTCGGCCGCCGGCTTCTTCTATGACGGACGCCATGAATTGCAGTTCGTCGCATTTGGTGTCACCGGTTCCGATGACGAGTATTCTTGGCGAAGGAGCCACAGGGCTCATCGATCCGTCCTCCTGATTTTTACACTGGTTCCCATGGGCCTTTCCGATCCGTAGTATTTTTCTGAAATCGCATCGGCGGCCGTGATGGCCTGAGCCCCGAATTCGTCGATCGCCGCCTTTGTGATGCGGGCCAGCGGGGCGGCGATGGCGACGCAGCCGACCGGATGACCGCCGGGTGCGCGGATCGGCGCAGCCGTGCTGACGACACCGGCTTCGAGACCTTGATGGCTGATGGAAAAGCCTCGCGCAGCCGTCTCCTGGAGCAGATCGCGCACCCGTGCGGGATCGACGACGGTGTGGTCTGTGAACTTTTCGAGTGGCTTTTCAAGCGCTTCGTCGATCTCCGTCGGCGGGCAGAAGGCGAGGAAGGCCAGGCCGGATGCGGTGGCGTGAAAGGGCAGGGGGATGCCGACTTCGACGATGACGCGGTGAGCCCGCGGCGAATCCTCCACGTGGATGGTCGAAAGCTGGCCACCGGAGAACTCGGAGAAATGCACCGTTTCCATCGATGTTTCGGCGAGCGCCTTGATGAAGGGAATGGCAACGCGCAGGAACGGATAGCGGGCCTCGCGAATGCGTGCGAGACGAACCGGCGCCGATCCGATCCGATAGCGGCGGGTATCGGGATCCTGCTCGACGAAACCGTGTTTTTCCAATTCCACCAGAAAGCGGCGGGTCGTCGCCTTGTCGAGCGCGCACAGGCGGGCGATGTCCGTCAGACCCGCCTCCTTATCCAGTCGCGACAGCGTATCCAGCAATGAAAGCGCCTTTCCGATCGTGCTCATCGTTCCTCCTCTTGGGTCGGGTCATGCCCAGGTTTCCCCGCGTCGGCTCGGCGCCATCGGTCAAATCAGGCCGCAGACCCTGCGCCGCGGCACGATGGCGGCGACCCAAGATACTTAACATGCGAAATAACTTGACAGACGCAGGGATTGTTTGCAAGTCTATATTTGAAGCTGCGGTTCAAATAATGAACCATAAGCGCTGACGGCGGTAAAATCAACAAAAGCATAAGCGCCCGTTTGTCAGTCCGGTTCTGGTGGAGGTCGCCTGCGCGCAATCGCAGGGATTATCGGATGTTCTTAACAAGGGGAACGAAGGCAGATGAATACGCAAAACTCGCAAGGCACGGCTGAGAACCAGCTGCGCAAGAACAGCCTCGGCGTCGGTGCCGTGACCTTCCTGGTGGTTTCGGCCGCAGCCCCTCTGACGGCGGTTGCCGGCGGCGTGCCGCTGTCGATGATGCTTGGCAATGGACCGGGCATTCCGCTCACTTTTCTGCTGGTCACGCTGATCCTGCTGCTCTTTGCCGTCGGCTACGTCGCCATGGCCCGGCACATCCGCAATGCCGGCGCATTCTATGCCTACACGGCCCAAGGTCTGGGCGGCATGATGGGAGGAGCAGCGGCGTTGATCGCCATCCTGGCCTATAATGCGATGCAGATCGGCGTCTTCGGCCTGTTCGGCGCAGCAACCTCGGGCCTCTTCGCCGGCCTCGGCCTGCAATTGCCCTGGTGGGTCTGGACCTTTATCGGTATCGCGATCGTGGCCGTCTTCGGCTATCGCCGTGTCGATCTCTCGGCCAAAGTTCTGACCGTTCTCGTCATTCTCGAATATCTGGTCGTCCTGGTCATCGATGCGGCGATCTTCTTGAAGGGCGGCGACAGCGGCCTTTCGGCCACCCCCTTCACGCCAGCTGCGTTCATGAGCGGCACGCCGGCAATCGGCATCCTTTTCTGCTTTGCCGCCTTCATCGGCTTCGAAGCTACCACTATCTACAGCGAGGAAGCCCGCGAGCCGCACAAGACCGTGCCGCGTGCGACCTATATTTCCGTGCTGATCATCGGCCTCTTCTACATGCTGACCTCCTGGCTGATGGTGGCCGGCAGCGGCGCCGACAAGCTTGTTCCCGAACTGCAGGGCCTTGCCGATCCGACGACGTTCCTGTTCGGCCTCGCCGAGCGCTATGTCGGCCACTGGATTGTCGTGGTCATGAACATCCTGTTTGTCACCAGCCTGTTTGCCGGCGTGCTTGCCTTCCACAACGGCGTTGCCCGTTACATGTATGTCGCCGGCCGCGAAGGCTTGCTGCCGAAGTCTGTCGGCGTCACCCATCCGGTCTTCCAGAGCCCGCATGTCGGCTCAGTGATCCAGACAGTCATTGCGGCTGTCGTCGTCGCTCTCTTTGCCTTCACCGGGCAGGATCCGGTGCTGGCGCTGTTTTCCTGGCTCACCAATGTCGGCACGCTGGCAATCATCCTGCTGATGGCGTTTACCGCATTTGCGATCGTTGCCTTCTTCGGCCGCAATCCAGGTCTCGAAAACAATATGCTGGTGACCAAGGTGCTCCCGGTTGTGACAGGCGTAATCCTGATGGCGCTGGTGGTCTATATCACCATCTATTTCGGCAGCATTGCCGGAGCGAGCGGCGTTCTGGCCGTCTTCCTTCCGGGTCTCGTGCTGATCGCAGCGATCATCGGCTTCATGGCTGCCGCGCGGTTGAGATCGGCGGATTCAGTGAGCTTCGGACGTCTCGGCGCGGGCCAGGAAGCCTGATGAAACTGGTTAGATTGGCGGGCGGGGCGCATCGCCCGCCGATCTAACGCGCGCAAAATCGCTGCACAGTTTTGCGCGACATGCTTTAATTTTGCGAGGATTGAGATGCAGGACAAGATCAATCAACTCCGGATGCTCGACATTGCACCTCGGTCGCTGTTCATCGGCGGCGCATGGCGACCGCCTGTCAGCGGTGCTGCGATGGATGTCATCTCGCCGATCGACGGAACCCGGTTGACGACGATCGCCGATGCCGGCGCCGACGATGTCGATCTCGCCGTCAAGGCAGCGCGGCGTGCCTTCGAAAAGGGCAGTTGGTCGAAGGCAGCACCTGCTGAGCGCAAGAAAGTGCTGCTGAAGATTGCCGAATTGATCGAGAAGAGCGCGCTCGAACTCGCCGTGCTCGGCGTGCGCGACAACGGCACGGAAATCTCCATGGCGCTGAAGGCCGAGCCGGGCAGTGCCGCCGGCACCTTCCGCTACTATGCCGAGGCGATCGACAAGGTCTATGGCGAGATCGCTCCGACGGTCGACAATATTCTCGGTCTCGTTCACCGCGTGCCGGTGGGCGTCGTCGCCGCCATCGTGCCGTGGAATTTCCCGATGATGATCGGCGCCTGGAAAATTGCACCGGCACTAGTGGCCGGCAATTCCGTGGTGCTGAAACCGGCCGAGGGCGCGTCGCTGACGCTGCTGCGGCTCGCCGAACTTTGCGCAGAGGCGGGATTGCCGGATGGCGTGCTCAACGTCGTCACCGGGCGCGGCGCCGTCAGCGGCGAAGCACTCGGGCTGCACATGGATATCGATGTGCTGGCCTTTACCGGTTCAGGCCCGGTCGGGCGCCGGCTGCTGAAATATTCGGCGCGCTCCAATCTGAAGCGCGTCTATCTCGAACTCGGGGGCAAATCTCCGAACATCGTCTTTGCAGATGCGCCGGATCTCGATCAGGCGGCCACGGTGTCGGCTTACGGCATCTTCCGCAATTCCGGCCAGGTCTGCGTCGCGGGCTCCCGCCTGCTTGTGGAAAAATCGATCCACGAGGAATTTTCGGAAAAGGTCGCCGGCATTGCCGCCTCCATGAGGGTCGGAGACCCGCTGCAGCTTTCCACCGAAGCGGGCGCTATCTCAAGCGAGATCCAGTTGCAGAAAGACCTCGGCCATGTCGCCCAGGCCGTGTCGGAGGGCGCTCTGCTGCGCACCGGCGGCGCCCGCATCCTGGAGGAGACGGGCGGCTATTACATGCGGCCGGCGGTCTTCGACGTGACGCCATCGATGGCGCTTGCCCGTGAGGAGGTCTTCGGGCCGATCCTGTCGGTCATTCCGTTCGAGACGGAGGCGCAAGCCCTGCAGATCGCCAACGCCACGGAATACGGCCTGGCCTCCGCCGTCTGGACGTCGAACCTGTCGCGCGCCCACCGGATGGTGCGCGGAATCCGCGCCGGCGTCGTGCATGTCAATACCTATGGCGGGTCAGACAACAGCGTTCCGCTCGGCGGCGTCAAGCAATCGGGCAATGGTCATGACAAATCGTTGCATGCGCTGGACAAATATGTCGATCTGAAAACCGCGTGGATCCAGCTCTAAAACAGGAATTTCGGCCAGCAGTCAGCACCGAAATCACCGTGACGCCCGTAATGCAGAAGCTCATCGAAGAGCCGGACGATTCCGCCTTGTCGCTTATGCTGCATGACCGCATGCCCGAGGACCAGACTCGCACCATAGAATTCGTGCTGCCGACACTCAAAATCGTGCAGCTCGGCGGCATGCAGGAGCCTGGCCACGGAGCGGGTTCGATCATGGCAGGCCCTTTGCAGAACCCGGATCAGTTCGCGGAAGTGAAGGGCGATCTCGATGCGCTTCTTCCGCGCTCCGTCGACGAAGCCTTGCGCTGGATCACGCCGATCGCTACGCAGACGCGACAGACGACACAGGCCGTCGAAATCGGTGGCGTGACGATCCCGCCAATCAACCGGTCGCCGCCGTGCTCGCCTCGGCCTCGTATTGCGAGAGCGGTTCACGGATCCGGGACGCTTCGACATTCACCGTACGAGGGAAGTCACGCGGCCTTCGGCTTCGGCCATCACTTTTGTGCAGGGCGCTGGTTTGCCCGGCAGCAGATCAATTCGGCGTCCACCTATCTGATCGACAAACCGCCGGAGATCGCGCTCCGTGATGACGGCCCGGTGCAGATTCGCGGCTGGGAATTCAGCGCTCCCTCGACATCGAACGTCACGCTGCGATAGGTGGTACAGCGCAGGAGTTTTTTCAGGCGCTGTACCACTTTGACGCCAGGCATCGGCCCGATGCACTAGCCACCGAAACTGCCCACCTGCGTCGGCACGTTGATATAGTTGCGGTCGAAGTAAAGCAGTGCATTGCCATCCGCCCGCGAGCGAATGCCAATGACCTGGCCGATGAAGATATGGTGCGTGCCGACCAGGCGCGCCTCGGCGAGCCGGCAGTCGAAGGAGACCATGGCGCCGGCCAGTGCCTGGGTTCCCGATGGCATATCGACCCATTCCGCCGCGGCATACCGGGCCGCCATATCCGCCTGGCGGCCGGCGAAATAGCCGGCCAACTCCTGGTGATCATCTGCGAGTACGTTGACGCAAAAGCGGTGGTTTTCGAGAAAGACGCCGCATTGGGCTGAGCGACCGTTCATGCAAACGAGCAGTGTCGGCGGTTCGTCGGTGACGCTGCACATGGCGGTGGCGGTGAATCCGCCGCGCCCGGCGGGTCCGTTGGTGGTGATGACGTTGACCGGGGCGCAGACCCTGGCCATCGCATTGCGGAACTCGGTTTTCGAGACTTGCTCCTCCATGGTCGTCGCCTCATTCGGCCGCGTTACGCACGGGAGACGCTGCATCGAGCGGCGGCAGCCAGGTGTCACTGGTCCAGCCATTTTCGTCGTAGTCGCTCATGCATTGGTCGACGAGCGCTTCCATCTCCTTCAGCCGTCCGCCGCGCTCGGCGCCCTTCAGCACCTGCAGCCGGACTTCCTCAGGCGCGCCGGCATAGTTGAGTTCGTAGAGCGCGTGACGCCCGCCGAATTCGGTGCCGGTCGCATCCCAAAGCAGTTTCATGATCTTGATGCGCTCGATATGGCCCATGTCGTTGGAGCCGCGCACATATTGGGCGAGATAGCGGTCGATCTCGGGATTGCCGAAATCCTTGGTGGAGGAGGGGAGATAGATCAGCCCCGAGGCTACGACTTTGCGCACCGTCTCGATGACGCGCGGATAGGCCTCCGACATGAAGGTGCGGTAGGAAAGCGCCGCTTCCATGTTGGGCAGCACGGCGCCGTTCGCCCATGGTTGCGGATTGTGGGCCATGGCGTTGGAAAAGGACCAGAACATGTGGCGCAGCGCAATGACCTCGCCGAGCGCCGCCTGATTGCCGCGGAAGGCATCACCGCCGGTGGCCCGCAGTGCCTTTGCAAGCAGCCCCGCCATAAAGTCAAGCTTGACGGCAAAGCGCGTGCAGCCTTGGAAGCAATAGCCGTGCATGAAGCCGGAGGCCGGATGGAAGGACAGGATCTTGGCCGCATCGCGCAGGACCAGCACGTCCTCCCAGGGGACGAAGACGTTGTCGAGCACCAGGATTGCATCGTTCTCGTCAAAGCGGGAGGACAAGGGATAGTCGAAGGGCTGGCCGATCGTGTTGGCGGTCTGCTCGTAGGAGACGCGGCAGAACATCTTGATCCCGGGCGCATTCATCGGAACGATGAACATGACCGAGAGCGAGGGGTCTTCCGTCACCGTCGCCGAGCTTTGGGCGAGAAAGTTGTAATGCGTCAGCGCCGAGGACGTGGCGACCACCTTGGCGCCGGACACGTAGATGCCGGCATCGGTTTCCTTGGTGATGTGGACGAAGACATCCTTGACGGCATCGGCCTGCTTGTGCCGGTCGATCGGCGGATTGACGATCGCGTGGTTCATGAACAGCGCTGCTTCCTGCGCGCGTTTGTGCCAGGCGAGTGCATTGTCCTTGAACGGCCCATACCAGTCGGCATTGGCACCGAGCGTGTTCATCAGCGCCGCCTTGTAATCGGCGGTGCGGCCCATCCAGCCATAGGACATGCGAGCCCAATCGGCGATGGCGCCCTGCTGGGCGACGAGCTCAGCTGAAGATTTCGCCACCCGGAAATATTTGTGGGTATAGCCGCCATTGCCGGTATCGGTCGGCGATGTCAGCCGGTCTTTGGTCTTTTCGTTATGCAGCGCATCATACATCCGCGCGATCGAACGCGCGGAATTACGCATCGACGGATGGCTGGTGACGTCGGCGATGCGCTCGCCGTTGATATAGACCTCGCGACCGTCGCGCAGGCTGGCGAGATATTCGGCGCCGGTAAACGGACGGGTCTTGTCGCCGCGGTGGTCTTCAACTCGCATCTCAGGTTCCTCCCTTGGAATATTGTCAGAAGCTAAAACGGGAGCCGCGGATAGACCATGGACAAAGAAGGGAATTCGCTGGTACTTTTTCCGGCATGGCGACACGAAGCGACGTTCCGATTTTTTTCGTCTATGGCGAGCCGAGCCGCTCGCTCGATGTGGGATTCCTGCATGTCGAAACAGTGATGGAGCGAAAAACCCTGCATTTCGGACATGTTTCGCCGCACAAACATCCGCTGATGGGGCAGATCACTTACTGGTTTCAAGGTGGCGGAGCCTATCGGATCGAAGAGGAGACTTGGAATTTTTCCGCTCCCGCCGTGAGCTTCGTGCCGAGCAACGTGGTGCATGGTTTCGATGTCGACGAACAGTCCGACGCGATTGTCGTGTCGATCTCGGACGACATGCTGAAGGCGATCGTGCCGCAGGTCGCGCTCAATCTCGACGTGCCGACCTTCCTGGCCGGCCAGCCGTCGGACCCGGTATGGTCGAAGCTCGGCACACTCCTCGATATGATTGCCGAAGATTATCGTGATCGCGGTACGGAAGACGAGAAGGTGCTGTGTGGTCTGATCGGCGTCGTGCTGTCACTGATGGGCCGCATCGGCGGTCGCGTGGCATTGCCGTCCACCTCGACGACGGTCTCACTCGGTCTTGCGCTACGCCGTGTCATCGACCTTCACTACAAGGAGGATTGGCCTGTCAGGGCCTACGTGAATGAGCTTGCGACCACGCCACATCTGCTCGACAAGGCGGCCCGCGAAGTCTTCGGATTGTCCGTCAAGGAGTTGCTGCTGGAACGGCGGCTGCTGGAGGCGAAGCGTCTTCTGATGTTCACCGTCCGATCGGTGGAAGACATTGGGCGCGAAATCGGTGTCGAGGATCCGGCCTATTTCACTCGCTTCTTCCGCAAGCGTACCGGCGAGGCGCCCGCTGCCTGGCGCAGGCGCCATCTGCAGGAGACGGCCTCGTCGACGACCTGAACATGAAGCGCGAACTATTGCCGCGTTACCGGCTCAGGTCGTTCGGTTGATTTCCATCCGGAACTGAGCCGGTTCAGTTTCGGGGTGGAATTCTTTGCCCGATCGACCGTTGCGACCCTGATCTTCCTTCTCATAACTTGACCAATGAGCGCCGCCACATCGTTGCGGTTCATGCTATCAGGCGCACACAGCTCGAAAAGTTCCATAGGCCAGGCGATCTTCGGTGAGCGCGATGGCGGCAACCTCCGCGACGTCCCGGTAATCCACGCGGCTGAAACGGGTCTCGGCTGACCACGGCTCAGCCAGGCAACTGGTCTCGACGATCCGTTCCCATGAAGGGGCGCGTAGTTCTGAAACTACACGCATGGGAAGTATCGTGTAATCGAGATCCGAGTTGATCAGTTCGTTCTCGACCGGCGTCTTAGCCGCATGGTTGGGCAGGCTAAGGATCGGGTGGATCACCGACGAGAACACGAACTTGCGCACGCCAGCGCGCTGAGCCGCCGCGATCATGTTTAGTCCAAATTGGACTTCATTCGGCTCGAACACAGGGCCGATGTAGAAGACACCGCTCACGCCTTGCAAAGCCGCATCAAGGCTTTTTGGGTTAGAGAGATCCCTGCGGCCACCTCATGAGCGCCGCGATCTTTTGCGGTTTGAACCTGCTCCGGTTTGCGAACCAGGCCGCGAACCAGTGCACCGCGATCGACGAGCGCGGGGATCACGAGCCCCGCCAGGTCGCCGGCCGCTCCGACTGCCAGAATAGTCACACTCATCACCTCCCCGACGTGCGCGTGCTGCCTTCTATCCGAATGCGATATCGACCCGAAAGGCATGTGCACTCGGCATTGCCGCGATTGATCGCGACAATCCGCATCATGTATCAGGAGCGGCTGTTCATGCGCTCGAACATGGCTTCACCCAATTTGCGCGTCTGAACAGAAACCCCGACAAGAACCTCGTCATTGCCAGCCTCCAGTTGGGCCAGCGCTTCGGTTGCGAACGCTTCGGGAGTGACCATCATATTGTTAGCCGTCCCCTCGCTGCGCTTGTCGCCGCCAAGACCGGTATCGACGATCGGTGGGGCGACTTCCACCACACGTATCCCCGTCGCCTTCAACTGGTGGCGCAGGCTGAGCGTGAAAGAGTGGATCCCTGCCTTGGTGGCACAATAGACGGGGACATCAGCCATCGGCGAAAAAGCGAGACCGGAACTTACGTTGACGATCAACGCGTGGCTTTTTTCCTTTAGCATTGGCAGGAGTTCGGCGATCAGGTGGATCGGTGCCGTAAGATTGGTGGCCACTTCCTGGTCGAGTGTCTGCATACCGGGATCGGAGGTGAAGTCGCGGTGGTTCTGAACACCGGCGTTGTTGATGACTGCGTTGAGATCGCGATGTTCCGCCTTCAGCCATTCGACCATCGAACGGCGGCTCCCGGCATCGGCAACGTCGCAAACCCGCGTGACCAGCGCCGGCAAGTCCGCCTGTGCCTTGGCCAGCGCATCGCCACTTCGCCCGCAGATGATGAGTTTGTTGCCCCTCTCGGCAAGGCCCCGCGCAAGCGCCAGACCGATGCCGGTCGCGCCACCGGTGATAAGAATTGTGTTTCCTGTAATAGTCAAAGTCGTGCGTCCTTCCATCGAGTTTGAAAGGTGAGCCGACAATGACCTCAGGGTTATCAGCGGACACACCTCGACGACCGACCAGCCGGTCCAGGTGTCGCGGATACCCAAATGGGAGGAGTTGCCGTCCAAGGGGACGGCGACCGGGCTACCATCCGGCCAGCACTCTTTCGACAGCGATTTCCTAGCAAAGTCGGAGACAAAAGGCAATCCGTGGGCGCAGTTAAGGTCAATGCGGGGTAGACTGCAGTTCCGCCTTGCGACTTCCGATTAGATCTCGGCAAAGAGTGGAAATAGCGGTTCTGTCGCAAATTTCTCAGCACATTTGCCGCCAGGTTGGTGATGCCATAGATCTGGGTTGAAGATGAGCAGGCAGGTTGAGTTCCAGATCATGGTCGATTTCAAAGGCAGCCATTACCCGAAAGAGGTTATTCTATACGCGGTGTTTTTCTACGTCCGATATGCAGTCTCCTATCGTGATCTGGAAGAGATCATGGCCGAGCGCGGCGTTACCGTTGACCACGCGACGCTGAACAGATGGGTGGTGAAGTATTCGCCGCTTCTCGCCTGCCGGGCTCGTCGCCGGAAATCCGCAACCAGCAGCTCCTGGCGGATGGACGAGACCTATATTCAGGTCAAAGGCAAGTGGACCTATTTCTATCGGGCTGTCGATAAATTCGGCAGAACCCTTGATTTCATGCTGTCTGAGCATCGCGATGAGGCTGCGGCCAGCGCTTTCTTCGCCCGCACGATCAAGAACAATGGCTGGCCTGAAAAGGTCGTCATCGATAAGAGCGGTGCCAACCTGGCAGGATTGCAAAACATCAACTGGCTACTGCTGTTGCAGGGATGGTTCTGGCTGATCGAGATCCTGCAGGTCAAATACCTCAACAACATGATTGAGCAGGACCACCGGTTCATCAAGAAGCTGACCGGCCCGATGAAAGGCTTCAAATCCTTTCAGTCTGCGTCAGCGACACTGGATGGTATCGAAGTGGCGCACATGATCCGCAAGGGCCAATTTTCACCCAGTGGCCAATCGCCATTTCAGCAATTCGCTTCACTCGCTGCGTAGGTGTGTCCAGCGTCAGCTGGTTCTGCGACCTTGCTAAAAATTTGCGACAGAACCAGCGCGATCACCTCGTTGAGGCTTGCCACGCTCTGATGATCGCGGGCCGCACTGCGGCGCTGCCTCTGGACGGTCAGGTCACTCGTGACCTGGGACAGCCGCGCCATCAGCGCCGACAGCCGCATCTGCGCGGCTTTCGGCGGCGGCAGGGCAGCCAGCCGCTTGGTTTCGGCATAATGGGCGATCATCGCCGCATCGATGCGGTCGGTCTTTTCCAGAAAGCCCATGGCTTCGGCAAACCGGCGCACATGGCGCGGATTAGCCAAGGCGCAGGCGAT
>NZ_JABDVY010000019.1:0-133321 GCF_019685025.1 Rhizobium sp. NZLR8 | reverse complement strand
GGCCGGCAAGCCCAAGATCGTCGCAACCGTCGCAACTATGCGCAAGCTGCTCACCATCCTCAATGCCATCATCAGGGACGGACGACCATGGCAAAACGCTTGACAAATAAGACAGTCGCTCTCCCCGCCGGGGAGAAGAGGGAGATGACCAAGTCTCGATCCGACCTCAACCCTCTCCTAAACAGCAAGAAACGGACACCCATCTGATTTGATCACCCGCGTCGGTTTGAAGCGGCTCGGCAGGCCGCAGCGTCGATTGTTTCTATATCCTAGCCGCTGGCGAAGGCGTATGGCTGAACAATCCACACCAGCATCCCGGTTGCCCGTGCCCCGCTTCACCCCGATGATCCTTGCGGTCGCCCTGTTCATGGAACAGATGGATTCGACCGTCATAGCCACCAGCCTGCCGGCGATCGCGGCCGATATCGGCACCTCGCCGATTGCGCTGAAGCTCGCCGTCACCAGCTATCTCGTGGCGCTGGCGATCTTCATCCCGATCAGCGGCTGGATGTCGGATCGGTTCGGCGCGCGTAACATCTTCCGTTTGGCGATCTTCGTTTTCATGATCGGCTCGGTCGCCTGCGCCTTTTCAAACTCGATCGCGGCCTTCGTCGTCGCGCGGCTGATCCAGGGCGCCGGCGGCTCGATGATGACGCCGGTCAGCCGCCTGCTGCTGGTCAGGGGAACGCCGCGCCACGAACTCGTCGATGCCATGGCCTGGCTGACCATTCCCGCGCTGATCGGCCCGATGATGGGCCCGCCGATCGGCGGTTTCCTCACCACCTATCTCAGCTGGCACTGGATCTTCTGGATCAACGTGCCGATCGGCGTGCTCGGCATCATCCTCGTCACGCGTTTCCTGCCGGCGGTCGGGCGGCGCAGCCCGCGGCCGATGGATTTTCCGGGCTTCTTCCTCTGCGGCATCGGCTTTTCCGGCTTCGTCTTCGGCCTGTCGGTGATCAGCCTGCCGGCCGTGCCCGTGATCTACGGGTATGTCACGGTGGCTATTGGCATCCTTGCCGGCCTCCTCTATCTCCTCCATGCCCGCCGCGCGCCCTATCCGCTTCTCGATCCGAAGATGTTCCGCTACCCGATGTTCCGAGCAGCGATCCTCGGCGCCTCGAATTTCCGCATGGGGCTCGGCGCTCTGCCTTTCCTGATGCCGCTGATGCTGCAGCTCGGCTTCGGCCTGACGCCGCTGCAATCAGGCTCGGTCACTTTCGTCAGCGCGCTCGGCTCCATGGGCTCGAAATTCGCCGCTTCGCGCACCTTCAATGCCTTCGGCTTCCGCACCGTGATATCGATCACCACCTTGCTGGCGGCGATCTTCCTCGGCATCAACGGCCTCTTTACCGTCGAAACGCCGCTGTATTTGATCATGGCCTGTCTGCTGATCGGCGGCCTGTTCCGCTCGATGGCCTTCTCGGGCGTCAACGCCATGGCCTTCGGCGATGTCGATGACGCCGACAGCAGCCAGGCAACCGCAATCAACGCCGTTGCCCAGCGGATCTCCATGGCCATGGGTGTGGCGATTGCCGGAGGCATCCTCGAAATTTCGAGCAGCTTCCACGGCGGCAGGCTGCTGGTATCGGATTTCCACATCGCCTTTTTCAGCGTCTCGGCGATTTCGGCGCTGGCCTGCATCACCTTCCTGCGCCTGCCGCGCGATGCCGGCGCCGAACTGACGACGCGCCGCCGCAAACGCCGCCAGCCCGAGCCCGAGCCCGAGCCCGAAGAGGCAATCGCGGAAAACAGCTGAGCAAGCCAAATCCCCGGCGGGCGCAATGGCGGATACGTGTGCTCCGGCATCCCTTTCCACTTTATGATTTATTCACACATCAAAGACACACTGCGTTTGCGCGTTTTGGGTTGCTATCAGACATGGGCATGAGTGCTCGTGATGTGACCGTCAGCGGCGATGCCCGTGTTGATACGCCGGTCGGGAACATCGCCGACCGAGCCGCAATTCCAGGCCCCGCGGAATGTTCCAATTTTTGAAAACGATGCCTCTGACAGCCAAGCTGGCGGCGATTATCGTTGCCGTCAATCTTTGCGGCATTTCCGCCTTCGCCACCTACACCTGGATGTACGAAACCAAGGCGTTAATCGACGGCGCCAAGGCAAACTGGTCCAAGGATGCGGAGCAGTTTGCGTCGCTGGCCGCGGGCGGCGTGAAATGGGGCAAGGCCAACGCCGTGCGTGAGGCCTATTCGCTTTACCGCGACGATCCATCACTCGATCTTGTGCAGTTTGCCGCCTTCAACGCCGAACCTTCGGCCGTCGATACCTGGACACGCGACGGCATCAGCGGCTTGCCCGCACCGGCCGATCTGGCAAAGAGCCTGAGCGCGAAGCCTGAGAAAACCACGATCGACGACAGCGGAATATCTGCCGGCGTTGTGACGATCATCGCGCCGCTTCCGTTGGATAAATCGGGCAAGGCGACCGGTTATGTCGTTACGAACTGGTCTGTCGAAAAAATCGCTGCCGAAGTCAGGCAGAAGGTTCTGATTTCGCTGCTGACGCAGTTCATGATCACCGCCATGGCCGTTGTCGCTTTCCTTCTCGCTATGCGCAGCCTCGTCGGCCGGCCGATCCGGATCATCAGCGAACGGATCAGCGCCTTGCAGAAAGGCGATCTGGCCTCTCCCGTCACCTACAGGGAAAATGGCGATGAGATCGGGTTCCTGGCACGTGCCTTGGAAGTCTTCCGTAACGAGGCAATTGCCAAGGTCGAGAGAGAGCAAGCCGCTGCCGAGCAGAGCGCCTCGTTCGATGTCGAACGGGCACGCAACGCATCGTTGACGGAAGAGGCCAACAACGCTCAGCGGCTGGTCATGAACGCGCTCGCCAATGAATTGGAAAAGCTTGCCGCCGGTGACTTCTCGATACACATGGCCGATCTCGGCCCCGAATTCGATAAACTGCGGCAGGATTTCAACCGCATGGTCGAAGCGGTCGCGGCAGCACTGACCGAGATCAAGACCGCTTCCGTTGCGGTTGAAGGTGGGTCAAGCGAAATAGCCTTCTCCGCCGATCAGCTCGCCAAGCGAACCGAGCAACAGGCCGCAGCCTTGGAACAGACCGCCGCCGCACTGGATGAGGTGACCACCACGGTCAGAGCATCGTCGCAACGGGCCGAAAATGCCGGGAAGCTTGTCGAGGAGACAAAGCGCAGCGCTCATGTCTCAGCGACCGTGGTTCGTGACGCGATCGGAGCGATGGACCGGATTCAGACCTCGTCGAGCCAGATCGGCCGGATCATCGGCGTCATCGATGAAATCGCCTTCCAGACGAACCTGCTGGCGCTGAATGCCGGCGTCGAGGCGGCGCGCGCCGGCGAAGCCGGCAAAGGGTTTGCGGTCGTGGCGCAGGAAGTGCGGGAACTCGCCCAACGGTCTGCCAATGCGGCAAAGGAAATCAAGAACCTCATCAATGTCTCCGGTCAGGAGGTTGCAGCAGGCGTCGGGCTGGTGAATGAAACCGGCGATGCCCTGTTGAAGATCGAGGAGCAGATCAACCGCATCAGCGACAGTATCGCTTCCATCGTTCAGTCCTATCGCGAACAGGCGACGGGTCTGCAGGAAATCAACGGCGCGATCAACCAGATGGATCAGGCGACACAGCAGAACGCGGCGATGGTCGAGGAAACCAACGCGGCCTGCCAGGAGCTGCTGACCCAGGGACGCCTTCTGCAGGACTCAGCCGGCAGGTTCACTGTTGGCACCTCTGCCGCCAGCCCGCCCAAAACCGCTCAGCCGAGCATTCGTCAATCTCGCCCCGAGCTCAGGGCCCCCGAGCCCAGGGCCTTTGTGCAGCGGCACGCAGGAAATGCCGCCGTCGCCGCTGCTCCCGGTGCCTGGGAAGAGTTCTGACCTCACCTTCGTTCAATGCGCTTTTATTCCACAGCATCCCATAATCAGGAAGGGAACAGTTATGAAGAAAGTCGTCTCCGCATTTCTTTTGGCCTGCACCGCAATTGCAGCGTCGACCGGCGTATCCATGGCGCTGGATGCGAAGCTCGCCCCGATCTCCGACTACGTGACGAGTGACGTAAAGCCCTGGCTGAACGATCCGGTCGTCATCGAGGCTATCAAGGCGCAGAACGCCGCAAACGCCAGTTTGGGCCAGGGCGATATCGACGCCCTCGACAAGAAGTGGCGCGCCGAGGTCGATGGCTCAGACCATTCGATGATCGACGGCGTGCTCGGCAATGCGCTGTCAAAATTCCTTCAGGAGAAGAAGGCTGCTTCAAACGGCAAGATTGCCGAGGTCTTCGTCATGGATGCAAAGGGGCTGAATGTCGGTCAAAGCGATCCCACGTCGGATTACTGGCAGGGTGACGAGGGCAAGTTCCAGAAGTCCTTCGGAGCCGGCAAGGACGCTGTTTTCGTCGACGATATCGAAAAGGACGAATCGACCCAGGCACTGCAGTCGCAGGCAAGCGTCACGATTTCCGACGACAAGGGAACGCCGATCGGCGCCATCACCGTCGGCGTGAACGTTGACGCCCTATGATCTCGGGATCTGCATTTAATTTGTCACCGTAATCCAGACCCAACATCGCCCAGCAGCATGCGCTGTTGGGCGATTGTTTAAGCCTCCTGCAGCGGCAATTGTGCCACAGCTGAGCGCCCGGCTTTTGCGCCGCAAATTCTGCGTGACAACGCACGGCCGCGACGCTACATACGCCTTATGTCGACCACTTCGATCTACGCCTCGCGATTTTATTGGTACCGCTGCTCCCAGCGGACGCGGGTCCATGCGTAACTGAAATCGACGCAACGACAACCCGAACAGCCGCTAGTCTACCTGGCGGCTTTTTTTGTTCCGCACGGTATGACCAAACAGGAGCCTTGCCGTGTCTGATACCATTGATGATCTGCGAATCCTCGAGATCACCCCACTGACCAAACCCGCCGATATCATCGCCGAAATCCACCGCAATGCCGCCGTCACGGCAACCGTGACCAGCAATCGTGATGCGATCCATAAGATTCTACATGGCGACGACGATCGCCTGATTGTCGTGATCGGCCCCTGCTCGATCCACGACCCCATTGCCGCCCGGGAATATGCCGCGCGGCTGGAGGAGCAGCGACGGCGCTTCACCGGCGATCTCGAGATCGTCATGCGCGTCTATTTCGAAAAACCCCGCACCACCGTCGGCTGGAAGGGCCTGATCAACGACCCGCATCTCGACGGCAGCTACCGCATCGAGGAAGGGCTGAGGATCGCCAGACGACTGTTGCTCGATATCAATGCGACAGGGCTTCCCGCCGGCGTCGAATTCCTCGACACGATCACGCCGCAATACATTGCCGACCTAGTCAGCTGGGGCGCGATCGGCGCGCGCACGACCGAAAGCCAGATCCACCGGCAGCTTGCCTCCGGCCTTTCCTGTCCGATCGGTTTCAAGAACGGCACCGACGGCGGCGCACGTGTGGCGCTCGACGCCATCCTTGCCGCTTCGCAGCCGCATCACTTCCCTGCCGTCACCAAGGACGGACAGGCTGGCATCGCCTCGACGACCGGCAATGAGG
The DNA here is from genome assembly GCF_019685025.1 of Rhizobium sp. NZLR8. NCBI lineage: Bacteria > Pseudomonadati > Pseudomonadota > Alphaproteobacteria > Hyphomicrobiales > Rhizobiaceae > Rhizobium > Rhizobium sp. NZLR8. The sequence goes on along the minus strand of NZ_JABDVY010000019.1, from coordinate 127,778 downwards.
ACTGCCACATCATTCTGCGCGGCGGCAAACAGCCGAACTACGAAGCGACCGATGTCGAAGCGGTCACGGCCGAGGCCGTCAAGCTCGGCCTGACCCCGCGCATCCTCATCGACGCCAGCCATGCCAATAGCGGCAAGGATCCGATGAACCAGCCGCGCGTCGTCAGATCCGTGGCCGCGCAGATCGCCGCCGGAAACCGCCACATCAAGGGCATGATGATCGAGAGCAACCTCGTCGCCGGCCGCCAGGATCTCGTTCCCGGCAAGCCGCTGGTCTACGGCCAGTCCATCACCGATGGCTGCATCGACTGGGATATGTCGGTGACGACGCTGGAAGACCTGGCGCAATCCGCCCGCGTCCGGCGCAAGGCCGCTGTTTAAGCTTCCGGAAAATAACGCACATAGGCGAACTCTTCGCCATCAGGAGACCAGCAGGGCACGTTGATCGTGCCCTGCCCGCCGAAGAGCTCGAACAGCGTCTTCAGATTGCCGCCATCCATGTCCATCAACCGCAGCCGCACGTCGAGATCCCGTGGGTGATCGAATACCGAGGGGTCGTAGGACAGGATCAACACCTTGTCATTCTTAGGCGACGGATGGGCGAACCAGTTGCCCTGATTGTCCGAGGTCACCTGCTCCAGCCCGGTGCCGTCGGGATGGATGCGCCAGATCTGCATCAGCCCGGTGCGGCTGGAGTTGAAGTAGATCCATTGCCCGTCGGCGGAATAATCCGGTCCGTCATTGCGGCCCTCGCCATGCGTCAGTCGCGTCTCGGCGCCGCCTTCGACCGAGATCGTATAGATGTCGAAGAGGTCGTCGCGGATGCCGCAATAGGCGAGTTCGCGGCCATCAGGCGACCAGCCGTGCCAGTAGGACGGCGCGTTCTGGGTGACGAGCCGCGGCGCGCCGCCCCCGATCGGCAGGACATAGATCGTCGACTTGCCGAATTCGGTCTTGTCGGAAATGACGATCTCAGTGCCGTCGGGCGAGATGCCGTGATCATTGTTGCAGTTGACGGCAAAGCCGGTATCGAGCTTGGTGACTTCACCGCGACCGAGCGGCAGCCGGTAGAGCCGCCCGTCGCCGTTCAGCAGCAGGTAGGAACCGTCAGGCGAGAAGTTCGGAGCCTCCACCAGTCTGTCCGTCTGCCAGACTTCGCGAGCCCTGCCCGTCCTGACATTATAGATCTCGACCGAGCTGCGCATGCTTCCTCCCCCGCATTTCTATAACAACTGCGCCAGCGATCTCGATCGCGCTAGCGATCCCGGAACCGGTTGGTGATGGGATACCGCCGGTCGCGTCCGAAATTCTTCTTGGTGATCTTCACGCCCGGCGCCGATTGCCGGCGCTTATATTCGGCGAGATAGAGCAGGTGCTCGATGCGATGGACGGTCGCCACGTCATGGCCGCGCGCGACGATCTCCTCGACCGCCATCTCCTTCTCCACCAGGCATTCGAGAATATCGTCGAGGGCGGGATAAGGCGGCAGCGAATCCTGGTCCTTCTGGTCGGGACGCAGTTCGGCCGAGGGCGCCTTGTCGATGATATTTTTCGGGATCACCTCGCCTGACGGCCCCAGCGCACCCGGCGGCACATTCTCGTTGCGCCAGCGGGCCAACGCATAGACCTGCATCTTGTAGAGGTCCTTGATCGGATTGAAGCCGCCGTTCATGTCGCCGTAGAGCGTGGCGTAACCGACCGACATTTCCGACTTGTTGCCCGTCGTCACCACCATTGAGCCGAACTTGTTGGAGATCGCCATCAGGATGACGCCGCGCGCCCGGCTCTGCAGGTTTTCCTCGGTGATACCACTGTTCGTTCCCGCGAAGAGATCAGACAGCGCGCTGCTGAAGCCCGTCACCGGTTGCTCGATCGGCACGATGTCGTAGCGGCAGCCGAGCGCCTTGGCGCAATCGGCCGCATCCTTCAAAGAATCTTCCGATGTGTAGCGGTAGGGCAGCATGACGGTGCGCACCCGCTCCTCGCCCAGCGCATCGACGGCGATTGCCGTGCAGATCGCCGAGTCGATGCCGCCGGAAAGGCCGAGCACCACCGTCTTGAAGCCGTTCTTGTTGACGTAGTCGCGAAAGCCGAGCAGGCAGGCGCGGTAGTCGGCTTCCTCGCCTTCGGGAATATGGGCCATCGGTCCTTCGGCGCAGTGCCAGCCAGACCCACCGCGCTTCCACGTCGTCACCGCCAGCGCCGTCTCGAACTGGCTCATCTGGAAGGCGAGCGATTTGTCGGCATTGAAAGCGAAGCTGGCGCCGTCGAAGACCAGTTCGTCCTGGCCGCCGAGTTGTGCGGCATAGACCAGCGGCAGACCGGTCTCGATCACCTGCTTCAGCACCACCTGATGGCGGATATCGACCTTGCCGCGATAATAGGGCGAGCCGTTCGGCGACAGTAGAATCTCGGCCCCGCTTTCGGCCAACGTCTCACAGACGCCAAGATCGCCCCAGATGTCTTCGCAGATCGGAATGCCGATGCGCACGCCGCGGAAATTCACCGGACCCGGCATGGAGCCCTGGTCGAAGACACGCTTCTCGTCGAATTCGCCATAGTTTGGCAGATCGATCTTGTCGCGCACCGCAATCACCTTGCCGCCGTCGAGCACGGCGACGGAATTATAGCGCCCCGTTTCGTCCTGCCGGGGAAAACCGATGACGACACCCGGCCCGCCATCGGCGGTATCGGCAGCCAGGCTCTCCACCGCTTTCCAGCAGGCGCGAATGAAGGCCGGCTTCAATACCAGATCTTCAGGCGGATAACCGGAAATGAAAAGTTCGGTCAGGACGAGCAGATGCGCGCCTTCCCGAGCCGCATCGGCGCGCGCTTCGCGTGCCTTGGCGAGATTGCCGGCGACATCGCCGACTGTCGGATTGAGCTGACCGATGGCGATGCGGAAGATATCAGAAAGAGCGTTTTCCTGTGTCATGTCATTTATTTAGCCTGCACCTTCCGGGACCGCAACATGTCCGCAGCAAAAGCCGCACCTTGCTGTGACGAAATTTTTGTGAACGGACGCGCCGCGACCTCGCGGCATAGACACGCATTGCAATTTGCCGGCGGACCGGAATACTGGCGCGCAAATCAACAGCGTCGATAACGGGCACCGGAAACAGGCCATGTCTAATCTTTCGAACTTCATGCACCATCATTTCGACAAGCCGGCCGACGAACTCGGCGATATCGAAAAACGCGTGCTGGCGAAGGCGCACGAGCGCAAGGTCATCTCGACCGATGTCAACGCCGCTCTTTCCGCCGAGGCCTCGTTCGGCGAGCGCATCGCCGACAGCATCGCCCGCATCGGCGGTTCCTGGTCGTTCATCATCGCCTTCTTCGTTTTCCTCCTCGCCTGGACGGTGATCAACACCATCATTCTGGTGAGCGGTGCCTTCGACCCCTATCCCTTCGTCTTCCTGAACCTGATCCTGTCGATGCTCGCCGCCATCCAGGCGCCGATCATCATGATGTCGCAGAACCGCCAGGCCGAGCGCGACCGCTTCGAGGCCGCCAAAGACTACGAAGTCAATCTCAAGGCCGAACTCGAAGTGCTCTCCCTGCACCAGAAGATCGATATGCGCGTGCTGACCGAATTGACGGCGTTGCGCGAGGACGTGGCGCGTCTCACCGCCGAGCTTTCCGCTAAGGGTTAATGCATGTCGCCCGGAAGTGCAGCGGTTCCGGGACAACGACATGCATAAAACAAAGGGCTAAAGTGCGTCGCATGCATCAAATGTGATGCGACGCGCTTTAGACAGGGTTCACCGCATATTGCGGCAGGCCATCCGATATCTCGTAGAAATCGCCCTTGTCGGCGCAATAAATGTGATGGCCGAAGGCCAGGCCGCTCGGCTCGTCGAAGGACCCGGCCAAAACCGAAATCTCCAGCGATTGGTCGCCCTGCCAGAACAGCGCGGAGCCGCAAGTCGAACAGAACCCGCGCTGCGCTTGTTCGCTCGACCGGTACCAGCGGACCGCTTCCGTGTCTTCCACCGAAAGAGCCGCCCGCGGCACGTTGACGGCCGCATAGTAAAACCCCGTCTGCCGGCGGCATTGCGAGCAATGACAGCCAACAACAGGTCCGGGCTTCGCCGCAATTGAAAATCGCACGGCGCCGCAAAGACAGCCGCCTGTATGTCGTTCAGTCATGGTCATCCCCTGTTCCTAAGAGACGTTGCCGCCGATCTTGTCCGGCGTCAAATCCGGTTTTCTGAATGAGCCATCAGGAATCTTGAAAGCCGCCTGGCCTTGTGCGCTCTCGGCTGACGCGTTACCGCTGTTGCATCTCGACAACATCCGCCAACCTCATCCCGTCCCGGCATTGAATCGGCCGCTATTGTCCGCGATACTCAAGGTCAAATTTCATTTAATCCCCGGGAGACTGACATGAGAACGACCCTGTCCAAACAGAAAGGAAACATGGCCCACAAGGACATTCTGCCTCATGAACATTCGGTTCTCCCGCGCGAGGAAAAGCTCGCGACGCCATAACGGCTTCCCCAAATTTTTCCAGAACGATCCCGCCGACCCCGGCCGACGCTGGTCGCGCATGCGAAAATTCGTTTCCTACTATCGCCCGCACCTGCCTTTGCTGCTGGCGGATCTGTTGTGCGCCATGCTCGTCGCCGGCACGGCGCTCGCCCTGCCGCTCTGCGCCAATGTCGTCACCAGCCGGCTTCTGGTTCTGCCCGATGCCCCGCAGGCCTTCGCTCAAATCCTCGGCATGGGCGGCGTCATGCTGGCCGTTCTGGCGGTCCAGATCGCCGCGATCTTCTTCGTCGATTATCGCGGCCATGTGATGGGGGCTCGCATTGAGGCGACGGTCCGGCAGGAACTCTTCGAGCACTGCCAGAAACTCTCGTTCAGCTTCTACGACCGCCAGCGCACCGGCCAGCTGATGAGCCGCATCACCAATGACAGCCTGTGGCTGGGCGAACTCTTTCACCACGGTCCCGAGGATCTTTCCATCGCCCTGCTGAAATTTGGCGGCGCCATGCTGGTGCTGTTCTACATCGATCCGCCATTGGCAGGCCTCATCCTGCTGCTCACCCCTGTGGCGTTGGTTTATGCGCTGTATTTCAACCGGCGCATGAACCGCGCGCTCGAAGCCAGCAAGCACCAGATCGCCGCGGTTAACGAGCGCGTCGAGGATGCTCTGGCCGGCATCCGTGTCGTCCAGTCCTTCGCCAACGAGGCGCTGGAACGGGAGCGTTTCGCCGAGCAGAACCGACGCTTCCTTGAAAGCCGCGCCGACGGCTACCGCAGCGAGGCGTGGTTTTCGGTCGGCACCGAAACCTTCGCCCAGCTCGTCACCATATTGGTGATCATCGTCGGCGGCCTGCGTATCCTGGCAGCGGAACTGACCGTCCCGGATATGCTCACCTTCCTGCTTTGCGTTGCCGTGCTGGTCGATCCGGTGCAGCGGCTGGCCAATTTCGTGCGCCTCTGGCAGGAGGGCTACACCGGCTTCATCAGAGCCATGGAGATCCTGGAGATCGATCCCGATATCATCGACCGGCCGGCCGCTCATCCGATGCCGGCGCCAAGGGGCGAGATCAGTTTCTCCGACGTCGCCTTCGGCTACGAGGCCGATGGCCCGCGCGTGCTCGAGCGGCTGTCGCTCACCATCGCTCCCGGGGAGTTCGTTGCCCTGGTCGGTCCTTCCGGGGTCGGCAAGAGCACGCTTTGTGCGCTGATACCACGCTTCTACGATGTTGAGGCCGGGGCGATCCGCATCGATGGCACCGATATCCGCGACGTGACGCTGGCCTCGCTGCGGCGCCATGTGGGCGTGGTGCAGCAGGACGTCTATCTTTTTGCCGGCACCGTGGCGGAAAACCTGCGCTATGGCAGGCCCGGCGCCGGCGATGCCGAGCTGGAGGCAGCCGCCCGCGCCGCCAACGCGCACGATTTCATCATGGCCCTGCCCCAGGGTTATGACACCGATATCGGCCAGCGCGGCGTCAAACTCTCGGGCGGCCAGCGTCAGCGCATCACCATCGCCCGGGCCTTCCTCAAGAATCCGGAGATCCTGATCTTCGACGAAGCAACCAGCGCGCTCGACAACGAAAGCGAACGGGCGGTGCAGCAGGCGTTGCTCAGCCTGGCAAATGGCCGAACCACCCTGGTCATCGCCCATCGTCTCTCGACCGTCCGCCATGCCGACAGAATCCTGGTGCTGACGGCCGACGGCATCGTCGAACAGGGCACCCATGACGCGCTCATGGCGAAAGACGGCGTCTACGCCAACTTGCATAGCGTTCAGGCCAGCATCTGATCGCCTGCTCCATCCTGAGACAAAAAAACCCGGCATCAAGCCGGGTTTTTCCGCATCCGTCTGGGGCTGCTATCAGCCGTTGACGACCATGCGCTTCTCGTCGCGACCGCCCTTCATGCGCTCGGCAAGCAGGAAGGCCAGCTCCAGCGCCTGGTCGGAGTTGAGGCGCGGGTCGCAATGCGTGTGGTAGCGATCCTGCAGGTCGTCGGCGGTAACGGCGCGGGCGCCGCCGGTGCATTCCGTCACGTCCTTGCCGGTCATCTCGATATGGATGCCGCCTGGATGCGTGCCTTCGGCGCGGTGGATCTGGAAGAAGCTTTCGACTTCCGACAGGATCCGCTCGAAGGGACGGGTCTTGTAGTTGTTGAGCGTGATCGTGTTGCCGTGCATCGGGTCGCAGGACCAGACAACCTTGCGGCCTTCACGCTCGACGGCACGAATAAGGCGCGGCAGGTTCTCTGCGACCTTGTCGTGGCCGAAGCGGCAGATCAGTGTCAGGCGCCCGGCTTCGTTGGCCGGGTTCAAGATGTCGATCAGCTGCAGCAGATCGTCGGCCTGCAGCGACGGGCCGCATTTCAGGCCGATCGGGTTCTTGATGCCGCGGCAATATTCGACATGCGCATGATCGACCTGGCGCGTGCGGTCGCCGATCCAGATCATGTGGCCTGAGGTGGCATACCAGTCGCCCGAAGTGGAATCGACGCGGGTCAACGCCTCTTCGTAGCCGAGCAGCAGCGCCTCATGGCTGGTGAAGAAATCGGTTTCCCGCAATGCCGGCTGGTTTTCCGAGGTGATGCCGATCGCCTTCATGAAATCCATGGTTTCGCTGATGCGGTCGGCCAGCTTGCGGTAGCGCTCGCCTTGCGGGCTGTCCTTGACGAAGCCCAGCATCCACTGGTGCACGTTTTCGAGATTGGCGTAACCGCCCATCGCGAAGGCGCGCAGAAGGTTCAGCGTCGCGGCCGACTGCCGGTAGGCCATCGCCTGACGTTCCGGGTTCGGAATGCGCGACTCCTCGGTGAACTCGATGCCGTTGATGATGTCGCCGCGATAAGCCGGCAGCGTCACGTCGCCCTGCTTCTCGACATTCGACGAACGCGGCTTGGCGAACTGGCCGGCGATGCGACCGACTTTAACGACCGGCAGCTGCGCGCCAAAAGTCAGCACGACCGCCATCTGCAGGAAGGCGCGGAAAAAGTCGCGGATATTGTCGGCGCCGTGTTCGGCGAAGCTCTCGGCACAGTCGCCGCCCTGCAGCAGGAAGCCATTGCCTTCGGCGACATTGGCAAGGTGCTTCTTCAGACGGCGCGCTTCGCCGGCGAAGACGAGGGGCGGATAGCTGGCGAGCTGAGCTTCCGTTGCAGCCAAAGCGGCTGCGTCGGGATAATCGGGAACCTGCAGGATCGGTTTTTGCCGCCAACTGCTCGGGGTCCAGTTCTCTGCCATCTCACTCACCTCACTCACACCCATCCCTGGGATGCCCGTATCTTTGATTGCGGCGGCTTATAGACCTTTAGATCGGGCTTGCAAAGACCAATCGCCCAAAGCTCGAATGCCGTACCGGCGCCATCGGGCAGAGCTCGCATATAGGTGGCAGAAATCTCGGATTCCATCGTTAAACCGGCATATACCATGTCAATTTCCCGATATTTTAGACTTCCAATGTAGAACCACGGATGATTTCAACATTGGGGACATGGCATGGCGATCCTTCCGCTCAGCTTCATATCGGATCGTTCGGGCAATTTCGGCATCATGACGGCGTTGCTGATGGTGCCGCTCCTCGGTACGGCAGGCATGGCGGTGGATTTCGGCCACGCGCTCAGCCTGAGGACGCAGCTTTACGCGGCAGCCGATGCCGCCGCCGTCGGCTCGATCGCCGAAAAATCCGGCGCAGTCGCAGCCGCCATGACGATGAGCGGCAACGGCACGATCTCGCTCGGCAAGACCGATGCCCGCAGCATCTTCATGTCTCAGATGTCCGGGGAGCTGGCCGACGTTCAGGTCGATCTCGGCATCGACGTCACCAAAGCCGCCAACAAACTGAACTCGCAAGTCTCTTTCAGCGCGACCGTGCCGACGACCTTTATGCGTGTTCTGGGGAAGGATTCGATCACAATCTCGGGCACGGCGACGGCCGAATATCAGACCGCCTCCTTCATGGATTTCTACATCCTGCTCGACAACACTCCTTCGATGGGCGTCGGCGCCACCGCGACCGACGTGGCGACGATGGAAAAGAACACCAGCGATACCTGCGCCTTCGCCTGCCACGAAACCCAGAACAACAACAACTACTACAATCTCGCCAAAAAGCTCGGCGTCAGCATGCGCATCGACGTCGTGCGCCAGGCGACCAAGGAGCTGACGCTGACCGCGAAGTCCACGCGTGTTTCCGATAATCAGTTCCGCATGGGCGTCTATACCTTCGGCACCAAGGCTGAGGATGCCAATCTGACCACTATATCCGACCCGACGGACGATCTCGATAAAGTACGCAGCTATACCGACGCCGTCGATCTGATGACCATCCCGTATCAGGGTTATAACAACGACCAGCAGACGAGCTTCGACAGCGCGCTGACACAGATGAAAACCATCATCACCACCCCCGGCGACGGCGGCACCGCTACCACCCCGCAGAAGATCCTGTTCTTCGTCTCGGACGGCGTCGGCGACAGTGCAAAACCGAAAGGCTGCACCAAGAAACTGACCGGCGACCGCTGCCAGGAGCCGATCGATACTTCTTTCTGCCAACCGCTGAAGGACAAGGGCATCAGGATCGCGGTGCTCTACACCACTTATCTGCCGCTGCCGAAAAACAACTGGTACAATACGTGGATCAAGCCCTTCCAGAGCGAAATCCCGACGAAAATGCAGGCATGCGCCTCGCCCGGCCTCTATTTCGAGGTGACGCCGACCGACGGTATCGCCGATGCGATGAAGGCGCTCTTCCTCAAGGTCATACGCGCGCCGCGCATCACCAGCTGAGGATACCGCTGCTTAGATTCTTTTGCCGTCTCGGATCCGGTAGCTTGGCGCATACATGGTGACCAGCTCCTCGGCCGCTGTCGGATGCAGCGCCATCGTCCGGTCGAAATCGTCCTTGGTGCAGCCGGCCTTCAGCGTGATGCCGAGCAGCTGCGCCATCTCGCCGGCATCGTGGCCGAGAATATGGGCGCCCACCACCTTGCCGCTCGCGGCATCGACGATCAGCTTCATGATCATCCGCTCGGCCCGCCCGGAAAGCGTCGCCTTCAGCGGCCGGAATTGGGCGCGGTAGACTTCGAGCTCGCAGTAACGCTTGCCCGCCTCCTCTTCCGAGAGCCCGACGGTGCCGATCTCCGGCTGCGAGAAGACGGCGGTCGGGATCAGCTCGTAATCCGGCCGGGTTGGATTGTTCTTGTATTCGGTCTCGATGAAGCACATCGCCTCGTGGATCGCTGCCGGCGTCAGCTGTACCCGATTGGTGACATCGCCGAGCGCATAAATGTTTTCGACATTGGTGCGGGAATAATCGTCGACGATAATGGCGCCACGCTCATCGACGGCGACGCCCGCAGCCTCGAGGCCGAGACCTTCGGTGTTCGGATCGCGCCCGAGCGCCAGCATGACAACGCCGGCCTGCAGCGTGCCGCTGTTCAGCGTTTCCAGAACGAGGCCGTCATCGCCCTTCGAAACCTTTTGCAGCGTGTCGTGGCAAAGGATGCGGATGCCCTTGGCGACCATCGCCTCGTGCAGCCCGCGCCGCAGATCCTCGTCGAAGCGCGACAGGATCTCGGCGCCGCGATAGATCAGCGTCGTCTCGACGCCGAGGCCATGAAAGATATTGGCGAACTCGACGGCGATATAGCCACCGCCTGATATCACGATCGATTTCGGCAGCTCTTCGAGATGAAAAGCCTCGTTGGAGGAAATGCATAATTCGTGGCCGGGAAGGGCTGCATGCGGGTTCGGCCGTCCGCCGGTGGCGATCACGATCGTCTTTGCCGTCACCGTCTGACCCGTCTTCGTGAGCCGCACAGTATGAGCATCGACGAGTTCGGCGCGCGTTTCGAGGATCTCGGCATTGGCGCCTGCGAGCCCCTTCTTGTAGAGGCCTTCCAGCCGGGCGATCTCGGCATCCTTGGCGGCTACTAGCTTCTTCCAGTCGAAGCTGCTTTCGCCGACCGTCCAGCCGAAACCCGCCGCATCCTCGAAATGCTCGTGGAACTGCGAGGCATAGACGAAAAGCTTCTTCGGCACGCAACCGCGGATGACGCAGGTGCCGCCATAGCGGTACTCTTCGGCGATCGCCACCTTTTTGCCGAGCGAGGCGGCGACACGCGCACCGCGCACGCCTCCGGAACCACCGCCGATGACGAAGAGGTCGTAGTCGTAGGAAGACATGAGGAGCTCCGGAAGGGAATCGCAGGAAGGATGTTGCTGATATAGGGGCGATCGCCCTGAAAACAAAAGCCCGCTCCTGCATCATCCCGTACGCATCGCCGAATCTTCCCGGCAAACGGTTGACCCGGTCGCCTGAGGCTGGCAGGGCAATCCAGGGATAGAAAACGATGCCGGAGCAAAAGATGGATCAAACTCTCTTCGCCAATCTGTGCAAGGCTGGCAAATTCAAGGAAGCGCTCGGCCTCGCGACTGAGGGTCACGAGGACGAAAAATATACGCCGAGCCGCTTCTCGATCGACAAGAAGACGAGACTGCCGATCTTCTATCGCGGCAACAAGCGCGTGGAACCGGATGAGGAAGGTGTGTGGCAACTTGCAAAGAACCCGAACCCCTGATGCATGTCACCAGGAGGTGTGCAGCGGTCCCAGGAAACGACATGCATAAAAGCGAAGAGCTAGCTTCCCCGCATGTTCGATGCATAGTGATTGCTGCTGTCAGCGGGTGATCCCGAAATCCGTCGGCATTTTCTCAAGCTGGGCTGCTTCCGTCTCGACGCCCGCAACCGACGACCCCGCAGGCCCGCGGCTGAAACGTTCGATCATTATCGAGATGGCGGTATCGGGTCCTGCGATCAAAGCGACGACGGCCCCGTCCCTTTCATTGCGAACCCAGCCCGTCAAACCGAGCCGTACCGCCTCATTGCGCGTCCACATGCGAAAGCCGACACCCTGGACCTTGCCTGATATCCGCACTCGGACAGCGTTGTAACGATCGGGTATATCTGCAGTCACCTGAAGCCTCGCCGGCGGCATTTGCCGCATCATAACAAAAAAGCCCGGACGATGCCGGGCTTTCGCAATTTGATGGTGGAGGCCTTACTGCTGGGTAGCCGGAGCGGGAGCGGGAGCGGGAGCGGCAGCCGGAGCAGCCGGGCTTTCGGTTGCCGGCGGCGGCGCCTTGATGACCTTGGAAAGCTCGGTATTGCTCTGCTTTTCCAGGTCGCGGGAAATGCCCTGCGCCCAGATGTCGGCAGCCTTCGCCGTCTCGCGAGAGGCGACCGGGCCGTCGCGCAGCAGCTTCTTGCCGACGTCGGAATTATAGAAGTCGGCGATCGCCTTCAGTTCCGCGGCGGTGAAGGTCTTGGCATAGGTGAGTGCCGCCTCCTTCTCGAGATCGCCGCGGCGCGGCGCCAGCGCTAGCGCCTGCGCGTCGACCGTCGACGAAATGATGTCCTGGTAGTTTGGCGAATCCTGGATCAGGCCGGCCTTCAGGCGCTCGGCGAGACCGGGCAGGATGTTGTCGAACTGGGCAGTGGCGCCGATGGCGTCGATCGCGGCGCGAGACGCCTTCAGCTGGTCCTCGGAGACCTCCTGCGCCTTGACTGCGGAGCCGAAGGCAAGCCCGGAAAGAACGACGGTCGCAGCGGCGAGATGGCCAAGACCTGCAATGTTCATCATGAGTGTATGCTCCTGTTATCTGTTTGTCTGCAGTGTTCGCACACCCGCAGGACCGGCAATGATCGCAAGTGCCGCCATATTGATAAAGAGCCCGTGTTCGACGACGCCGGGTATGGAATTCAGCTCGCTCGAAAGCGCCTCTGCATCAGGAATGCGGCCAAAAGATGCATCGATAATGTGATGACCGCCATCCGTGGTAAACTCTCCGTCACCGGACTGGCGCAAAGCCAGTTCACCGGAAAGACCGAGCCGGGCCGCGACCTTCTCGATCGCGATCCGTGTCGAGACGAGCCCGAACGGATTGACTTCGATCGGCAGCGCGAAGGCGCCGAGCATATCGACCAGCTTGCTCTCGTCTGCAATGACGATCATTCGTTCGGAGGCGGCCGCGACGATCTTTTCGCGCAGCAGCGCACCGCCGCCGCCCTTGATCAGCCGGAGCCCAGCATCGAGTTCGTCGGCGCCATCGATCGTCAGATCGAGTGCCGGCAGCTCGTCCAGCGATTTCAGCGGCACACCGAGTTCGACGCAAAGCCGCGCCGTTCTTTCAGACGTAGGAACGCCTTCGACCCTGAAGCCGCCAGCGACCTTCTCGGCCAACAGGCGAACGAATTCTTCCGCCGTGCTGCCGGTGCCAATCCCGAGACGCATCCCGCTTTCGACATGGGCGAGTGCGGCCGCGGCGGCCTTGATCTTCATTTCGCGGGCATCCATGCGCCGCCAGCTCCAATTATTGCGTTGGATGTGCTGTTTACACGGCTCGCCTGGCAAACGAAAGTCAAAATCATCACGGAAAATGAAAAGCCGAAACAGATGCCTGCGGCCTCCCCCGGCGATCTTCAGGCCGTTGCTTTCCGCTGCATGATCGCCTACCTCAGAGGCGATCCATCGTCCTCAGGGGCGATCCCTCGTCCCCAGGGGACGATCCGTCATTCCCAGAGGCGATCTGTCGTTCGCGGAGGCGGCTCGTCACCTCAAAGGACGATCCATCGCTTAAAGAGGCAAGCCCTTGATCCCCTCCTCCGTCCGCCCGGCGCTCGTCGTCTTCGATCTCGATGGCACCCTTCTCGACACCCATACGGACTTGGTCGAGAGCCTGAACCATACGATTGCGGCCCTTAGCCTCGAACCGGTCAGCTATGACGACCTCACCCATCTCGTCGGCCACGGCGCCCGCGTGATGATCGAACGCGCCTGCCGGCTGCGCGGCCATCCGCTTACTCAGGAAGCCCTGCCGCCCCTGGTCGAGCGTTTCATCGCCCATTATGCCGGCAACATGCCCGGCCGCACCGAGCCCTATCCCGGCCTGGTCGCCGCGATGGATCGGCTAAAATCACAGGGTTACCGCCTCGCCGTCTGCACCAACAAGATGGAAAGCCTGGCGCTCGGCCTGCTGGACAAGCTCGATCTCGCCAGCTATTTCGCCGCCATCACCGGCGGCGACACCTTCGACGTGCGCAAGCCCGACGCCCGCCACCTCACAGGCACCATCGAACGCGCCGGCGGCGACCGGTCCCGCACCGTGATGATCGGCGACAGCATCAACGACATCGCCGTCGCCAGGAATGCCGGCGTCCCGTCGATCGCCGTGCCCTTTGGTTATTCCGACGTGCCAGTCTCAAGCCTCGATCCGGATGTGATCATCACCCATTACGATGAGCTGACCCCGGAACTGGTGGAGAGGCTGTTGCGGGAGTTTGCAGCGAAGGTCGCCGTCTGAGGCTCTCGCCCAGCTCTGATCCTTCCTTTGCCGGCGTACCGTGTGAGCCGCCCTCTCCTTCGTATTTCCTACCTTGGACTAAGCCCAGAACGAAGGCGTTCGAATCCCGCACAAAAACAAAACGGGCGGCCCAAAGACCGCCCGCTCCGTAATCTAATAAAATCAGCGTCAGATCTGCGCCCCACGCGCCTTGGTCGTCGCGTCGAATGCCTTGTCGACATAGCCGTCGCGGCCATAAACGTCGTCGAAATATTCCACCACGCCGTCCTTGTTCGGCCAGGCTGTGAAATAGGACACGTAAACGGGAATCCTCTGCGGCACCTTGACCGCATGGTTCTGCCCCGTGGCGATCTGCTTGGCAACGTCGTCGACCGTCGTTCCGAGCACTGCAGCTGCCATCGCACGCGGATCGGCAAGGCGCACGCAACCGTGGCTCAGCGCCCGCATGTCGCGCTTGAAGAAGCTCTTCGACGGCGTGTCGTGCATATAGATCGCGTGGCTGTTCGGGAACAGGATCTTCAGTTCGCCGAGCGCATTGTCACTGCTTGGCGGCTGGCGCACCGAGACGTTGTCGGTCGAGCCGTACCAGTCGACGCTCGACGAGGCGACCGCGTGGCCGTTCACCTCAACCTCATAACCGAGCTGGTCGAGATAGTTCGGATCCGAGCGCAGCTTCGGCAACATCTCGTTGATGATGATCGACTGCGGCACGCCCCAGAAAGGGTTGAACTCCACCGTCTCGATCTCGTCGTCGAAGAAATAGGTCTGGTTGTTCTTGCCGCCGACCACAACGCGCATCGACAGCTGTTCCTTGCCGCCATTGTGGTAATAGACCATGAAGGCCGGCTGGTTGATCATCACGTAACGGGAACCGAGATCTTCGGGCAGCCAGCGCGCCTGTTCCATGGCGACGACGAGCTTGTCGATCTTCGAGGCATTGCTATCGCCGCCGGTCATGGCGCGCACCGTAGCCTGGCCGATGACGCCATCGGCCTTCAGTCCGCGCTCCTTCTGGAAATCCTCGACCAGCGAGACGATCTCAGGCGAATAGTCGCTGCTGCCTGCGTAAGCAGCAAGCGTTGCCGCGTGATCGGTCCTCAGCGTTTCGGAACCGTGCTTGCCGATCGCCTTGACGATATTGGCGATCTCGGGCGAGCTTTCGCCGGGCTTCAGCAGCGTATCGAGCGAAACGACGATTCGCTCCTCATTGCCGCCGTCGGCTGCGCGAAGCTTGGCGAGTTCCGCCTTCAACGCCTGGAACTGTGGACTATCGGGTGAGCGGTTGGCGATGTAAGCGCCGACATCGGGGCTCATGCGGGCAAGCTTCAGCACCGGCGCCAGATTGACCACCTTGCGCTGGAAGTCGTGATAGCCGGAGATCTTGTTCGGATCGATGCGACCGCGCGCGGTGTCCTGCACGAAGGCCAGCACCTTGGCGGAGAGTTCGAGCTCGAATTGCGTCAGCGCCCGATCGCGGAAGGCTGGATCGGGATTGGCCGGGTCGATATCAGGCGTCTGGATGGCGTAATCTGCCGGGTCGAGGCCGACGGAGGCCGCATCGGCAAGCACCAGCATCGCCGACTTGGCACCATCGTTGATCTGATTGCCATCGACCCAGACGAGCGGGTTGCGGCTATCGCCATAATAGGCTTCGAGCGCCTTTGCGACGTCGGCATTGGCACGCACCTTGGCCTGCGCCAGGAAACGGCGCTGCACGGCGGGTTCGGCGCTGGCATCGCCGCTCGCCGATACATCGGCGACCGCGCCGGTGACGACAGGATCGGCAAACTTGCCGGTATCGACCAACTGCAGCGTTTCGGTTTTATAGGTGTAGTAACGCGGGCCGCTCACCTTCGGCAACGGCGCTTCCGGATCAAGCCCGCCGAGCGAGCCGCCGACGGCGCCGCGCGGCACCGGACGGCCAGGCGCCTGATCCATGAAGATGGTGCTCTGGTTCCGCTGCCTGTCGCCGCGCAGCATCTCCATCAATGTATAAGCATGCGCAGGTGCGGCATTCATAACCGCTACGCCGCAGGAAATTGCCAATGCGGATGCCGCGCTTTTCAAAACGAACGTCATATATCTTCCAGTCCCGGTGTCATGCTGTTCTTGTCACGAGCGCAAGGCTCAATATCTTATCCCGCGAAACTCATGCAGCGTAAGGCCTCATTGATCAGAAACCGGCCTGCGCCGCCAGCGCCGGCGGACTCAATTTTGTGTGACGGAGATCCTGCACGGCGCCGCGCAGAAGTTCACACAAAATTATGAAATTATTAGTTAATTTTTTACCCAATTTTTGCCGCCAGACCAATGTGGCGAAAACGCCCAGACGCATAAAATTTCGAAAGTGGCCTAAAAGGCACGCCGCACAAGCCTCGCAAACATGACTTCCGACTTCAATATTTCGCATGGCGTCCGGTTTTCTTGTCGAACGTTCCCACCTATAAGACCTGATCTTTCGAAGACGACCGAAAACAGCATTTAAAGGGAAGGCAAGGCTGATGACCGCAACCCGTACCGAAACCGATACTTTTGGGCCCATCGACGTTGCCGCCGACCGATATTGGGGCGCCCAGGCCGAGCGTTCGCTCGGCAATTTCAAGATCGGCTGGGAAAAGCAGCCGCTGTCGATCGTGCGTGCGCTCGGCATCGTCAAGCAGGCGGCGGCCCGCGCCAACATGTCGCTCGGCCAGCTTGATCCTGGCCTCGGACAGGCCATCGTCGATGCCGCCCAGGAAGTGGTCGAGGGCAAACTCGACGACCATTTTCCGCTGGTCGTCTGGCAGACCGGTTCAGGCACGCAGTCCAACATGAATGCCAATGAAGTGATCTCCAATCGTGCTATAGAAATGCTCGGCGGCGTCATGGGTTCCAAGAAGCCGGTGCATCCGAACGATCACGTCAATATGAGCCAGTCGTCGAACGACACCTACCCGACGGCGATGCACATCGCCTGCGCCGAACGGATCGCCCATCACCTGCTGCCGTCCCTGAAGCACCTCCATGCCGCCCTCGACATGAAGGTCACCGAATTCAGCCACATCATCAAGATCGGCCGCACCCACACCCAGGATGCGACGCCGCTGACGCTCGGCCAGGAATTTTCGGGTTATGCCGCCCAGGTCGGCTCCGCCATCAAGCGTATCGAAATGACACTGCCCGGCCTCTGCGAACTCGCCCAGGGTGGGACGGCCGTCGGTACCGGCCTCAATGCGCCGGTGGGCTTCGCCGAAAAGGTCGCCGAAGAGATCGCCGCCATAACAGCCATGCCCTTCGTCACCGCGCCGAACAAGTTCGAGGCGCTCGCCTCGCATGACGGCATGGTCTTTTCCCATGGCGCCATCAATGCGGCCGCTGCCGCCCTCTTCAAGATCGCCAACGATATCCGCCTGCTCGGCTCCGGCCCGCGCGCCGGTCTCGGCGAACTGGCGCTGCCGGAAAACGAGCCAGGCTCCTCGATCATGCCCGGCAAGGTCAACCCGACCCAGTGCGAGGCGCTGACGCAGGTCTGCATCCACATCTTCGGCAATCACGCCGCGCTGACCTTTGCCGACAGCCAGGGTCATTTCGAGCTCAATGTCTACAATCCGATGATGGCCTATAACTTCCTGCAATCGGCGCAGCTGCTGGCGGATGCCGCCATCTCGTTCACCGACAATTGTGTCGTCGGCATCGAGGCGCGCGAGGACAACATCAAGGCCGGCCTCGAACGCTCGCTGATGCTGGTGACCGCGCTTGCCCCGAAGATCGGTTACGACGCAGCCGCCAAGATCGCCAAGACCGCCCACAAAAATGGCACGACGCTGAAGGAAGAAGCCCTCGCCAGCGGCCTGGTCTCGGCAAAAGACTACGATACGATCGTCCGCCCTGAAACAATGATCGGCCCAAAGTAGTAACGCCATGAAGCTTCAGCCTTCTCCCCCGCTTGCGGCGGAGAAGGCGATCGGTTGCGATCAGACCAACAGCGAAAAATTGTCCATCACGACCGAATTGCCCATGAAATCGAAACTGATTTCATCGATGTCTTCAATCTCGACCAGAAGATCGGGATCGGCGACCTCAAGTTCCTGCTGATAGACGATCTGGCCGTCGTTCATCGCCGTCAGCGTCAGATGAAAGGGCGAGGCCGACAATTCGGCAATCGAAACGCCCTGAAAGGTGAAGTCGCCGCCATCGACCATTTTCAGGGTCACCGGCGCCGAACCCGGCGATAGAACCGTATCGCTGAAACCGTCCTCGGTGATGGCGTCGACGCCCGGGATCGTGTCATAGACAATACCGTTCAGAAACGTCAGGTCGTGACTGCCGTTCACGGAGAGCGCGAAGCCCCGGTAATTCGGCAGAGAAAAGTCATCCGCGCGCGATGTGACACCCAGGTCGTCGAAATCCAGGACTTCATGATACTTGTCCTCTTCATTGACGCCGTCGATCGCCAGCGTCAGAACCCCGACATCCGTTCCCCCCACGCCATCGGAGATCTTGTAGCGGATCTCTTCGATCAACTGGTCGTGCGCCCGCAAGTTCTTCACCACGTCGAGCGAGTAATCCAGCTCGTAGGTGAAGTGACCGTCGGGCCGCACGGTGAAGGTCCCATAATCGCCTTTGATGATCGTTTCCTGTGTCAGTCCCTGTTTCGCATCGACCCTGACACCGTCGAAAGAGCGAAGATAGGTGGTCGATCCCTCTGGATCGCTGTCATTGGACAGCAAATCCCCTCTGATCCAGTCGTGCTCGAAGAAAATGAGAAGATCGTCGTTAGCAGTCGGTTTTGCGTTCGTCATCGGAAGCCCCCGGAAGTTAACGTCGCGGGAAATATGAACCGGCCTCCGGCGAAAGGCAACCTGAAGTCGTCTTTCCCGACGAATGCGGATTTGACCGCTCGCCTATCCAGATTGCATTTGCAGCGCCGCGGATTTAGACCGGTTCCAATTTAGCGACCCACGCCCACCAGAAAGGTCACTTCGATGGCTGACGATCTCTTCCCGCTCGGCAAGGATACCACCCCCTACCGCAAGATCAGCGGCGACCATGTCTCGGTCGACAGCTTTAAGGGCCAGGAAATATTGACCGTCGAGCCGGAAGCCATCCGCCTGCTTGCCGAAACCGCCTTCGCCGATATCAACCATCTGTTGCGCCCCGGCCACCTGAAGCAGCTCGCCTCGATCCTCGATGACCCCGAGGCGACCGACAATGACCGCTTCGTCGCCTACGACCTTTTGAAGAACGCCAATATTGCCGCCGGCGGCGTGCTGCCGATGTGCCAGGATACCGGCACGGCAATCATCATGGGCAAGAAGGGCCGCAGGGTCTGGACCGAGGGCGGGGATATCGCGGCACTCGCCCGCGGCGTCATGGATGCCTATGAGAAGAAGAACCTGCGTTATTCGCAGCTCGCGCCGGTCAAGATGTTCGAGGAGAAGAACACCAAGAACAACCTGCCGGCACAGATCGACATCTACGAGGAAGGCACCGACGCCTACGAATTCCTCTTCGTCGCCAAGGGCGGCGGCTCGGCCAACAAGACCTTCCTCTACCAGGGCACACCCTCGCTCTTGACGCACGACCGGATGATCGACTTCCTCAAGGAGAAGATCCTGACGTTAGGGACGGCAGCCTGTCCGCCTTACCATCTGGCCATCGTCATCGGCGGCACTTCGGCCGAGATGAACCTGAAAACCGTCAAGCTCGCCTCGACCCGCTATCTCGACGAGCTGCCGACCGAAGGCTCCGAGAGCGGCCACGCCTTCCGCGATCTCGAGATGGAAAAGGAAATCCACCGACTGACGCAGCAGATGGGTGTCGGCGCCCAGTTCGGCGGCAAGTATTTCTGTCATGACGTGCGTGTCATCCGCCTGCCCCGCCACGGCGCCTCGCTGCCGA
The DNA here is from genome assembly GCF_019685025.1 of Rhizobium sp. NZLR8. Classification (NCBI taxonomy): domain Bacteria; kingdom Pseudomonadati; phylum Pseudomonadota; class Alphaproteobacteria; order Hyphomicrobiales; family Rhizobiaceae; genus Rhizobium; species Rhizobium sp. NZLR8. Next base: position 108,053 of record NZ_JABDVY010000019.1, on the reverse strand, counting down.
TCGGCCTCGGCGTCTCCTGTTCCGCCGACCGTCAGGCCAAGGGCCGCATCACCCGCGACGGCATCTTCGTCGAGCAGCTCGAAACCGATCCGTCGAAATACATGCCCGAGATCGACGAAGCGAAACTGTCGGAATCGACCGTCCGTATCGATCTCAACCGGCCGATGGCGGAAGTGCTGGCCGAACTCTCCAGGCATCCCGTCAAGGCGCGCCTGTCGCTGTCGGGCACGATCATTGTCGCCCGCGACCTTGCCCATGCCAAGATCCGCGAGCGGCTGGAGAAAGGCGAAGGCATGCCCGAATACCTGAAAAACCACCCGGTCTATTATGCCGGCCCGGCCAAGACGCCTGTCGGTTACGCCTCCGGCTCCTTCGGCCCGACGACGGCCGGGCGCATGGACAGTTACGTCGACCAGTTCCAGTCCTTCGGCGGATCGATGGTGATGCTTGCCAAGGGCAACCGCTCGCGCGCCGTGCGCGAGGCCTGCAAGAAACATGGCGGCTTTTATCTCGGATCGATCGGCGGCCCCGCCGCCCGTCTTGCTCAGGACTGCATCCGCAAGGTCGAAGTCTACGAATATCCCGAACTCGGCATGGAAGCGGTCTGGAAGATCGAAGTCGAAGACTTTCCGGCCTTCATCGTCATCGACGACAAGGGCAATGACTTCTTCCAGGAATTGAACCTGGGGTGACGCTCTCGGATGCGGGACGGGCAGGCATCGGCGCCCGTCCCGTTCTTGAATGTGCGGGCTGCGGCAAAGTCCGCCGCCAGCAAACAGCCTTGGAAATATCTTTCCAACCCATTTCCAATGAAATACCGGGCTGCCGAACAACTATCGATATGATGAATACGTGCGAAATGCAGAGAAGAACTGCAAGTTTTTCAGATATCGCTCCCGTCCAGCGAGCATCCGCTTTCTCACCAAAGCTAGATATTTTCTTTGAGAATCATGGGGCTACTTGAAGTATTGGCCAGTCATGGACTTATCGTATGTAATCTTTGGTATATATCGCTTTAATCTTTTCCCAAGAAATTTAAGCTACCAAATAGATTATTGCCTTCGAATATATGAGGAGTTCGCCGGATGAACACGGCTGTCGCGCCCAAGGTGCAGGTTCCCGACGTAGCGGGCCAGATCACCTATGCCATGCGCTCGATGGGCGTTGCGCCAATACCGCGCAACTACGAACTCTTCTACGAAGCCTATATCGGCTCCAACCCCGCGCTCACCCGGGACCTTGCAGCCCTCGGCGGCCAGGCGACGCAGGCCGAGCTCGACGAGCTAGGCGCGCAGTATTTCACCAGCAGCCCGGCCCGCGTCTTCGACGACGCCCATACCCGCATTTCAGGCGAACTCGATGGACTGCTGCGGGTCCTGAGACAGGAGCAAAACTCGCTGGAAAGCTATACAAGGCTACTCGGCGAGACCCATAAGCGCATCACCTCCAAAAGCAATGCCAGCGTCGAACTGATCGAAAACGCCATCGAACTTTTGAGCCAGGCGACCGGCGACACCATGGCGCATGGCGAACGCACCGTCGGCGACGTCGTCCAGCGCTCGCAGGAGATGGATCAGGTCCGCAAGGAACTCGATGAATATAAACGCATCGCCAACACCGATTCGCTGACGCGCCTTTCCAACCGCCGCGCCTTCGACGAGCGCCTCGCCGCCGTCTTCAACAATCCCGGCATGCGGCCGGTGACGGCCTTGCTGCTGGCCGATATCGACAACTTCAAAAAGATCAACGACACCTACGGCCATCCCGTCGGCGACAAGATTCTCGCCACCGTCGCCTCCGTCATCCGCAGCAATGTCCGGCGTGATGTCTTTGTCGCCCGCGCCGGCGGCGAGGAATTCGCGCTGATCATCGACGGCAACACGCCCGAAGAGATCACGGCGATCGCCGAGCGCATCCGCCGCACGCTGGAAACCACCCCGTTCAAGAATTCCCGCACGCGGGTCAATTACGGTCCGATCACCGTCTCGATCGGCATCTGCATGGCCTCCAGCGCCGAAGATGCCGGCGAACTCTACAGCAAGACCGACATCGCCCTTTACGGCGCCAAGAATGCCGGCCGCAACTGCACAATCCTCTATCAGGACGGCATGCAGAAGGATTTCACCAAAAGCTGGCTGATCTACAAGACCTGACGGCGGTTTTACCACATCGTCTTCGCGGCGCGTCCCGGCCATTCCCGGTCGTAGGTTTCCTGGTCGAAATCACCGACCGCGGCCTTCAGCATCTGGCCGGGTGTCGGCAGGCCCGCCGGATCGGCGAAATGTTGGCCATTCCAGAGTTCGGCCCGCATCACGGCGCGGGCGCATTGGAAATAGACCTCGTCGATCGAAATCACCACGACGGTGCGGGGATGTTTGCCATCCATCTCGAAACTCGAAAGCACTGCTTCGTCGTCCGAGACGACGCCGCGGCCGTTGATGCGCATCGTCGTGTTCGAGCCGGGGATCAGGAACATCAGCGCCAGCCGGGGATCGCGCACGATATTGGAGAGCGAGTCGACGCGGTTGTTGCCGCGCCAGTCCGGCAGATGCAGCGTCTCGTCGTCGACGACGCGCACCACGCCGCCGAGATCGCCGCGCGGCGAACAGTCGAGCCCTTCCGGCCCGACGGTGGCAAGCGCTGCGAACGGCGAAAGCGCGATCATCTGCCGATAGAGCGGCGTCAACCGCTTCGTCACCTTGTCGACCGACGCCTGCGAAAGCCCGGCGCCGTAGATCGTGTTGAGCTCTTCGATGCTGCTGATGATTTTCATGAGGCGTCCCGCCGCGCTTGATATCGGGACGGACGCTACAGCGCCGCACGCTTTACCGGAAGCTCAAAAAACGGAATGATCTCAGCAGCGTTTTTGATGCCTTCGTCGGCCATGTCCTCCTCGCCTTGGACAGCTCCGAGAAACGCAGCGATTGCGGCAAGAACCGGAGCGGCGGCGAGGATGCGCCGGTGCCCGAAACCGTTCGCCCAGAACAGCCGGACGCCCTCGCCGGCTGCCTGATAGCGCTTGGCATGGGCTGGCGGCACTTCCTTGTCGTCCTCGGCATGGATGACGAGCACCGGCCGGCCGATCGCACTCGCCGCATCGCCAGCATCGAAATCCTCAAGTCTCCGTCCGGTGACGTGACGAACCTCATTCTCCAGCGCCGCTTGCGCGGCCGGGCGAAGGCCGATCATCCGGCCGAAATCGGTAAACAGCCAGGCCATTTCGCTTGGCGCACCGATCAGCACCAGCCGCTCAGCCGTGACAGGAGCGACATCGGGCAGCAGACCCGCCACCGATACCACCAGCGCCGCGCCGCCGAAGGAATGGCCGATGACCGCATCGAAGGCGCCGAAGCGTGCCTCGATCGCGGCAATCGCCTTGACCGCAAGCCCCATGTGCAGGAAGCGCCGGCTGGCACGTCCGTGGCCGGGAAAATCGAGGGCCACCACCTCCGCGCCCGTTGCCGAAAGCATCGAAACGAGCTCGGCCATGTATTCGGTGCTCGAGCCCCAGCCATGCGTCACCAGATAGCGCTTGCGTCTTCCTCTCGCCCCGCCGTTCAGCCGATAGGCATGCGTTTTCGCCCCGCCGGCAAGTCTGAGGGTGAAACGTTCGGCGCCGTCAAGCCGGGCCGCGCCCGCCGCATGCGCCGCCTTGGCTTTTGCTCCCTTCGGCCGCGGCGACGGCGTCCTGCAGAACAGCAGGAACGCCGCCCTGCCCGCCAGATCCGGCGAAACCGCCTGTAGCAGGGAGAACCCGAGGCGGGTGACCTTGCGCGCAAAATTTGCCATAGTGAGAATCCAAAAGACTGTTCAACACTGAACAATAAAGTACAACGATGAACAAAAATCAATCCCTTCCCTGGGATCATCCGCGTTTTCGCAGCTGGATCGCGGTGGCGCGCGCCTGCCAGCTGATGCAGCAATCGCTGACCCGCTCGCTGGCCAATCTCGACATCAAGCCGCCGCACCTCGACATCCTGGTCAATCTCTATCGTTTCGAAGCCATCTCGCAGCAGGAGCTGGCCCGCAAGCTGCTGGTCGGCCGCTCCAACATGAGCATGCTCCTGCCACAGATGGAAAAGCGCGGCTTGATCGAACGACGCGGCGATGCGCGCGACAAACGCGTGCTGCGCCTCTATCTCACACCGGAGGGCCGCACGTTGACCGAGGCGGCGATGGTGATCCAGACCGATCTGATCGAACGCTCGCTTTCGCAAGAGCCGATCGAGCAATGCATGGCGACCACCACCTCGATGGAGCGCATCATCACCGTGCTTCTCAGCGATCTCAGCGACGAGGATTGATGGTCAATGCAGCGTCGGCGCTGCCGCCGTGCCGGTCAGCGAGCGGTATTCCCAGGCGGCGACGATAATCAGCACCAGCGTCGCCAGAATGCCCATCAGATAGATCTCGATGAAGGGTGCAGCGAAGGCCAGCAGGATCAGCAACACCAGGCCGGCCAGATGCGACAGCGGCAGCTGCCCGCTGGTGGCCCCCTTGAACCAGAGATTGCCGATCAGGAACAGGCCGGAGCCGCCGAGCACCGCCGCAGTGATGCCGAGATCGCCGGTCTCGTGCGGATGCGAGAACATGAATTCGACTGCCACCGCATGGACGATGATGCCGGCCAGGATCGGGATATGCCCATAGGTGAAGGCGAGCCGCGCCAAGGCCCCCGGCGTCGCCTCATGCTCGATGCGGTGGGCGGCGCGCCCGTGGCCGAAGCGGAAATAAAGCCACCACATGGTGACGGTGCCGATGAAACCGGTGACGAAGACGATGCCGGTCAATCCCGAAAACGGCAGCTCGGAAAAGGTGCGGCCGGAAACCAGGATTGCTTCGCCGAGGCAGATTATGACGAAGAGCGCGCAGCGCTCGGCCATATGGGCGCCGGAAACGTCCCAGTCGCCCGCCGTCGAGCGGCCGAGGCCAGGCACGGCAAAGCCCGCGGCCGGACCGGCATATTCGATTGCCAGCGCGATCACCCAGGCGATCAGCCGCGCCTCGTGATCGAGCAGCCCGCCGGCAATCCAGAAGACGGCGGCGACCACGAGCCAGGTGGTGATGCGGATGAAATTCAGCGTATTGGCGCGGTCGACGCGTGTCATCGCATAGGTGGTAAACAGCGAGCGCCCGACCTGCATCGCCACATAGGCGCCGGCAAACAGCAGCCCCTTGTCGCCGAAGGCCTCGGGGATAGAAGCTGACAGCAGCAGCCCGAGCATCATCAGCGCCACCAGCATGCCGCGCACCGGCGTCTTGTCGGGGTCGAGCCAGTTGGTCACCCAGGCGGTGAATATCCACACCCACCAGACGGCAAAGGTCATCAGCGCCGCCTCGGCGGCACCGAGCGGCGTATAATGGGCGGCGAGCGCATGCGAAAGCTGCGAGATCGAAAAGACGAAGACCAGATCGAAGAACAGTTCGAGGAAGGTCACCTTGCTGCCGCTGGCGCTGCCCTTGGCGCGCAGCCAGTTCCTTCCGTTCGTCTTCGCCATGTATCCCCCGATACCCATTATTTCAGCGCGGCTTTTGCGCCGTATCGCGGTCCATGCCCTTTTCCCTGAGCTCGTCCTCATAGGCCGAAAACAGCTCAGCACCTCGTTGGCCGAGCTCGCGCAGATAGGTCCAGGTGTAGATGCCAGTGTCATGCATGTCGTCGAAACCGATCCGGACGGCGTAATTGCCGGTCGGCATCATCGAGATGATCGCGACATTGCGCTTGCCCGGCACCGTCACCTTTTGCCCCGGCCCGTGGCCCTGCACCTCGGCAGACGGCGACAGCACGCGCAACAGCTCTGCCGACAGGTCGAAACTCTGGCCGTCGTCGAAGGTTATCGCCAGCCTCTGACGATCTTTCGAAACGCGGAGTTCGCTCGGCCAGATATCGCTCATCTCTATCACCCTCTTTCCCCTGGAGAAGTAGGCGTTCGCCTTTTTCGAGGCAAGAGCAAATTAACGTGTGCGAAATCCGTTTCCCTTGACGGCGCAATCACATATGCACAAATAGAAAGATATCGCTTGAAAACAGGCAGGCATCCCGTCTGGCGTGCTTCAGATCCCGTTGCGGAGGAATTGGTGAATACGAGAGTAGGAACGATAGGCAACGCATCGCCGCTGGTGGCGGATGCACATCCGATGATCGACCCCTTCGGGCGGGCGGTCACCTATCTCCGCGTCTCCGTCACCGACCGCTGCGATTTCCGCTGCACCTATTGCATGTCGGAAAATATGACCTTCCTGCCGAAGAAGGACCTGTTGACGCTGGAGGAGCTCGACCGGCTCTGTTCCGCCTTCATCGACAAGGGCGTGACGAAGATCAGGCTGACCGGCGGCGAGCCGCTGGTGCGCAAGAACATCATGTATCTGGTCCGCCAGCTCGGTGAGAAGATCGGCTCCGGCCTCGACGAGCTGACGCTGACGACCAACGGATCGCAGCTGGCCCGCCATGCTGAAGAGCTTTATGATTGCGGCGTGCGCCGCATCAACGTCTCACTCGACACGCTCAACCCCGACAAATTCCGCAAGATCACCCGCTGGGGCGATTTCGACAAGGTCATGGAAGGCGTCGATGCGGCGGAGAAAGCCGGGTTGAAGATCAAGCTCAACGCCGTGGCGCTGAAGGATTTCAACGACGCCGAGATGCCCGATCTCCTGCGTTTCGCCCATGGCCGCGGCATGGACCTGACCGTCATCGAAACCATGCCGATGGGCGAAATCGAAGAAGACCGGACCGACCAATACCTGCCGCTCTCCAAACTGCGTGCCGATCTCGAAGACCAGTTCACCCTGACCGACATCGACTACCAGACCGGCGGCCCGGCGCGTTACGTCAGGGTCGCCGAAACCGGCGGCCGCCTCGGCTTCATCACCCCGATGACCCATAATTTCTGCGAGAGCTGCAACCGCGTCCGCCTCACCTGCACCGGCACGCTCTATATGTGCCTCGGCCAGAACGACGCCGCCGATCTTCGTTCGGCCCTGCGCGCCAGCAAAGACGACGCCCTCCTCCGCACCGCCATCGACGAGGCCATCACCCGCAAGCCCAAAGGCCACGACTTCATCATCGACCGCACGCACAATCGTCCGGCGGTAGCCAGGCATATGAGTGTTACGGGGGGGTGAGGCCCGGTTCCCGCGAAGCGGGGAGCGATCGATCCAGTGAATCGATCGCAGGGCCGAACGCCCTGAGCCATGCGAAGGGCCGGGATACGGTGCGGCATGTCCCTTCTCCCCAGCGGGGAGAAGATGCCGGCAGGCAGATGAGGGGGTGAGCGGCAAAGCCGCGAATGCACTGAGCGGAAGCGAAGAGCAAAAATGGCGTGCCGCGTGGCCCCCTCATCCGACCCTCCGGGCCACCGACCGGGGTCGAGCCACAGGTCTCGACCCGTCCTTCGGACCCCCGCTGGGGAGAAGGGAAAACCCCATCACCCAGGCTTACGCGCACAAATCGCAAACCGCTCCTGCACCATCCGCTCCAGCCCGCGCAGAAACGGCATCTTGCGCGCCTGCGCCCAATGAATGTCGCCGAGCTTGCGATCGACCACAATGTCCACAAAACCGGCCTTACGGAGAAGATCGACGATCGCTTCGGCCGGCATTTCATGGGAGAAATGCACGCGTGAGCGGATCTTCTGATGCCGCGCCATCATTTCCGGCGACATGTGGCTTGCCGCAGGCCTGCCGGAGATTTTCGTCCAGAGCTTCTGCAGGCCCTTGACCCAGGTTTCCCGACCCATGTTGCCGTCGACGATCAGCACCTTGCCGCCCGGCTTCAGCACCGCGAACCATTCTGCGAAGGCCGACGCCGGGTCCACCAGCGTCCAGATGAGATGCCGGTTGGTGATGACGTCGTAGCTACCCCGTGGCTCCATCGTGTTTTCGGCGTCGCCGGAAACGAAGCGGATATCGGTGCCGCGCTTCTTCGCCTTGGCGCGTGCCTGCGCCAGCATCGCATCCGACCAGTCGAGCCCGGTGACCGCAAAGCCGACATCATGCATCAGATGCGAAATGACAGCGGTGCCGCAGGCAAGATCGAGCGCTGCCCGCCCCTGCCCGTCGCCGAGATGTTTTCGGATCAGCCGCTGCCAGCCCTTCCGCTCGCCTTCCGAAAAGATTTCATGGCCGACGCTCTGGTCGAAGGTTTCAGCCCTTTCCGACCAGAAATCGCGGATTTCATCGCGGATCGAGTAGTTTGTATTCATCGAATTCACCTTGCGTGCCCCGGCAGTGCATCAGTTTGGAAATGCTCTAAAACATATAACTTGATTCACAAAGTCATATTTCTTATGGCTGCGGACATTATTCAGACGTCAGGGGAATTTCCAGATGAATTTCGTGAAAATGCTCGCAGTCTCCGCAGCTGCGATTGCCGGCCTGATGCCGCTATCGGCCTGGGCGCAGTCCTTCACCATCAAGGATGTCGCTGGCCGCGAAGTCAGCTTCGACAAGCCGGTCGAGCGGGTGATCCTCGGCGAAGGCCGCATGCTCTACGCCGTCGCGCCGATCGAGAAGGAAGATCCCTTTGCCAAGATCGTCGGCTGGCGCAACGACCTCTGGACCACCGACAAGGACGGCTTCAACGCCTATGTCGAAAAATTCCCCAAAGGCAAGGACCTGCCCTTCCTCGGCAATCTCACCGACGGCACGCTGCAGACCGAGACGGTGGTCAAGCTTCATCCGGATGTGCTGCTGCTCCCGATCGGCAACAAGACGGCAGCGGACGAGGTGAAACTCGAAGAGATGCTCGCCGGCATCGGCGTCAAGATCGTCTATATCGATTTTCGCGAGCACATCCTCGCCAACACCGAACCGAGCCTGAAGATCCTCGGCCAGCTCTTCGGCCATGAGGACCGCGCCGAAGCCGTCGCCAGCTTCTGGAAAGAGCAGATGGCACGCGTCACCGACAGGCTGAAAGCGGCCAATCCGCCGAAGCCGAACGTGTTCATGTATCGCGCCGCGGGCTTGGTCGAGTGCTGCGGCACCTTCGGTCCCGATAATTTCGGCCTGATGGTCGATTGGGCCGGCGGCCACAATCTCGGCTCCGATTTCCTGCCCGGTTATACCGGCTCGATCAATGCCGAGCAGGTCGTCGCCTCCAATCCCGATGTCGTCGTCGTCACCGGCTCCAACTGGAGCCAGACCAAGAATGCCAAGGACTTTGTCAATGTCGGCCCGAACGCCGCTTCCACCTTCGGCGACAGCCGCAAGGCGCTGAACACGCTGATGGAAAACCCGGCCTTCACCGGCTCCAAGGCGGTCGCCGGCGGCAATGTCCATGCGATCTGGCACCAATTTTATACCAGCCCCTACCAGTTCGTCGCCGTCCAGCAGCTGGCGAAGTGGTTCCACCCGAACCTCTTTGCCGATCTCGATCCGGATGCCACCTTCAAGGAATTCCACGAAAAATTCCTGCCGGTCGCCTATCAGCCGGGTTACTGGGTCGACGCCAAGGCGGCTGAGTAACCCGCGATGGCCGAGGTCGCCGCCATATCGATCGAAGCCGAAGCCGGGAGAGAGCGCTACCGCGCCCTTGCCCGGCGCAAGCTTTTGATCCTGGCCGCCATGACGGCGGCGCTCTGCCTGTCCTTTGCCGTCGATCTCGCCTGGGGCCCGGCCCGCTACAGCCTCGGTGAGGTCGTCGCCGCCCTCCTCGACCCGTCTTCCGTTTCCGATCAGGTGCGGGCCGTCGTCTGGAATATCCGCATGCCGGTCGCCGTCATGGCCATCGTCGTCGGCGCCTCGCTTTCGGTCGCCGGCGCGCAGATGCAGACGATCCTCGCCAATCCGCTCGCCAGCCCCTTCACACTCGGCATCTCGGCAGCGGCAAGCTTTGGCGCCGCGCTTGCAATCGTCACCAGCGTTCCGCTTCTGCCTGTGGCAGCCGGCCTGCTGGTGCCCGTCAATGCCTTCATCATGGCGCTGATCGCCACGCTCTTTATCCATTTCGTCTCGCAGGCCCGCGGCGTCTCGGTGCAGACGGTGGTGCTGCTCGGCATCGCCCTGGTCTTCACCTTCAACGCGGCTCTCGCCTTCCTGCAATATCTCGCCTCCGAACAGGCGCTGTCTGCAGTCGTCTTTTGGACGATGGGCAGCCTCACCAAGGCCACCTGGCCGAAAATCTGGGTGACACTTGCCGTGCTGCTGCTGGCCCTGCCGCTCTTTGCCCGCAACGCCTGGGCGCTGACGGCGATCCGCCTCGGCGAGGACAAGGCCGCAAGCTTCGGCGTCAATGTCCGCCGCATCCGGCTGGAAACCATGCTGGTTGTCTCGCTGCTTGCCGCCGTACCCGTCAGCTTTGTTGGCACCATCGGTTTCGTCGGCCTCGTCGGGCCGCATATCGCCCGTATGATTCTCGGCGAGGATCAGCGCTTCTTCCTGCCGGGCTCGATCCTCTCCGGCGCGCTGCTCCTGTCGCTGACCTCGATCGTCTCGAAGTCGATCATCCCCGGCGTCGTCTTCCCGATCGGCATCATCACCGCGCTGGTCGGCGTGCCCTTCTTCTTCTCGCTCATCCTCTCGAACAGGAGCCGGTCGTGGTAGCGCTTCAATTGCAGTCGGTCGGCGCCTATCACGGCCGCAACCTCTTCGTCGAAGACGTCACGACGCCGGTGATGAAATCGGGCGAGTTGATTGCGGTGATCGGCCCGAACGCCGCCGGCAAATCCACCCTCTTCAAGCGCATCACCGGCCTGCTCAAGGGGCCGGGTCACGTCGTCGTCGAAGGCTCGAAGACGAAAAATGCCATCAGCTACATGCCGCAGGATACCTCGGCCAATGCCGTGCTGACCGTCTACGAATCCATTCTGCTCGCCCGCAAGCAGGGCGAGTCCTGGGCCGTCGGCGACGGCGACCTGCGCTTCATCGACGAGATCATGGCAGCCCTCGATATCAGCGCCCTGGCCTTCCGCGATCTCGGCGCGCTCTCCGGCGGCCAGCGCCAGCTCGTCTCGATCGCCCAGGCGCTAGTGCGTGAGCCCGAAATCATGCTGATGGACGAGCCCACAAGCGCGCTCGATCTCCACCGCCAGGTCGAGGTCCTCGACTTCATGCGCCGCCGGGCCCGTGCTAAAGGCATGATCGTCCTGGTCGCCATCCACGACCTCAACCAGGCGCTCCGCTTCGCCGACAAAGTCCTCGTCATCGCCAATGGCCGCATGCGTGCCTGCGGCACCCCAAGCGACGTCGTCACCGCCGAGATGCTGCGGGAGATTTATAAGGTCGAGGCCCGGGTGGAAAAATGCTCGCTGGACCACGACCATGTGATCGTTGATGGGAAGGCTCATTGAGCTTAGCCAAAATCGGCCGGCCTCAGTCGATCAATCGCTGCGCGGTAAACTTGTCCGTGACAAGCATGTCGATCACCCCCACGCGGAGTGCGCCTGCGATAGCGTCCGTCTTTTTGGACCCGCCGGCGAGTGCAATCACCCGGTCCACGCGTTCAAGCTCCGCGAGCGGAAGTCCAATGACCCGGTCGTCCAGCGGCGTCTTGACCGGCTTGCCATTCTTGTCGAAGAAGCGAAGCGAGATGTCGCCGACGGCTCCCGCTTCCGCGAGATCAGACAGTTCGCGCGATGAAAAGATGTTGCCGGACCGCGCGAGAAGTTCGGACGGTTCGACGGCTCCGATTCCGACGATCGCCAGCGTGATGCTGCCGAACAGGTCCATCGTCTCCCGGACGTACGGATCGGCCTGCATAAGAAGTTTTGCCTCTCTGGACGTCGTAACGCCCTGCACGGCAAGCAGTTTCGGCTCAGCGCCGGTCAGCCGGGCAAGCCGCGTGGTAAGCTGCGTCGCATGCGTCTGTACGGAAGGATCGCCCATGCCGCCAAGGGTTTGGACGACGAACTTCGCCTGAGCGCTCTTCTGCGGATGAATGTTCTCCACCATCTTGAAGATGGTCTGGCTCCAACTCGAAACGCCGATGATCTCCCCCGGCGCAAGCGTCACCTCCAGGAGGTGGGCCGCCGCCTCTCCGATACGGGCCATGATGGCGCCGTCCCGGTCTTCCGTGCACTCCACGACGATCGCCTCCGGCAGATCATATTTCTCGCGAAGCGCGCGCTCAAGCTCGCTGTAGGTGCCGACGGGGGGAGTGACGCTGGTTCGCACGATATCTTCAGCCTCGGCACGCTTGAGCATGCGCGACACCGTCGCCTGCGACAGGCGAAGGTGCTGTGCGATCTCCGCCTGTCGCCGTCCCTCCAAGTGGTACATCTGGGCGACCCTTGATATGAGGCGGAGTTCGTTGAGGCGAGTCATCGCTAATCCCAGTGTGAATTTTTATTCATCATTAGCGGTTGTATCGCGTGACGTCGAGCGGGCAAGTGCATCATTCCATGTATCCAGAAGCACCGCGCGATCCACCGGTTCCGGGTCAATGATCTGCGAGCTCCGAGGCAGCTCTGCGATAACATTAAGATCGCTCCACAAACCAAGTGAGAGACCTGCGAGATAGGCGGCCCCCAAAGCCGACGCCTCGGGTGCTTCGCATTGGATCACGGGATGTTCGATGAGGTTGGAGACACACTGCATCAGGAAACGGTTCTGGCTCGGGCCGCCATCGACATAGAGCGCTCCGAGTTCGCCGCCGCTTTGTGCTCGCATGGCGGCGATCACGTCGTGCACCTGGAAGGCGATCGAATCGGTGACCGACCGCGCCATTTGCGCACGGGTCGTATTGAAATTGATCTGGGAAAACAGGGCACGGGCGTCGGAGTTCCAATAGGGTGCGCCCAGTCCCACGAATGCGGGCACGAAACCCGGTCCGCCGGGTTCGGCGCTCGCCGCAAGTTCGACAAGGGCTGCCACATCGGAAAGGCCGAGAATATCAGCCATCCAAGGCAGGCTGGCGGCGCAAACGAGAATATTGCCTTCGAAAGCGAAAGTCGGCTTTCCCCCGAGACGCCAGGCGACGGTCGTTGTGACGCCGTTGCGTGGCGGAATAAATCGCGCAAGCGTCGTCATGATGGAAGAGCCGGTTCCAAAGGTTACCTTGCCATCACCCGGCTTGAAGGCGCCATGACCGAACAGCGCCGCATGGCTGTCTCCGATCGCGGCCATGATCGGCGTTCCATCCGGCACGCCTGGCAAGCCTTGCGTCCTGCCGAAGTCGGCAGAGCTGTCGAGCACCTCGGGCAGCAGCGCGATATCGACGCCGAAAATCTCGCCGAGTTCCTCGCTCCATCTCTGCTCCTTCAGATCGAACAACTGGCTCCTGGCGGCATTGGAAGCATCGCAGACATGCCGGCGCCCGCCCGTCAGGCAGTGGACCAGCCAGCTGTCGACTGTTCCCAGCCGGACCGACCGCCCGGCCGGCATACGGTCGAGCAGCCATCGGAATTTCGAACCCGGAAACATCGGATCGAGTGGCAGGCCTGTCAGCGTCTGCACACGGTCAAGGCGGCCTTCGGCAATCAGACGTTCGCAATCCTGTGCCGTTCGACGGCACTGCCAGCTGACCACCGGTCCAAGCGCCTCTCCCGTTTCGGCGTCCCAGGCAGTGACAGACTCGCGCTGGTTGGAAATCGCCACGGCCGCGATAGCCACGTCGGGGGTGGCCTTCAGGCAGGCGTCGATCGCCTCGCAAACGGATGCGTAGAGCCGGCGTGGGTCCTGTTCGACCCAGCCTGGTTTCGGATAGGTGATGCCGACCGGCGCCGAACCCCTGCCGACAATGTCTCCCTTTTCGGAAACGAGAACGGCCTTTGAATTGGTCGTGCCCTGGTCGATTGCCAGAATTGCCCGCATTCTTTCCTCCCCGGATCAGACGGCAGCCGGGGTGAAAATGCGCCCCGGCCGGTCCACGCGATCCTAATTACTTGCGCCTGATCAGCGACTGTGCGGCGTCGGCGATTGCCGACGGCGCCATCCCGAATTCGTCGAGCAGGAACTCTGCCGAACCGGTTGGAGCGTAGACGCCGGGAACGCCAAGACGTTTCATCGGCACTGGAGCATTGTCGACCACCACTTCGGCGACCGCGGAGCCGAGCCCGCCGAAGATCGAATGCTCTTCGGCCGTGACGATCGCTCCGGTTTCCCTAGCCGCAGCGATGATGGCGTCCTCGTCGATCGGACGAACCGTTGCTAGGTTGAGCACTCTGGCATTTATGCCGCGTTCTGCGAGGATCTCAGCGGCCTTCAAAATTCGATGGGTCAAAGTGCCGTTGGCGATAAGGGTGACGTCGGAACCCTGGCGAAGCAGGTTTGCCTTGCCAAGTTCGAACTTGTGACCCTCCGGAAGTAGATCCGGCACACCGACGCGAGACAGACGCAGGAAACAGGGCCCGTTATAGGCCGCGGCCCACTCGACCGCAGCAGCTGTTTCGATGCGGTCACAAGGCGCAATGACCGGAAAATTGGGCAGAACCCGCGTCCAGGCGAAGTCTTCGATCGAGTGATGGGTCGGACCGAGTTCGCCATATGCCATCCCGGAAGAAATGCCGACCAGCTTGACGTTGGCATTCGAATACGAAATATCCGCCTTGATCTGCTCCAGCGACCGTCCCGTTAGAAACGGCGCGGCGGCGCACACGAACGGAAGGCGCCCGCCATTGGCGAGGCCTGCTGCAACACCCACCATGTTCTGCTCGGCGATACCGACATTGACGAGGCGCTCTCCAAACCTAGCCTTGAAGCCGCCGAGCTTGGAGGAACCGACGGAGTCGTTGCAGACAGCAACGATCGTTTCGTTTTCGGCTGCCAGCCGTTCAAGCGTGGAGGCGAATGCGTCGCGGCAATCGTAGAGCTTGGCTGCGTTTATGGGCGCGTTCATGCCAGTGCCTCCGACAATTCTGCCACTGCGATGTCGTATTGTTCCTTGCTCGGTACCTTGTGGTGCCAGTCGACTCGGTCTTGCATGAACGAGATTCCATGCCCCTTGTTGGTGTGAGCAACGATGCAATGCGGTCTCGATCCCCGGTGTTCGAGGGCCGAAACGACTTCGCACATCGTGTTCCCGTTGATCTCGGTGACCTCCCAATCGAAAGCTTCAAGCTTCGGACGAAGCGGGGCGAGATCGTTGGTTTCCGAAAGCGCGGCGCCCTGCTGGAACCTGTTGTGGTCGATGACCAGCGTCAAGTTATCGAGCTTGAACTGCGCGGCCGCCATGATCGCTTCCCAGTTGGAGCCCTCCTGCATCTCACCGTCGCCGGTGACGACATAGGTGTGATATCTAGCGCCCGAGAGCTTGGCGGCTTTCGCCATTCCGACTGCGACGGGAAGACCGTGGCCGAGCGGCCCGGTATTGGTTTCGACGCCAGGAACCTTGTTGCAGTTTGGATGCCCGTTCAGCCTCGAATGCGGCTTCAAAAAGGTCGAAATCTCCTCCTCCGGGATGAAGCCGCGTTTTGCGAGCGTCACATACAGAGCGCATGCCGTATGTCCCTTCGAAAGAACGAACCTGTCGCGGTCGGGGTGCTTCGGCTGATCGGGCCATACATTCAGCACACGAAAATAGAGGGCCGTCAAAATGTCGATGACCGACATTTCCCCACCGATATGGCCGGCGCCCGCTTCGAAGACCGCCTGGAGATCGCGCAATCGGATCTCGCGAGCGACCCGCTCGAGTTCTGTCGTATTCATGGGTTCCTCTCATGCATAAATATTCATTCATCAATATTTTTGCACAAGAAGCCGATTAGTCAAGCCCTTTAAGCGGCACACCGGCGAATGGAAGTCCAGAAATCCTGTTGACAGCCAGAAAGCAACTTGTTAATGAATTTTCCAGCATCAGTGAATATTTATTCTAAAGACGAACTAGCTGTCGGCCTGGGCATAGGGAGGAACAATGGTGGCGCTCGATATCAATGAAAACGGGCTTTCGTCCGGCGCCTGGTTGAGCAAGCTCAAGGGAGCCACCGGCCCGCTCGTCGGGCTGCTCGCGCTTTGCGTCTTTCTGAGCGTCAGCACCGACACGTTTCTTTCGGTTCGAAACGGCCTCAACATTCTCGATCAGATCACGGTCCTCGGCATCATGGCCGTCGGAATGACCTTTGTCATTCTGATCGGCGGCATCGACCTCTCCGTCGGCTCGGCCCTCGCTCTTGCGATGATGGTCATGGGCTGGACTGCAAATGTCGCCGGCCTGCCGCTGCCGGTTGCGATCGCTTTTGCTCTGGTCGCATCGGGGGTTTCGGGGCTGATCGTCGGACTTCTCGTGACGCAGTTCAGGGTTCCGGCCTTTATTGCCACTCTTGCGATGATGTCCGCGGCTCGCGGCGTCGCCAATATGATCACGGACGGCCAGCAGATCGTCGGATTCCCCGACTGGTTCATGATGCTGGCAATCGACCGCCATTTCGGCGTGCTGACCGCCACCGTGTTTCTCATGCTTGCGGTGGTTCTTGCGGCGTGGCTTTTCCTGCACTTCCGCTCCGAAGGTCGCATGCTCTACGCGGTAGGAGGAAATCCGGAAGTCGCGCGCCTTGCGGGCATCAACGTCCCGCTCGTCACGATTGGCGTCTACGTCGTAAGTTCAGTCCTTGCGGGCCTCGCAGGCATCGTACTCGCCGCCAGGCTGGATTCAGTCCAGCCGTCCAGTGGTCTGGGCTATGAGTTGGACACCATCGCTGCGGTCGTCATCGGCGGGACTTCGCTCTCCGGCGGCGCGGGCGGTATCGGGGGAACATTGATCGGTGTTCTTATCATCGGCGTCCTTCGCAACGGCCTCAATCTTCTCAACGTCTCGCCGTTCCTGCAGCAGGTGATCATCGGCATCGTCATCGTACTCGCGGTCGGCGCGGAGACTATTCGTCGGCGTCGCGCCTGACGAAACGGGGTCCGCCGCGTCGGCGGGCCGGACATTCCGCGCCAAGGGTTTGGGGCGGATCAATACCCCGAGGGGGAGGACATACCCGAGGGTTCCATCAAACAACGGAGGAAATACAATGAAAATTGCGCGCACCATGCTCGCGTCTGCTGCACTGCTCGGCCTCACGCTCAGCCCCGTACACGCAGCGGAACTGAAGAAGCTCGGCTTGGCCGTTGCCAACCTTCAGGCAAACTTCTTCAACCAGATCAAGCAATCGGTCGAAGCCGAAGCCAAGAAGCGCGGCATCGAAGTCATCACGGTCGACGCAAAGGGCGATGGGCCGACACAGGTCAATCAGATCCAGGACCTCCTGACCCAGAAAATCGACGCGCTGATCTACATTCCGGCAGGTGCGGCCGCTGCGACCGTTCCGGTCAAACTCGCAAAGAGCGCTGGTATTCCGGTCGTGAACGTTGACCGCAACGCCGAGGGAGCACCCGGCGATACCTTCCTTGCAACGGATTCCGTCGCGTCTGCCAAGGCGGTGTGCGACTACATCCTGAAGGAAGCCGGCGGCAAGGGGAAGATGGTCATCATCCACGGCCAGAAGGGCACGACGCCGGAAGTCGATCGTTCGAAGGGCTGCGCTGAATCTCTCAAGTCATATCCGGACGTCAAGGTTGTCGCCGAGCAGTTCTCGAACATCTGGAGCCAGGACGAAGGATTCCAGATCATGCAGAATATGCTGCAGGCAAATCCGGACGTTTCCATCGTGTTCGCCCAAGCCGACGGCCTCGCCCTTGGCGCCGCACAGGCGATCAAGGTCGCCAATCCTTCCCAGAAGATCGTGGTTGGCGGCTTCGATGGTGACACCGCAGCTCTCGAAGCGCTCAGCAAGGGCGTCTTCAACGTAACTGCGACCCAGCAGACGCAGAAGATGGGCCGCGACGCGGTTGAAAACGCCGCCAAGCTTGTTGCTGGAGAGAAGGTGCCGCCGGTCCAACTTTTGGATGCCACCCTGACAACCAAGGAAAACGTCGCAGGCTTCATCGCCAACCATCCGTAATGAAGTCGAGGTCTTGAGGAGGTGTGCCGTGACTGATCCAGTTCTTTCCCTGAGGGGCATATCCAAGTGGTATGGGCCGCTCCAGGTTCTGAAGAATGTCAGCTTGGACGTTTATCCGGGCGAAGTGGTAGCACTTCTCGGTGAAAACGGAGCCGGCAAGTCGACGCTATCCGGCATTATCGCCGGGTCACGCACGCCGTCCGAAGGATCAATGACCTGGCTGGGGCAGTCTTATGCCCCAGCCTCCCCGAGGGAGGCGATCGACAAGGGCCTTGTCCTCATCCATCAGGAGCTGCAGCTGCTGCCGCAGCTATCGATCGCGGAAAACGTCTTCATCGGGCGCTGGCCGATGAAGAACGGCGTCGTCGACCGTGCCCAAATGGTTCGCCGCGCTCAGGAACAGCTCGCTCGCCTGAACCTTCACATACCCGCCACCCGGAAGGTCGCCGGCCTTTCCACCGCAAATCAACAGCTCATCGAGATCGCCAAGGCGTTGGCTCTCAATGCAAAGCTCCTGATCCTGGACGAACCGACCGCGGCCCTTGGC
Source organism: Rhizobium sp. NZLR8 (assembly GCF_019685025.1). NCBI lineage: Bacteria > Pseudomonadati > Pseudomonadota > Alphaproteobacteria > Hyphomicrobiales > Rhizobiaceae > Rhizobium > Rhizobium sp. NZLR8. The sequence goes on along the minus strand of NZ_JABDVY010000019.1, from coordinate 89,690 downwards.
GGCGCGGAGACGGAAGCTCTTTTCGAACAGGTTAGAAAGCTTCGGTCAGAGGGTGTCGGCATCGTCTACATTTCCCACCGCATGGAAGAGATCAAGCGAATAACCGACCGGGTCGTCGTTCTTCGCGATGGCGAGCGCGTGCAGGAATTCTCCGACAGCGCGACACCGGTGCGAACGATCGTCGAGAGCATGGTCGGACGCCCGCTTGACCGCTTGTTCCCAACGCTGCCGGTGCCGACAGACCATCCCGTACTCCAGGTGTCGGGGCTGAGCTCGCCGGACAACTCATTCCGCGACGTTACCTTCGATGTGCGCGCCGGGGAAATTCTCGGAATCGCCGGACTGGTCGGTGCGGGCCGCACGGAACTTGTCCGCGCGATTTCAGGCGCGGACCCGATCAGTGCAGGTTCGATCAAGCTGGAAGGCGAAGAACTCAGGCTGCGCGATCCGGCGGACGCGATCGCCAAGGGCATCGTGATGGTCCCGGAAGACCGCAAGGAGCAAGGCCTGGTTGTCGGGCACCGGATCGGTGAGAACATTATCTACGCCAATCTTGACAAGCTGGGCGGGCGTTGGATTACCCCGCGCGTCAAGCGCTCGTTTGCGGAGAAGGCGGTTGCCAAGTTCGGCGTAAAGGGCCGTGCGGAGCAATATGCCTCGGACCTGTCCGGCGGCAACCAGCAGAAGGTCGTCATCGCGAAATGGCTGATGCGCGATCCTAAGGTCGTCGTACTCGACGAACCGACGAGAGGCATCGACGTCGGGGCCCGAGCGGGCATCTACGACATCATCGTCAATCTTGCCAATCGGGGCGTGGCGGTCATCGTCGTAAGCTCGGACCTCGAGGAAGTTCTCGGAGTTTCCAATCGCATTCTCGTGCTTGCCCAAGGCAAACAGGCAGGCATTCTCAACCGTGACGAGGCGAATGACGTTTCGGTCATGGAGCTAGCCACCATCTGAACAGACAGAGAAAGGAAGAGCGGTGTCCGACATCACTCTGAACGCCCCGAAGCTTTTCGATCTCAGCGGCCAGGTTGCCATCGTTACCGGAGCTGGGAGCGGCATCGGGCAGCGCATTGCCATCGGCCTTGCACAGTGCGGCGCCGACGTGGCGCTGCTCGACCGTCGAACCGACGACGGGTTGGCCAGGACGGCCGAACATATTCACGCCGCCGGCCGCCGTTCGATCCAGATCGCAGCGGATGTCACGAGCAAGTCTTCCCTTGGAGAGGCGATAGCACGTACCGAAACAGATCTCGGCGCATTGACACTTGCAGTCAACGCTGCAGGCATCGCTAACGCCAACGCAGCGGAGGAGATGGAGGAGGACCAATATCAGACGTTGATGGATATCAACCTGAAAGGCGTCTTTCTTTCCTGCCAGGCCGAGGCGCGCGCCATGCTGAAGAATGGACGCGGCTCCATCGTCAACATCGCTTCCATGTCGGGTGTGATCGTAAACCGGGGGCTGAGCCAAGCGCACTATAACGCCTCCAAGGCGGGCGTGATCCATATGTCGAAGTCTATGGCGATGGAATGGGTCGACCGCGGCATTCGCGTCAACACCATCTCCCCCGGATACACGGCAACGCCGATGAACACCCGTCCGGAGATGGTTCATCAGACCAGGCTCTTCGAAGAGCAAACGCCAATGCAGCGAATGGCAGCAGTGGACGAGATGGTCGGCCCGGCGGTGTTCTTGCTGTCGAATGCAGCAAGCTTCGTGACCGGCGTCGATCTTCTCGTCGACGGCGGTTTCTGCTGCTGGTGATACGAAAAGCGCATTGCCAGCAACTGGGAAAACGATCTCGCTTCCTCCCTGGCAGAGATCGAGGCGCTGAAGGGAATAACGGGTAAGGCGGCGTGCGATATCGTCGTCTGCCCGCCCTTCACGCTGATCGAAACGGCCGTGGAACGGACGGAGGGTTCGGGTCTCCACGGGTCGCTGAAGGCTTCGGAATTCGCCGAGATTATCTCGACAGCCACTTGAACTCCAAAAATTGTCGCGGGCTGGGTCGTGCGCCCCAGATCGCTATGTATCCACGGTACCGGGAAGGAAAGAACATGAAACGCTTTGAGCAAAAGACTGTCGTCATTACCGGGGGCAGCCGCGGCATTGGCGCGGCCATCGCCAGGCGCTTTGCCCGCGAAGGCGCCAATCTCGTCGTCTCCGCCAATGAGGAACTGGTCCACGGCGTTGCCGAGCAAATCCGGGCCGAAGGCGGCAAGGCGATCTCCTTCATCGGCGACGTCACAGACAAGGCGAGCGTCATCGCCCTCTACGATGCTGCCGAGAAGGAATTCGGCTCTGTCGACGTTTCGATCCAGAATGCCGGTGTCATCACCATCGCCCGCGTCGAGGACCTCACCGAAAACGAGTGGGACAAGGTCATGGCCGTCAACACCAAGGGCGTTTTTCTCTGCGCCCAGGAGGCGCTTTCCAGAATGCGCAAGCACAAGCGCGGCGGCCGCATCATCAACACCGCCTCCGGCCAGGCCCGCGACGGCTTCATCTACACCCCGCATTATGCCGCCTCGAAAATGGGCGTCGTCGGCATCACCCAGAGCCTCGCCAAGGAAGTCGCCACCGAAAAGATCACCGTCAACGCCTTCTGCCCCGGCATCATCGAGACCGACATGTGGGCCTATAACGACCAGGCCTGGGGCAAACTGCTCGGCAACTACGCCCCCGGCGAGTTAATGAAGGAATGGGTCGAAGGCATCCCGATGAAACGCGCCGGCTCCGGCGAAGACGTCGCCGGCCTGGTCACCTTCCTCGCCAGCGACGACGCCGCTTACATCACCGGCCAGACGATCAATGTCGATGGCGGGTTGATCATGTCGTAGGTGAGATTCTGGCTTTACCTGCCATATGCCTTTCGCTTGCCGCTCAAGCGTTCGTCGCTGACGCTCCTCACCCCCCTCATCTGCCCTGGCGGGCATCTTCTCCCCGCTGGGGAGAAGGGGGAGCAAGCCGCTTCTCCCGTTTCCATAAACGATGCCTTCAGGAAGGGCGGGACGCCCCCACGAGTCCCTTCTCCCCAGCGGGGAGAAGATGCCGGCGGGCAGATGAGGGGGGTGAGCGGCAAAGCCGCGAAGGCGAAGGGCAGCGACTGAGCACCACGATCAGCCCTCATCCTGAGGCGCGTAGGCCCTCGGCCGAAGCCTCGAAGGACGAGGGCGGGTGGCTCGACCTCCGACATACACCGTACGCCCCTCACCTCACTTACGTCCGACTAATCGAAACCCCACCATCGGCCAGCATCGCCGTCCCCGTCACGAAGCTCGACATATCAGAAGCCAGGAACAGCGCCGCATTGGCGATCTCTTCCGGTTGCGCCATGCGTTTCAGCGCGTGCAGTCCCTCCACGAAGGCGAGCAGGTCGGGAGTGGCATCCGGCGCGTTGGTGATGCTGGCAGGCGTGTCGGTGCCGCCTGGAAGCAGGGCGTTGACGCGGATCTTTTGTCGCCCGAGTTCGGCGGCAAGCACCTGCACGAAGCCGATCAGCCCCGCTTTGCTCGCCGCATAGGCGGCCATCCCAGGCATGCCGACGGTATGGCCGACGAAAGTCGAAGTGAAGATCAGCGATCCACCACGCTCACCCATCGCCGCGGACTGGTATTTGGCGCCGAGGAAGGCGGCGGTGAGATTGGTCTCGATCGTCTCGCGCCAGCCCTCCGACGACAGCCCGGCGACCGGTCCCATCTCGCCGAGAATACCGGCATTGTTGAAGCCGATGTCGAGCCCGCCGAAGCGTGAGATTGCCGTCTCGACGAGCCTTTCCTGCAACGCCTCGTCCTTGACATCACCCGATATGGCGACAGCATGCCCGCCCTCCGCCTCGATCTCGGCGACCACGGCGCCGAGTGCGTCCTGTCGCCGTCCGGTGACCACGAGCTTGGCACCCTCCCGCGCAAAAAGTTTCGCCGCCGCGCGGCCGATGCCGGAACTGGCGCCGGTGATGATCGCGACCTTGTCGTTCAAAAGTGTCATGTCCGTTTCTCCTCAGTTGTCGAGACACCTGAGATCTCAAAGATCAGCCGATGCAGCCACCCGTTTCCCGCGCGGGAAAAGAAAACGGCTTGAGGCCGATGATTTCAGTCGGAGCGACGGCCCCTTTGGAGCATGTTTGAAGCGCTGATCGCCGCGCCGGAAGGATTGATTTTCCTCGATGAAACAGGATCTGCCACGTATCCCGCTCACACCCCGGCCTTGACGTCTACGCCATTGTGCACCGCATCATCGATTTATCCCGGGTGTGACATTCATCCGATTCCCATCATCTATCTTCCCGACTAAGAAGGGGCGCACAGGTAACGGGAATCTCTTCATGCCGCGGTCACGCAATACTGAGGGCGCCATCTATATGAGCATGGCGATGGCCGGCTTTTCCGCAAGCGACGCTCTCTCCAAATCGGTGATCGCCTATATGAACGCCGGTGAGATCATGTTCCTGCGCGGCCTTTTCACCAGCCTGCTGGTCTATCTGATCGCCTGGAAAATGGGCGCTCTGCGCTCCTGGCGCACCGTGCTTAAGCCGATCATCATCCTCAGGATCATCTGCGAGATGATCGCCGCCGTCACCTATATTACCGCGCTCGGCATGATGCCGATCGCCAATGCCTCGGCGATCCTGCAGTCACTGCCGCTGGTTGTCACCTTCGGCGCTGCGCTCTTCTTTGGCGAGCCTGTCGGCTGGCGGCGCTGGTCGGCAATCCTCGTCGGTCTTGTCGGCGTGATGATCATTATCCGCCCCGGCCCCGAAGGCTTCACCGCCGCCGCCCTCCTCTGCGTCGGCTCGGTGCTGTCGACGGCCAGCCGTGATCTCGCGACACGGTCGATCGACCCGGAGATTCCCTCGCTGATGATCACCGTCATCACCGCCATCTCTGTTTCCTTCTTCGGCGCACTGCTCATTCCCGTGCTCGGCGGCTGGCAGCCGGTCAGCGCCACCTCGCTCGGGCACCTCCTGCTCGCCTCGGTGCTGGTGCTCGTCGGCTACCAGTCGGTCATCCTCGCGATGCGCACCGGCGAAATTTCCTTCGTCGCGCCGTTCCGCTATACAAGCCTGATCTTCTCATCGCTGCTCGGCTTCTTCTTCTTCGCCGAAGTGCCAGACAGCTGGATGCTGGTGGGGGCTGCGATCGTCATCGCCTCCGGCCTCTATACGTTCTATCGTGAGGCCAAGCGCCGCGTATCGCCGATCGCGCAGGAATCTGCGCCGCGCGCATCGGTGTGACGAAGGTTCTGGGGCAGGATGATGGCTGAATTCTCGCTGGAAAAGTCCGATATAGCAGGCGTCGTGCTGGCCGGCGGCCGCTCGCAGCGCATGGGCCGTGACAAGGCGGGCGTGATGCTCGGGGACGAGAGCATGCTGCGCCATGTGCTGACCCGCCTCTCGCAGCAGGTCTCCCCGGTTGCCGTCAATGCCGATGCCGCCGCCGAGGACGTAATCGTCGTCCCTGACCGTTTTCCCGGCAAGGCCGGGCCGATGGCCGGCATCCATGCAGCGATGGTCTATGCCGCCGGCCTGCCCTCGATCAGCCATGTCGTCACCGTCTCGGTCGATTGCCCGTTCTTCCCAGCCGATCTCGTCGCCCGGCTGGCGGCAGCGGTCGAACGCCCGTCGCAGATTGCCATCGCCGCCTCCGAGGGCCGCAGCCATCCTGTCTTCGGGCTCTGGCCGGTGACGTTGGCCGCCGATCTCGAAGCCTGGATCGCCACCGACGACAAGCGCCGCGTGCGCGACTTCCTGTTGCGGCATGACGTTACGGAAGTGACGTTTCCGCTGCATCCGACCCGCGCCAGCCTGCTCGATCCCTTCTTCAACATCAACACGCCGGATGATCTCGTCGAGGCGGAACGCTGGCTGGAGGCCCTGCGCGCATGACCGCACCGAAGATCTTCGGCATTGCTGGCTGGAAGAATTCCGGCAAGACCGGGCTCGCCGTCCGGCTGGTCACCGAATTCACCCGCCGCGGCTATAGGATCTCGACGATCAAGCACGCTCATCATGATTTCGATATCGACAAGGTCGGGGCTGACAGCTACCGCCACCGCCAGGCCGGCGCCCATGAGGTCACCATCGTCTCCGGCACCCGCTACGCCATCATGCACGAGCTGCGCGGAGCACCCGAACCTGAGTTCGAGGAGATCCTCGCCCGGCTCGCCCCCTGCGATCTCGTTCTGATCGAAGGCTATAAGCGCGAACCGATCCCGAAGATCGAGGCCCGCCGCCTGGAGGCAGCCAATCGCCAACCGCTGGCACCGAGCGATGCCCATATCTGTGCCATCGCCGCCGATCATGCCGTCACGGATTCGGCGCTGCCGGTTTTCGATCTAGACGACACAGGCGCCATCGCCGATTTCATCGCAGCAATCGTCGGCCTTGAACAGCGCCCCTGAACCACGCGCGCTGATGGAGCCGATAACCGGAGCCGTCTCGCGGGCCAGCGCCTTGGCGATTTCCTTGGCAAGCTGGGCTTGATTATAGGGTTTACCCAATCTCGGAATATCGATGTCGGTGCCGGCGGGAAGATCGGCATACCCTGTCGCCAGCACGATCGGCAGCGTCGGGTGAATATCCCGCACAGCCTGGGTGAGCTGTGCGCCGGTCATACCCGGCATCGAATAGTCGGTGATCATCAGATCGAAATGCTGACCGCTCCTGATCAGCTCCAGCGCATCCGCGCCGGAATTTGTCTCGACGACCTCATGGCCGAGATCTTCGAGCATGTCGACCGAACTCATGGCGATCAAGGCATCGTCATCGACCAGAAGGATCTTCAGTCCGGAGGCAGATTGCGGGATGGGCAGCTCCATCTCGGCCGGCCGCTCCGGCCGCCGTTCGGTCGCCGGTAGCCACAACTCCGCAGTCGTTCCGACCCCAGGCTCGCTTGTCAGAAACAGTGCGCCATTGAGCTGAACGGCAAGCCCGTGGATCATCGACAAGCCGAGACCCGTGCCTTTCCCGAGTTCCTTGGTGGAGAAAAACGGATCGACGGCCTTCTTCAGCGTCTCCGCGTCCATGCCGGTGCCGCTGTCAGCCACCGCCAACACAAGATAGGCTCCGTCGCCCAGATCGCCGCCAGCGCCGACAACCTGTTCTTCGCGCAGCGATATGGACAGCGTCCCCCCATCCGGCATCGCATCGCGGGCATTGACCGCAAGGTTGAGCAGCGCCAATTCGAGCTGGTTCGCATCGATCAGCGCCGGCGGCAGTCTCGCCGGGAGATTGGTCTCGATGCTGATCGAGGATCCGACCGAGCGCCGCAGCAAGTCGTTCATGCCGGAGACAAGATCGGCCAGATCGACGGGCTTGACCTGCAGATCCTGCTGTCTGGCAAAAGCCAGCAAACGCTGGGTCAGCGCCGCTCCGCGTCGCGCGCCCTGAAGCGCCCCGTCGACCAGACGCGTTGCCTTGGCATCTCCGGCCACGTGTTTGCCGAGCAGTTCCAGATTTCCGAGAACGACCATCAGCAGATTGTTGAAGTCATGGGCAACACCGCCAGTGAGTTGGCCGATCGCTTCCATTTTCTGGGATTGGCGAAGCTGCTCCTCGGCTCTCTCACGCTGGGCGACCTCTTCGAGCAGTGTCTGGTGAGCGGCATTGACCTCCCGGGTCCGTTCCCGGACACGCACTTCGAGGGTTTCATTGAGCCGCCTCAGATTCTCCTCGATGGTCTTGCGGATGGTGGTATCGGAGCAGACCCCGACAAGCTTCCTGGCTGATCCATATCTGTCTGCATAAAGCTGGGCATGGACCTCGGTCCAATGCAGTGATCCATCCGGCCAGATCGTCCTGTGCTCGATCGAATAGTCGCGTCCGGTATCGACCGTCTCGCGCAGGCGTGCCAGCACAAGGTCGCGATCATCGGGGTGGATGCTGGCGATCAGATCATCGCGCGTCACCTCATCATCCGGCCCTCGACCGAAAACCGCTTTGCAGGTCGCCGAGGCCGACAAAGCCATTGTGGACAGTTCCAGCTCCCACGCGCCAAGGCGGCCGGCGGCGAGCGCCGTCTGCAACCGCCGCTCTCCCTCGCCCAGAGCCTCGAGCCGAGCGCGCGCTTCATACTGGCGCAGCCGTCCTTTCAGTGCGGTCCGCGCAACGCTGATGAAGGACGTGGCATGAAACGGCCTCTCCAGAAAAGTCACATTGCCGAGAACCTCGGAAAGCCTGGCGGCGGCGGGATTTCGTTCAGGCCCCCCGCCGCGTTGGGTCAGGACGATGAACGGCAGATCAGACCAGCTCGGCTGGGCGGCGACCCAGGCAGCAATTGGTTTCAGGTCACTTCCGCGGACGGCCTCTTCCGTCAGAACACCGACCGCTATTTCGTCATCGAGTGACGACGCGAAAAGATTGAGATCGGCAACCGTTATCGAGGATAATCCAGTCTCGGCGGTCAACGATGCTGCGACCTCGGCGTCGCGTCCGGCCGGTGCATAAATCAGGGCCTTCGGGTTGTGGAAATTAGGAATTGCCGCAGCCCTCGCTGTCGGTTGGCAAAAGCGGAGCGGACGTCGAGACGAATTCCGGAACGCCGCGAAGCACTCCCTGGAAACCGACGATGGGCTCTCCGAATGTCAGGCCGCCAGCATCGATCTGATACTCCCGGATGGTGTCCTCGTGGTGGCCGGTCCTCTTCTTGATGACGGAGACCGCCCGCCGCACACGTCCCACCGCCTCGAAGTAGCGCAGCAGGATGACGGTGTCGGCGAGATAGGTCACGTCGACGGGTGCCTTCATGTCGCCGAGCAGTCCGTGCTGGGCGACGGTGAGGAAGGTGTTTGCGCCTTGCCTGTTCAGATATTGCAGCAATTCGTGCATATGCAATATCAGCGAATTCTCATCCGGCATCGAGGCCTGATAGCCGTTGATGCTGTCGATGACCACGGTTTTCGCTCCCGATCTGTCAACGGAAGCACATACGCGGTGAGCGAATTCACCGGGCGACAACTCCGCGGCATCGAGCTGCTCGATATGCAGCAGACCCTCATCCCTCAGGGCCTCGAGATCCATGCCGAGCTGTTTCAGGCGCGCGAACAGCAAGCCCAACTCCTCGTCAAAAATGAAAACAGCCACCTTTTCGCGGCGTGCTATGGCCGCCATCACAAATTGAAAAGAGAAAGTGCTCTTGCCGGTGCCGGCAGGACCGAGAATCAGCGTGCTCGATCCTCGTTCGAGCCCACCGCCCAGAAGCAGGTCCAGCCCGGCAATACCGCTGGAAAGCTGATCGCGAACATAACTCGTCCTGTGTTCGGCGGCGACCAGGCGCGGAAACACGACGACACCGCCGGTCTGGATGGTGAAATCGTGATAGCCACCGCGGAAAGCCTGTCCGCGGTATTTCGTCACCCTTAAGCGTCGCCGTTCAGCGCCGTAATTCGGCGCCAGCTCATCGAGATGGATGACCCCGTGCACAACGCTATGCACCGTCTTGTCGAGCGTGTCGGAGGTCATGTCGTCAAGGAGAAGGACGGTCGCCCCCTGTCGGGCGAAATAATGTTTGAGCGCAAGGATCTGCCGGCGGTAGCGCAGCGAGCTTTGCGCAAGCAGCCTTATTTCGGACAGGCTGTCGAGAACCACCCGGCTCGGTCTGACCCGCTCGAAAGCTGCGAAGATTTCTCGTGTCGACTCGCCGAGTTCAAGATCGGATGAATAAAGCAGGCTTTGCTGCTGGTCGGCATCGAGCAGGCTTTCCGGAGGCACGAGCTCGACGACCTCGATTTTGCCGTCGATCACCATGCCGTGCGACGCAGCACCGGCCCGCAGTTCGCTGTCGGTTTCCGAAAGGGTGATGTAGAGCCCCTGCTCGCCGAGCCGAGCCCCTTCGATCAGAAACTGCAGCGCAATAGTCGTCTTGCCCGCTCCCGGATTTCCCTCAAGGAGAAACACGTGGCCGATGGAAAGACCGCCTGCCAGAATTGCGTCCAAACCGGACACACCGGTCCGGGCTTTCGTGGCAAGTGCCGCAGTATTCATTCATTGTTTCCTTCAGTTTCAAATGTGAATTAGTGGCGAGTGAAGGAATGTCAAATTGCCGGCGCAGCATGCTTTCGCTCCCGGCAGAGAGCTTGTCGCGCGTTGCAAGAGGGGCTGGCACGGATAGCTGCTCGCTGTCAGCGACCTGAAAATATCGGTCTCTACCCGCGATAGCGTAGTGCATCGACGACAAGGGCAAATGCCGGCGACGCATGCCGGCGGCTCGGATAATAGAGATGATAGCCGGGAAACGGCGGGCACCAGTCCTCCAGCACACGCACCAGCCGCCCATCGGCAAAATGCGCCTGCACGGCATCCTCCGGCAGATATGCCAGCCCCAACCCTGCCAGCACTGCGTTCAGCCGCAGCGCGATATTGTTGAAGACCAACTGTCCCTCGACCCGAACCCTGAGCGCGTGCCCGTCCTTCTCGAACTCCCAGGCATAGACGCCGCCATAGGTCGGCAGGCGCAGATTGATGCAATTGTGATCGGTCAGCTCCTGCGGCGTCAGCGGCGTCGCCCTGTTGTCGAAATAGGCGGGAGCGCCGACCACGGCCATGCTCATATCGGGGCCGATGCGCACCGCGATCATGTCTTTCGCGACTTGTTCTCCCAGCCGCACCCCCGCATCGTAACGTTCCGCCACGATGTCGGTCAGTCCGTAGTCGACAATGATCTCGACATGGATATCGGGATAATTAGGCAGAAGTTTTTCGAGGGCAGGCCAGAGAACCGCATTGGCCGCATGTTCGCCGGCATTGATGCGGATTGTGCCTGCCGGCTTCTCGCGGAACGCGCTCAAGGCAGCGAGCTCGCTCTCGATCTCATCGAGCCGTGGACCGATGGAGGCGAGCAGGCGTTCGCCCGCCTCCGTCGGCGAGACGCTGCGCGTCGTCCGTGTTAGCAATCGCAGCCCAAGCCGCTCCTCAAGCCCGCGAATGGTGTGGCTGAGCGCCGACTGCGAAACACCGAGCTTGCCCGCCGCCTTGGTAAAGCTCTGGGCGCGCGCAACGGCGAGGAAGGCGATCAGGTCGTTCACGGCAGGGCGCGGCATTTATGAAACTTTCTCATGGGTCCATGCCGTTTATAGCATCTAATCGCCATCCGGCCCACGCGTTAAATACTTTGCATCCCAGGCGGACGCCCGGCCGGCCCACCGGCCTGTCCACTCCAGATGTTGAAAGGAACGTGAGATGGACATCAAACGAAGCGGTTCGCAGCCTTCGGCCAAGGGACCGGCCGACTGGTTTACCGGCAGCGTGCGCGTCGACCCGCTGTTTGCAGTGACCAGCCCCGCCCGCACCGCCGGCGCCAGCGTCACTTTCGAACCCGGCGCCCGCACCGCCTGGCACACCCATCCGCTCGGCCAGACGCTGATCGTCACCTCCGGCTGCGGCCGCGTGCAGCGGGAAGGCGGCCTCATCGAAGAGATCCGTGCCGGCGACGTCGTCTGGTTCTCACCGGGTGAACGCCATTGGCACGGCGCATCGCCGACGACCGCGATGACCCATATCGCCATCCAGGAACAGCTCGACGGCAAGGTGGTCGACTGGATGGAGCAGGTCACCGACGCGCAATATCAAGATTAAGAAAGGAAACGGCTATGCAGAAGCGCGAACTCGGAAACAGCGGACTTCAAGTCTCGGCCATCGGTCTCGGCTGCATGGGATTGAGTTATGGTTATGGCCCAGCGACAGATATCCAGCAGGCGACCGCGCTGATCCGGCAGGCTGTCGAACGCGGCGTGACCTTCTTCGACACGGCCGAGGCCTATGGCCCCTATAAAAACGAAGAGCTTCTGGGAGAGGCGCTCGCCCCCTTCCGAAGCGAGGTCGTGATCGCCACGAAATTTGGTTTCAACTTCGATGCCAATGGCGGCCAGAGCGGCATGAACAGCCGTCCGGAGCAGATCCGCGCGGTGGCCGACCAGGCGCTGAAGCGCCTGAAGACCGACGTCATCGATCTGTTCTATCAGCATCGCGTCGATCCCGATGTCCCGATCGAGGATGTCGCGGGCACTGTCAAGATGCTGATTTCAGAAGGCAAGGTCCGGCATTTCGGTCTCTCTGAAGCCGGCGCCCAGACGATCCGCCGTGCCCATGCCGTCCAGCCGGTAACGGCGCTACAGAGCGAATATTCGCTGTGGTGGCGCGAACCCGAGCAGGAAATCCTGCCGACGCTCGAAGAACTCGGCATCGGTTTCGTTCCATTCAGCCCGCTGGGCAAGGGTTTCCTCACCGGCTCCATCAACGAGACGACCACCTTCGATAGCAAGGATTTCCGCAACGTCGTGCCGCGTTTTTCTCAAGAGGCGCGCAAAGCCAACCAAGCGCTCGTCGATCTTCTCGCCGAGATCGCCGCGCACAAAAAGGCCAGCCCCGCCCAGGTGGCTCTCGCCTGGCTCCTGGCGCAAAAACCCTGGATCGTGCCGATCCCCGGCACCACCAAGCTGCATCGCCTCCAGGAAAACATCCAGGCCGCCGGGGTCGAACTGACGGCGGACGATCTTGTCAGCATCGAACGCGCGCTCGCCACGATCAAGGTGGAAGGCGATCGTTATCCCGCCCATCTGCAGGCAAGGGTCAACCGCTGAGAAGCGATGTCATTCGCCGGATTTCAACACCGTAAGAGAAACAGCCAACCACCCTTTTCGTCATGCTCGGGATTGTCCCGAGCATCTGCAGCCGGTCAATAGGTAGCAGATCCTCGGCACAAGGCCGAGGATGACGAAGAGTAACGAGCGAAGATAACAAACTGAAAGCAACTGCTGTTATTTGTGACCGCTTCTTCACCAATCGCATCATCGTCTCGGCGCCGGCGCATTCTCCTGGAAAGCCGGTATCGCCTCAAGCCTTGCGACAATCTCTGCGATATGCGGCCATTGGGCGAGGTCGAAGCCCATCCGCCGGGCGCTGATTGCCTGCGGGAAGAGAAAAATATCGGCAACTCCGGGCCGATCTCCGACCGCGAAGGTCCCCTGTCTGCGGCCGGCGATCATCTTCTCCACGGCGGCCATTCCCTCGCCGACCCAATGACGGCTCCAGGCGGCAATCGCATCGGCGTCGGCCTGGAACGCCGATTTGAGATGGAGGCCGATCCGCGGCGGCAACAGCGCATGGATCTCGGCTGCGATCGCCAGCGCGATCGACCGCGCCAGCGCCCTGCCCTCCGCCGTGTCGGGCAGCAGCGGCGGTTGCGGCTGAAGCTCGTCGAGATATTCGATGATCGCCAGCGATTGGGTGATGAGGACACCGTTATCCGTCAGCAAGGCCGGCACCAGCCCCTGCGGGTTGACGCTGCGATATCCGGCCTGCCGGCTCTCTGCCTCTTCGCCAAGGATGGTCACCGGCAGCGCTTCCGCCGTCAGTCCCTTCAGGGCGAGCGCGATCCGGACTCTCGATGTCGCCGAGGAAATTTCATTCTGATAGAGTTTCACAGTCTTTCTCCCTGGTGGCCTGAAAGGGAAACCGCGGATGCCGCCGTCACCAGGCCCGTGAGCGGCGATGGCTCCTGCGAGCTTATGTCGTAGATGCAGGGCGCGGCGAAGACCACCGCTCCCAGAATGCAGATGATCATCAATCTCATCAAATCCTCCAATCGGCGAGGCCCGATCGGCCTCGTCCCGTTTGCTTTCGGCTCCTCTGCCCGCCGCCGCCAATAGCCTTTTGGCGGGCAATCGATCCGTCAGGCAATGGTCAATTCGACATGGATATTGCCGCGCGTCGCCTTCGAATAGGGGCAAGTCCGGTGCGCCTCATCCACCAATGCCTTCGCGACGTCCACTTCGATACCAGGCAGGCTGACCTTGAGGCGGGCCTGCAGGAAATAGTCGCCCTCGGTCGCCCCGAGATCGACCTCGGCATTCACGGCGGTCTCTGCCGGAAGCCTGACCTTCAGCTTGCCCGCAGCAATGCCGATCGCGCCGATGAAGCAGGCCGACCAACCGGCTGCGAAAAGCTGTTCGGGATTGGTGCCGGGCCGCGCGCTGCCGGGCGGCGAGAGCTTGATATCGAGCTGACCGTCGTCGCTCTGCGACGCGCCGTCGCGCCCACCGGTGGTGCGGGTCTTGCCGGTATAGAGAACCTTGTCGAACTTGGTCATGGGAACACTCCTGTTTGCGTCGCTTTACGCGAGTGGTCGCTACTCGCGACCGGGTTGACGGAGTGTGGTTTGACCGGCCGATATATCCGCCATGTTTCAGGAATCGGTCGAAATGTCACAAAACGTAGCATCCGCTGTCCACGACATCTTCCCGTACAAAACCGTCGAAAAACTTCCGCCGGCTGCAGTCATCACCGGAGGGTGACTTCCGCTGCCAACCCGCCGCCGGCGCGATTGTAGAGCGTCAGCGATCCGCCGATCTTCGCCGTTAGTTGCTGGGCGATCGCAAGACCGAGACCGGTGCCGCCGGTCTCCCGGTTGCGGGATTGCTCCAGCCGGAAGAAAGGCTGCATGGCGGCTTCGAGCATATCGTTGGGAATGCCGGGACCGCGATCCAGTACGGTGATGACGATTTCGTTCTCAGTGCTGCGCCCGACGCTGATCTCGGCGGCCCCGGCAAACTTCAACGCATTGTCGATGAAGTTCGACAGGATGCGGCGAAGGGCGTGCGGCTTGGTGAAGGCGGCGCCCTGAACCAGGCCGACGACCGTCACCGCCTTTCCGGTGTCCTGATAGTCGTAGGCGATGCTGTCGATGAACGAGGCGAGATCGATGCGGGCATTCTTCTCGCCGCTGCCGTGAGCGCTGCGCGCATAGGCAATACCGTCCTGGACAAGGCGCTGGATCTCGCCGAGATCGTGCACCAGCTTGTCCTTCTCAGGCGAATCCTCCGCCATGTCGGCGCGCAGCCGCATGCGGGTGATCGGCGTCTGCAGGTCATGCGCGATGGCCGCCAATATCTGCACCCGCTCTTCGAGGTAATGGGCGATCCTCTCCCGCATCGCGTTGAAGGCGCGTGCTGCGTACGCTACCTCGCTCGGCCCCGCTTCGCTCAAGGCCGGGCCATCCTTATTGGGATCGAGAGCATCGGCGGCAGCGGCCAGCTCGCCGAGCGGCCGGATCGCCTGGCGGACTGCAAACCACGTACAGAGGATGAGCAGCGCCATCTGGACGGCGAAGACATAGGGCAGCCATGCGGCGATCGGCATGACACCCTTGGGCGTGACGTCGATCGTCAGCGGGCTTCCGTCGCTCAGCGTCAGATGCGCCTGCAACCGGTTGACCTCGCCCGGAATCCGTTCGATCCGGATCGGAAAGCGATGCCCGATCGCCTCCTCTATCTTGCCTGCGATCTCCGCCCCCTTGCTTGATGTATCCGGCACGCCCGGAAGCCCGGGTCCGAGCACGAAGCGGTAGTTGCCGCGGCCGAGCCGATCCAGCAGATCGCCGCGTTCGCCGGGGGGAAGTCGGTCGAGAACAGCAATCGAGGTCGCAACATCGTTCTCCAGCGTGCCGAGCATCACGGCTTTGGCCGACATGGTGCGCTCCATATAGAGCACGCTGAACGACAGCCCGTAGGCAAGAGCGAGACCGATCAGCAGGATGAGGAAGATCCGTGATCGCAACGTGCTCGGCCACATCGAGCCCGAAATCAAAGGGATCGCCGCCCTCATTGACGCGGCTCCGAGATTTCCACCGGAACCGAAAACACATAACCTTCACTGCGCACCGTCTTGATGTAGATCGGTTCGCGTGCATCGTCGCCGAGCCGCTGCCGCAGGCGGCTGACAAGCAGATCGATCGAACGATCGAACAGATCGGCGTCGCGGCCCTGCGTCAGGCTGAGAAGCTGGTCGCGATTGAGGACCCGCTGCGGATGATCGATGAAGACGCGAAGCAGACGGTATTCGGCGCCGCTGAGCGCAATCGCCGTTCCTTCCTTGTCGAGAAGATGCCGGCCGACCGTATCGAGCCGCCAGTCGCCGAAGCTCAGCAGTTGCCCCGCCTCGCTGATCTGCAGGTTGGGCGGCAGCATCCGCGTCCGTCGCAGCACCGCCTTGATGCGGGCAAGCAGTTCGCGCGCGGCAAAGGGCTTGGCAAGATAGTCGTCGGCGCCCATTTCCAGCCCGAGAACCCTGTCCATCTCGTCGGTGCGCGCCGTCAGCATCAGGATCGGGATCGCCTTGTGCCGCCCGGCCCGCAGTTCGCGGCAGAGCACCAGCCCGTCGTCGCCGGGCATCATCACGTCGAGCACGATCAGGTCGACAGCATTGCCTTCGAGAAAGCTGCGCATCTGCCGCCCGTCTGCGGCCACACTTGTCCTCAGGCCATTCTTCTGCAGATAGCCGGATACCAGCTCGCGGATTTCACGATCGTCGTCGACGACCAGAATGTGATCGACATGATCCATTTTTCCCTATCCTTACCGATGCAAGCGGCCGCGCCCTCCGCCTCGATGATCGAGGCGGCTGACGCGACCTACGCATATTGCGCTGGCCGGAGCAACGAGTGAACGGCGGCGTCGATCAAAAGCGGTCGACGTCGATGACCGCCTGGGCGAAGGCCTGCGGGGCTTCCTGGGGCAGGTTGTGGCCGATGCCGCCGGCGATCGTGCGATGCTCGTATTTGCCGGAAAACTTTCCGGCATAGGCAGAAGGCTGCGGATGCGGCGCGCCGTTTGCATCCCCCTCCATGGTGATCGTCGGCACCGAAATCGTCGGCAGTGCGGCAAGCCTCGTCTCGTAGTCATCATACTTGGCCTCGCCTTCGACAAGCCCGAGGCGCCAGCGGTAATTGTGAATGACGATTTCGACATGGTCGGGATTGTCGAAGGCGGCGGCCGATCTGTCGAAGGTCGCATCGTCGAAATTCCACTTCGGCGACGCGGTCTGCCAGATGAGCTTTGCGAAATCATGGGTGTTGCTTTCGTAACCCTCACGACCACGCTCGGTTGCAAAATAAAACTGGTACCACCATGCAAGTTCGGCCTTCGGGGGCAGCGGCTTCTTGTTGGCCTCCTGGCTGCCGATCAGGTAGCCGCTCACCGACACCATCGCCTTGCAGCGCTCCGGCCACAATGCCGCCATAATGTTGGCGGTCCGCCCACCCCAGTCATAGCCGGCAACCACCGCCTTCTCGATATCGAGCGCATCGAGCAGCGCAATCATATCGGCAGCCAGCGCCGCCGGCTGGCCGTTGCGCGCTGTTGCCTGGTCCAGAAACCTTGTCGTGCCGTACCCGCGCAGATAAGGCACGATCACCCTGTAGCCTGCCGAGGCCAGCAGCGGCGCGACGTCGACAAAACTATAGATGTCGTAAGGCCAGCCGTGCAGCAGCAGCACGACCGGGCCATCCGCCTTGCCCGCCTCGGCATAACCGATATCAAGCACCCCGGCATTCACCTGCTTCAGGGCTTCGAAGGACGTGTTGGTTCCGGCCTTCACCGCAGGTAGGGATACGGCGGGCGACTGCGCGGCGGCCGTTCCGGCCACGCCGAATTCGACCGCCGCAAGGGCGACTGCCGTCATGCCGAAGAAACGGCGGCGGTGATGGTTGATTTGCTCTGACATCGGTCTCTCCTGTCGAATGTTCATGCTCTCAAAAGACATTCCGCTTGTATCACCGGTATGTCGCAAGCCGCCGGCTTTTGAAAGCTGATGTAGTTTCCGGCCGCCGCGATACAATCTGATACAATCGCAGCCTCCGGGTAAAGCATGCAGCGGCGACGACCGGTCGCCGCGACGTCAGTTTGTGTCGCTCTGTATCGCCATCACCTGTCGGCAACACTTCGGTACATTTCCCCGCAAAACCGGACACATCCGGGATACCTCCGCCCGGCCATATCGCAGCCGTTGCTGGTTCAGGCCCATCGCCGTCCAGAGCCCGATCAATCGGTTTCAAAGGAAACGATGATGACACTTCTGATCATTGCCTATCTCGGAGGCGCGCTGACGATCCTCAGCCCGTGCATCCTCCCCGTCCTCCCTTTCGTCTTCGCCCGTGCCGGACAGCCTTTCGTCAGGAGCACGCTGCCGATGCTGGCCGGCATGGCCACCACCTTCGCGCTGGTCGCCACGCTGGCGGCCGTCGGCGGCAGCTGGGCCATCCGCGCCAATGAATATGGCCGCCTGGCCGCGATCGTCCTACTGGCGCTCTTTGGCGCAAGTCTGCTGTCGCCGCGTTTTGCCAGCACCCTTGCCCGGCCGATCGTCGATCTCGGCAACAATCTGGTGAATGCCAGCCGCAGTGGCCGCACCGCGCCGACGGTGAAGAGCGCCCTCCTCCTCGGCGTCGCCACCGGTCTGCTTTGGGCGCCTTGCGCCGGCCCGATCCTCGGCCTTGTTCTGACCGGCGCCGCCTTGCAGGGCGCCAACCTGCAAACGACCTTCCTGCTGGCAGCCTATGCCGCCGGCGCCGCAAGCTCGCTTGCCGTCGCCCTGCTTGTCGGCGGCAAGATATTCGCTGCCATGAAGCGTTCGCTCGGCGTCGGCGACCGGATTCGCCAAGTGCTCGGCGCTGCGGTACTCGCTGGCGTCGCCGTCATCGCCTTTGGCCTCGACACCAGCCTGCTGGCGCGGCTGTCCTATGCCAGCACCGCATCGCTGGAACAGGCCGTGCTCGACAGGCTGCATGCAAAGCCGTTTGGTGCAGCCTCCGAAGTGGCGAGCAACGACGTGACGATCCCTGCTGCCGATGTGAAGAAGCCCTTCCGCAGCGATCTGCCGGTCGAAGGTCATGCACCGTCGTTCGGCGGCGCGGTCGAATGGCTGAATTCCGAGCCTCTGACCACCGAACAGCTGCGGGGCAAAGTCGTGCTCGTCGATTTTTGGACCTATTCCTGCATCAATTGCATTCGTACCATCCCCTATGTCAGGGCCTGGGCGGAAAAATATGTGGACCAGGGCCTCGTGGTGATCGGCGTCCATGCCCCGGAATTTGCCTTCGAGAAGAAGATCGACAACGTCAAGAAGGCGGTCGCCGACTTCAAGATCGGCTATCCCGTCGCCATCGACAATGACTACAAGATCTGGCGCGCCTTCGAAAACAGCTACTGGCCCGCCGCCTATCTGATCGATGCCAAGGGTCAGATCCGCTACCACCATTTCGGCGAAGGCAATTATGGCACGACCGAGAAGGCCATTCAGGACCTGTTGCGCGAGGCCGGCAGCCAGACGGCGGCAAGCGCTGCGGTCGCGCCGGATGCCACGGGCGCGGAAGCAGGTCCTGACCTTGGCAATATCCGCTCCGGCGAAACCTATATCGGCTACGCACAGGCAGCAAATTTCGCCTCTCCGGAAGGGCTGCAGGCCGACGCCGCACAAAATTATTCGATCGCCGAACCCGGCCTCAACGGCTGGGGCCTGTCCGGAACCTGGACTGTCGGCAAAGATCAGGCGACGCTTGATCAGCCGGGCGGCGGCATTGCCTATCGTTTCAGCGCCCGCGACCTGCATCTCGTACTAGGGCCCGGCGCCGACGCCAAACCGATCCGCTTCCAGGTGACGGTCGACGGCAAGGCGCCGGGAGCGGACCACGGCTCCGACATCGATGCCGAAGGCAACGGCGTGGTGAGCGCGACCAAGCTTTACCAACTTGTCCGCCAGTCCGGCCCCGTCGTCGCCCGCAACTTCGAGATCCGTTTCCTCGACCCCGGCGTCCAGGCCTACGCCTTCACCTTCGGCTGAATCCGGAACGTAACATCACCCAAGGAGTAACACCCATGAATAGACGCCTCATTTTCACGGCCGCCCTTGCTTTCGCCACCACCGGCATCGCCTTCGCGGCGGAAGCTGCCGCGGTCAAGAACATCGTGATCGTCCACGGCGCGCTCGCCGACGGTTCGGGATGGCGCAAGGCGACCGAGATTCTCGAAAAACGCGGCTTCAACGTCACCATCGTCCAGGAGCCGATCACCTCGCTCGAAGACGATGTGGCGGCGACGAAGCGGGTTCTCGACCTGCAGGAGGGACCGAGCCTGCTTGTCGGTCACAGCTATGGCGGCATGGTCATCACGCAAGCTGGCAACGATCCCAGTGTCGCAGGCCTCGTCTATGTCGCAGCGTTCCAGCCCGACAAGGGTGAAAGCCTGCTGAGCCTCGCCAGTTCGAAGCCCGCCGGCAGCATGGATATAAGGGAAACCAAGGACGGCAAATATCTCTATCTCGATCCGGGTGCCTTTGCTGCGGATTTCGCAGCCGACCTTCCGCAAGCCGAGGCTGATTTCATGGCCAGGGCGCAGGTCTTCGCCGCCAAGCAGGCCTTCTCCGCCAAGGTCTCAGACCCGGCATGGCGCACGAAACCGAGTTGGTCGATCGTCGCCACGCAGGATCGCTCTATCAATCCCGAGCTGGAGCGCGACATGGCAAAACGCGCCGGCAGCGATGTGACCGAGATCAAAGCAAGCCACGCCGTCTTCGCATCCCAGCCGGAGAAGGTCGCCGACACCATCGAAAAGGCTGCCAGGAAAGCCGGCGAGTAAAACCGGCAGGATGGCAGCAGCTTCCCTTGCCCGGTCCGCCGAGGAGAAAAAAGACAGACAACTGAATGCCCCTCTCCGGTTCTGGAGAGGGGCAACAGCATTTACTTGGCAGCGACAGGCCGAACCAGCGCCGTGACGCGGCGGATGGTCACGCGGCGGTTTTCCTGTTCAGGGTCTGTTGTGTTGACCTTCAGATATTGTTCGCCGTAACCCTGGGTCGCCAGGTTCTCCGGCGGGATGCCGTAAACGTCGGAGAGTACGTTGGCGACCGATTCCGCCCGTTGGTCGGAGAGGATGAGGTTGCTCTGGTCGGAGCCGACCGCATCGGTATGACCTTCGATCAGGAAGGTCTCGCTCGGATCCCTCTTGAGCACCTGGCTGATTGCGTCGGCGACCTTGCGCAACGTCCGCGCCTGGGTCATCGGGATATCGGCACTGCCGGTCGCGAAGGTGATCGTGTCGAGGTCGATGCGGCGCACCTTGTCACGGATACGCGCCGAATATTTCACCTCGTCGAGCGAATAGACACGCTCGACCGGCTCGACCGGCGGCTCGCTCAGGAACTCGTAATAGTCCCGATTCGGATCGCTGCGGGTGTCGATGATATAGTCGTCGAGCGGCACACGCAGCCGCATCGGCGGCAGGTCGGCGCCCGGATCCTCGAAATAATCGCGGTCCGGATCGTCATAGAGTTCCTGGGAGTAGTAGAGCACATTCTCGCGTCCCCGGGCATCGACACGCGACCGCTGGATGATGTCGCCATAGCGGTTGCGGATCGTCACGATGCGATAGCCTTCCGGCCGTGTGATCGTCTCGCGGTAGCGATCACCAGACAGCTCCTCGTAGTTCGGCCGTTCGCCGTCACGCAGGAACCGCCTGTCGTCGTCGCTACGCACGATGACCTGGTTATTGTATTGAATGATCACGCGGTTTTGGTCGCTGCGGTCGTCGATGCGCGCGCCATCAGGACGGATGAATTGCGGCCGCTCGTCGAGCCTCGTGCCCTTCTCGCGGGTCACCGCCTCGATCTTGACGGAGGGCTGCGCCACGCCGCCAGTGGCGGCTTGCGCTTCGGCATCCGAGGTCGGCACCTTGAAGTCCTTGCTGTCGGCGCGCTGCTTGTCGCGATCGCGGCGGCCTTCCCGGCCCTTGCTGCGGTCGGCATCCTTGTCGCTGTCGAGCACGGCCGCGCCGTTCTCGACCGGCAGCACGACGGTTTCGTTGCTTTTGGCTGGGTCCGCGGCGATCTTCTTGCGGCGCTCCAGCTCTTCGGGCGAAGCCTTTTCCGGCGCCGGAATGGCCTGCTTAACCTGCTGGCCGCCGCTGGCATCCGGCAGCGGCTGGGCAGTGCCGGTCGCGGGCGCGGCCGGCTGCTCGCCGGCGGGCTGTTCACCGGCAGGCTTGGCTGCGGTGCCGTCCTTCGGCTTTTCGGCGGGTGCGGCCTCCGGAGCCGCCGCCTTGTCTTCGGGCGCTTTCACTTCGCCAGGCTTGTCTCCAGGCGCTTTCTCTTGGCCCGCCTTGTCTGCATTCGACTTGTCTGCGGGCGCAGCCGTCTCGCCCTTTGTCGGCTTCTTCTCGGCCGGCGCCTCGGCGGCAGGTTTTGCCTCCGGCTTGACTTCGGGTTTGGCTTGTTCCTCGGTCGGCGTCACAGCTTCGGGCGCAGCCGTCTCGGCCTTGCCCTTGGCTTTATCTTTGCCTTGGCCCTTGTCCTGTCCTTTAGCCCGCTTGCCGCCGTCCGGCTTGGCTTCCGGCTGCGCCTGCTCCGTCTCCGGCTGCACTTCCTTTGCGGCCGGCTGCTGTTCGGGCTGCGGTTGAGCCTCCGGCTCGGCCTGCTTCTTCGGCTTCTTCGGCTTTTCCTGCGTTACCGGCTGCTCCTGCTGCGGCTCGGCCTCCGGTTTTGCCTCGGGCTGGGCTTCCTGCTTGGACTTTCGCTCTGGCTTGCTTTCGGCCTGCGGCGCGGGCTCTGCCTTCGGCGCGGCTTCGGCCTTCGGCGGTTCCGGCTGTGCCTTGGGTTCGGGCGCCGGCGCCTCCTTCCGCTCAGCCTTCGGCTTTTCGGCCGGCGCCTCCTTCGGTTGCTCGGCGGCCGGCGCCTGTTCGGCCGGAGCTTGCTCCTTCTGTTTGTGCTTCTTCTTCAGCAATTCCTCTTCGGAAGGCGCGTCCTGCGCCACCTCGAAGCTGCCTTGTTCGACTTGCCGCACGGCTGGCGCCTGCGGCGCGACGTCGCGCACGGCAGCCATTGCCGATGCCGGCTGGAACGCCAGCGAAAGGGTAAGCAACGGAAAAGCCGCGCTTGCGAACAATCTTGATTTCATGCCCATCGGGTTTCCTCGATCCTGGTTGAGCTTCTTAAAGGCCGATAGGCCCCGGTTCCGCCCCTAGCTTTGCATTGAGGCGAAACGGCGGAATGGCAATCGCCGAACCGCCGATTTGTTCCGGTTCTAGGAAGCCGCGGATTAACCTCGCGTGAATGTTGCAGTCTGCCGGCGTTCATCTCGCCTGCTATTTGCACCGCCCAATTGCGATGGGATTTGTGTTGCAATTCCATCAAAAAAAGTCTGATTATCGCCGCAAGGCGGTCTAGGTACCGTTGAATTGCGGCCGTCAGCCCACGAGAAAAACAGCGGCGGCTACCAACAGAGAGGATCCTCATGCATATCTCCACCCGTATTTTCGCGGCAGCCTCGATCGCGGCGATGTCCCTTTTCGCTGGCTCGGCCATGGCCGATGGCGAAAAGTATGTGATCGGCACCGATTCGACCTATCCGCCCTTCGAGTTCGTCGATGCCAGCGGCACGATCCAGGGCTTCGACATCGACATCACCAAGGCGCTCTGCGCTGAGATGAAGGCTGAATGCTCCTTCGTCAGCACCGACTGGGACGGCATCATCCCGGCGCTCAACGCCAAGAAGTTCGACATGATCGTTTCCTCCATGTCGATCACCCCGGAGCGTCTGAAGCTCGTCGATTTCTCCAACAAGTACTACAACACCCCGCCAGCCATCGCCGTGCCGAAGGATTCGACGATTACTGACGTTGCCGGGCTCAAGGGCAAGGTGATCGGCGCGCAGACCTCCACGACGCACGCCAACTATGCCGAGAAGCATCTGGCCGACACCGAACTGAAGCTCTACCCCACCGCTGACGAATACAAGCTCGACGTCTCCAGCGGCCGTGTCGACGCCGTCATCGACGACGTCGTGGTTCTCTCCGAATGGGTCAAATCCGACGCCGGCGCCTGCTGCAAGATCTTGACGACTCTGCCGGTCGACAAGGAAATCAACGGCAACGGCGCCGGCATTGCCATCCGCAAGGGCGATCCGCTCAAGGAAAAACTGAACACGGCGATCGCTGCGATCCGCGCCAGCGGTGAGTACAAGAAGATCCAGGACAAGTACTTCGACTTCGACGTTTACGGCGAATAAGAAATTCGCTATCTGGCCAATCAAGGTAATGGCGGAAGGCTTGCTCTTCCGCCATTTTTGTTTGACAAAGATAGCAAGATCAAAACGGCAAAAGCCGTGAGGGGAATTATCGCATGGGCGGATTATTTTCCGCGCTCGGCTCCTTCTGGAGCTCACTTGTGCACATTTTCGATCCGTTATGCGGACCCGTTGGCATCTTCACCTGGCTAGGTCAGTCGACGATTCTTGCCTGTGGCGATACCGGCTGGGGCGACGAGATCGCGCTTGGCCTGCAGGTGACCGTTTCGGTGGCAATCGTCACCCTACCGATCGGCCTCGTCATCGGCTTCCTAGTGGCGCTCGGCCAGCAGTCGGAAGAAAAATCGCTTCGGCTGGCGGCCGGCATCTACACGACGATCTTCCGAGGCCTGCCGGAGCTTCTGACGCTCTTCATCATCTATTACGGCATGCAGATGCTGATCCAGTCTCTGCTGACCTTCGTCGGTTATGACGGGCCGCCGGTCGAGATCAACGCCTTCCTCGCCGGCGTCATCGCGCTTTCGGTGGTCTTCTCCGCCTACTGTTCGGAAGTATTGCTCTCAGCCTTTCGCGCCATTCCCAAGGGGCAGTATGAGGCAGGCGATGCGCTTGGACTGCATAGCGGTCGCACGCTGCGCCTGATCATCCTGCCGCAGCTCGTGCGCATCGCGCTGCCGGGCCTGACGAACCTCTGGATGGTGCTCCTGAAGGACACCTCCTACGTCTCAATCATCAGTCTTGCCGATATCCTGCGCCAGACAAGTGTCGCCGTGCGCGTGACCAAAGAACCCTTCTTCTTCTATGGCCTGGCCTGCTGTCTCTATCTGGTGCTCGCCATTCTCTCCTCCTTTCTGCTCGTCTATGTCGAGCGGTGGGCCAGACGTTCGGAGATCCGCCGATGAGCTACGCCGAAACGCTGATCCCGCCGCAGCCCGCACCTCGCGAAGTGATGAAGCCGATGACGCCGGCGCGTATGGCCGGCTATATTTTTGTCGCCGTCTGGGCAGTATTCGGCGCGCTGCTGGTGATCTCCGTCGTCAACGGCTGGGATCCGGAAAAATTCACCCGCTACGGACCGCGCTATCTCCACGGTCTCGGGGTCACACTCAGCCTCGTTTTCATTTCCGTGATCTGCGGCGCAGTTCTGTCGCTGCCGCTTGCCGCAGCGCGCATGTCGAAGAACCGGTTGCTGAATGCGCTCGCCTACGGCTACATCTATTTCTTCCGCGGCACGCCGCTGCTTGCCCAGTTGTTCCTGGTTTATTACGGCCTCGGCGTTTTCCGGCCGCAGCTTGAAACCGTCGGTATCTGGTGGTTCTTCCGCGAAGCTTGGTATTGCGGCCTTTTTGCCATGACCATCAATACCGCGGCCTACCAGGCGGAAATCCTGCGCGGCGCCATCGAAAGCGTATCGCATGGCCAGCACGAGGCGGCCGCGGCCCTCGGCATCCACCGGTTCATCGCTTTCCGCAAGATCATTCTGCCGCAGGCTCTCATCGTCGCACTCCGCCCTTATGGCAACGAAATCATCCTGCTGATCAAGGGCTCGGCGGTCGTCGCCATCATCACCGTGCTCGACCTGATGGGCGAAACCCGCTACGCCTTCTCCCGCACCTTTGACTACCAGACCTATCTCTGGGCAGCGATCTTCTACCTCGTCATCGTCGAGGCGCTGCGCCATCTCTGGGCTTGGATCGAACGCCGCTTGACCCGGCATCTCAAGCGCTGATGCATGCCGCCCGAAGGTGTCTCACGGTTTTCAGACAACAGCGTGCATCAATGAGAACCGACGTGGCAGCACTCCCCACTATATGCTGCTAATCTATTGATATTAAAAATCAATTGTCCTTTTATGAAGTATCTGTAAAGCTTCCGTTAACCACTCGCATGTTTCCATATCACGTAGCGCTAATAAGCGCGCGAGTGGGAACGAGAAGAAGTGAACACGATGCACAAGGACATGGAAAAACAACTGAAGGGCTATGGTCTGACGACCGCCCAGATCCTCTACCACCTGCCGGATCATCCGGCGATCCTACAGACTTATGTCTGGCAGGATTATGATCTCGCCCCCGATTTTCCTGAAATGCGCGGCTTTCTGAAATTTTGGGAAGAAAAGCTCGACGGACCGCTGCATTCGGTGCGCTATGTCCACCGCAAGCTGATCTCGCCAACCGAGTGGCGGGCGCTGAAAGGAGAGTTCATCCTGCACTGATCCGGCCCCTACCCACCATCAGACATGTGCCTCGCCATGGCCGAATTCACCTTGGTCACGGACCGGGCGGAGCGCAAAGCAGAGGATGCTGAGGTAGAAGACGATGACGATGATGATGACCGCAAGGCCGGGAATAGGCCCCAGCACCGCATTATCGATGACATAGGTCCAGGACTGCGCCTGTAGCGCCGGCATGCCCTCCGTTTGCAATTTCGGCGTCGAGATCTTCAGGCACCAGGCGAGAAACAGGATAGAATACATCCAACCATAGTTCCGTTTGAGCCGGCGGTGCATCGCGTCCCAGTAGCTGAGCAGGAAACGCGGCTTGCGCAGGCTGCTGGCGATCACCGAGGCCCATTCTCTGCCGACCCCCGCCTCCGGCGCCAAAATCTGCGCGAAATAGCAGCGCTCGATCTGGCGAATGCGGGCTCGGTAGATGTCGAAGAAGCGGTAGCGCCGCGCTTCGATGATCAGAAGCAGCGTCACCAGCATCATCCCGAACAGCAGCACGCCGTGATGCGAGGTCGGCGTCGACAGCGACACCGAAAGCAGCGCCGCGACCACGGTGATCGCCCAGTTGGACGTTCGGTCGATACGGTCGCGCCAACTCGTCATCCGCCCGAGTTCACCGCGGTAATAATGGCTAAGCGTGTTGGTGATCTCGCCTGGCGTGCCAGGCAGCAGCA
Source organism: Rhizobium sp. NZLR8 (assembly GCF_019685025.1). Taxonomy (NCBI): domain Bacteria; kingdom Pseudomonadati; phylum Pseudomonadota; class Alphaproteobacteria; order Hyphomicrobiales; family Rhizobiaceae; genus Rhizobium; species Rhizobium sp. NZLR8. The sequence goes on along the minus strand of NZ_JABDVY010000019.1, from coordinate 62,942 downwards.
ATGCCCGTGCAGCCTCCCCTTCAGGTAGCAATGACGGCCGTTCTTGCTCCGATTTCATCGGTATTCCTCCCTTCGTCTTCTTTGCGCCCATTCTGCGCTCGCAGCAGCGCCATTGCAAAACTTCGAAAGCCGCCTTAGACGCATGCCTGAAACAAAAGGACGATGGACCGCGATGGCAAAGAAGATCGACGAAGAAGCCCTTGGCGAGGCCTATAACCGCGCTCTGGCGCTGGAAAAGGCCGGCGATGTCGACGCGGCGGTGGCAGCCTATGAGGAAGTCCTGGCAATCGATCCCGACGATCACGGCGGTGCCGCCGTGCGCATCGCCGCCATGGGCCGCGGCGAAACTCCTGCCAGGGCGCCTGACGCCTATGTCGAAACCCTGTTCGACCAGCATGCCGAGGTTTTCGAGGACGTACTTGTCGAGCAGCTCGGCTATCACGTGCCGATGCTGGTGCGCCAGCGCCTGCAGGCGCTGAAGCTCGGACCGTTCAAGCGGCTGCTCGATCTCGGCTGCGGCACGGGCCTGACCGGCGGCGCACTGCGCGACCTCTGCGCCGACATGACCGGCATCGACCTATCGGAGAAGATGGTCGAGATTGCCCATGAGAAGGATCTCTACGAAACCCTCTTCGTCGCCGAGGTCGAAGATTTCCTCGACGACAACGACGAGGACGCCTTCGACATCATCACAGCCACCGACGTACTGCCCTATCTCGGCGCACTCGAACCGCTGTTCTTCGGCGCCGCCGAGAACCTGACGTCGGGCGGCCTGTTCATCTTCTCCTCGGAAACCGTGCCGGACGCCACTCTCGCTGGCCGCGCCTACATGGTCGGTCCGCATCAGCGCTTCGCCCATGCCGACGCCTATGTGAAAGAACGCCTGGCGGCCACCGGTTTCGAACTCGTCGAGATATCGGATATCAACGTGCGCATGGAAGACGGCCAGCCGACACCCGGCCATTTGGTGGTCGCAAGATATATTGGCTGATGGCGATACTTGCGCGATTGGCAAACTATCTGTTGTGCTATGCCGGCCGACCTGATACTTAGTCGAACGGTAAAGTTTATCACAACAGGAAAGGTCGCCGCATGTCGCTCGTGTTCTATGGGCATCCGCTCGCCTCCTTCTGCCACAAGGTGCTGATCGCGCTTTACGAAAACGGCACACCCTTCGAAAATCGTCTCGTCGATCTGTCCGACGAGAGCTCGCGTTCCGATCTCTTCCGCTTCTGGCCGATCGGCAAGATGCCGCTGCTGCGGGACGAGGCGCGCGACAGCACCATTCCCGAGACGTCGATCATCATCGAATATCTCGAGCACTACTATCCTGGCCCCGTTCGCCTGCTGCCGCTTGAGATCGACCGGGCGCTGCAGGTCCGCCTCTGGGATCGATTCTTCGACCATTATGTCCAGGCGCCGATGCAGGCGCTCGTCAGCAATCGCCGGCGCCCCGAGGGCACGGCTGATGAAATCGAGGTGACCGCCGCCAAGGCGACACTCGCCACTGCCTATGCGATGATCGAAAAGCAGCTCGCCGACAAACAATGGATAGCGGGCGACGGCTTCACCATGGCCGATTGCGCCGCAGCCCCGTCGCTCTTCTATGCCGAGACGCTGGTTCCGTTTTCAGCGGAGCAGCCGAACCTTCGCGCCTATTACGATCGGCTGCTGACGCGCCCCTCCTTTGCACGGGCACTGGACGAGGCCCGCCCCTACTTCAAGTTCTACCCCTATAAAGAGCGGTTGCCCGCCCGCTTCCGGGATGCCGCTGGATGATCGAAAGCCAGGCCGATCTCGACCGCATGTTCCACGCGCTATCCGACCGCAGCCGGCGCGGCATGATCGATCGCCTCGGCCGTGGCCCGGCTTCGGTCACCGAGCTGGCCGCGCCGCTCGCGGTGGCCTTGCCGACGGTAATGAAACATCTGCAGGTGCTGGAGCATAGTGGCCTCGTGCTCTCGGAGAAATCCGGCCGGGTTCGAACCTACCGCCTGCAGCAGGATGCGCTTGCCACCGTCGAGCGCTGGGTGGAACAGCGAAAGAGCCGCTGGACGACTACCTTCGATAGGCTGGATCAATTTCTCGCCGAAGAACCGGAGAGCTTTTCCGAATGACGACACGATCTGCCGAACATGCCACCCTCGTCATCGAGCGCCGCCTGAAAGCACCGGTCGGCCGTGTCTTCCGCGCCTGGTCGACGCTGGAGGCAAAGCGTCAATGGTTCGCCTGCCACGGCGAATGGGTTCCGCTGGATTACAGGCTCGATTTCCGTCCCGGCGGTACCGAGCGAAACCATGTCGCCGATACGGACGGGCTCCTGCACGCTTTTGACGCCCATTACATCGATATCGTGCCTGACACCCGTATCATCTATGCCTATGAGATGAAGCTCGGCGAAAGGCGCATCTCCGCCTCGCTCGCCACAATCACCTTCGAAGCTGAACCCCACGGCACGAAAATGGTCTTCACCGAGCAGGTAGTCTTCCTCGACGGCTACGCCGACAACGGCGCCCGCCTCCAGGGCACGGAGATCGGCCTCGACAATCTCGAACTCTTTCTCGAGCGCGAGGCGAACCCGATCCATTAAAGCGCGTCGCGATCTTTCAGATTCGCTCTTCGCGTTTTAGGTCTTTGTTTTTACGCTGTCGCTATCGCTAAACTGCTGCACACTTTTGCGCGAAATGCTTTAGCGAAACCTCATGTTCCGCTTGATTTCTTCCGCGACACGGCAGTCTTTGATAACGTGTTCAGCGCTGCGGCGGCACGAACGAGCGCCTTCAGCGCCTCCTCGTCGATCGTGTCGCCTTGATGGAAATCGATGGCGCGCCGGGTGTTGCCTTCGAGGCTGGAGTTGAACAGTCCCGTGGGATCCTCCAGCGAGGCGCCCTTGGCGAAGGTCAGTTTCACCACGCTCTTGTAAGTTTCGCCGGTGCAGATGATCCCGGCGCGCTCCCATACCGGAACTCCTCGCCACTTCCATTCCTCAAGCACCTCGGGCACGGCCTGCTTGATCAGCATTCGGACCTGGGCAAGCTTCTCGCCCCGCCAGTCTCCCAGTTCCTCGATCCTCGCATCGATCAACTGAGAGGGGGACGTTTCCTCGCTTGCTTCCCCGGAATCGCTTTTCTTCATGGTTGCTGACGCTTTCTTCATGGTTCCTCCCACCCGTCGTTCGAGTGCTATTTGTTTACATCCGTTCGCCGGGCAAGCGGCTGGCCTGCTCCACCCAGGCGGCAAGCTGGGCTTCGTCGATTTCGTCCTCCTCGCGGATATCGAGGTAGCGCACTTCCTTCTGCTTGGAATGGCCGGGCGGCAGAGGATGCAGCGACGTACCCCGGAAAAAGGCCACCTTGACGTATTTGGCGAAGCAGTGAACGCTGAGAAACCAGCCCCGCTCTTCGATGCCATAGAGAGGCGAGTTCCATTTGACCGCCTTGTTCACACCCGGCACAGTGTGCGTGATCAGCGCGTCGAGACGGCGTCCGACGGCGCTTTTCCAGTCCGGAATGGCAGCGATATAGGCCTGCACAGGAGCATCGCCATAACCCTTGGCGATCTGCGGGTTGCCTCCCGAGAGGAGCTTCGGCTCCGCCGCAGCCGGCTGAGTGGCTGTCTTCTTTCTGATCTTCGCTGCGGTATTGGAAGTCTTGCCGGCCATTGCCTTCACTCCTACCTGCCGCGCCATCTGGCAGCATAAGGCAGCATGAACAGGTAAAGACCGGTCAGCAATGGCAGGCCAAGCGGCAGCAGCGCCAAGAGGCCTACCCAGACGATCGATTTCTCCTGGACCATCGCGACGATATTGAGAATGACCGCCATGGTAAAGGCAACGGACAGCCAGCGGTGGGTCTGCCGCAACCAGTTGTTCCATTTCAATGGCACCTCCCGCGTTTAAGATCAGCCCCGGCGATGAGCGGCCTTACTCCGTCCGCGCCAGCACCTGCTCCAGATTTGCGAAGAACTGTGTCCACCCGCTCCTGGCGCCCTGAAAAGCCTGCCGCTGATCCGGCCGGAACCCCGACTGCTCCATGCGCAGGTGCGTGCCCGTGCCGGTCGGAGTGAGAGTCCAGGTAACGGTGCTTTCGAGACCATAGGCATCCCAGCTGTAGGACAGGGTCTTGTTCGGCTCGACTTCCAGGACCTTACAGTCGACGGAACCCCAATCTGCGCTGAACTTGAAGCGGTGGTCGGCGACCGGCTTGAAGTCGCTCTTCATCAGCCATTCCTGGATCAGGTGCGGCTGGGTCAGCGCCCGCCAGATCTTCTCCGAGGGAAATGGGATTTCCCTTTCGATGACGACTGCGCGTGTTTCGGTCGATGTGTCGGTCATTGATCCATCCTTTTCAGCAAATCTTCGAGATCATTGAAGCGGCTTTGCCAGAACCCGGCCATCTCACTCGTCCAGTCGACCAGTGGTGCCAGCGCGCCCAGCTGCGCGCTGTAATGCGTCTGGCGCCCTTCGTGGCGGTCGCGCACCAATCCAGCCTGCTTTAGTATGCCGAGATGTTTTGAGACGACCGGCTGAGAAACCCCGGCCCGAGCCGTCAGAGCCCCGACCGTCTTCTCTCCTTCGCGGCACAGCCGCTCGAAAAGAGCCCGCCGTGTCGGATCAGCGAGCGTTTTGAAGAGCGCGTCTTGAGCATCGGACATTCGAATTCATACCTATTCAGCTATGGATTAATTCATAGCCAATGAGGCATGCGTGAGTCAAGAGGCAAACGAAGAGCGAAAAGAATTAGCAGGCCTAGCCGATGTGGATAAGCCGGCGGACACGACGTTCGGGAAGACTGTGAGGAAATGAAACATATCTCACTGGCTATAAATCAACGCGTTTCGCTGGATTATGCGCCCCAGGACGATTTCGGCAGGATGGCGCCAAGGTCTCAAACAATGACAATCATCAATACCGAGGATTACGCGATCTGCCGCTCCGAACCGGGCATGGCCGCACTCAACAAAACGCCGAAAGCCACGGGGCGGCTTCCGGCGATATCCTGTTCGGCGTCGCGTCGGAACTCAGGAACCGGAGACGACCTTCAGGTTGCCGCCGTGGCTGCCGCCTGTAAAGACCTGCTTGCCGCCGAATTCGTTGTTGAACGCCAGGCGCTGCTGCGCGCGGGTGATGCCGAGCTCGGGGAAGAGCAGCTCGGCGACACGATAGGCTTCCTCCAGATGCGGGTAACCGGAGCCGATCACCGTATCGATGCCGATCTCCTGATATTCGGCAAGGCGCGCGGCAACCGTCTTCGGCGACCCCACAAGCGCGGTGCCGGCACCAGCCCGCACCAGGCCGACACCGGCCCAGAGGTTCGGCGAGACCTCGAGCTTGTCGCGCCGGCCGCTGTGAAGGGCGGCCATACGCTTCTGACCGACCGAGTCGGACTCGTGAACGAAGCGCTCCTGCGCCTCGCGGATCGTATCGTCGTCGAGATGGCGGATCAGCCGCTCCGCCGCCTCCCATGCCTCCTCGTCGGTCTCGCGCACGATGAAGTGCAGGCGGATGCCGAAGGTCACCTCGCGGCCGCGCTCGGCGGCGGCCTTGCGCACCTTGGCGATCTTTTCGGCCACCTGTGCCGGCGGCTCGCCCCAGGTCAGATATTTGTCGACGCGGCCGACCGAGAAATCGATGCCGGCATCCGATGAACCGCCAAAATAAAGCGGCGGACGCGGGTTCTGCACTGAGGGAAAGCCGAGGCGCGCATTTGTCGCCTTAATGTATTTGCCGTCAAAGCTCGCCGTGCCCTTATCCAGCAGTTCCTCGAAGACCGTGAAGAACTCCTCCGCATGGGCATAACGCTCGTCATGTTCGAGATGGATACCGTCACCGGCAAGCTCGGCCGGACTGCCGCCCACGACGATGTTGAGCAGCAGGCGGCCGTTGGAGATGCGATCGAGCGTCGTCGCAAGTCGCGCGTAATAAGCGGGCGATGCCGTGCCGGGGCGGACCGCCACCAGGAACTGCAGCTTCTCGGTCTTGGCCGCGAGAGCCGCCGCCGTCACGAAGGATTCTTCGCAGGCAACGCCTGTCGGCAGCAGCACGCCGGAATAGCCGAGCCGGTCGACAGCCTGGGCGATCTGCGTGAGATAGCCGATCTCGGGCGCGCGGTTGAGATCGGAGGAACCGAGATAGGTGCCGTCGCCCGATGTCGGGATGAACCAAAGGAAATTGATGGGATCGGATGTGGCGGTCATGGAAACAATCCTTTGCTGCTAAATTCGAAAATCAGCTCGCGCGGTCAAGCTGGGCCCTGGCAGGCGACGACATACGGACGTGCCTGCGCATCGCAGCCGCACGGATGCTTGGGAGGATCATGGCGGCGGGAAGAATTCCGGGGCTTCGTCTGCGCGTGAACATCTGAATATCCTGTCGATCGATGGCGGCCGGCCGGATGCCGTCAATGGTCGCCGTCGATCGCCAGGATACTGGCATAGACTACAAATTATATCGACAATATCAATTTCGCATTGTCATCCGCTTCGGGGAATAATTTTTCCCGTTCAGGCGCTCGTCGACACGGGCCTGCTGATACCGGCCTTCTTCCGCTACCCCTCCCGACGTTCGGCGGCCAGCCGCTCGCGGAGAAAACCGGCCCCACCTGCAAGGCGCGTCGCCAGCAGGCTAGCCGGATCGACCATGCGCCAATAGGGCGTGACCGTCGAAACCGCCTCGCCCTTTTGCAGCGCGTGGAAAGACAGATCGGCGATCGCGCGCAGATGCCGCTGAACGGTGACCGGACAACAGGCGTCCGCCCCGTATTGGGTAGCGAGACGGCGGCGAAGGACGCCAAGCTCGGTGAAAACACCTTCCTGTGCCAACCGAATTTGCGCTGCGACCATCTGCTGCGATGGAATCAGCGTCGCCTGCATTCCACTGCGGCCTTTGCGCCGCGGCTTGATCGTCGGAATTTCGCTCATGTCACCCCCCCGGAACATTTTGCCTGATCCCCATCTAGGGCCTAGGCGAGCGGCGACCAGCCTCCTATGCGTCTATCGGAAGGAACTCCGTCTTCACGGCTTTTCTGCTCCCCCCGTTTCGGTTAATCCTCGGGGCCTCGCACACCCGATAAGGACAGGACATATGGCTAAAGTCGCATTCATCGGTCTCGGCGTCATGGGCTTTCCCATGGCAGGGCATCTGAAGACGAAGGGCGGCCACGATGTCACCGTCTACAATCGAACAGTCGAAAAGGCCGTCGCCTGGGCCGAGAAATTCTCCGGCAAATCCGCTCCCACCCCGGCTGAGGCTGCAGCAGGCGCCGATTTCGTCTTCGTCTGCGTCGGCAATGACGAAGATCTCCGATCGGTGACATCTGGCGAAAACGGCGCCCTGCACGGCATGAAGCCGGGTTCGGTGCTGATCGACAACACCACCGCCAGCGCCGAAGTCGCTCGCGAACTTTATGCCGTGGCAAAGGAAAAAGGCGTCGATTTCATCGACGCTCCCGTCTCCGGCGGCCAGGCCGGCGCTGAAAACGGCGCCCTCACCGTCATGTGCGGTGGCGACGAGGCCGTCTTCGAACGCGCCAGGCCCGTCATCGACGCCTATGCCCGCATGGTCGGTCTGATGGGGCCGGCAGGTTCAGGCCAACTGACCAAGATGGTCAACCAGATCTGCATCGCCGGCCTCGTCCAGGGACTTGCCGAAGCACTGCATTTCGGCAAGCGCGCCGGCCTTGATATTGAAAAGGTCGTCGAGGTTATCTCCAAGGGGGCGGCCGGCTCCTGGCAGATGGAAAACCGCCACAAGACCATGAACGCAGGCAAATATGATTTCGGCTTCGCGGTCGACTGGATGCGCAAGGATCTCGGCATCGTGCTCACCGAAGCGCGCCGCAACGGCGCCAAGCTGCCTGTCACTGCCGTGGTCGACCAATTCTACGGCGACGTACAGGCGATGGGCGGCAATCGCTGGGATACATCCTCGTTGCTCGCCCGCCTGGAACAGGATGATTTTAGTCCCGGTCGGACTAAAATCTGAATCTCGTTCTAAATTGAAGGGACAGGTGCATGATGCCGAAAACCGCTCACACTTTTCGGCATCATCCTGTAGAAAAATGATCACGCCCGCCTCCGACGCAGCCGAACTGATCGCGCATCTCGAAAAGCTGCGTTCGGAGGAAAATATCGCCGGCATGGCGCGCTTCGGCATTGTCACGAACCGCGCCCTCGGCATATCCAATCCCGATATCAAGGTGGTCGCCAGACTGGCGAAGAAGGATCAAGTCCGGGCAGTTCAGCTCTGGCGAAGCGATATCCGTGAAGCCCGCCTGCTCGCCCTGTACACCGCCGAGCCGAAGCGGCTGACGGCAAACAAAGCCCGGAATTGGGCCAATGATTTCAATTCCTGGGAGATCGTCGATTGCCCCGCCGATCTCTTCATCGAGGCCGCGCTGGACGAGCTCATCCCAGAATTCGCCGACGACGAGCGCGAATTTGTCAAGCGCACTGCCTTCGCCATGATTGCCGGCGCAGCCGTCCATTGCAAAAAGGAGCCCGACGCCACCATCCTTGCCTGGCTGCCGCTGATCAAGGCTCATTCCGGCGACCCTCGAAACTTCGTCCGCAAGGCGGTCAACTGGGCGCTTCGCAGCATCGGAAAGCGCAATCTCGCCTGCCATGCACCGGCGCTGGCCCTCGCAAGAGCCTTGGCCGAAAGCTCTGATAAAACCGCTCGCTGGATCGGCAAGGATGCCAACAGGGAACTGGCCGGCGAAAAGCTGCTGGCACGGCTGCGATAAAGCGGATGCCGGCTTCAAACCTGAAGCCCCTTCTTGGTCAATGCTGCTTCATCAATGCTGCCGGGATTTTTCGACCAGGAAATCGATCAGCACCCGCACAGCCGGCGACATGCCCTTGGCGGTCGTGAAGACGATATAGAACTGGCTCTCCTCCGACTGCCATTCCGGCAGCACTCGCACCAGCTTGCCAGCCTGGAGATCGGCCTCGCAGGCACTTTCGAGCAAAAGCCCGAAGCCGAGGCCGGCACGGGCCGCGTCGAGGATGGCGGTCATGCTCCGACAGGTCAGCCGCGGCTGATGCCGAATCACCTGTCTGGCGTCATCTGGACCGATCAATTCCCAGGTGTGGAACGACACCCATGACGTCATTGCCAGCGTCGGAAGCTCGGCGAGCTCGTCCACACAATTCAAGCAGCCGGTGCGCTCGACCAGCGAGGGACTTGCGACGAGAATACGCCGCGCCCGGTCAAGCTTGCGCATCGTCAGGCTCGTCTGCGTCTCCGGCTCGTTGGTCGCCCTCACCTCAAGATCGATCCGTTCGTTGATGAGGTCAGCGCGCCGGTCGGAGCCGATGATCTGCAGCTTGATCTTCGGATAGCGCTCCAGGAATTCAGGCAGGATTCCGCCGACCGAAATGTCGACGAGACCGAGAGGGCAGCCCATCCGCACCACGCCTTGCGGGTCGGATTGAGCCTCGCTGACGATTGATTTGGCGCGGTCGGCCTCCTGCAAGATGGTCTGGCATCTTTCGTAGAAAGCCTGGCCGATCTCTGTCACCCGGAAGTGACGAGTCGAGCGTTCTATAAGCCTTGCGCCAAGCCCGTCCTCAAGGCGGCTGACCCGCCTGCTCAACTTCGATCGCGGTATCTTCAGATCGCGACTTGCGGAAGCGAAGCCGCCGCTGGAGACGACAGCGGCGAAATAATAGTAGTCGTTGAGATCGTCCATACAAGCTGCCCGAGAGAAGGAAATGAATGCCAGCCCCCTGCAAGGGGTTGTATCGTCTCTCCAACAAAGCTGTAATCACATTGTCGGCATTGGACCTTCTTTTCACGACCTGTTGCGGCCAAGCCTGGCGAGGCCGACTACGAGAAAGGACCAATAGCTCCCTTACGGTGATGCTATCGATCAATCCAGCTCGCTTGAAAATTGAAAAAGGGAGTGCCTCGAGAGACGGTCCACGCAAGAAGCCGGCGTGCAATACGCAACATCCGCTCCGGTTCACCTGAAAAGGCTGTGCTGAAAGACTGCCTTGAAGACTGCGCGTCAAAAACGCTGCAAGGACGGCCCGGCAGGGAAGACCGGACCCGTCCCCGTAGCTGATCGGAGGTCACTCGGATCAGAAACTGATTTGAAGTGCCCCCGGCCCGAAGGCCGGGAGCATTCACTAAGTTGATTAGAACGAACGCTGCAGACGGAAGTAGCCCGTCGTGGAGTCGTCGCCATCATCCGGATCGAGGTACTGAACCGAAGCCTTGGCGTAGAAGTTGTCGACGATCTGGTAATCAACTGTCAGACCGACCTTCCAAGCATCGCCGAGACCGTCGAAGTCATCCGGAACGGCCTTGTCGCCACCGAAGTAGTTGCCGTAGTACTGAACGGCCGGGGTGATCTTCAGCTTGTCGGTTGCCTTGATGGCGTATTCGGCTGCAATAGCCCATTCAGCCGAGGAGTAGTAGGAGTTTGGTCCGGAAGAGTATACGCCAGCGAGGCCGAGCGTGCCGGGGCCGATTTCAACCGTACCCATAGCGCGGATTGCGCCGTCTTCGTTGTCGAAGTCCCAGCCGCCAGTGACCTGGTAGCTGAAGGCACCAGCCGTGCCGCCGACGCCGAAGGCAACGCCAACGTTGTTTGCTTCTTCGTCGCCCTTGTAAACGCCGTCTTCCAGTTCGTCGACGCTGAGGCCAGCGTAGAAGGTGCCGCTTTCATACTGATAGCGCATGGAGTTGTGGAGCGTTACAACCGAACCGATGTCGTCGGTTTCGCCGGAGAGGCCATCGTCCCACCAGCTGTAGAAGAGACCAGCGCGGAAGCCCGCGATGTCGAGGTAAGCGGAGTCGAGAATAGCGTCCTGATCGGTGGCGTTGTCAGCATTGAACTGCATGACGATGACGCCGGTCAGCGGACCATACTCGGTATCGCTCTTGGCCGTGAACTGAACCTGACCGCGCGTAACGGCATCCCAATCGGAGTCGTTAGGATGAGCTAGCGAACCGCCAACCTGATCGCCAACGTTGACCTGGAAACGAATGTAGCCTTCGATCTTGAGGCAGGTTTCGGTGCCCGGGATGTAGAAGTAGCCGGTGCCGTAAGCGTCGCAGACGCGAACGTATTCAACCGGTTCCGGCTCAGCAGCAACGATAGCGTCAGCTGCAAGAACCGGCGTCGATGCAGCAAATGCTGCTGCTGATGCAAGCAAAACCATTCTGATGTTCATTTACCAATCCATTCCTTTGTCGATCGGGGCTGGCTTCCAATCGAATAGTCGATTTGAAGCCGGCCCAGTTTGAACAGCCATCTCGGCGTGCGGATCGATCGAACCGCCAAACCGTCATCACATACAAGGCCCTATCAAGCAATTCTCGATACATGCAGGATGGGGCCCCGACAGTAACTTTCACCGGCGACGTGATTTTTATACAACAATTTCAATTATTTAGACCAAACACACGCCAAACGGCTCCGCGACGGAAATCCTCCATCGCAAGCCGCAAACACTACGCCCCATTTTGTCAAATTCTCCACCATCCGACCCCCGTCGAACATACTGGTGAAGCGCACAAACTCTACCGCCGGCTAATGGACACATACAAGGCAACGGTTTAGAACATGGTGTCCTGAATTCGATTCCAATGAGACAAAATGATGACATGGCGCTCATTGGTTCAATGCAACATACCCCCGTATTCCTTACCAGGCTATGTATTTCGAGAACCTTGGCGCAATTCGAGCGTTTTTTCGCTATTTTTCGGGATTTTCTGCAATCGGGTCACAATCTGCTGAGAGCTTTGCCTTTCGGCTCAGTCACTCTTTTCGTGGTCGGATTGTCTCTGCAGCCTCAATCCAAGGGGAATGGGGCTCACGTGCGGCCGCAGTCTGCAAACCATCTTAGTGGGTTTAGATGATTGCCTCGGGCGCCCGCAGGCCACATCTCGAATCAACCTTATTGGGTAGTCTCCCGTGCGATCGCAGATCACACGGGGAGAGCTTCAATCCTCGTTGGATTTGGCATTATCGAGAAGCATATAGTCGAGCGGCAACTGCGTCGAATACTTGATCTGCTCCATCGCGAAGGCGGAGGAGACGTCGCGAATCTCGATCTTGGCGATCATCCGCTTATAAAAAGCGTCATAGGCTGCGATATCGGGCACGACGACTCGCAAGAGATAGTCGACATCGCCGCTCATCCGGTAGAATTCGACTACTTCGGGGAACTCGGCGACCACCTCGGAAAAGCGCCGCAGCCATTCGATCGAATGGGTGGCGGTGCGAATCGACACGAAGACGGTGACCTTGGTGTTGACCTTCTCCGGATCAAGGATGGCGACCCGGCGCTTGATGACGCCGTCTTCTTCCATTTTCTGAATGCGCCGCCAGCATGGGGTCGTCGAAAGCCCGACTTTTTTGGCGAGATCGGCCACGGCAAGCGTCGAATCTTCTTGCAGCAGACGCAGTATTTTTCGGTCGAGGCGGTCCATGCGCACAACAGTCCTTTCGAATTATTTTCTTTGTATAACTCGATTCCGCGCGACGAAAAGAATTTTGTTTCAGGAAAGCAGCATTTTCGTTCGATCCTGTAGGATCGGGAGCAATTCTTTCTCGAACCACGGATTGCGCTTCAGCCGGCCGCTGTTGCGCCAGCTGGGATGTGGCAACGGCAGCACCGCCGGCAACCGGTTGGACAGAAGACTGTTACGCCACGCCCGCACCGTCTCGGTCATATTGCCCTGTCTTTCGCCGGCCATATGCCAAGCCTGGGCATATTGGCCGATGACCAGCACCAGTTCGATCTGCGGCATCGCCGAAATCACCCTTCGCCGCCAGAACGGCGCGCATTCGCGACGCGGCGGCAGATCCCCGCCTTTGTCGTCATAGCCGGGAAAGCAGAAGCCCATGGGCACGATGGCGAATCGGTCTCGGTCGTAGAAGCTTGCCCTGTCAACGCCGAGCCATGAACGCAACCGGTCGCCCGAAGCATCGTCGAACGGCAAGCCGCTCTCATGGACCCGAAGCCCGGGCGCCTGCCCGGCGATCAGGATTCGCGCGCTCGATGAGATCACCGCCACCGGCCGCGGCTCGTGCGGCAGCCGATATTCGAGGCCTTTCGCCGGCGTGTCACGACAGATGCGGCAGGAAGCTATCTCCCGCCGCAATGTCTCCAGCTCGGCTTCGCCGGTCATGGCTTCACTCCCATCCGACGATCCGCCTGATAAAGCGCAGCGGGCCATCGAAACCGGAACTCTGGCGCGCATGATCACGCACATCGCGCGGCCGCTCGAAAGTGCCGGCCCAGAGGCCCGCCTTCGCAGCCTTCGCCTCGGTCTCTTCCCTGGCATAACCGCCATAGGAGATGGCCATGCCCCGGCGCACCATGGCGGCATTGATGTCGCCGCCCGCCCCGCTCCGGCAGATGACAAGCAGCCTGTCATAACGGTCGCGCCGGCTGCCCTGGCAAAGCGTTCCCGATGCCAGGACCAGGCCTTGCAGCGCCTCGCGCGCCGCCCGGCCGCAGGCCCAGGACTCGCCCGCCCGGATACAGCTCTGGTTGAGTTCCGGTGCATCGATGCCTTCCAAGCGCAAACGTTCGTCTCCTAATGTCAGACTGTCGCCGTCGGCAGCATGGAAAGCGCCCGCATGCTCAATTTTTGCTGCATCGTTGAGTTTGGCGGCGATCAGCGCCACGAGCGCCAGCAGGGCAAAAGCGGTCACGCCGTCACGAATCAGGCGCAGGCTCCGTGTCACGCTTTTGCCTCCTTAAAAAACAAATCCTTGGCAAAGATGGCAAACATCTTCTTAAGAATTGTCGGTTAAGCTCTTATCCACCCTGGGATGAAGTTTCAACGTGCACATGAGTACCGGCGTAAGCACATCGACCGACAAGATCATCGTCGACAGGTCGCGCAGCCACCGCAACAAGGCCGTTTCCAAGGCCGTGCGGCAGACGCGCGAACGTCTTCAGTCCGGTCATGCGTCCAATTCCTCCTTCGACCGTGACGTGCTCAAGATGTATGTGGCGTCGATGCTGCAGGGCGCGACGATCATGCCGCTCTTCGTCGTCATCATCACCGCACTTGGCGTTTATTTCACCCAAGATACGCAATTGCTCTTCTGGGCGCTGCTGACGCTCACCTGTCACACCGGCAATATCCTGCTTGCGCGGCGTGCGCGCCGGCAGGAAATCACCCCGGAGAGCGCCCGCAAATGGCACCGCCTGCTGTTGTTCGGCCAATTCCTGCTCGGCTGCTGCTGGGCCATATTCGCGCTGCAGGGTTGCGATATCTGCGAGCCGTCCAGCTTCATTCTTTATAAGGGCGCGACGCTGCTGATCGCACTCTCCGTCACGGCGATGTCAAACTTTATGCTGACGCCGACGGTGCTCGTCTCCTTCGCGCCAGCGGTCCTGGCGCTCGCCGCCAAGAGCGGCCTGTCGCGCGACCTCCTTGAAATCAGCCTGACGGCGCTCTTCACCACCACCCTCGTCTTCTTCAACTATATCAGCGACCGGCTCTTCAAGTCGAGCCTCAGGATCCTCTCCTACCAGTCGGAGAAGGATGACCTCATTGCCGAGCTTGAAGTGGCGAAATCGATGTCGGATGAGGCTCGCCGCCGCGCTGAAGAGGCAAACCTCGCCAAGTCCCGCTTCCTTGCCTCCATGTCACACGAGCTCAGGACCCCGCTCAATGCCATCCTTGGTTTCTCCGAGGTGATGTCGGCCGAAGTCATGGGACCGCTCGCCAATCCGACCTACAAGGAATATGCCGGCGATATCCACCGGTCCGGCCAACATCTGCTTGATCTCATCAACGAGATTCTCGACCTCTCCCGCATCGAAGCCGGCAAGTACGAGCTGAGCGAGGAGGCGATCTCGCTGCTCGATATCACCGAGGATTGCATCGGCATGGTCCAGCTGCGCGCCCGCGCCAAGAACATCGCCATTTCGGATCAATTCGAACGGCAGCTGCCAGCCATCTGGGCAGACGAGAAGTCGATGCGCCAGGTGGTGCTCAACCTTCTCTCCAACGCCGTCAAGTTCACCCCACAGGGCGGCGAAATCCACGTCAAGGTCGGCTGGACGGCCGGCGGCGGGCAGTACATCTCGATCAAGGACAACGGGCCCGGCATTCCGGAGGAAGAGATCCCCGTTGTCCTTTCGGCCTTCGGTCAGGGCTCGATCGCCATTAAGAGCGCCGAACAGGGCACCGGCCTCGGCCTGCCGATCGTCCAGGCGATCCTTGCCAAGCATGACGGACAGTTCCTGCTGAAATCGAAGCTGCGCGAGGGAACCGAAGTGATCGCCATCCTGCCCGCCAGGCGCGTGCTTCAGAGCCTGCCGGCTGTGGAAGAGGCTCAGGCGGTCGCGCGCAAGCGCAAGAGTTTTGCCTGATCAAGCTGGGCACGATGTTCTGATTCAGCCCCGTAGGATTATCGGCCTGATCACGCCGGGCTGAAGAACAGGTGCCTGCCGAGGACGAAGGCGAGATAGAGGCAGCAGGCGGCGATCATGCAGGTCACCGCGAAGGAACCGAGATCCTTGGCATGTTTGCCGACGATCGAAATCTCCGGCGAAATCCGGTCGATCACCTCCTCGACGGCGGTATTCATCGCCTCCATCGAAAAGAGCCCGAGAAACAGAAGCACCGCAACGACGATCTCCCCGGCAGTTGCCCCCACCAATGCCAGCGTCGCGATCGAAACGACGAAAAAACCGAGTTCCTGGCGGAAGGCTGCCTCTTTCATCACGCGCAGGAAGCCCGCCCAGGAATAGCCGGCGGCGGCGGTGAAATGTCGAAATCCAGTCTCTTTCGTCACCGCAGGCTTCGTCAAGACGCCTCTCTCCTCTTGCAGACTGGGAAAGACTTTGCCTTCCCTTGATGACTCGCAGGTACCCAATCCATTTGATCGGCGCAAGCCAACCCGAGAGCGGATCGGCGACCGACCACTCGCACCAAAGCGCGTCGCGATCTTTCAGATTCGCTTCTCGCGCTTTAGGTCTTTGTTTTTACGCATGTCGCTATCGCAAAACCGCGGCACACTTTTGCGCGACATTCTTTAATGCTTATTCGTGACACCCGCCTGGGCGAAGGTCGCCATGCCGGAATGGCAGGCGGCAGCGGCCTTGACGATCCCTGCGGCAAGCGCTGCCCCGGTGCCTTCGCCGAGCCGCATGCCGAGCGCCAGAAGCGGCGTCTTGCCGAGCATCTCGATCGAGCGCAGATGTCCGGGTTCGCCGGAGACATGGCCGATCAGGCAATGATCGAGCGCGGACGGATTGGCAGCTTTCAGGATTGCCGCCGCCGCGGTCGCAACATAACCGTCGATCAGCACAGGAATGCGTTCCATGCGGGCGGCGAGAATGGCCCCGGCCATCGCCGCGATCTCGCGGCCGCCAAGCCGCCGCATGATCTCGAGCGGATCATCGAGGTGATCGCCATGCAACGCCACTGCCTTTTCCACCGCCGCGATCTTGCGCTCCAGCATCTCGCCTGCCGAACCGGTGCCGGGCCCAACCCAGTCTCGCGCCGAACCACCGTAGAGCGCATAGTTGATGGCCGCCGCGATCGTCGTATTGCCGATGCCCATTTCGCCGATGCACAGCAGGTCGGTGCCGCCGGCGATCGCCTCCATGCCGAAGGCCATCGTCGCGGCGCAATCGCGCTCGGAAAGCGCTGCCTCTTCGGTGATGTCGCCGGTGGGATAATCCAGCGCCAGGTCGAAGACTTTCAACCCGAGATCATAGGCGACACAGATCTGATTGATCGCAGCACCCCCGGCCGCAAAGTTCTCGACCATCTGCTGCGTCACTGCCGGCGGAAACGGCGTGATTCCCTGCCTGGTGACGCCGTGATTACCAGCAAAGATCGCCACCAGCGGCCGGTTGACGGCAGGGGTTCGGCCCGTCCAGGCGGCAAGCCAGAAGGCGATTTCCTCGAGCCGTCCGAGCGCGCCCGGCGGCTTGGTCAGTTGCGCGTCACGTTCGCGCGCCGCCACCAGCGCACGGGCATCCGGCCCCGGCAGGTCACGAAGCAGGGTACGGAAATCGTCGAACGGCAGGCCTGAAACGCTCATCTGTGCGGTTTTCCTATGAATCCGGGTATTCTTGTTTTTTTCACGCAAATCAGCTTCTTTGCGGGTCGCAACTCTCTTAAAGCGGGCCGACGAGGCAAACAACTCCAAAAGCGCGCCCGCGACCATACGCCGAAACCTACGGCAGAACGAAGCAGAATGAAGATCAAGGACCTTGCGGTCGATACCGCCCGCGCCGTCGCCTTCCTCAGCCGCATTCCCATGCCGCAATCGCTGTTCAAAGGCTATGACGGCAGGCTCGGCAGACTGGTGCGCGCTTTTCCCTTCGCCGGCATCGTCATCGGCTTCGTCCCCGCGCTTGCCCTCCTCTTGGCTTTGGGGCTGCATGCCGATCCGCTGATGGCGGCCCTGATCGCGCTTTCGATCCAGGTTCTCGCCACCGGCGCGCTGCACGAGGACGGGCTGGCCGATACGGCCGATGGCATTGGCGGCGGCAAGAGCCGCGAGCACAGCCTCGTCATCATGAAGGACAGCCGGATCGGCACCTATGGAGCGATAGCGCTGATCCTCTCCTTCGCGATCCGCGCCGCAGCACTTGCCGCCATCGCCCGCCACGCCTCGCCGCTCACATCGGCCCTTGCCATTCCCGCCGTCGCGGCGCTCAGCCGCGGGGCCATCGCCTGGCACTGGCAGCGGCTGCCGCCGGCAAAGGCCGATGGCGTCGCCGCCTCGACCGGCCAGCCGGACGAGGCGGCGATGCAGTTTGCGCTCGCTTCGGCCGGCCTCGTTGCAGCACTTCTGATCTGGCCTGCCTTCGGCTTGCGGCCGCTGGTCGCAAGCCTGCTTGCCACCGGCATCGCGGGGCTTGCCTTCACCGCATTCATCCGCCGCAGGCTTGCAGGCCACACCGGCGACACGCTGGGCGCAACGCAGCAAATTTGCGAGATCGCCAGCCTTTGCGCCCTTGCCACGGCTCTTTGAAACTCCGATATATCGCTCATGCAAACACCCTGCATTCACCTCTGCTCCCTGGAGCCTGCCACCGGATTTTGCGCCGGATGTGGCCGGACTCTTCAGGAAATCGGCAGCTGGGTGAGCTACTCCGACACCGAGCGAAGAGGGATCATGGCGCTGCTGCCGGCAAGGCTTGCAAGCGCCGCCGCGGTGTCGAACCACTGGAAGACAGGCCTTTCCAGCCGGCCGGAGCGGCCTTTATGATCCGTTTGACCGTCTTTCTCGTCGTCATCGGCCTCGGCCTTGCAGTGCTGATCGTCAACAATGACAGCAGCCGGATCCTCGGCCTGCAGAGCGATGATTTCGGCCGTGTCGTCTATCTGCTGCCGATCGCACTGATGTTGTCGGCCGGCATTTGGGCCAGCCGGCGCAGCATTGGCGAAACAGTGCGCCAGATGATGATCTGGCTGGTCATCATCCTGACGCTCGCGACCGTCTATCTCTATCGCCAGGAAGCACTCGGCGTCGGCAACAGGCTGCTCGCCGGCCTCGTTCCCGGCCGCGCCGTCGTCGTCACCACCAGCGAGGGCGGCCAGGAGATCATTCTGCACAAGCTGCTGAACGGCCATTTCGAAGCCGATGTCGCTGTCAACGGCCAAACGATCCAGATGCTCGTCGATACCGGCGCCAGCATGGTGGCGCTGTCGCGCGAAGATGCCGAGCGGATCGGCATCGATCTCTCCCGCCTCACCTATTCCATGACCATCATGACCGCCAACGGTCGTGGCCGCGCAGCACCCGTCACGCTCGAACAGGTGGCAATCGGCCCGATCGTCCGCGACAGTGTCGCAGCCAGCGTCGCCGAGGACGGCCGGCTCGACCAGAGCCTGCTCGGCATGAGCTTTCTGGAAACGCTGGGTTCCCTGCAGATGCAGACCGACGAACTGCGCATGCGCGACTGAGGTCTGGCTTTGACGGGCGCTGCGGCCTCGTGCGACCGATTTTCTTGTGGGTTTAAGCAGAGAAGCGTGGCAATCGCGAAGAATTCAAACACGCTGCTGGTTATCATCCCCTTGCCCCCGCGACCGATGACAGCAACGCTGGACATTTTTCGTGTTAAAATTGCGGCGCTTCTTAGCCAAACGCTGCTCCATTGCCGGCCGGTCCTCTTTGCTGATATTCTGCGCCTGCGCAATGCCGGAACCTGACATGACTCCACGACAACTGAAGACGTTCCTTGCGGTCATCCACCACGGAAACCTCACCCGCGCCGCCGCCGAGGTCAATCTCGCCCAATCGAGCCTCAGCGATCAGATACAGGCGCTGGAAGAGGAATTGGGCGCCGAGCTCTTTCTCCGATCCCGGCAAGGCGTCATCCCCACGCCGGCAGCAGCAGCCTTGAAGGCCTATGCGGAAGAGATCTTGGCGCTGAATAGCGAGGCGAAGGACGCCGTCCGCTCTGCCGCCGGCAATGCCGAACAATCTGTCATACTGGGCACGCTCGAAACCATCGCCACTGAAAGGCTGGCGCACTGGCTCTCTCTCTTCGGTAGGCAGAACCCCGGCCTTGCTCTCAAACTCAAGGTTGGCGGCAGTAGCGAATTGCATGCGCAATTGCAGCACGGCTCGATCGACGTCGCCTTCACCTTCGATCGCGGCCAGCAGAACGAGCGCTTCGCGACGCGCCGCATCTCCAGCGAGCCGCTGGTGTTGATCGCCGGCCGCAACTCGCAAGCCCAGCCGCCGGCAAGCCTCTTAGCGCTGCGCACCGCCCCGTTCATCGCGACCGCAGCCGGCTGCATCTATCGCCACCTGTTCGATACCGCCTTTGCAGAAGCAGGCTTGAATGCGCCGGCCATTGTCGCGGAAGCCGACAGCGTCGCAACGATCATCCGCCTCGTTGCATCAGGCGCCGGCTACGGCCTAGTCCCGTGTCTCGCGGTCGGGGCGTCCGCTTCGCGCGACGATGTCGTCGAACTGCCTTGGCCGGGCCAACCGCTGGCCGCCTCGCTGGTGATGATGTGGCGGCGCAGGCGGGTTCAGCCGCCGGCGCTCACCCTCCTGCTGCAATCGGCCAGCGACGAGCTTTCACCGGTCAGACCAGCCGATGCCCGCCTTCGACATGCAGAATAGTGCCTGTGGTGAAACCGTTGCCGATCAGGAAGCGGATCGCATCGGCGATATCTTCCGGCTGGCCGACACGCCCGGCCGGCAGGCGCTGCGCCATCGCCTCGAGCGTTGCCTGCTTGGCGTCACCCGCAACGACGCTCCAGATCGGCGTATCCACCCATCCCGGCGACACGGCATTGATACGGAGCGGTGCCAGTTCGACGGCGAGCGCCCTGACCAGACCTTCGAGTGCCGCATTGACGGCGGCGACCACAGATCCGCGCGCCGCCGGTCGATAGGCCGCGATACCTGACGTAAAGGTGATCGATCCTGACGGCGGCAGATGGGCGGCGCCATATTTCGCCAGCAGCAGCGGCCCGTAGAACTTGCTCTCGACCACCCGTTGCGCTGCGGCAAGCTCGATCGACGGCAGCAACTGATAGGCGCCTTCAATATCGGCGGCCGTGCTGACGATATGGTCGACCGGTCCGCTATCCCGAAACAGCGCCGCGACCTCCTCCTCCCGCGATATATCGACAGCGCACGCCCCGAGTTTCGGATGGTCGCCGAGCTGGCGGCAAGCCGCCGCAAGCCTCTCTTTATTGCGCCCGGCGATCGTCACCGACGCCCCCTCATCGAGCAGGCGCCTAGCAAGCGCCAATCCCATGCCCGAGCTGCCGCCGACGATCAACACCTTCGCACCTTCGATCCTGATTTTAGTCATCTCGCATCTCCATTTGAATGAGAGAGCAGATGCCTCGGGTCGAAGCGGAAGAAAAACGGAAGAAACCGATAGCATCATCGGCTTTCCCGATGATGCTATTCAGGAAGCGATCAATTGCGCAGCCGGTAGCCGGTCTTGAAGATCCAGCCGAGTGTTCCCAGGCAGATCATCAGGAATACCGTGATCATCGCCAGGCTGATCGCCGGGTTGACATCGGCGATCCCGTAAAAACTCCAGCGGAAGCCGCTGACGAGATAGAGCACCGGATTGAGGTGGCTGACCGCCTGCCAGAACGGCGGCAGCATATTGACCGAATAGAAGCTGCCGCCAAGGAAGGTCAGCGGCGGCACGACCAGCATGGGAATGAGGTTCAGCTGTTCAAAATTGCCGGCCCAGATGCCGATCATGAAGCCGAACAGGCTGAAGGTGATTGCCGTCAGCAGGAAGAACAGGATCATCATGAAGGGATGTTCGATCCTGACATCGACGAAGAGATTGGCTGTCAGGAGGATGATGAAGCCGATGAGCATCCCCTTGGTTGCCGCCGCCCCGACATAACCGAGCAGAATCTCCGTCATCGCCACCGGCGCCGACAGCACCTCATAGATCGTGCCGGTGAATTTCGGGAAATAGATCCCGAAGGAGCCGTTGCTGATGCATTGGCCGAGCAGCGTCAGCATGATGAGGCCCGGCGTGATGAAGGCGCCGTAGGATACGCCCTCCACCTCCTGGATGCGCGAGCCGACCGCGGCGCCAAAGACGATGAAATAGAGCGAGGTCGAAATGACGGGCGAGATGACGCTTTGCAGCAGCGTGCGGCGCGTGCGCGCCATCTCGAAGAAATAGATCGATTTGATCGCCTCGACGTTCATTTGTCTGCTCCTACCAGCGCCACGAAGATGTCTTCCAGCGTGCTCTGCCGCGTCGAGAGATCCTTGAAATGGATATTGTTTTCACCCAGCCGGGTCAGCAGCGTCGCGATGCTCTCCTGCTCGTTGTCGGCGTCGAAATCGTAAGTCAGCCGGCTGCCGCCGACTTCCAGTGTCAGTCCGTTGCCGGCAAAACAATCCGGAAGCCGCTCGAGCGGCTCGGTGAGATCGAGAATCAGCTGCTTGCGGCCGAGCTTGGCCATCAGCGCCACCTTGTCTTCGACGAGCAGCAATTGGCCGCCATTGATCACACCGACGCGGTCGGCGATCTCCTCGGCCTCCTCGATATAATGGGTGGTCAGGATGATGGTGACGCCCGAGGCCCGAAGCTCCTGAACGACATTCCACATGTCCTTGCGCAGCGTCACGTCGACGCCGGCGGTCGGCTCGTCGAGGAAAAGGATATCCGGCTCATGCGAGAGCGCCTTGGCGATCAACACTCGCCGCTTCATGCCGCCCGACAGCTGGCGCAGCATATTGTCCTTCTTGTCCCAGAGCGAAAGTGCGCGCAGCACCTTCTCGATATGGGCGGGATTGGCTTTCTTGCCGTGCAGCCCGCGCGAGAAACTGACTGTATTGAACACCGTCTCGAACTGATCGGTGGTCAGCTCCTGCGGCACCAGCCCGATCATTCCGCGGGTGGCGCGGAAATCCTTCACGACATCGTGGCCGGCGACCAGCACCTGGCCGCCGCTCGGATTGGCGATGCCGCAGATGATCGAAATCAACGTCGTCTTGCCCGCACCGTTCGGCCCGAGCAGCGCCAGGATCTCGCCCTTCTCGACGTCGAGGTTGATGCCTTTCAGGGCCTCGAACCCATTGGCGTAGGTCTTGGTGAGATTCTGAACGGATATGATGGGGGCCATGCGATACTCTTGCGGATTCTCAGATGTTACTTTTGGCCCGCTATATAGGCCCTTCATGACGCTTTGACATCCTTGGAGACGTGAACACAGCATTCGCGCCCTGCTAACACCATGGCCGTTAACGCAGCCGGCCCGCCGACATAGCCGGCATCGGATCTTTGAAACGAGCTGATCCCTTCGGCGAAAAGAAAGACAGCAGCCGGTTTCGGATGTCATCATCCGGTGATCTTGATGTCCGATAAGAAAGCCGAGGCCAGCACGGCATCCGCCCCGCCGCCCACCCTTTTGCGGAGCCGTCTCCGGTGTTCTCGTTGCACCCTTTTTCGCTGCCTCGGCATGTAGTGAAAGTTATTGTTCAGTCACGAAGTGCTTGGAACCGGCCAGCATCCCCTGTTCAGCCGCGTTCGTCTTAGCCGGCCTTGCGCCGGCTTTCTTTTTGCGTGCGGGGCGTAGGCCAAAGGCCGGAGCCTCGAAGGACGAGGGCGGGTGGCAGGAAGTGCCCCTCACAACTCGTCATAATTGAACCAGTCGAAATCCGCGACCTTCCCTCGCCCCGACGTATCGAAGGCAAACACACCGGCAAAGGCGCCGGTGAAGGAGCCGTGTTCGCCGCGTCCGCCTTCGTCGGAAATCATGCCGGCGTCGAGGACCGGACCGATCGGCTGCCAGGCGCCCTTGCCTTCGGTCTGCCAGAAGAATTGCAGGTCGTTCTCGCGGATTTCCATGGCGAGCTGCACGCGGCCCTCGGCAGCGATCGCCACACCGCTTTCGGCCGGAAAGCTCAAGCGGCCGTTCGGATAGTCGCCGTTGCAGGAGAGGATTGTCACGCAACGGCCGAGTGTTTCGTGCAGCGTTACCGCGACGGCGTGAAATTTATGGCGGTTATAGTAGTGCGTCAGCCCTGCCACTTGCTGATAGGTGTCGGGCGAGAACTCGACCACGGTTTCGGCGCGGAAGCTGTGATGTTCCTGTCGACGGGCGACCAGCGACTGCTCGAACCAGGAGCCGATGCTTTCGCGCGCAATCAGCCTGAGATGGCCCGGGCGGTCCGTCAGGTTGAAGATGCGCGCGGGCTCGGGCGTGCGCAGCCATTGGAAATCGGCAGGCAGCGCGCCGCCGTCGAAGCTGTATTCGCTGCGCATCGGCCTTTCCGCAGGCACGGCATTAAAAAGGCCCGGCACATCGACATCGGGCACTGAGGTGCCATTTTCGAGATAGAGCCAGTCGTCGTCGCGCCAGACGCATTTCTGTAAGGATGTCTCTCGCCCCAGCGTGCAGCGCCGCTTCGGCGGCAGCGGCCGGCCGCAAAGATGGGTGTGATAGGCCTCACCGTCTGATGTTTCGACATATTGGCCGTGCCCTGCCCGCTGCAGCACCGCGCCCGGATGGTCCTTGGAGGTGATAAGATGCATGTTCGGATGCATCTCATAGGGTCCGTCGATGTTGCGCGAGCGCGCCATGGTGACGGCGTGGTCGTAACCGGTGCCACCCTCGGCGGTGGTCAGATAATACCAGCCGTTCTTCTTGAAGAGATGAGGGCCCTCGACGAGGCCGAGCGGGCTGCCGGCGAAGATATTCTTGATCGGCCCCGTCAGCGCCTTCGTCGCCGGGTCCCATTCCTGCAGCAGGATGCCATCGAAGGCCGGCGATTTTGGCGAGCCGCCATAGCTTTCGGTGCGGTGGTTCCATTGCATGTTGAGGAACCACTTGCGGCCGTCATCGTCGTGGAACAGCGAGGGATCGAAGCCGGAGGAGTTGACATAGACGGGATCCGACCATTCGGCCTCGATCGAGGGCGCCGTCACGATGTAGTTCGGCGCATCCTTGAAACTGCCGTCGAAACGCTTGACATCGGTATAGACCAGCCAGAACTGCCCGTCGGCATAGGAAAGACACGGCGCCCAGATGCCGCAGCTGTCGGGATTGCCGCGCATGTCGAGCTGTGATCGGCGCTCCAGCGGCCGGCGCACCAGCGTCCAGTTCACCAGGTCGCGCGAATGGTGGATCTGCACGCCGGGATACCATTCGAATGTCGAGGTGGCGATGTAGTAATCCGCGCCGACGCGGCAGATCGACGGATCGGGGTTGAACCCCGGCAGGATGGGATTGCGGATCATGGGCGGCTCCTCCGAGGTTATTGTTGTGGTACGTACGTCAGAAGTGGGCCGGGATATGTCACCAATTCGTCCTCCACCCTCATCTCTGTGCTCGTTACAGAGATCCAGCCAGCCCAAGTCCTTGGGCTGAAAGAACTCTCTTCGCCGCGCCGACGCGCGGCGGCTGGATTTCTGTGACATCCCTCGGGCAAAGCCCTGAGGTCACAGGAATGAGGGAGTTGGCGGAAGTGTCCTGCAAACTCCGGCTCGACCTTCCTATTCCCGTTCCGCCGACTTCGCCCAAAGATTGATATCCGCCTCACGGGCATAGACGTCGATCTCGGCAAGCTCCTCGGCCGCGAATTCAAGATTATCCAGCGCCTTGACGCAATCGACGATCTGCGACGAGCGGCTGGCGCCGATCAGCGCTGAGGTCACGCGTCCGCCGCGCAGCACCCAGGCGATCGCCATCTGCGCCAGGGTCTGGCCGCGTCTTTCGGCGATCTCGTTGAGCTTGCGGATATTGTCGATGATCGAAGGACGGATGTAGTCCCTCTTGAGAAAATGGTTCTGCGCCGCACGGCTATCTTCGGGAATGCCGCCGAGATATTTCGTCGTCAGCATGCCCTGGGCAAGCGGCGAGAACACGATCGAGCCCATGCCGACCTCATCGAGCGTATCGAGCAGCCGGTCGTTCTCGACCCAGCGGTTGAGCATCGAATAGCTCGGCTGATGGATCAGACACGGCGTGCCGAGATCCTTGAGGATCGCGGCGGCTTCGCGCGTCCGCTGCGAATTATAGGAGGAGATGCCGACATAGAGCGCCCGGCCGGAACGGACGATATAGTCGAGCGCGCCGCAGGTTTCTTCGAGCGGCGTGTCCGGGTCGAAACGGTGTGAATAGAAAATATCGACATAGTCGAGGCCCATGCGCTTCAGGCTCTGGTCGCAGGAGGCGATCAGGTATTTTCGGCTGCCCCACTCGCCATAGGGTCCCGGCCACATGTCGTAACCGGCCTTGGACGAGATGATCAGCTCGTCGCGAAGCCCGGAAAATTCGGTGCGCAGGATCTCGCCGAAGGCGGTCTCGGCGCTGCCGGGAGGCGGACCGTAATTGTTGGCGAGGTCGAAATGGGTAATGCCGAGATCGAAGGCGGTGCGGCACATGTCGATCTTGCGGTCATGCGACGTGTCGCCGCCGAAATTGTGCCAGAGGCCGAGCGAGACGGCCGGCAGCTTCAGGCCGGAGCGGCCCGTGCGGTTGTATTTCATTTTCGAATAACGGTCTGCGGCTGGTTGCCAGCTCATGAGACTCTCCTTGCTAAAATATCGGTCTTGATGGTCCGCGAGTGCCTGCTTCATACACCACAAGCGATTTTGGCGAACACCCTGTACTTTCGTCACGCTCGGCCTCGTGCCGAACATCTGCCGCGCTGTTTGCAGATCCTCGGCACAAGGCCGAGGATGACGAGTTGGACGGGTGCCGGGCAGACCCCCGGGCATCACCCTATCACTTCAACAGCGCCTGCGCCTCTTCGATGCCAAGCGCGGCCGGCTGGGTGCAGGTCGTGCTCAGGTCGATGAAACGGCCTTCCTCGCCCGATTTCAGGATCGAGGTCATGACGTCGACGCCGTGCAGGGTGCGGTCGAGTGAGCAGCGCGCGTCGCGGCCCTCGATCAGCGCCATCGCCATGTCGGCAAGACCGGCGGTGCGGTAATTGGCGCGCGATCCGTTCGGGCTTTCCTGGTTGATCTTGCCGAACGGATGCTCCCAGGCGTCGAGCGGCTTGATCTCCTTGTCGCGGCCGCTTGCCTCGACAACACCACCGAAGAAGTTCGGATCCGGCACGTAGAGCGAGCCGTCGGTGCCGTAGAGCTCCATGTTGGCATGACGATGCGACCAGACGTCCCAGCTCGCCGTCAGCGTCACGGTGGCGCCGTTGACGAATTCGAGCAGCGCCTGGATCGTCGTCGGCGTCTTGACCGGGATAAGCTCGCCGTTGCGCGGCTGGCTGGTGATCGTCCGGGTCGGCGACGCCATCGAGGTCATGCCGCCGACACGTTTGACCGGGCCGATCAGGTTGATCAGGTTGGCGATGTAATAAGGGCCGAGATCGAGGATCGGGCCGCCCCCCGGCAGGAAGAAGAAATCCGGGTTCGGATGCCACATTTCCATGCCGGGGCTCATCACGTAGCAGGCGCCCGACGTCACCCGGCCGATGCCGCCGTCGTCGATGAACTTGCGGGCGAGCTGATGGGCGCCGCCGAGGAAAGTGTCCGGCGCGCAGCCGACGGCAAGGTTCTTTGCCTTGGCGATGCGGCGAAGCTCCTCGCCCTCTTCGAGCGAAAGCACCAGCGGCTTTTCGGAATAGACGTGTTTTCCGGCCTCGAGGATCGCCTTCGACACGCGGAAATGCGCATCCGGGATCGTCAGGTTGACGACGACGTCGATCTCGTCATTGGCGAGAAGCGCGTCGATCGTCTGCGCTTTGACGCCATATTCCTTGGCGCGCGCCTCGGCCGCCTGGACGTTGATATCGGCGCAGGCCAGCACCTTCAGCCCTCTGAAGAGCGGTGCCAGCGAAAAGTAGGTGGTGGAGATGTTGCCGCATCCGATGATGCCGACGCCAAGTTCCCTGGTCATGATGTGCCTCAATAAGTCTGGAAGGATGCAATCGAGCGGCTGATATTGCGGTCGATATCTTTAGGGTTGTCATGTTCGACGACGAAGTGTTTGGCCTTGGTGGCGCGTAGCGCCGCCATCAGCTTCGCCCACTCGACCTTGCCGTGGCCGACATCGGCCCAGCCGTCCTCATCCGTCGCTTCGCCGGCCGGCGCGATGTCCTTGACGTGCACGGCGGTGATGCGCGGTCCGAGCTTTTCGACCCAGGCGAAGGGATCGCCGCCGCCGCGGATGACCCAAGCGATGTCGGCTTCCCAGGAAATGTCAGGCGCGCCTTCGAAGATGCGCTCGATCGGCCGCGAGCCGTCCTGCAGCTTGAAGAATTCGAAGTCATGATTGTGCCAGCCGAATTCGTAGCCGGCATCCTTATAGGGCTTGCTCATCTCATGCAGGCGCTTGCCGAAGGCGACCCAGCCGGCGGCGTCGGAGGGGCGCTGGTCGGCGGCCAGATGCGGCGCATAGATCGAATCCATGCCGAGAATCTTGGCAATGTTCAGCGACTTCTGCACGTCCTTCTCCAGGAAATCAGGGCTGAAATGACCGGTCGCCATGAGCAGGCCGTTCTTGTCGAGATCGGCGCGAAGGCTGTTCAGGCCGGCATCGTCGAGATCGGCATAGATGCCGCCGAAGCCCTCGACCTCGGCATAACCTGCCTTGCCAAGCTTTTCGAAAATCGCCGAATAGGGCTGGAAGTTGCGGGCGCTATAAAGCTGGTAGCTGAGTTTCGTCATCATGTTCTCCTTGGGCCTCGTGCCCATTCTTGCAAAGATCAATCCGCCGACTGGCAGGAATGCAGGTCATAGAACCGGAACTCCGGAAGCGCGCCGCAATCGAGCGGCCGGGCCGGAGTAAAGGTGATGCGGCGGCTTTCGCCGGCCGCAAGATCGAAGGCGTTGTCGGAATATTTGCCGTCCGTCTCGGTCTCGATCATCACGAAGAGCGCAAGCCCCCCCGCGGTGACATTGATATCGATCGCGCCGCTCTCCTCGACATATTCGTGGGTAACGGTCAGGCCCGAAGGCTCCAATTCCAACGCCTTATAGGTGCCGTGGATATAGTGCCCCTCGCCGCCCATGCCGTTCGATGCGGTGAAATGCCAGGCAAGCAGCGTGCCCGCGGGAATATCCGAGACGTCGATGCTCGCCGCCGTCACCGCCGCATCCGGCGAGCACACGGCCTGCACATCCCTTACGTTCAGGCGCTCGCCCTTCATCGTCAGGATCGAGATCGAAAGATCGACATTGACATCGGCAAGCGTGTCGTTGACCAGCGAGAGGCGGATCGTCTTGCCGTCGTCGGAAGGGATGGCAGCGACCGCGACCGGCTGGAAGAAGCGCTTGACGAGATAGTGCATCGCCTTCCAGCGGCCGCCATAGTCGAGGCTCGACCACGAGGCGACCGGCCAGGTGTCGTTCAGCTGCCAGTAGATCGTGCCCATGCAATGGGGTTTGAGCGACCGCCAGTATTCCACCGCCGTCTTGATCGCCAGCCCCTGCTGGATCTGCGAGAGATAGACGAAGTTCGGAAAATCCTTGGGGAAGCGGAAATAGCGGAACATCGTGCCGGCGATACGCTCGTTGCCGCCGGCATTCTTCTGATGCAGCTCCATGACCGGGGAAGCGACGTTCATGTCCTTCTCCTCGGCATAGGTCTTGATGACGGGCAGTGAGGTATAGGACTGGAAGCCGAATTCCGAGCAGAAGCGCGGGCGCACCGAACGATAATTGTCGAACGACTTGTTCTCGTGCCAGACCGACCAGTAATGCATGTCGCCGGAGCCGTCCGCATGCCAAGCATCGCCGAAATCGAGATAACCCGAAGCCGGGCTCGACGGCCACCAGAGCGCCCCGGGCAGCGCCTTTTTCACCGCCTGCTCGATCGTGCGGTTGAGCCGGTCGTAGGAGACGAGATAGCGGTCGCGGTCCTTGCGGGACTCTTCGAACCAGGTGAGTGCCCCGACCAGCTCGTTGTCGCCGCACCAAAGCACGATCGAAGGATGCGAGGAGAGCCGCCGCACCTGGTAACCGACCTCGATCGTCACATTGTCGAGGAAGTCTTCGGTCGAAGGGTAAAGGTTGCAGGCGAACATGAAGTCCTGCCAGACCATCAGGCCCAGCCGGTCGCAGAGATCGTAGAAATGATCCTGCTCGTAGAAGCCACCACCCCAGACGCGGATCATGTTCATGTTGGCGGCCTTGGCCGATTGCAGCAGGTCCTCGGTCTTTCCAGGCGAAGAGAGCGAAAACAGCGCGTCTGCCGGAATCCAGTTGGCGCCGCGGCAGAAGATTTCGCGGCCGTTGACCTTGAAGGCGAAGCGGCTGCCTGATGCATCCGGCGTGGTGATCAGCTCGATGGTGCGAAGACCGATCTGCTTCGTCACCTCATCGGTCGGCAATTCGACGGACAGCCTGTAGAGCGCCTGGTCGCCGCTGCCCGATGGCCACCATAGGCGCGGATTGTCGATATGAAAGAGATGGTTGACATGGGTCTCGCCATGGACCCCGACATCGAGCCGCACCCGCTCGCCGTCGAGATCGAAATAGACCTGGGCAACGCTTGGCCCCTTGGAAAACAGCGTCGCCGTCACCGTCAAATCGACTGAACCATCGAAATTATGGGTTTGGCGGGTGACCACATGCTCGATGCGCGCGGTCTCGAGTTTTTTCAGCGCGATCATGCCGTAGAGGCCGAACGGCGCGATGGCGATATTCCAGTCCCAGCCGAAATGGCATTGCGGCTTGCGCAGCATATTGCCGTCTGGAATCGGTGAATTGCCGGTACTGTAGGGAATGTAGAAGGGCTGCTTCTTCTGCCGCTCGGCCCCGATGGCGATGTTGGAGGCAAAGACGATGCGGATCGAGTTGTCGCCTGATTTCAGCATGCTGGAGACATCGGGCCGGTAGCGGCGGAAGCTGTTGTCGGCTTCCAGCGCCAGAAAGCCATTGACGTAGACGCTGGCGACCGTGTCGAGATAATCGATATCGAGATACCAGTCGCCGTCGACCTCCGGAAGCGTGAAGCTGCGCACGACCGCCCATTCGCGCTCGGCAACCCACTGCACCTTTTCCTCGTTGCGGCCGAAATAGGGGTCGGGGATCAGGCTTGCGCGGTGGAGCGCTGTGTGCACGTCGCCCGGCAGCATGATTGCGGTGCGAATTTCGCCGTCGACGGAGGCGAGCTGCCACGAACCGGAAAGATCGATGTTGGAGGTGGTCGATTGTTGCGTCACGATATCGTTTCCGAATTACGTTTTTGAAATGGACCGCGCATGGTCGCCGTCCGGTAATTGTCGTTCGTCATGACCCTTCCATCCGCCCCGCGCTCCGTCATTCTCGGGCTTGACCCGAGCATCCACACGGCATCCATCGGCAGTTGCGGCATGGATCCTCGGGTCAAGCCCGAGAATGACGAAGAGCGGAGCAAGCATCTTGCCAAGCTTGCCCCCGCCTGAGGAAGGGTTGAGCATCGGTCGAATTCATACAAACAGCCTTGCAGCAAGCAGGCGACACCATCCGGCCCCGCCCGCAAAAATCTCTAAAGTCGCAACTCGTTCTCGGCATCGAAGACCGAGGCGACCGTCATGTCGAAGTTCAGTTTCACCTTGGCTCCGACGTTGAAGCGGCGCGCGCCGTTGACCCGTACCGACATCGTGTGACCGGCATGTTTCAGCCACAGAAGGTTGTCCGCGCCCATCGGCTCCTCGATATCGACAGTGGCGTCATGTTCTTCGCCGCCGGCATTCTCGTTGACCTTGATGTGCTCGGGGCGAACGCCGAGCACCACCTTGCGGCCGGGTTGCAGCGTCTCGCTGGCGTCGTAGGCAGCGAGCGAGAAAATGACGCCGTTGGCAGAAAAGGCAATGCCGTCGCCTGTGCTGACCAACTCGCCGTGCAGGAAGTTCATCGACGGCGAGCCGATGAAGCCGGCGACGAAGAGATTGCGTGGTTTGTTGTAGATCGTCGTCGGATCGTCGAGTTGCTGGATGATACCGCTCTTCATGATGGCGATACGGTCGGCGAGCGTCAGCGCCTCGATCTGGTCGTGCGTCACGTAGATCATCGTGTTCTTCAGCGACTGGTGCAGGCGCTTGATTTCGACGCGCAATTCCGAGCGCAGCTTGGCGTCGAGGTTGGACAGCGGCTCGTCGAACAGGAAGACGTCGACATCGCGAACCAGCGCCCGGCCGATCGCCACGCGCTGGCGCTGGCCGCCGGAAAGCTCGGCCGGCTTGCGCTTCAAGAGCGGCTGAATCTGCAGGATCTCGGAGGCACGCGCCACGCGCTTGTCGATCTCGGCCTGCGGCACCTTGGCGACGCGAAGGCCGAAGGAGAGGTTCTTTTCAACCGTCATCTGCGGATAAAGCGCATAGGACTGGAAGACCATGCCGATGCCGCGGTCCTTCGGCTCTTCCCAGGTGACGTTTTTGCCTTTGATGAAGATCTGCCCTTCCGAGGCGTCGAGCAGGCCGGCAATGCAGTTCAGCAAGGTCGACTTGCCGCAGCCGGACGAACCGAGCAGCACCAGGAATTCGCCGTCGTTGATGTCGAGGTTCAGGTCCTTGAGGACGCTGACCGAGCCGAAATTCAGCGACAGATCCCTGATGGAGACACTTGAGTTGGAGACACTTGAATTCATGTTCATGGGATCAACCCTTCACTGCGCCGGCGGCGATGCCACGGACGAAAAGCCGTCCCGACACGAAATAGACGATCAACGGCACGAGACCCGTCAGGATCGTCGCGGCCATGTTGACGTTGTATTCCTTCACGCCCTGGACGGAATTGACGATGTTGTTGAGCTGCACGGTCATCGGATAGGTATCCGGCCGGGTGAAGACCACACCGAACAGGAAGTCGTTCCAGATACCGGTCACCTGCAAGATCATAGCGACGACGAAGATCGGCAGCGACATCGGCACCATGATCTTCAGGAAGATCTGCCAGAAACCCGCGCCGTCGACGCGTGCCGCCTTGAACAGCTCTTCCGGCAAGGACACGAAATAATTGCGAAACAGCAGCGTCAGGATCGGCATGCCGAAGATCGAATGCACGATGACGAGGCCGCTCAGCGTGCCGTAAAGGCCGATTTCGCGAAGGATGATGACGATCGGATAGATCATCACCTGATAGGGAATGAACGCCCCGACGATGAGGATCGAGAAGAACAGCTCGGACCCCTTGAAGCGCCAGTTTGCCAATGCATAGCCGTTCACCGAGGCGATGGCGATCGAGATGATGACCGACGGCACCGTGATGCGCACCGAATTCCAGAACCCGCGCGACAGTCCATCGCAATTGAGCCCGGTGCAGGCCTCCGCCCAGGCCTTCACCCAAGGTTCGAAGGTGATCTCCATCGGCGGCGAGAAAATGTTGCCGAGGCGGATTTCCGGCATGCCCTTCAGCGAAGTCACGACCATCACGTAGAGCGGCAGCAGATAATAGAGTGCCGCAACAGTCAGCGTGCCGTAGAGCATGATGTTGCGCGACGACAGCGCCCGGCGCGGCTTAGCGCCGCTCGGACCTTCGCCGAGTCTCGGTGCAACGGCGTCGATGCCAGCGGCAACGGTATTGAGAGTTCCTGTATCAGCCACGCTTGCGCCCTCCTCCGAATTCCAAATAGGCCCACGGGACGATAATGATCGCGACCGTCACCAGCATCATCGTCGAGGCGGCGAAGCCCTGCCCCAGGTTCTGTGCCTGGAACATGTAGTCGTAGACATATTTCGCTGGCACTTCCGAGGAGATGCCGGGACCGCCAGATGTCTGGGCGACGACAAGATCGTAGACCTTGACGATACCGGAAGCGATGATGACGATCGTCGTGATGAAGACCGGCCGCATCATCGGAATGACGATGAAGAGATAGGTCTTCCACATCGGAATGCCGTCGACGCGCGCCGCTTTCCAGATGTCCTCGTCGATGCCGCGCAAGCCGGCAAGCATCAGGCACATGACCAGACCCGTTCCCTGCCATAGCGCCGCGATCAGGATGCCGTAGATGACAATTTCGGGCGTATAGAGCGGATTGAAGGTGAAGCTCGTCCAGCCGAGCGAACGCACAACCGACTGAATGCCGAAATCGGGGTTCAGAATCCACTGCCAGACGAGGCCCGTCACGATGAAGGACAGCGCGAAGGGGTAGAGGAAGATGGTGCGGAACGTATTTTCGAAACGGATCTTCTGATCCATCAGCGCAGCAAGCAGGAAACCGATGACCAGGCTGAAGATCAGCGAAAGAACGCCGTAGAGAGCCAGATTCTCGATCGCCGTTACCCAGCGCGGTGCGGCCCAAAGCCGCTCATACTGATCAATCCCAACGAAGCTCAATCGCGGAAGGAGCTTCGAATTCGTGAAGGAATAAAAGACGGTCCAGAGCGTGCCGCCGACAAAAATCACCAGCGCTGTCAGGATCATCGGAATGGACGCAATCTTGGCATTCAGATTGCGCAGTAACTTGATTGGCCGGCCTGCTTGCGCTTGACCTGTCATGAACACTTCTCCTCAAATCGCAACTGCGACCGGTGACAGAACAAGCCTGGCCCGTCTGCCCATCCCTGCCCCCGGGATTTGCCGGGGATGCCGGAAAGACGCCGCCAGCCGAACATCAGTCCGGGGACACGATCCGGCTCTTGAGAAGCCGGATCGCAAAGGCGGCGAATCTAGCGATCAATCAGCCGAAGCGATGATCCCAGCAAAACGCTTCTGAGCGTCCTCAGGCGTCATCGACGGATTGGCGAAGAATTCGGAGAAGAGGTCTTCCTTCTGCTTCTGGCTGTCTGCCGAAAGCAACTGGTCGGTGCCCTCGATCACGTTGCCCTTGGCCAGGATTTCGAGACCCTTCTTCATGCAATCGTTGGCGGCGGCGAGATCGACGTCGCCGCGAACCGGCAGCGAACCCTTCTTCAGGTTGAAGGCAACCTGGGTCTTGGGATCGAGCAAGGTCTTGGCAAGCACGGCCTGCGCCTTGGACTTTTCGGCGTCCTTCAGCAGCGGGAAATAGAAGGCGTCGCCGCCGGTCGAGATGATCTCGTTGACGCCGAGGCCCGGCAGGCAGGTATAATCGGTACCGGCCTTCTGACCGGCGAGCGCGAATTCACCCTGCGCCCAGTCGCCCATGATCTGACCGCCGGCCTTGCCTGTGATGACGAGGTTGGTGGCCTGGTTCCAGTCCTGGACGTTGCTGCCTTTGGCCATGCGCCGCGCATCGTCGGCCGCCTTGAAGACCTTGGCGATTTCAGGACCGGCAGCAACCTTCGCGTCCTTGTCCTTGAAGACCTTGTTGAAGGTATCCTTGCCGGCAACCGCAACCATCAGCACGTCGAACGCGCCTGTCGCCTGCCACGGCTGACCGCCGACGGCGAGCGGAATGATGCCGGCCTTTTCGAGAGCCGGAGCGGAAGCGACGAACTCGTCCCAGTTCTTCGGAACCTCGACGCCGGCCTTCTTGAAGGCGGCATTCGAAAGCCACAGCCACTGCCAGGAGTGGATGTTGACGGGCGCGCAATAGATCTTGCCGTCGATGGTGCAGGAATCGAGCAGGCTCGCCGGACGGATGATGTCCTTCCAGTGCTCTGCGGTCGCCACGTCGGTCAGGTCGCGCATCAGGCCGGCCTGGACGAGTTCCTCAGCCTGGCGGCCATGGTTGAACTGCGTGGCGCCCATCGGGTCGCCGCCGGTGATGCGGCTGATCATGATCGGACGGGCAGTGCCGCCG
Source organism: Rhizobium sp. NZLR8 (assembly GCF_019685025.1). Taxonomy (NCBI): domain Bacteria; kingdom Pseudomonadati; phylum Pseudomonadota; class Alphaproteobacteria; order Hyphomicrobiales; family Rhizobiaceae; genus Rhizobium; species Rhizobium sp. NZLR8. The sequence continues at coordinate 27,883 of NZ_JABDVY010000019.1, read as the reverse complement.
GAACCGGCGATTGCGCCGTCGACCCAGTGGTTGCCGGTGGCGTCGAATGCCTTAGCCAGCTCGGCGACGGCGGCCGATTCGCCACCTGATGTCCACCAATGCGTGACTTCGAGATCGGTGGCGTTGGCGGCTCCGAACGGAAGCGCGACCGAAGCGGCAAGCATTGCTGCCATAATACGGATTTTCATGAGTTTTCCTCCCTCACTGAAACGTTGCCGGAAAAACTTAGATCAATCGATTTCAGCACGCAACCGTCCGCCTGCAAATTTTTCCACGACAGGCGGAATTGCTACTTGTGCCTGTTTCTGGTCGGACGGTCATTCGCTTAAAGCCGGCATCTTGTCATGCGCTCTCGGAATCGAGCAGTCAGATTATCACAATGAAAACACAGAGAAAATTTTGCCAATCGGTTTTTCTTTCGCCTTATTCCTTTCGCAAGCGCAAAAAAACAAAGCTTGAGCGACGGATTCAACCTATGCGTACAATGCTGCAACGCACACAAGAAAAAGCCCTCGACATTTCTACTGTATCGTTACAGATTGCATTCCTTAGGGAGGCGCGATTTTGGCAGGCGGCGGGCTTACGGCGCTTGAAAAAGCCTCTATAAGCGACACCAATTCGCGCGAGGCAGGCCTACAGGGATGGAAAACAAGGGAAATTTCGGGCAAGCGGTATCGACGCCGACGGCGCGCGAGCGCCCGACGTTGAAGACGATCGCCTTCATGACCGGTCTCGGCGTGACGACGGTATCGCGCGCCCTGAAGGATGCGCCTGACATCGGAGCGGAGACCAAGGAGCGGGTGCGCATGGTCGCCCGCCAACTCGGCTACCAGCCGAACAGGGCCGGTGTGCGCCTGCGCACTGGCAAGACCAACGTCATCGCCCTCGTCCTCAGCATTGATGAAGAGATCATGGGCTTTTCGAGCCAGATGGTCTTCGGCATTTCCGAGGTCCTGTCCGGCACACCCTATCATATTGTTGTCACGCCGCATTCCCACAGCAAGGATCCGATGCTGCCGGTGCGCTACATCCTCGATACCGGTTCGGCCGACGGCGTCATCATCTCGCGCATCGAGCCGGACGATCCGCGCGTGCGTCTGCTGACCGAGCGCGGCATGCCCTTCGCCACGCATGGGCGCACCGATGCGGGTCTCACCCACCCCTTCCACGATTTCAACAACGAAGCCTTCGCCCACCAGGCGGTGGAACGGCTCGTCAAGCGCGGCCGACGCCGCATCGCCCTGTTGCAGCCGCCAAGCAAGCTCACCTATTACGCCCACATCCGCATCGGCTTCCAGACCGGCCTGCACGATTACGGCGCCGAGGAAGTGCCGCTGCGTATCAACAGCGATGCGCCGCTTGCCGATATCCGCGACGTCGTCGAAGTGATGATGCGCTCGGAAAACGCCCCTGACGGCATCGTCTGTTCGGCCGGCAGCGCGGCGATTGCCGTCAATGCCGGCATCGAGGCTGCCGGCAAGGCGCTCGGCCGCGATCTCGACATGGTGTCGAAGCAATCGGTGCCGATCCTGAACTGGATCCGCCCCGAGATCATCACTGTACAGGAAGACGTGCGCCAGGCTGGCCGCGAAATGGCCAAAGCCGTCATCGCCCGCATCGACGGCGTCGAACCGGAACTGCTGCAGAGCATCAGCCAGCCGATCTGGCCGGAAAGCGGGAAATAGCACGGATTGAGAAGCGCGACCCGTCGGACTTCCCGGCTGACGCCGGAAAACTCATCTTCGGCGGTCCAAATCGGTTCCAGCCGCGCAATGATCTCAGCTCTCCCACGGACTTCACCGCGCTGATCGCAAGCGCGGCATCGCCTCGAAAAAAGCCAAGATTGCCCGCCATCTCACCAGCGTGTCAGGGAGATCGACAGAATGCAGCCGAGCGGCGTGCCCTATTTCAGCCAATGGGAAACACCTGGCATGACGCTGCCGGTGCTTGCTGAGGGATCGCAGGCCCTGTTGCGTGATCCGCTCTGGCGCCGTTCGGGCGCCGGCACGATCGAGGAATATGCGCGCTGGGCGGTCAATGTCTGCGGCATGGCCTGCCTGAAGATGATGCTTGCCGCCCGCGGCGAGATCCATCCGACCCTCGAGCTTGCCCGCGCCTGCACGGCCTATGGCGGTTATGTCGTCAACGAGATCGATGCCTCGATCAAGGGGCTGATCTACGCACCCTTCGTCCGCTTCGCCGCTGACCGATTCGCGCTGAGTGCGGAGACGATGACAGGCGTCGAGACACCGGCCATTCCGGAGCTTCTATCGAAACGGCGCTTCTTCATCGCCTCGGTGCATTCGGGCATCCGCTGGCCGGAGCGTCAGCCACCATCGAAGGGCGGCCATCTGGTGCTGGTGACGTCAGCAAGCGACGAGACGATCCGCTTCCACAACCCGTCCGGCCATGACGAGGCGAGCCAGGCCGATGTGACGCTGCCGCTCGCCCTCTTCGACTGCTTCTTCGCCAATCGCGGCATATCTGTCGACGCCTGACCTTTTCAACACCAGATCGCTTCGGAGGCTTGCATGACCCCTTCCCCAAACAGGCTGCGCATCGCCGTGCTCTTCGGCGGCCGCTCGGCCGAGCATGAGGTTTCCATCCTTTCGGCAACCAACGTCATGGGCGCGCTCAAGCCCGAAAAATATGACGCCATCCCCGTTTTCATCACCCGGGAGGGACAATGGCTGATGAGCAATTTCGAGGGCGGCATACTAGCGACACCGTCATCAGGCGTCGAAATCTGCCTCGTTCCGGGCGGAAAGGGCCGGATGCTGGCAATCCCGGCCCATGGGGCGCCGCATGAATTGCCGGGGATCGACATCCTGTTTCCCGTGCTGCACGGCCTGCATGGCGAAGACGGATCGGTGCAGGGTCTGGCGGAGGTGGCGCGCGTTCCACTCGCCGGCTGCGGCATCCTCGGCTCGGCCGCAGCGCTAGACAAGGACATCGCCAAGCGTCTGCTGAAGGCGGCGGGTCTGCCGGTGGCGCGCGCGGTGGCGATCCGGGAGGACGCGGCTCCATCGCTTGCCGCGCTCGAAGGCGAATTGGGCCTGCCGCTGTTCATCAAGCCGGCGCGGCAGGGATCGTCGGTCGGCGTCGCCAAGGTTCATGCCAGCCAGGAATTCGCGGGCGCTCTTGCCGAGGCCTTCCGCCACGATCGGATACTGCTCGCCGAGGAGTTCGTTGCCGGCCGCGAGATCGAATTCAGCGTGCTGGAGGATGCGGCAGGCGAACTCTTCGTCTCCCGGCCGGGCGAGATCGTGCCGGCCGAAAGCCACGGCTTCTACAGCTACGAAGCCAAATATATCGACGAGAAGGGCGCGGCGCTGAAAGTCCCGGCCGAACTGCCTGAGGATGTCGAGGCTGCCATGCGCGACATGGCCGCAAGGGCCTTCCGGGCGGTCGGCTGCGACGGCATGGCCCGCGTCGACTTTTTCCTGACGGACGACATGCAGTTCCTCGTCAATGAGATCAACACCATCCCCGGCTTTACCAATATCAGCATGTATTCCAAGGCGATGGCGGCAAGCGGCGTCGGCTACGCCGAGATCATCGAGAGGCTCATCGATCACGGCCTGGCGCGCGCCGGTCGGGCTGCCTGACACAGCGCCGGACGCCAGCTATAGGCCAGTCAGAGCTCAGCGCCTGCGAAAGACGCACCACTGGAACGACTGCCAGCGGCCGCCGGGTGTCGTGTGCTCCTCGCGCCAGTCGCGCTGAGGCGCGAAGGCAGACGAGAATTCACCCGCAAGCGCGGCCGCGTCGTAACGTTGGACCGGCAAACCACTGCACCGTTCCGGCCCGTCCGGTGCGAAGGTGGCGATGATCACGGCGCTGCCCGACGCCGTGCCGATTTCGAGCGCGTGGCGATAAGCCAGCCGCTGCTCGGGCTCGGTGAGGAAGTGAAAGACGGCGCGGTCGTGCCACACGTCGTACTGGCGCTCCGGTCTCCATGCGGTGACATCATCAATCACCCAGGCGACGCGGGCGGTCTCGTCCCCCAGCCGTGCCTTGGCGAGGTCGAGCGCCGGCGCGGCGATATCGAGAACGGTGAGATCGGACCATCCGCGCTCGACAAGCCGGTCGACAAGGCTCGATGCACCGCCGCCCACATCGATCAGCGAGGCCGAAACCGGCAACCGCAACTCGTCAAGCGCCCGCAAGGAAGGCTCGGGCGTCGGCTGATACCAGCTGACGCTGTCGGCAGCTTTGGTGCGGTAGACCTCGTCCCAGTGCTCCCGCTTCGTCTCCGTCATCAGGCATCCCCATTGTCTTGCGGCACCGCTTGCTAACCGATCAACATGTAAGAACGGAGACGTCTGCCGCCAAGCGCCGTTCCTATGACCATTTTCTCAGGACGCGAGATGACGATAAACGAGGTCCGCGGGATCAGTCCGGGGTGCAGTCAGATCGAGACGCCCGCCCAGCCGCTCCGTAACGGCAATCGAAGCGGCATTGCCGGGAGCGATATAGCTGACGAGCGACGGCAGACCCAGGCTTGCAAAGGCCCAGTCCCGTAACGCCAGGGCCGCTTCGGTCGCATAGCCTCTGCCCTCATAGCCCTCATAGACGAACCATCCCAGTTCCCTTTCCGGAAAGAGCGGCCCATGATTGATCCCGACCTGCCCGACGCATTCGCCGGGCTCGGCAACGTCGATCATCAGCGCCCCGTGCCCGAAAAGCTGCCAGAGCGCCACGTCGTGACAGAACATTCCCCAGGCCGCGCGCAGATCAAACGGCCCGCCCATTCCAACCGATCGCGGCGAGGCCATCAGCCGCGCATAGGCGGCGAAATCGTCCCTGTCGGGCATGCGGAGCCTAAGACGCTCGGTCTGGATGATCATCACGCCCGTTTAGACATGTTGTCGCCGTCTGCTGGAAGTTGGAGCGGAGCCGCTAGCCTTCAAACGCCGCAGAAAATTGAAGCGTCCCGCACGGCGCCGGCCCGCGAAGGACAATCCACTGCACCAGCCGCCTATCGACATCGAGATAGCGTAGTTGCCCGTCGCTGCTGAATCCGGCGCGGCTATAGATGTCGGGATTGCCGATCAGCGCGCACCCGCTGGCGGCCATCTCCTCCAGCAATTCCAGTCCTCTGGCGATCAGCGCCTTGCCGATGCCCTGCCGCTGTCTCTCCGGCTTGACCGATATCGGGCCCAGTCCGAACCATCCCGCATGCCCACCGTCGATTGTCACCGGCGAAAACGCGACATGCCCCAGAATCTCGCCTTCTTCTTCAGCAACCAGCGATATCGTCAGATCGCCTGCCGCGCGAAGCCTCCGAACAATCTCCGCCTCCGTGCCGTCGCGGTAAGGCGTCGACTTAAAGGCAATCGATGTCAGATCGTGGATCGCACCGATATCCGCCAGCGTTTCATATCGGATAAGCATCTCGGTCAATTCCTCATCCTGATCGCTCGCAGATTCTATGCAAGGAAAGTCGAAGGCCAGCAAGCCGGGTTCGTCCAGCGGCAGTTGCGCCAAGACCTGCCCTTCCGGGTTCAGCACCGCCGTCGGCCTCTTTCGGACGGCTCGCCGCCGGAGCGGCTCAAACCACGAAAAAGCCCGGCGCGACGGCCGGGTTCTTCGTTGATGTCGTCTCAGCAAACCTTAGAAAGTCGAGGCACCGCTGCCCCAGGGGCCGTGGTGGAAATCCTTGCCATCCAGGCGGTCGAAGCCGTGGGCGCCGAAGAAATCGCGCTGGGCCTGGATGAGGTTGGCGGTTCCCCTGCCCTGGCGATAGGCGTCGAAATAGGTGAGTGCCGAGGACAGCGCCGGCACCGGCAGGCCTGCCGAAATGGCAGCTGTGACGACACGGCGCAGCGCCGGGATCGATTCCTTGACCATGTTGGAGAAGGCCGGCGTGACGATCAGGTTTGCTGCGTCGGGCGCCTTGGTGAAGGCCGAGGTGATCTCATCGAGGAACTGCGAGCGGATGATGCAGCCGGCGCGCCAGATCCTGGCAATCGTCGGCATCGGCAGCGACCAGTTGAACTCGCGCGACGCTTCGGCCATTACCGCGAAGCCCTGCGCATAGGCGCCGATCTTGGCGGCAAACAGCGCCAGCTCCAGATCCTTGTTGAGCTCGGGGCCGTAAGCGATCGGGAAGGATACCGCCTGCTTGCCGAAGATCTTTTCGGCGGCTTCGCGCTGCGACTTCATCGAGGAGAGGCTGCGGGCAGCGACTGCGGCTTCGATCGCCGTCGCCGGAATGCCCATGTTCTGCGCCTCGATTGCCGACCACTTGCCGGTGCCCTTCTGACCGGCCTTGTCGAGGATCATGTCGACCATCGGCCCGCCGGAAACCGGATCGGTGGCGGCAAGCACCTTCTCGGAAATCTCGATCAGGTAGGAGTTCAGGCGGCCCTTGTTCCACTCGCCGAAGATGCCGGAGATGTCGGAGGCAGTCTTGCCGAGGCCGTCGCGCAGGATGCCGTAGATTTCGGCGATCATCTGCATATCGGCGTATTCGATACCGTTATGGATGGTCTTGACGAAATGGCCGGCGCCGTCATTGCCGAGCCAGGCGACACAGGGCTCGTCATTGTAGCGGGCGGCGATCGAGGTCAGCACCTGCTCGACGCGCGTCCAGGATTCCTCCGTGCCGCCGACCATGATCGACGGGCCGTGGCGCGCACCTTCCTCGCCGCCGGAAACACCCATGCCGATGAAGGTCAGATCGGTATTCTTCAAGCGGTCGAAGCGGGCGACGGTGTCGCGGAAATTGGCGTTGCCGGCATCGATCATGATGTCGCCCTTGGACAGATGCGGGCGCAGCAACTCCATCTGTTGGTCGACGGGATCGCCCGCCTTGATCATGATGATGATCGGGCGCGGCGGCCGGATCGCATCGACGAACTCTTCGATGGTCTTGCACGGAATGATCTGTTTTTTCAGATCGCCGGCGCTTTCGTAGAACTCGTCGGTTTTCTCAGGCGTACGGTTGAAGACCGCAATTTTATTGCCTTTCTCGGCGATGTTGAGCGCCAGGTTGGAGCCCATGACCGCAAGACCGATCAGTCCAATTTCTGCCTTTTCCACGACAAACCTCCGATGTGTCATTTGGACCGGTGTTGTGGCACTGTCTCGGTCAAACGGCAAGTCTCGCAAGGGTCTAATCGGTTCGCAAAAGCCAATGAAATGAAGCTTGCAATATCCCGGCTTGTCCGACAACCGCTTGCGCCGGCTCATCGGCAACCAAGTTTTCTCGCGCCCTGCCCTTGATGCCCTATCTGATGGTATCATCCACATTTCGGGAGATATCGCGTTGGTCTCGGAAAAACGAAAAGATACGGCTCTGCTCGCGGCCCGCGCCGGCCGCTACCGCGAATGTGCGCCACCGCCGCCGCTGCGGCGCCATTTCAGCCGGCTCTGGTCGCATGCGTTCCATGACGGACCACCGGCAATGGTGGCGATCGTGCCGGACGGTTATTGCGATCTCCTTTGGATCGATGGCCGGCTGGTTGTCGCCGGTCCCGACAGGACAGCGGCCTTTCCCGTCCTCCGGCCTGGCGCGACGGTCATCGGCGCACGTTTTGCGCCGGGCGCCGCGGCACCGTGGTTGAAGACGCCGCTTTCGGCGCTTGTCGGCTGCTCGGTGCCTCTTGCTGACATCGGCCGGAAGGACGCGGCCGAATTCGAGGCGCGGCTTGGCGAATGTCGCGATCCTTCGGTCGCCATGGCGCTGTTTGGCCGCTTGCTGGAAGAGGCCATCCGCGATGAGGACGAACCTGCCCGGGATGCCGCCATTATCTTCACCGCCGCCGACAGCGGTCGCCCGGCATCCGGTCTGTTTGGGCGGCTTGGCATGAGCGAAAGGCAGTTACGCCGCCGCTGCCACCATCATTTCGGCTATGGCGCGAAGACGCTGGAACGGATCCGCCGATTCCAGCGTTTCCTCGACTTCTGCCGCAGCTCGGACACGATGCCGCTTGCCAGCCTCGCACTCGAAGCGGGCTTTGCCGATCAGGCCCACATGACGCGCGAGGTCGGCGAATTCTCTAGCCTGACACCCGCCGTCGTTCTCGGCCAGCTCAGCATCTCGAAAAGGCCAAACTGACCGTTTTGTTCAAGACGCCGCGGATCGGCCTGTTATTACAGCCAGACCAAATGCCAAGGACCTGCAAGCCATGTCGACGATGCCTGCGAAAATCATCCACCAATCGATCGAGCGCGACTGGCGCGACGTCTATGATTTCGCCGGCAAGCCGGAGAACATGCCGCTCTGGGCCTCCGGACTTGCGAGCGGCCTCGTGCCAAACGGCGCCGACTGGATTGCCCATGGCGCGCTGGGCACCGTCAAGGTGAGCTTCGTGCCCACCAATGAATTCGGCGTGATCGACCACACGGTGACGATCGAATCTGGCCTCAGGGTCTATAATGCGCTGCGCATCGTGCCGAACGGCGATGGCTGCGAGGTCATGTTTACGCTGTTGCGCCTGCCCGGCATGACCGATGCGCAGTTTTCAGCCGATGCCGCCCATGTCGAGAAGGATCTCGCCATGCTTAAAGCCCTGATGGAGAGATAGATGGCAGAGAAGTCAGAAAACCACGATCGCCGCATCGATTATGTCGAATTCAACGTCGCCGACATCGCCGCCGCCAAAGCCTTCTACGGCTCGGCCTTCGGCTGGCGTTTCACCGACTACGGCCCGAACTACTGCGAATTCGACGATGGCCGGCTGAAAGGCGGCTTCACCGATTACGGACCCGTGCGGCCGGGCGGCCCGCTTGTTGTCGTCTATGCCAGGGATCTCGAAGACGTGCTGACGTCGGTCGAGAGGGCCGGCGGCACGATCGTCCGGCCGATCACTGATTTTCCCGGCGGCCGCCGCTTCCACTTCCTCGACCGCGACGGGTATGAACTCGCCGTCTGGGCGACTGCCTGAAGGCGGCTGGCTGGTCGTGGGCAGCCAGTTGATCAGCTATAGAGCATGATGCCGAAAAGTGTGCGCGGTTTTCTTATGACATCATGCTCCAACTCTCTAATTTAGAACAGGATTCAGATTTCAGGCCGACCCGGCCTAAAATCATTCTGTTCCAATTGCTCGCTGCCGATCGATATCCTCCATGACGAGCAGCGCGCCGATCACCGTACCACCCGCATCGCGCAACGGCGACATGCGACAGCGCACCTGCCCCGATCCGGCACCGCCGCCCGGGCACTCATAGGCATAGTCGACCTGCTCACCGGCAAAGCAGGCGTCGAGCTTGTATTTGGCGCACGCGGCAAACAGCTCCTCTCCGATGAATTCGGAAAGGTGCCGTCCGATGAGTTCCATCGGCTTCTTGTCGAGATCGGCGCAGTTGGCTGGATTGGAATAGAGGTAGCGGTAATCCCGTGTCAGCACCGCGACGCGGTCCGGCAGGGTTTCGAGGATCGCAGCATTGAGAAACTGACCGTTGTCGGTATCCGGCACATAGGCTGCCGGCGGCTCGATACGCACGTCCTGCGGCGAAGGCACGCGCCAGTCTGGGCCATGTGTGCCGAAATAGCGGTCCAGCAGATAGGAAAGCACCGTCGTGTGCTCGGTGACGCTGGCGCTGTCGTCGGCGTCCTGGCTAATCAAGTGGCTCACGAACTGCAGTTGCATGTAGACTTCGAGCAGATTGACCGCCCGATGGGCGAGGATGGCCTCGACCAGCGGTTCGACATGCCGGTCGAGCGCCGTGACGCGCTGATCGTCGCCCACCCGTATGGCATCCTCGATCTGCGTGCAACGCAAGGAAAAAGCTCGAAAAAGCTCCAGCAAAACGCCTCCCATCCCACTGTCCCAAGAGACGAGTCCGAAACCTCACGGCGCATCATCTCCACTGCATAATTCTATCCTTAAATCGGAATCGATTTAAAAATAAAGTAAACAGCAATTCAAAGTACTACAGCGTCCTTTGCGCGTCCAAGAGTCGCGCGGCGCTGTAGAATTCGCCCTACGGTAAATATTATTCGCGTCTTGGTGGTGACGGGTAACATGAAGTGCCCTCAGTTTCAATCCGAGAGCACCTGCCGCTTTTCACCGCTCATAAATGAGGGTGGACGTTTCTGCAGCATGATGCCGAAAGTCTAGGAGCTGAGCGTCTGCTTGATCTGCCAGCGGTCGTGATACCAAAGCCACTGCTCCGGGTATTCCCGCACCCAGCCTTCCACCTTGTCGTTGAGCAGCTGGGCGGCCGCCGGCAGGTCGAGAGTGCCTCTGGCGTCGCGCGGCATGTCCAGCCGCGGCTCGATTTCCAGCCGATAGCGATTACCGGGCAGACGGATGCAACGCGCCGGATAGACCTCGCAGTCGAACTGGCGCACCAGCTTCGGCAGCAGCGGATTGGTCTTGACCTCGCGCCCGAAGAAGATTCCCTTCAGCCCCTTGCGGAATTTCTGATCGACGAGCACGCCCACGCCTTGGCCTGCTTCCAGCTGACGGGCGAGCGCGAAGGAGGAGCCGGCATGCGAAGGCACCAGCTTGCCCATGCGCGCGCTCCTGAAATCGAAGACCTTCTTGGCGATATAGGGATTGTTCGGCGGCCGGAAGAGCACGGTCACATGAAGTCCGAAGGCGGCGCCCGCCACCGGCAGCAGCTCAAAATTGGCGGTATGGCCGGTAAAGACGATGAAGGGGCGCGGATTGTCACGCAGATCGAGGAAGATCGGGATGCCCGACACCTCCACTCTGCCCGGCTCCGGTTTTTCGGGGTCATAGTCGAACAGCTGGTCGAGAAAGACGTATTCGGCCGCAAGCCGGCCCATATTGCCCCAGCTTGCCAGCGCGATCTCTTCGATCTCGGCCTCGCTCTTCTCAGGAAAGGCGTTGCGCAGATTGGTCAGCATCAGTCTGTGGCGGCTGGTCAGCCGGCCGAGGCGGCGCATCGTCCTGTCGGCGAAGCGGATCGCGCCATCGGCCGGAAACAGCTTCAGGAAATTCAGGAAGCCGAACATCACCTGCGCCACCAGCCACTGCTGGAAGTGCCTGAGCGCCAGGACGATCCGGGTGATGAACAGCTTCACTTGGGGCTCAATCCATCTTCAGGATGATCTTGCCGAAGATCTGGCGCGATTCCATCCGCTCGAGCGCCCGGTCGATATCGCTGAAGCTGACCTCGGTGTCGATGACGGGATGCACGAGCCCGCGGCCCATCTTCTGCATCGCATTCGCCATGTTCTCCATGCGGCAGCCGAACGAGCCGAAGAGCTTCAATTGCTGCTGGAACAGCATCATCAGGTTCATCTCTGTGGAAACACCCGAGGTCGAGCCGCAAGTGACGAGGCGCCCACCGCGCTTCATGCAGAGCATCGAGCCTGCCCAGGTGTCCTTGCCGACATGTTCGAAGACGACGTCGACGCCCTTCTTCTTGGTGAGCTTGCGCACCACGCCTTCGAAACGGTCGGTGCGATAGTTGATGACGTGATCGGCGCCGAGCGCCCTGGCCTTTTCGATCTTGTCGTCCGAGCCGACCGTGGTGATGACGGTGCAGCCGATCTTCTTGGCAAGCTGGATCGCCGCCGTGCCGATGCCGGAGCCGCCGGCATGGACGAGAATGGTTTCGCCGGGTTCGAGCTTGGCATTGTCGAACAGCATGTGCTCGACCGTCCCGAAGGTGACGGGAGCAAGCGCTGCACCGATCGCATCGACGCCGGGAGGAGCCGGCACCAGCAGGCGCGCGGGAAGGTTGACCTTCTCCTGCGCAAAGCCGTCGAGATGGAAGCCGTGCACGCCGGAGACATGTTCGCAGAGATTGTCGCGGCCTTCGCGGCATGGGCTGCAGAGGCCGCAGGTGCGCGCGCCGTAGATCGAGACGAGCTGGCCGGGCAGCACGTTGGCGACACCCGGGCCGATCGATTCCACGACACCGGAAGCCTCCGCACCGATGACCAGCGGCATCTTGCGCTTGGCGAAGGCCATGCCGCGCCAGCCCCAGAGATCGATATGGTTGAGTGCCACCGCCTTGACGCGCAGCGTCACCTCCCCGGCTGCAGGCGCGTCCGGTTCCGGCAGGTCGGTGATCTCAAGCTTGCGGTCATCGATCAGTTGCAAAGCGCGCATGGCAAAATCCCTCGCCTAGACGGCGTCATCTCGTCTCAAAAATGTGTCGGGAACCGCTTAAGCCGGTTCGAGCGCCATGACAAGGCTGGCATTCTGCCCGCCGAAGCCGAAGGAGTTGGAAAGCACGGCTGAAACCTGTGCTTGCCGCTTCTTGTTCGGCACGACATCGAGAACGATCGACGGATCGGGATTGGTATAGTTGATCGTCGGCGGCAACGTGCCGGTCAGCATCGTCTGCAGCGAGAACACCGCCTCGACAGCACCCGCCGCCGTCAGCGTATGACCGATCATCGACTTGTTCGACGAAACCGGGATGCCGACGATCCGTTCGCCGAAGACGGCCGACATCGCCCCATATTCCATCTTGTCATTCTCGGGCGTCGAAGTGCCATGGGCATTGATATAGCCGATGCCGCTCTCGTCGATGCCGGCATCGGCAAGCGCCGCGCGGATCGTCGCGATTGCCGGGCCGCCATCCGGCGACGACCGGGTGCGGTGAAAGCTGTCGGCCTTGTCGCCGGCGCCCTTCATGATGCCGAGCACCTTGGCGCCACGGGCGACCGCCGCTTCCAGCGATTCCAGCACCAGCGTCGCTGCACCTTCGGCGATGACGAAACCGTCGCGATCCTTGCTGAACGGCTTGGAGGCCTTGGTCGGCGGGTCGTTCTGGGTCGAAAGAGCCGACAGTAGCGAGAAGCGGATCAGCGCTTCGGCGCTCAGCGATCCGTCGGTTGCAACCGTCAGCGCTCGGGTCGTCCGGCCCTGGCGGATTGCCTCGATGCCGAGTTGGATCGCCGTGACGCCGGAGGCGCAGGCGGTCGACAGCGTGACGGGAAGACCGCGCGTGCCGAACCGGTCGGCAAGGCGCTCGGAAATCGCGCCGAACAGGGCTGCCTCATGGAAGGCCGGGTCCGGGCGCTGACGCAGCGCCGTCAGGAAACGCTCATAGGCATCACCGGGATGCTCGGAGGCCGGCGAACGGTCGGCAAGCTCGAAACGCGCGCTCCATTCCGGTTCGATCGGCGGGGCGGCAAGGAACAGCGGGCCGTTGAAATCGCCGGAAAGGCCGGCATTGGCCAGCGCCTCGATCGTCGTTTCGCGGGCGAAAGCGTAGGAGCGCTCGACGGCATTTGGTACCGGGATGCCGATAAAATCGACGGTGCCGGCGATCCGCGTCGACAATCCCTCGGTCGGAAAACGGTTGATCTCGTGAATGCCCGACGTGCCTGACGAAAGCGCTGCCCAGTTGTCGCTGAGGCCCTGACCGAGCGAGGTGATGATACCCATGCCGGTCACGGCCACGATCGGACGGCCAAGGTGATCCTTGTAAGCGGAAGCTGTCATATCTTTCACTCCTCACGCATTTGCGGAAAGAACGGCGACGCCCTCGCCGCGCTGGTGCCCGACCGCGGTCACGACGGCGGCGGTGGCGCCTGCCCGCATCGGCGCCTCATGGGCGGCGTCGAAGGGCGGAACCTTGGCCTTGCCGTCGACGGCAAGCGCCGCAAGCGCCAGACCCAGCGTGAACTGCGTCTCGATCGTATGGCCGGTGACGCCACTAAAGCCGCGGATCGCAACGTCGGGCAATTGATGTTCGAGCACCGCCCGCTCGCGGGCGGCAAGATCGTGCATGCCGGTCGAGCCGGAAAAGATCGCCGTGCTTTCGGTCGCAAGCCCCGTGGCCGGTGCCAGGAGCCGCTCCAGCCGGGCTTCGAGATTGCCGGCATTGCGGTTGCCGCGGTCGCCCTCGACCGCGTCGATCACGGCATAGATATGCGCGCCGCGAGCTTCCGCATGCTGGCGCGATTCGAGCACCAGGAAGGCGCCTGCCGAGCCGGTGATCATGCCGCCGCCGTCGCTGGGTCTGCGCGACCAGAGCGGCACCCAGTCGCCGCGCGCATGGGCGCCGATCGCTTCGGTGAGCAGGATCATGTCCGGCCGCTCCGCCGCGAAGGCGCCGCCGACCAACGCATGCGAGGATTCGCCTGATTTGATGCGATAGAAGGCAGTCTCGACGGCTGAGATTCCGGCCGCTTCCTCGCCCATGAAGGTGCGCGACGAGCCTGTGACCTTGTGCACAATCGAGATGTTGCCGGCGAGCAGGTTGGAAAGCTGGGCGAGGAACAGCGTCGGCCTCAACTCCGTCGTCAGCTTCTCGTTCAGCAGCAATTCGCGGTCGTTGCGCTTCAGGGCCTCGTCGACGATCAGTGTATCGACATTGATATCGCGCTCGCCGCCGCCGGCCGCCACGATCATATCCATCGCGCCGCAGGCCTCGAGATCGTCCTTGAAACCGGCATCGTCTAGTGCCAAGCCCGCGGCGAAGACACCGATGCGCTGCCAGTTTTCCATCTGGCGCTGATCGCCGCGCTTAGCGATCTGCTGCGACCAGTCGATCTCGGGCAGCGGATGCACCGGATAGGGCTTGAACTTCTCGGTCTCGACGATCGTCTTGGGCGCGCTTGCCGCCGAAAGCAGCGAGATATGCGCATCCTTGCCGACGCCCTGACAGGTGACGATGCCTATACCAGAGATGACGACGTCGTTTGCAGCCTTGCTCATCCAATCACTCCCTGCGCCGCGATCGCTTCGAGAAGCCCAATCTCGCCGGCACGTTTCTTCACGATATCGCCGAGCGGCACCTCGGAAAACGGCATGGTGCGAAGCTTCAGCTGCGCATCGCAGACCTTCTTGCCGGCGCTGGTGATTTTAGCCTTGGTAACGGCGAAACCCGAACCGTCGTGCTCGAGCACCGCCTCGATGTCGAGCACGGCTTCCGGTTCGACGAAAGTGCGCATCTTGGCCCCGTCGACCGTCATCAGGAAGGGCATGGCGGCGAAATTGGTCACGGCAAGCACCAGCATGCCGGAGGCCTGCGCCATGGTTTCGATCAGGAGCACGCCAGGAACCAGCGGCATACCAGGAAAGTGGCCCTCAAATACGGGGCTCTTGGCCGGCACGACGGATCGCGCCTTCAGCGTGCCCTTCTTCAGGTCCACCGCTTCGACGCGGTCAATCATCTGGAAATATTCCAGCAGCATTCGGATCCTCCGGCCCGACAGGCCAGATCCGCCCGCCGGTGACGCCTACTTAGGAACGAAACCGCCCGGCCGCCATATTCAAGGCGGCAGGGCGGTCAAAAAAGATTGATATGTCGCTCAGGCCTTGGCGGCTTTGAGCTCGTCGATCTTGGCGCAGAGGTTCTTCAGCACGAAATATTCTTCGGTGGAAACCTTGCCCTCATTGACTTCCTGCGTCCACTTTTCGAGCGGGATCTTGATGCCGAATTCCTTGTCGATCGCAAAGACGATGTCGAGGAAATCGAGGCTGTCGATACCGAGGTCGTCGATCGTATGGCTCTCCGGCGTGATCGTCGCACGATCGATCTCGCTGGTTTCTGCAATAATGTCGGCAACTTTATCGAATGTAGCGGTCACGCGCTGTACCTCATGAAATGACGATTTAAACCCCTCATAGGCAAATCCATTTCAAAAGCCAATGCTTTCATCCGGGCGTGGCGGCAATTTGCCGGCTGGGTGTTGCCTAAACAGCAATGGAAGCGGCCTTTGCCGTCACCCGAGGCGGGAGGCGATGCCGCTGCAGAAAACCCCGTCGGCTCGAGCAGAGTAAAGAAGCCGTCCGAATCAGGCCTACGGACCGGCGCGCCTCGGCGCGGGTACTTCCAACGAGAGCCAGGCTACCGAAACTTTGATCTGGATCAAATCGCGATCCCGGCGAAATCGATAATCATCAAGTCGCGCTGGAAGAAATCGGGATAGCCGAACCAGTAATCGCGGCGTAATCGTCTCGGTTATACCGCGCGGGCAAACGCGGATTTCGAAGGGATCAGGAGATGGACGTCGCACGCAGTGAGATTCCCGAGGCCGGCACGCCCGTCGCTTGCCGCTCCTGCCAAGCGCGGCACGGCGTCGTCTGCGGCGCCCTGTCCAGCCGCCAGCTCCGGGAGCTCGGCCGCCACTCGCTGCGCCGCAAGGTCGATGCCGGCACAGAGATCATCGCTCAAGGGTCGGAAAGCTCGTTCTACTCGAACATCATGCGCGGAGTGGTAAAGCTCTGCAAGGTGATGCCGGACGGACGCCAGCAAATCGTTGGCCTGCAATTCGCCTCCGATTTCGTCGGCAGACCCTTCGTGCGTGAAAGCACGCTGTCGGCCGAGGCCGCGACCGACACGGAGATCTGTGTCTTCCCCCGTAACCTGCTCGACCGTATGATATCGGAGGCGCCGGAGCTGCAGCGCAGCCTGCACGATCAGGCGCTGAAAGAGCTGGATGTCGCGCGCGAATGGATGCTGACGCTCGGCCGGCGCACCGCCGAGGAAAAGGTCGCAAGCCTGCTTCACCTCATCGCCACGCACGTCGAACCGCAAACGGCGACGAGCACCGCCTTCGACCTGCCGCTATCACGCGCCGAGATCGCCGATTTCCTCGGATTGACGATCGAGACCGTCAGCCGCCAGATGACTAGGCTGCGCAAGAGCGGCGTCATCCATATCGAGAACTTCCGACATATCGTTGTCCCCGATATGGATGAGCTGGAAAAGAAAATCAGCGGGTAATCACCACACGGGTATTGGCAAGGCCGGCTTGGCGCGCCAGCGAGAAGAACTCGGCCGCATTGTCGGGATGCAGGCGGACGCAGCCATGCGAGGCCGGCCGGCCCAGGCGTTTCAGGTCGAAAGTGGCATGGACGGCGTAACCGCCGTTGAAGAACACCGCGTAGGGCATCGGTGCATTGTCGTATTTCCGGGAACGGTGATCGCGCGACAGCCACTTGGCGCTCCACGAACCGGTCGGCGTGACATAGCCGTTGCGCGCGGTCGAAACCTTCCAACGATACTTGACGAAGCCGTTCTCGGTGACGGTCATCGTCTGCTTGCCAATGCTGACATTGGCGACCAGCGTTGCTGCCTGAGCGGCAATGGGAGAAAATTGCAGCAATAAACTTGCGGCGGCGGCCGCCAAAATCGTCTTCATGATACCCCTCTTCGAACCCGCGCAGTTTAATTGCGCCATCGCGAAAGAGAGACTACGGCAATACTTATTATATAGCTTTAACCCGAATGGTAATCACAATTTTAACATGTTTAAGCCGGAAACGCCGCCGCAGGACAGCGGCCCACTTCACTGGAGCTTGCGTGGAACCGAGGGCGGGTTCAGCCGCTGGTAGGCCTTGTTCATCTTCTCTCGGATAGAGGCCATGGTGCCGAGGTTATGACCGCAAGCGGCACAGGTGATAATATCCGTCTCCCGAATCTCCGGACGCTCGAACTTCATCTTGGTGCTCTTGCACTTCGGGCACGGTAATTCAACCTGAACTGTCATTGCTCTGCTTCCGGTCTGATGGAGGTATGAGGCGTTTCGCATAAACGTTTGAGCCGGAGCTGTCCACCGCGGTGTGTCCGCGGTGCGTAGCACCCTACAGAAAACACAGAAACAACCCGAATGTCAGACCGGCGAGCACCATGCAGCTGGCATAAAACACCGATACGCCGTCTTCGACGTCGCCGGCGGTAGCTATGTCCCGGCCAGCGTTGTTGATCATCGGCTCCGTCACGATGACACCGCCGTAGATGCGCGGGCCGGCGAGCTGGACGTTGAGAGCGCCGGCCATTGCCGCCTCCGGCCGGCCGGAATTCGGCGAACGGTGCAGGCCGCCGTCGCGCATCGCCACGCGAACCGCCTGGCGGCAGGCGCTGGTACCGCGCCGGACCCAGGCGCCGGCGGCGATCAGCAGGATGGAGAAACGCGCGGCCGGCCAGTTGGCGATATCGTCGAGCCGGGCCGATGCCCAGCCGAAATCGATATATTTTTCCGACTTGTGGCCAATCATCGAATCCGCCGTGTTCAGCATTTTGTAGGCGAGCAAGCCCGGCAGGCCGAAGACGGCATACCAGAGCGCCGGCGCGACGACGCCGTCGGAAAAGTTTTCGGCCAGGCTTTCGATCGCCGCGCGGCACACCGCCGGCTCGTCCAGCGTTTCAGGATCGCGCCCGACGATCTGAGAAACGGCGGCCTGTCCACCGGCAAGCCCCACGTCGCGCAGGGCGACGGCGACCGCCGCGACGTGATCGGCAAGGCTCTTTTGCGCCAGGAAGATCGCCACCAATCCGGTCTCGAGCAGGATGCCGGCGAGACCGAACAGCGCGAAGAACCGGTTGAACACGAAGCCCGCGGCCACCGCCAGCAGCAGCAGCGCCAGGATGGCGGCGACGCCGTTCATTCGGCGTCGGGAGCCGGTGAGACTTGCGGAGTTGAGTTGCCGGTCGGCATAGGAAATCGCCGCGCCGAAGATGACGACGGGGTGCGGTACCCGCGACCACAGCCATTGCGGATCGCCGGCGATCCGGTCGAGCAGCAGCGCCAGAAGCAGCACGAGAAGGTTTTCGTCGATCGTCATCGCTCAAATCTCTGAAGGGCTTCGCAAAGTCGTCGGTCCGCCGCCGGATCCGGCGTCAACCCGAAACGCAGCTGATCCGGCGCATAGTCGAACTTGCGGACGAGAATATGATGGCGGCAGAGATGGGTGTAAATGTCGCTCGCCCTGCCGTCGGCGACAAGAGTGAACAGCGCCGTTCCTCCCGATATCCGCAATCCGGCCGCAGTCAGCACCGCATGCAGGCCGGCGCAGCGTTCATCGATGCGGGCGCGGATTGCAGACACGTCCGAACGCAACAGCGAACCTGCAATCGAAAGAGCCGGGCCCGAGACTGCCCAAGGGCCGAGCCAGTTCTCGAAACGCTCGAGAATATCTTGGCGCGCAATCGCAAAACCGAGCCGGAGACCGGCAAGCCCGAAGAACTTACCGAAGGAGCGGAAGATGATCAGGTTGGAAAGTGATTGCGCTTGGGCTGCTAGGCTCAGCGCCGGATCGGTATCACCGAAGGCCTCATCGACGACGAGAAGCCCGTCTGCCGCCTTCATCCTGTCGTGCAGGGCAATCAGCGTTTCGGCCGGCCAGACCCTGCCGTCCGGATTGTTCGGATTGACGACGACGGCCAGCCGATGCTCGGCCCCGATCGCCGCGACATCGCCGACCGCATCGACGGCACAACCGGCCGAAGCAAAGGCGCGCACATATTCGCCATAGGTCGGCGACACCACTGCGACTTTGTCGTCCGTCACTGCGA
The DNA here is from genome assembly GCF_019685025.1 of Rhizobium sp. NZLR8. NCBI lineage: Bacteria > Pseudomonadati > Pseudomonadota > Alphaproteobacteria > Hyphomicrobiales > Rhizobiaceae > Rhizobium > Rhizobium sp. NZLR8. The sequence continues at coordinate 8,698 of NZ_JABDVY010000019.1, read as the reverse complement.
CTTTGTCGTCCGTCACGGCAACTCTGTCTGTCAAAGAGACTTGCCTGTCCTGCCGGAGCAGGCGCGGCAGAAGCTGGATCACCGATTGCGTTCCGGGCACCGGCAGCGGCAGGATCGCCCCGCTGCCGTAATGCTCGCACGCGGCATGCCTTGCCTCATCGGCGAGATGGCCGTCCGGCAGGCGGTGCCATGCCCTTGCCGGAACGTCAGGCAGGGCGACGGGGCACGGATTGATGCCTGTGGAAAGGTCGAGCCAGTCTTCCGGCCTGCCGCCGAAGGCGGCGGCAGCAGCGGTGATGCCGCCGCCGTGGGCGATGGGCGCGCTCATGCGGCAGCTCTCGCAAGATCGATCAGGTGCATATAGGACCCCGCCACCTGGCCGCGCCGCAACCCGACAGCACCGAGATCGGTTCCGAGCGCATCTTGCGCTGCAAACAGCCGCTTTCCCTCGCCCTCGGACACAACAGTGGAATAGTGGAATTCATGCGCGGTCATCGTCCGCGCGAAGAAGGCGCCGTCGAGCGGTGTCACACGGCGGTAGCCGAGATGGCGTCGGCGTTCGGCATAGCTGGTGACGACGGGCAGCAGGCCGAGCATTTCGTGGCGCTTTCCGCCCGCATCGATCAACCCATCGCCGAGCACCATGTAGCCGCCGCACTCCCCGTAAATCCTGATGCCGCGTGCCGCCGCGTCGAGCATGCCGGCGCGAAAATTCTGCGCCGCCGAAAGCCGCCCGGCATGCAGCTCGGGATAGCCGCCGGGCAGATAGATCGCATCGGCGTCACCGGTCGGCGCCTCGTCGGCGAGCGGCGAGAAGAACGAAATATCAGCCCCGCGGCGACGCCAGCCGAGCAGCATATGCTCGTAGGAAAAGGCAAAGGCGACATCGCGCGCCACGGCGATGCGGGCGCCGATCGGCATCAGCCGGTCGATATTGGCGGCAGACGGCCGGTTGAGCCCCTGCCTTGCAATGCGCAGCAGGAATTCGAAATTGCATTCCTCGGAAACGGCATCCGCCGAATGGTCGATGAAATTATCGAGCGTGGTGTGTTCACTGGCCTGGACGAGACCGAGATGGCGCTCCGGCAAGGCGAGCGCCTTGTCGCTGCCGATTACGGCGATAACAGGCATGCGGATCGCTTCGAGCGCCTGGCGCAGCATCGCCTCGTGCCGGTCGCTGCCAACCTTGTTAAGGATGACGCCGGCGACGCGGACATCGGCGCGGAAGCCGGCAAAGCCTGATACCAGCGGCGCCACTGACTGCGACATGCGCGAGGCATCGACGACCAGCACCACGGACAGGCCGAGCTGAGCGGCAAGATCGGCCGCAGTTCCCCTTCCGTCGGCCGCTCCGTCGAAAAGTCCCATCATCGCCTCGATGACGAGGATGCGGTCGCCGGAACGGTGAAGGGCTGAATTGGCCGAGATCAGCTCCGGGCGCATCGCCCAGGGATCGAAATTCAGGCAGGGCGTGCCACTTGCGGCCGCATGAAAGGCGGGATCGATATAATCGGGACCGGCCTTGCCGGGCGCGACCGCGATGCCGCGCCGGCGCAACGCCCTGAGCAATCCGAGCGTCACCGTCGTCTTGCCGGCGCCGGAGGACGGCGCTGCGATCAGGAGGCCGCTCATGTCAGCACCTTGCCGGACCGGCGGAACGGATCGGGTTGCAGCCGCCGTCCGGCGAGCGCGCCGAGCCAATCGAGCGAGGCTCTGAGCCGCACCACCTCGCCGACGACGACCACGGCTGGCGGTTCGAGCCCGGCAGTGGCGATGGCCGCGGGCGCCTCGGCCAGCGTCGTTTCCAGCACCTGCTGCCGGCCGGTGGCAGCGTTGCAGACGAAGGCGACAGGTTCGGTAGGCTCCCGGCCGGCGGCGATCAACCGGGCGCTGATCTCGGCGATGTGTTTCATCGCCATATACATGACGATCACGGGAGAGCCCCGGCCGATCGCCTCCCAGTTGATCCTGTCGGGCACGATGCCGGAGGAATCATGGCCGGTGAGGAAGGTCACGGCGTGGTTGATGTCGCGATGCGTCACCGGGATGCCGGCATAGGCAAGCCCGCCGATGCCGGCGGTGATGCCGGGCACGATGCGGAAGGGGATATTGTGCTCGACCAGCGTCAGCGCTTCTTCGCCGCCGCGGCCGAAGACGAAGGGATCGCCGCCTTTCAACCGCAGCACCCGCTTGCCGGCGCATGCCAGTTCCACCAGCCGCAGCGAGATGTCACGTTGTTTGGCCGAAGGCTTGCCGCCGCGTTTTCCGGCATATTCCACCACCGCTTCCGGCCGCGCCAACGCCAGGCATTCCTCGTTGACCAGCGCGTCGTGCACGATGACGTCGGCCTCGGAAAGCCCTCTTGCGGCGAGCAGCGTCAAAAGCCCGGGATCGCCGGGACCGGCACCGACCAGCCAGACGGTGCCCGGCTCCAGCGCCGGAAGATGGGAGAATGCGGCATCGATCATCTTGCTGATCTAGAGCATGATGCCGAAAAGTGTAAGCGGTTTTCGGACGACATTATGCGCACCTGTTTGTTTTAGATCCGCCGGGCGCCCTGTCTCACCGGAAGTTGCCGAGATGACCATGACTCACTTTGCTAGGAAGCGGAATCAAACTCTCGGAAAACCCGAATAACAATATGAATATATTATCATATAGTCGCGACGACCGGCCGCGAAGCGGCCGGTCTTCCAATCGGTCAGGCCCTGAGCAGCGTGTCGCGGATGAGATCGATAACCTTTTTCGATTCGATGCCGGTGCAGACGATCTGTCTCGGCAGGCCATCCCAGTCACCCGGCGGAAAACGGCGACCGTCCGGCTTTACGATGGTCTGGCCGTCGGCGATGCCGCCACAGACGACACGCACCGCACCCGATATCGACGAGAACAGTTCGGGCGCCACGACATAGACTGAGGCGCAGCTGTCATGCACCATCATGCCGTCCTCAACCGCATGCTTGTAAAAATCGATGTAGGACTGCGAGAGTTCATTGAGCTGTTTGACCGCCTTGTCGCCCTTGGCCGCCATCTCGCCAAGATAGCTGCGGCTCATCGTGGTGACCGCGGTGACGTCGAGGCCGATGACGGTCACCTTCCAGGGCGCGGTCATGACGATATCCGCAGCTTCGGGATCACCATGGATGTTGGCCTCGGCGACCGGCGAGACATTGCCCGGCACATAGAAATTGCCGCCCATGATGACGACGTCCTTGACCAGCGTTGCGATCTCGGGGGCTTCCTTCAGCGCCAGCGCCAGATTGGTCATCCGCCCGACAGCGACGAGGCGCACTTCGCCCGGATGGGTGCGCACGGTATCGATGATGAAGCGATGCGCCGGGCGCAGATCGAGCGGCAGGTCGATCGTCTCCGGCACGTCGATATCGCCGAGGCCATTGTCACCATGCACCATGGCCGGCCAGGGCCGCTCGGCGCGCGAGGGGTCGATGGTGACGCTGGCGCCCTTGGCAACGGGTGCCGGAATATTCCAATCGCGCTTGAGGAAGAGCGCATTGCGTGTCGTCGTCTCGACCGAGGCGTTACCGAAAACGGTGGTGATGCCGATCAGATCGATTTCGGGGTGGCGGTGCAGGAAAAGAAGCGCCATGGCGTCATCGACGCCCGGATCCGTGTCATAAATGACCTTGTGCATTGATATCCTCTAAATGTAGATCGCGAAGCTGCCGGACGGCGTCGCAACGTGTGGCCACCATAACGCCCGTCAGGCTTTCCGCAACCCGATGCCGGCAATCGCCGCTGTCGCATGCGCGGATTTGATCTTGCCGAGCAGCAGCTCCGCATCCGCTCCAATGGCCGCAAGTGCCGCGGATTCCGCCACGCCATGGCAGCCGACACGGGCAAAGACGATGGCAGAGGGATTTTTAAGCCGCGGCGTTTCCTCTTCCAGCCGCGGCGCATCGAAGAAGACGGCGGGCACGGCAAAATGCCTGGCAACGGCAAGGATCGCCGCTTCTTCGGAACGGCTGTCGATCGAGGCAATGGCAGCAAGCTCCGCCCCGATGATACCGGCCGCTTCAACCGCTTCGATGGCCAGTGCCAGCACTTCAGCGGGCGGCGTTTTGCGCTCGCAGCCGAGCCCGAGCACGTGATGTCTGCTCCTGTCGAAGGTAATGTCGCTCATGTTGCTGCCGAATGCGCCTTGCCATGTCCTTTGCAGCCATTGCAGCCCGAGGCGGGAAATGCAAGAAGGCGGCCTGAAAGCCCCTCCGGAACTCCGTCTTGCCCGATATCACCTTCCATCTGCTTCTACTGCTCTGCGCGGCGGCCTTTTTTGCTGGTTTCGTCGATTCGATTGCCGGTGGCGGCGGCCTCATCACCGTTCCCGCCATGCTGATTGCCGGCATTCCGCCGCTGCAGACGCTCGGCACCAATAAGGTGCAGTCGATCTTTGGTGCCGCCTCGGCAACGCTCGCTTATGCCCGCAAGGGCCACGTGCAGCTTCGCGAACAATTGCCGATGGCGCTGATGGCGGTCATGGGCGGGGCGCTCGGCGCTGCCCTTGCCACGATCGTACCCGGACAGGTGCTGCAGGCGATCATGCCGGTGTTGCTGCTGTCGATCGCGATCTTCTTTGCCGTCAAGCCGAACCTCAACGACGTCGATACCCATCGCCGCATCACGCCCTTCGCCTTCGGCCTGACGCTGGTCCCGGCCATCGGCGTTTATGACGGGGTCTTCGGCCCGGGCACCGGCTCCTTCTTCATGCTCGCCTTCGTCACACTCGCCGGCTTCGGCGTGCTGAAGGCAACCGCCCACACCAAGCTTCTCAATCTCGGCTCGAATTTCGGCGCGCTGATTGTCTTCGCAAGCTTTGGCGCGATACTCTGGAAGATCGGCCTGTTGATGGGCATCTGCCAGTTCCTCGGCGCGCAGCTCGGTTCGCGCCTTGCCATGCGCATCGGTTCGAAGCTGATCAAGCCGCTGCTGGTGATCGTGTGCGTCGCCCTGGCGGTCAAGCTCCTCGCCGACCCGGCAAATCCGCTGCGCTTGTGGCTCGGCATCTGACGGAGACGCTTGGCCGTCTTCCATTACCTCTGGCGTAATTGATAGGGTGCACCACCTTCCCGCATGATCGCCCTGCCTGAATGACGGGCGATCAAAAGGAGATGACCCGATGAACGATGCAAACAGCAATGCCGAGCGCTACCTCGCCATCTGGAACGAGACGGATGCGGCTCGCCGCCGCGCTCTCATCGCCGAGAGCTGGGCGGAAGCCGCAACCTACATCGATCCGCTGATGCGCGGCGAAGGCCACGAGCAGATCAATTCGCTGGTGGAGGCCGTGCAGAACCGTTTCCCCGGTTTCCGTTTCGAACTGATCGGCACGGCTGACGGCTATGGCGACAATCTGCGTTTCTCCTGGGGCCTCGGACCTGCCAATGGCGAAGCACTGATCAAGGGCACGGATTTTGCCGAACTCGAAGACGGCAAACTGAAATCCGTCCGCGGCTTCATCGACCAATTGCCGGAAGCTGCCTGATGAAGCCGACCGCCCGCCCTCTTGGAGATCATCTGCGCGGATGGCGCCAGCGCCGCCGGATGAGCCAGCTCGACCTGGCGCTGGAGGCAGATATCTCGCAGTGGCATCTGAGCTTCATCGAGAGCGGGCGCTCGACGCCGAGCCGCGACATGCTGCTGCATCTTGCCGAACGCCTCGGCGTGCCGCTCCGCGACCGGAACCCGCTGCTGCTGGCGGCGGGTTTCGCTCCCGTCTTTACCGAGCGTGCACTCGACGATCCCGCCTTGGAACCGGCGCGCCGCGCCATCGACATGGTGTTGAAAACTCATCAGCCTTTCCCGGCGCTCGCGATCGACCGCCACTGGACGCTCATTGCCTCCAACGCGGCGCTGGCGCCGCTCATCTCAGGCATTGCCGATCCCTCCCTGCTGGAACCGCCAGTCAATGTGCTGCGCCTCAGCCTGCACCCGCAAGGACTGGCGCCCCGCATTGCAAACCTCCCGGAATGGCGCGCCCACCTTATCGACCGGCTGCGTCAGCAAATATCGGCTTCGGGCGATCCGGTATTGGAGAGGCTGCTGAACGAACTGCTGTCCTATCCGGCGCCCGAAGCGGCGAACGATGCGCATACCGACCACGCCGGCATCGCCATTCCGCTGAAGCTTTCGACCAAGGCCGGTCTGCTATCCCTGATCTCGACGACCACGGTCTTCGGCACGCCCGTCGACATCACTCTGTCGGAACTGGCCGTGGAATCCTTCTTCCCGGCGGATGAGGAAACGGCCGCGATCCTGCGCGGCCTCTCTCTCAACTGATGCCTAGAATTCCACGCCCGGCTGGCCCTTGATGCCGGAGCGGAACGGATGCTTGATCAGTTCCATCTCGGTCACCAGGTCGGCGATCTCGATCAGTTCCTCCCTGGCGTTGCGCCCCGTCAGCACGACATGCGTCATGGGCGGCTTCTCGTTCTTCAGGAATTCCACGACCTCGTTGATATCGAGATAGTCGTAGCGTAGCGCGATGTTGATCTCGTCGAGCAGCACCATGGAATAGCGATCGTCGCGGATCAGCTCCTTGGCCTTTTCCCAGGCAGCCGAGGCGGCGGCAACGTCGCGGGCGCGGTCCTGCGTTTCCCAGGTGAACCCCTCGCCCATGGTGTGGAACTGGCAGAGATCGGAGAAATGCTTCTCGATCAGATCGCGCTCGCCGGTCCACATCGCACCCTTGATGAACTGCACGACGGCAGAGGGCTTGCCATGGGCGATGTGGCGGAAGATCATGCCGAAGGCGGCCGATGACTTGCCCTTGCCCTTGCCGGTGTGGACGATGATCAGCCCCTTGCCATCGGTCTTGGTCGCCATGATCTTGTCGCGGGCGGCCTTCTTCTTCGCCATCTTCTCGGCATGGCGCGCATCGTCCTTTCCAGCTTCGCCTTCTGGGATCGCGCTCTCCGGTGTCTCGTCGCTCATCGGTTCACCTTGTTCTATTGTTGGCGGCCAGGTCGAACCGGGCCGAATTGCTGCGCGGCGTCCAGAGGCTGCGGTCGATCGCCTCGCACAGCCGCTCCTTCATCTCGTCGAATGCTGCCGGGTTCTTCTCCATCATGAAGGTACTCACAATGGGATCGGCGACGAAGGCCTGGTATACCGCCTCGAAATGATGGGCGCCGACTGCACCCGTCGTCGCCGAAAAGGCGAAGAGATAGTCGACGGTGGCGGCAATCTCGGCCGCACCCTTGTAACCGTGGCGCATGACGCCCGATATCCATTTCGGATTGACGACGCGCCCGCGCACGACGCGGCCGATCTCCTCTTCCAGCGAACGGATCACCGGCCGTTCCGGCCGGGAATGATCGTTGTGATAGATCGAGGGGCGGGCGCCGGCGAGCTGTTCCGCCGCCGCCGCCATGCCGCCTTCGAACTGGTAATAATCGTCGCTGTCGAGCAGATCGTGTTCGCGATTATCCTGATTCTGAACGACGGCCTGCACCGAGCGCAGCCGCTCCTCGAACAGGCCGCGTTCGGCCTTGCCCTCCTCGCCGGCGCCATAGGCATAGCTGCCCCAGACGAGATAGGCCTCGGCGAGATCGGCGCGCCGCTCCCAGCCTTTTTCGTCAATCAGCGCCTGCAGCCCCGCGCCATAAGCGCCGGGCTTCGAGCCGAACACCCGGTAGCCCGCTCGCCTTCTGGCCGAGACCTCGTCGAGGCCGGCTGCGGCAAGCCTTGCCGCCTCGCCGCGCATGCGCGCTGCGATCGGATTGTCGGCCTCGTCCTCTTCAAGCGCGCCGACGGCGCGGACCGCCTTGTCGAACAGGGCGATCTGCTCGGGAAAAGCGTCGCGGAAGAAGCCGGATATCCTGAGCGTCACGTCGACGCGCGGCCGCCCGAGCATTGCCGGCGGTATGATCTCGTAGCCGGTGACGCGGCGCGAGCTCATGTCCCAGAGCGGCTTGACGCCAATCAGCGCCAGCGCCTGGGCGATGTCATCGCCGCCGGTGCGCATGTTCGACGTGCCCCAGGCTGTCAGCCCTAGGGAAGCCGGCCATTCGCCGTGATCCTGCGCATAGCGGCGAACCAGCAGTTCCGCGGATTTCTTGCCGAGTTCGTAGGCGGCCGGCGTCGGCACGGCGCGGCTATCGACCGAATAGAAATTGCGGCCCGTCGGCAGCACATCGGGCCGCCCGCGCGTCGGCGCCCCGGAGGGGCCGGGCGCAACGAAGCGGCCGTCGAGGCCGTTAAGAAGGCCTGCGATTTCGGCTGGCCCGCAGGCCAGGATCGAAGGCTTGAGGCGGGTCTCGATCTCGGAAAGCACCGCCCGCGTCGCCGGCCAGTTCTCAGGGCAGACGATCTGGCCGGAAACGAACTTCGCCGCCAGGAGCTCGATGCGCTCGACGGTGTCGCCGTTGGTGCGCCAGGGGGCGTCGAGGAGATCTGCTAGGATGGCATGACGTGGGGCTGTCCAGGGGGCGGCCATGTCGCAGTCGAGAGGATCGAACGTGGAGTTACCCCCCTCTGTCCTGCCGGACATCTCCCCCACAAGGGGGGAGATCGGGGATGAGAGGTCCCGCTCCAACTGCTCGGCCGAAGGTGCGGCAACTTCAAACGTTTCTTTTGTGGGAAGCCCAAGCCTCTTGCCGATCTCCCCCCTTGTGGGGGAGATGTCCGGCAGGACAGAGGGGGGTGCCACAGGCACACCGCCCACCCCCACATCACCCGCAAT